>DATFEF010000006.1:0-42372 GCA_035251465.1 Rhizomicrobium sp. | reverse complement strand
ATCGGCGAGGGGCCTTCGGCGCGGTCGGTGAAGATCCAACTCGCGCCCTTTACCCTGGTGGGCGCCACCACCCGTTCCGGCCTGATCACCACGCCCCTGCGCGACCGTTTCGGGATTCCGGTGCGGCTCAATTTCTACACCCCCGAGGAATTGCTCTCGATTGTCGCGCGCGGCGCCAAGGTGCTGGGGTTTGACCTGACCGAAGAGGGCGCCCGCGAGATCGCCGCCCGCTCGCGCGGCACCCCGCGCATAGCGGGGCGCCTGCTCAAGCGGGTGCGCGACTTCGCCTCGGTGGCCAAGCAAGCAACTGTCGATGCCAAGATCGCCGATGCGGCGCTCACCCGGCTGGATGTGGATTGGCGCGGCCTGGATGCCTTCGACCGGCGCTATCTCGGCCTGATCGCGGAGACGTTCAGCGGCGGCCCGGTGGGGATCGAGACTCTCGCCGCCGCACTGGGGGAAGCGCGCGACGCCATCGAGGAAATCGTCGAACCCTTTTTGATGCAGCAGGGCTTTGTCCAGCGCACGCCGCGCGGGCGGGTGCTGTCCGCGGCGGCCTATGGTCATTTGGGCCTCAACGCGCCGCCGCAATCGCCGCTGCAGACCGGCTTGTTCGCGGGCGATGACGATGAATAAGAGTCTGAACGGGCTGGGCAGCTTTGATGGCAAGACCCATGTCCTGCCCATCAGCATCTATTACGAGGACACCGATCTTTCGGGCGTGGTCTATCATGCCAATTATCTGCGCTATATGGAGCGCGGCCGCACCGAATTCTTCCGCCTGGCGGGCATTTCCAAGATGGCTGGGCTGGAGGAGGAAGAGCCCACCGCCTGGGCCATCCGCTCGCTTGCTATACATTATCACCGTCCCGCGCGGCTGGACGATGCCATCACCGTCCGCACCACCCTTACCGATCTGTCAGGCGTGCGCATGAACGCGCTGCAAAAGGTGATGTGCGGCGCCACGCTGCTGGTGGAGGGACGGATCGAAGCCTGCATCACCACGTTAACAGGCAAACCGCGCCGTCTGCCCAAAAACGTCCACCAGACTCTTGCGCCTTTCCTTGTCGCGGATGAAACTTGAGCTTATTCGTCAAACTTCGGCCAAGATCGCACGCCATGAGCCACTCATTAGCGCATTGGCGCCAAAAGGTTTTCCCCATGTTCAAAGCCCTTGCCGCCGCTTTCCTGATTCTGGCCGCTATTCTGGCAGTGCCGGCGCTCAATGCCCCGGGGCTGATTGGCTCGGCTTGGGCGCAGCCGCCCATCGCCGCGCCGGTGGGCCCGCCCGCCGAGACCCAGGCGGTCGCTCCCCTGCCGGGCACCGAAGCGTCCGGCGATGCGAGCAGCAGTTTTTCCATGGTCTCCATGTTCATGCGTGCCGACTATGTGGTGAAGGCGGTGATGATCCTGCTGTTGCTGGCCTCGCTCTGGTCCTGGACCATCATCTTCAACAAGCTGGTGGCGCTGTCGGGCCTCAAGCGCAAGGCGCGGCGGTTCGAGAAGCTGTTCTGGTCCGGCCAGTCGCTGGATGAGCTGTACCAGCAATTCGCCGCCCGCAACGATCATCCTTTGGCCGCCATGTTCATCGCCGGCCTTCGGGAATGGCGCCGCGCTTTCGAGGCGACCGGGGGCGTGCGCGAATCCGCGCTGCCCGGCGTCAAGGAGCGCATCGAAAAGGCGATGAGCGTCACCATCCTGCGCGAGACCGACGGCATTGAGCGGCAGTTGGGCATGCTGGCCACCATCGGCTCGGTGTCGCCCTTTGTTGGGCTGTTCGGCACGGTGTGGGGCATCATGAACAGCTTCTCGGCTATTGCCGCGCGCCATGACACCACCCTTGCGGTGGTTGCGCCCGGCATCGCCGAAGCCTTGTTCGCCACCGCCATGGGACTTTTGGCGGCCATACCGGCGGTGATCTTCTACAACCGCTTTGTCGCGGAGATCGGCCGCTATGTGAATCTGCTGGACGCCTTTTCCGACGAATTCTTCGCCATCCTGTCGCGCCAGCTCGATGAAAAGGCCCGCTGATGGCTGCTGGTATTCAACATACCAGTGCGCGCGGGCGGGGACGGATGCGCCGCCGCGCCATGGCCGAGATCAATGTCACGCCCTTTGTCGACGTGATGCTGGTCTTGCTGATCGTCTTCATGGTGACCGCGCCGCTGCTCACCGTCGGCGTGCCGGTGGATCTGCCCAAGACCAGGGCGCCGGCGCTGGGCCAGGACCGCGAGCCGCTATCCATCACCGTCAAGCGCGATGGCACCATCTTCCTGCAGAAGGAGCCGGTGGCACAGTCCGCCCTGGTGGAGAAGCTCACTGCCATCGCCGCCAATGGCTACAACCAGCGCATCTTCGTGCGCGGCGACGATCGCGCCAATTACGGCAAGGTGATGGAGGTGATGGGGCTGTTGGCCGCGTCCGGTTTCACCCATATCGGGCTGGTGACAGATGTCGTCAAGCCAAAGCCCAACCCGTAGGAAGGCGGCGGCCGCCGCCATTCCGCGCCGCTTGCGCCCGACCACGGCGCGCGGTCCGCGCTATGGCGTGGCGCTGTCGGCTTTGTTTCACGGCCTGATCTTCACGGCCGCGCTGTTCAGCTTTCATCGCAATTTCGAGACGCCGCCGGACAGCCATGTCGTGCCGGTCGATCTGGTGACCATCGCCGACCAAACCAATGTCACCGCGCAGTCGCCGCCCACGCCGCCTGCCGAAACGATGGAGCGGCCGGTGCCATCGGCGCTGGAAGCGCCGCCCGAACCGGAGATGCTGGAGGCCGAGCCCGCGCCCGTGCCGCCCATGCCGCAGTTCGACATCGCCAAGCAAAAGCCCAAGCCGGCGGATAAACCCCAGCCCACCCGCAAGGCGATGCAGCAGGATTTCAATGATTTGCTCAACAAGCTGACCGCGCCCGACAAGCCGGTCAAAACCGCCAAGACCGGACCGCGCGCCATTCAAGGTGCCGGCGCCGGCAATCAGATGACCGCCAGTCTTGAGGACGCGCTCAAATCCCAGATCCATCGCTGCTGGAATCAGCCCGAAGGATTTCCTGCCGACCGCGGCAACGATCTGGTGGTGCAATTCGATCTGGAATTGGGGCCCGATGGGCGGGTCATCCGCGCCGATTCGGCGTCCGTAAGCCCCGGCAATCCCAGCCGGTATAACTATGCCGCCGGCATCGCCGCCCGCAACGCCATCTATAGCTGTCAGCCTTACAGATTGCCGCCCGAGCGTTATAACCAGTGGCGGCAAATCAACCCGATGACCTTCGATCCGCGACAAAATCCCTAGTTTAGGCGTTACAGCTTTGACGCGGCCAAGCATCCGGCGTCCTGGACGCGCCCAGTTTTGGAGAATGGCATGAGAAAGTTGTTTTTGAGTCTGGTCTTGCTGGCGGCGGCGGTGATGCCGCGGCCGGCGCTTGCCGCCCTGTCGGTCGATATAACCCAGGGTACTTTCCAACCCCTGCCGATCGCCATTCCCGATTTTGCCCCCACCGGCGCCACGGGCACCACCGGTGCCGACATTGCCAGCGTGGTGCGGGCCGACCTGGAGCGCTCCGGCCTGTTCCGCCCCATCGATCCCAAGGCCTTTGTCGATCACACCAGCAACATCAACGCCGTCCCGAATTTCGCCAATTGGCGGACCATCAATGCCCTGGGGCTGGCGGTCGGGTCTGTGGTTGCCCAGCCCGACGGGCAGTTGCGCGTGGAATTCCGTTTGTGGGACGTCAGCGCCGGAGCCCAGATCTGGGGCCAGAAATTCACCACCATTCCCGCCAATTGGCGGCGCATCGCGCACATGATTTCCGACGCGATCTATGAGCATGTCACGGGCGAAAAAGGCTATTTCGATACCCGCATCGTCTTCATTTCCGAAACCGGCACGGCGCAGAAACGCGTCAAGCGGCTGGCGATTATGGACCAGGATGGCGCCAATCCCATCTTTCTGACGCCCGGCAGCTATATCGTGCTGACGCCGCGCTTCAATCCCACGGCCCAGATGATCGCCTTCATGTCCTATATCGGCGGCAAGCCGCGGGTCTATCTGTTCGACATCGAGAGCGGCCGCTCGGAAGTGCTGGGCAATTTTCCCAACATGACCTTCTCGCCCCGCTTTTCGCCCGACGGCAACCGCGTCGTTTTGACCTTGGAGACCGCCGGCAATTCCGACATCTATATGATGGATTTGCGCAACCGCGCGATTTCGCGCCTGACCACCGACCCGTCGATTGATACCGCTCCCAGTTTTTCGCCGGACGGGCGCCAGATCGTGTTTGAATCGGACCGCGGCGGCAGCCAGCAGATCTATGTGATGAATGTGGACGGCTCGAATCAGCGCCGAATCAGTTTCACGCCGGGCGCGAACGGCACGCCGGTCTGGTCGCCCCGCGGCGATCTGATTGCTTTCACCAAGCGGGTCGGAAGCGTTTTCAACATCGGGGTGATGCGTCCCGACGGTTCGGGCGAGCGACTGATTTCCGCGGGCCCCAGAGATGAGGGGCCCACTTGGGCCCCCAATGGGCGTGTTTTGATGTTCAGCCGCTCGCTCTCGGGCGGGCAGGGTTCTCAGATCTGGTCGATCGATGTGACCGGCCGCAATGAGCGGCGGGTTCTCACGCCAGGCTCGGCGTCCGATCCGGCATGGTCACCCTTGATCCAGTAGGGCTGTTTTCCTAGAATTAGTCCAACTTCTGACGCAATTATTAGCTCTTTCTTGGGTCTTTCATCCGCTTATTGCGTTTCACGTCTTTAGGTGCGTCTTTGTCTTAGTGCGTCGGCGCCGTTGCACCGCGGTCTTCGCCTCCAGGAGATTCCAGTCATGACCCAGTTTTCGCGTTCCCTGAAATTCGCCTGTGTGTCGGCCGCCCTGATTTTGGGCGCCTGCACGCACAAACAGGAAGCGGTGAATACCGCGCCGCCGCCGGTCCAGTCCGCGCCGTCCACGCCCACGCCCGCACCGGTCACGTCCCAGATTATGCCGGGCAGCGCCGAGGATTTCCGCGTCAATGTCGGCGACACCGTCCACTTCGGCTACGATGAGTATAATATCCAGGACAGTGACAAGGCCGTGCTGGGTCGTCAGGCGCAGTGGCTCGCCAAATATCCTTCGGTGCGCGTGACCCTCGAAGGTCATTGCGATGAGCGCGGTACCCGCGAATACAACCTGGCTCTGGGTGCGCGCCGCGCCAATGCCGTGAAGGAATATCTGGTCAGCCAGGGGGTTTCCGCTGCCCGGCTCGAAACCGTGTCCTACGGCAAGGAGCGTCCGATCTGCACCGAATCCAATGAGGCCTGCTGGGCGCAGAATCGCCGCGGCGTTACCGTCATCGCCGGCGGCGCGAACGCTTAAGGCATGCCATCTTGCGTGTTTGAAGGTGTGGCACCTCAAGCGCGCATAAATTACGCGCATAAATTAAAAGGGGGTGAGGGATAAAACCCGCACCCCTTTTTTGCTTTAAACCTTGTTAGAAGGCCGCTCCTGATGAGCCCACGCATCGCGATTTCGATTTTGGCGCTTGGTTTGATCTGGGTGCCGGTCCCTGCCAGCGCTCAGCTGTTCGGTCCCAGCGACGAAGAGAAGGCCCGCGAGGCCGCTCAGGACAGCGGCATTCAGGATCTGCAAGACGCACAGCAGCGGCAGGATGCGCGCATCCGCGGCCTGGAAGACAAGGTGCAGGGCCTCACCCAAAGCCTCAGGCAGGCCACCGGCCAGAATGAGGAGCTGGGCCATCAGATCCGGTTGCAGAATGACAAGCTGGACCGGATGGAAAAGGATTTCGCTTATCGACTCTGCACCCTTTCGGCCCAACAGCTGGGCGCGAACGATGCCATCAACTGCACCGGGGCGGCTTCGGCCTCGTTGCCGCCGCGCCAGACCATGCGTCCCGGCGACGCCTTGCCTCCGATCGGTTCGGAAGGCGCCGGCGAGCCGGCGGTGCGCGGCCGTCCGCCCGGCATATTGGGCAGTTTGCCGGCGGCGGGCCCGGGCGCTGTTCCGCCGCCGCAATCACCCCCCGGCAATTCAGCCCAGTATGACCAGGCGATGAACCTGATGAGCCGGGCGCAATATTCCGAGGCGCAAGCGGCCTTCCGCGCCTATGCCGACGCCAATCCCGATGACAGCGATTTGTCGCCCCAGGCGCTTTATTGGGTAGGCAATATCAGCTTCATCCGCCAGGACTATGCCTCGGCGCAGCGCAGTTTCGCCGAGGTGATCAAAAAATATCCCAAGTCCCAGCGCGCCCCAGACGCTATGCTCAAGCTGGCTCAGTCCTTCATGTCGCTGGGCCAGAAATCGGAAGGCTGCACCACGCTTGGCCTTATCAGGACGAAGTATCCCAATGGCTCGCCGCAAACCCTTGCCAGCGCCGCGGCCTTGCGCAAAACGGCCTGCAGCAAGTAAGCCGGGCGGCGGCCTGGAAGACCATTTTGCGCAGGCCATGACAGAGCATCCCAGCCCGCCCTGGGCCGTGGCGGTGTCGGGCGGCGGCGATTCCCTGGCGCTGATGCATCTGCTGGGGGGATTTGCCAAGGCGCGGGGGCTTGCCGCTCCCATTGTGCTGACGGTGGATCACGGCTTGCGCAAGACCTCGGCGCGGGATGCCAAGCAGGTTCTGGCCTGGGCAAGGAAAGCCGGTCTTGCGGCGCATGTGCTGACCTGGCGCGGCAGCAAGCCCAAAAGCGGCATCGAATCGGCGGCGCGCCAAGCGCGTTACCGCCTGATGGGCGACTGGCTGGTGAAAAACAAGGTCGCCACGCTGTTTGCCGGCCACAATCTGGATGATCAGGCCGAGACTTTTCTATTGCGGTTGGCGCGCGGCAGCGGGCTGGACGGTCTTGCCGGCATGGCGCAGCGCGCGCCCTGGCCGCTGCCGGGATTTGGGCGGCTGACCCTTGTGCGCCCCTTGCTGGGTCTTGGCCGCGACCAGCTGCGCGCCTATCTGTCGGCTCTGGGTCAGTCCTGGCTGGACGATCCCATGAATGAGGATGCCGGCTTCGACCGGGTGAAAATCCGCAAAGCGCGCGCCGCCTTGAGCGAAGCAGGCCTGACGCCCGCGCGCATCGCGGCAGCGGCCTCGCATTTGGCGCGCGCCCGCGAGAGTTTGGAGATCATGACCGGGGCCGTGCTGCAGCGGGCGGCCAGGCCATCTGGGGCCGGCGGCATCTTGCTGGATGTCGCTGCCTTGGCGGCGGCGCCGCGCGAGGTGGGGTTGCGCGGCCTGGCATCGGTGTTGATGGAGGTGGGTGAGCAGGCCTACCGGCCGCGATTCGAGTCCCTGGAACGGCTTTTCGACCGGGTAACCGGCGTTGGTCTTGCCGCAGGGGCCACCCTGCACGGTTGTCACCTTCGCCCGGCGCCTGCAGCTTTTGCTCCCTTCAGCCTGGCGGTCGTACGGGAAAATCCAAGGAAAACCGGGAGTTCCAAGGGGGCCGGGGCACGCAAAAAGATTCGGCAATAATTGTTTTGCGAAGGCGAGGCCAAAATTCTTAACATTCTTGATGGCTGGCAATAAGCTAAAACCACCCTATCTATCCAGGTGGATAGCCCAATAGGATGGGTGTGTAGGCCTGCCCCAACGGCCAGAGAAGGACGGCTCTTGAGTAACCTCAGAAATCTTGCGCTTTGGATCGTGATCGCGGCTTTGCTGGTGATCTTGTTCAACCTGTTCCAGGGCACCGGTCAGCATACGACCGCTTCGGCACTCACCTATTCCAAGTTCAACGAGCTGGTGGTGCAGAACCAGATCAAGAAGGTCACGCTTACGGGCGAGTCCGTGAAGGGCGAAATGACCAGCGGTCAGCCTTTCACCACCACCGTGCCCAGCAATGACACGACCTTGTGGCCCGCCCTCAAGGCGCACCATGTCGACATCACCGTCAATCAGGCCGATGACAGCTTCAATCTGCTTGCCATTTTCATCAATTGGTTCCCCATGCTGCTGATCTTCGGCGTGTGGGTGTTCTTCCTGCGCCAGATGCAATCGGGCGGCGGCAAGGCGATGGGCTTCGGCAAGAGCCGCGCTAAGCTGCTGACCGAGCGCCAGGGCCGCGTGACCTTTGAAGACGTGGCGGGCGTGGACGAAGCCAAGGACGACCTGAAGGAAATCGTCGACTTCCTGCGCGATCCGCAGAAATTCCAGCGCCTGGGCGGCCGCATTCCCAAGGGCGTGCTGCTGGTCGGTCCGCCTGGTACCGGCAAGACCCTGCTGGCGCGCGCCATCGCGGGTGAAGCCAATGTGCCCTTCTTCACCATTTCGGGTTCGGACTTTGTCGAAATGTTCGTGGGCGTCGGCGCCAGCCGCGTGCGCGACATGTTCGAACAGGCCAAGAAGAATTCGCCCTGCATCGTGTTCATCGATGAAATCGACGCGGTCGGCCGCCATCGCGGCGCCGGTCTGGGCGGCGGCAATGACGAGCGCGAACAGACCCTCAACCAGTTGCTGGTGGAGATGGACGGCTTTGAAGCCAATGAAAGCGTGATCCTGATCGCCGCCACCAACCGGCCCGATGTGCTGGATCCGGCGCTGCTGCGTCCCGGCCGCTTCGACCGCCATGTGGTGGTGCCCAATCCCGATCTGGCGGGCCGCGAGAAAATCTTGCGCGTGCATCTGCGCAAGGTGCCGCTGGCGCCCGATGTCGATCCGCGCACCATCGCGCGCGGCACGCCGGGCTTCTCCGGCGCCGACCTGGCCAATCTGGTGAATGAAGGCGCGCTGCTGGCCGCCCGGCGCGGCAAGCGCGTCGTCACCATGAGCGAGCTGGAAGACGCCAAGGACAAGGTGATGATGGGCGCCGAGCGGCGCTCCATGGCGATGAGCGACGAGGAAAAGAAGCTCACCGCCTTCCACGAGGCCGGCCACGCCATCGTCGCCATTAGCGTCGAAGGTTCCGACCCCATTCACAAGGCGACCATTATTCCGCGCGGCCGCGCCCTGGGCATGGTGATGCGCCTGCCGGAGCGCGACCAGCTATCGCTGACCCGTCAGAAGATGCTGGCGGATCTGTGCGTCGCATTCGGCGGCCGCCTGGCCGAGGAACTGGTGTTCGGTCATGAAAAGGTGACCACCGGCGCGCAAAGCGACATCGAACAGGCCACCCGCATGGCTCGCGCCATGGTGACCCGCTTCGGCATGTCCGACAGTTTGGGCCCGATCGCCTATGCTGAGAACCAGGAAGAAGTCTTTCTGGGCCATAGCGTGTCGCGCACCCAGAATGTCTCCGAAGCCACGGCGCAGAAGATCGACTCCGAAATCCACCGCATCATCGATGAGAGCTATCAGCGCGCCAAGGACATTCTCACCACCCGCCAGGCCGATCTGAACGTGCTGGCGCGCGGGCTGCTGGAATATGAGACCTTGACCGGCGACGAGATCATTGCGCTGCTCAAGGGCATTCCCCCGGTCCGTACGCCGTATGAGGATCCGGTGCTGCCCGCTCGCGGCGAGGGCACCTCCGTTCCCGTTGCGGGAAAATCCCGTCCTGCCGGGCCTGGGCCGATTATCTCGCCCGAACCGCAGCCCAGATAAGCGGCGCGGTTCTTTTGCGTCGTGAGTTCGTCGCGTCCATACGCTGCCGCTATGGACCGCTCGTGTACGTCTTGTACACGTCGCTCGGCGCTCCTGCTCACGCCACAAAATTCCTCGCGCCACGTTAATCCATAAAACTCACCATGGCCGGGCTTGACCCGGCCATCCATCTTCCTTGACAGATGGGCCCATGAAAATTCTCGGCATTCTCAACATCACCAGCGACTCTTTTTCCGACGGCGGAAAATATCTGGCGCCGGGCGCGGCGCTGGCGCATGCGGATGCGTTGGCCAAGGATGGCGCCGACATCATCGACATCGGCGCGGCCTCATCTCATCCCGATGCACAAGCCGTGGCGCCGGACGTCGAGATCGCCCGCTTGGCCGCGGTGCTTCCCGCCCTGAAGCAAAAGGGCCTGTCGCTGTCGGTGGACAGTTTCTCGCTCGCCGTACAGCGCTGGGCGCTGAAACAGGGCATCGATTATCTGAATGACATTCATGGCTTTCCCGATGCCGCGCTCTATCCCGAGCTGGCGAAGTCGCAAGCCCAATTGATCGTGATGCATATGGTGCAGCCCAAGGGCGTGGCTGTGCGCACCGAAGTGCCATCGGCGGAAATTTTTGACCGCGTCACGGCTTTCTTCGATGCACGCATCGATGCCTTGGCCAAGGCAGGCATTGCGCGCGAGCGCCTGATCCTGGATCCCGGCATGGGCCAGTTCCTGGGGACCGATCCCGAAAATTCCCTGATCGTCCTTCGTCGCCTGCCGGAGCTGAAAGCCCGCTATGGCCTGCCGCTGCTGGTTTCGCTCTCCCGCAAGGGTTTCCTGCGCCGGTTGGTCAATCGCCCTGTAACCGAGGCCGGGGCTGCCAGCTTGGCGGCTGAATTGTTTGCGCAAGCTCAGGGCGCCGACTATATCCGCACCCATGCGCCGGGGCCGCTACGTGACGGGGTTAAGGTCCTGAAAACCATAGGCCAAAAAACCGTCAATAAGTCCCGTTAACCTCCGGCAACCAGTTTGTGCTAAAATAGCTTGTTCCTAGGACCGTATCTTCATGACCCGCAAATATTTCGGCACCGACGGCATCCGAGGCCGCGTCAACACCGCCAAACTGACGCCGGAAGTGGCGCTGAAGGCCGGCATGGCGGCCGGGCGCATTTTCACCCGCGGCGACCATCGCCACCGGGTGGTGATCGGCAAGGACACACGTCTATCTGGCTATATGATCGAAAGCGCGCTGGTCTCCGGCTTCACCGCCGTGGGCATGGACGTGTTCCAGTTCGGTCCGCTGCCGACCCCCGCCGTGGCCATGCTGACCCGCTCCTTGCGCGCCGATATGGGGGTGATGATCACCGCCTCGCACAATCCTTTTGAGGATAATGGCATCAAATTCTTCGGCCCCGACGGCCAGAAACTGTCGGACGAAGTGGAAATGGAAATCGAGCAGCTGATGGCGGCCGGCCTGGAACAGGGTCTGGCACCCAGCGACAAGATCGGCCGCGCCAAACGCGTCGACGACAGCCAGGCGCGTTATATCGAATTCGCCAAGCGCACCTTCCCGCGCAATCTGCGGCTGGACGGCATGCGCATCGTGATCGATTGCGCCAATGGTGCCGCCTACAAGGTGGCGCCGGAAGTGCTGTGGGAATTGGGCGCCGATATCGTCACCATCGGGGTCACGCCGGACGGCACCAATATCAACCTGGATTGCGGCTCCACCGCGCCTCAGGCGATGTGCAGCAAGGTGCGCGAAGTGCGTGCCGATTTTGGCATCGCGCTGGACGGGGACGCCGACCGGGTGGTGATGGCCGACGAAAAAGGCCAGGTGATCGACGGCGACCAGATCCTGGCGCTGATTGCCAAAAGCTGGTCGAAAAGCGGCGATTTGAAGGGCGGCGGCGTGGTCGGCACGGTGATGTCGAATGCCGGGCTGGATCACTATCTGGGGTCTTTGAACCTGAAACTGGCGCGGGCGGCGGTGGGCGACCGCTATGTGCTGGAGGAAATGAAAAAGGGCGGTTTCAATGTGGGCGGCGAACAGTCCGGCCATATCATCCTGTCCGATGTCTCCACCACCGGCGACGGGCTGGTGGCGGCGCTCCAGGTGCTGGCGGTGCTGGCCCAAGGCAAACCCGCCAGCGAGGCGGCGCATCTGTTCAATCCATTGCCCCAGGTCTTGGAGAATGTGCGCTTCAAGAAGGGCTCGCCGCTGGACGATGAACGGGTGAAATCCTCCATTCAAGACGCCAACGCCAAGCTGGGCGCTTCAGGGCGCGTGCTGGTGCGCAAATCCGGCACCGAACCCCTGATCCGGGTGATGGCGGAAGGCGAGGATGAAAAGCTGGTGCGCGCCGTGGTGCGCCAGATTGCCAGCGCGATTGAGGAAGTTGCGGCCTGACCCCGTTACCCTCATGCTTCGACAAGCTCAGCATGAGGAGTAGGCTCAATCCTCACCCTGAGCCTGTCGAAGGGTGAGGATGGAACGTTTGAACCCCAAGCATCCGCGTATCCTGGTCATCGCCGGGTCCGATCCTTCCGGCGGGGCCGGAATCCAGGCCGATCTCAAAACCGCCCAGGCCTTTGGCGTCTATGCCCAAACCGCGATCACCGCCGTCACGGTGCAGAATACGCTGGGCGTGACGGGCAACCATATGGTGCCGCCGGGCATTGTACGCGACCAGATCATCGCCTGCCTGTCCGATATTGGGGCCGACGCCATCAAGACCGGCATGCTGGGCCATGCCGAAATGGTGGAAATGGTCGCTGCCACCCTGGCCGAACACGCGCCGCATGTTCCCCTGGTGGTGGATCCGGTGATGGTGGCCAAGGGCGGCTCATCCCTGCTGGATGCCGGCGCGGTTGCGGCGCTGAAGAAGAAACTTCTGCCCATGGCGACATTGGTCACGCCCAACTTGCCGGAAGCCGAAGCGCTGACGGGTATCTATCCCGGCAGTGAACACCGCATCCGCAACGCCGTCATGGTGCTGAAGATGGCGGGCGTGAACGCGGTTCTGTTCAAAGGCGGTCACGGTGAAGGCGCGGTTGTCCGCGATGTCTTGTGGAGCGGGGACGACTTCACCCCCTTTGAATCGCCGCGCATCGAAACCTGCCATACCCATGGCACGGGCTGCACGCTCGCCACCGCCATTGCCTGCGGACTGGCGCAAAAGCTGCCTCTGAAGGATGCGGTCGCCCGTGCGCATGCCTATGTCCAGAACGCGATCCGGACCGCGCCGGGGCTGGGTTCGGGCAGCGGTCCGTTAAATCACGGGATAAAAGCTTCATTCTGAGCTTGTCGAACCATGAGGCCGGCCAGCCGCTCGCCCAAGCTCGCGGCGTTCGTCGCTCGAAATGATCCACTGGATCATTTCGTCCGCCTTGAGGCGAACCGCTCCTCACCCTTCGATAAACTCAGGATGAGGACCCTCTTCACCGATCGACGAAGGGATCTTGCACCATGATGGTGTCATCGCGGTCGGGGCTGGTGGACAGCAAGATCACCGGCGCGCCGATCAATTCCTCGACCCGGCGGACATATTTGATGGCATTGGCGGGAAGCTGAGCCCAGCTGCGGGCGCCATGGGTGGTTTCCTTCCAACCTTCCAAGGTTTCATAGACCGGGGTCAGCCGCGCCTGCAGATTGGCGTCGGCGGGCAGATAGTCCAGTATCTTGCCGTCGAGTTGATAGCCGATACAGACCTTGATCTGGTCAAAGCCGTCCAGCACGTCCAGCTTGGTGAGGCAGATGCCGTCGACGCCGCCGGTGATGCAGGTCTGGCGCACAAGCACGCTGTCGAACCAGCCGCAGCGGCGCTTCCTGCCCGTGACGGTGCCGAACTCATGGCCGCGTTCGCCCAGTCTCTCGCCGGTTGCGTCTTTCAGTTCGGTGGGGAAGGGGCCTTCGCCGACACGGGTGGTGTAGCTTTTGACGATGCCCAGCACCGTGCCGATGGCGCGGGGCGAAACGCCCGCGCCCGCCGCCGCCTGGCCCGCCACGGTGTTGGACGAGGTGACAAAGGGATAGGTGCCGTGGTCGATGTCCAGCAGCACGGCTTGCGCGCCTTCGAACAAGACGCGCTTGCCCGCCTTGTGCGCGGTATCCAGCTCGCGCCAGGACGAGCCCAGGAAAGGCGCGATCTTGGGCGCGATGTCGTTCAGCGATTTCAGCAGCGCGCCCGCATCCACTTCCGCCGCGCCGAACCCCTTGCGCAGCACATTGTGATGCGCCAGCAGCCGCTCGATCTTGCCGGGCAGGGAGGCGGGGTCCTTGAGGTCGATGGCACGGATGGCGCGGCGGCCGACTTTATCTTCGTAAGCCGGGCCGATGCCGCGCTTGGTGGTGCCCAGCTTCTGCGAGGTCGCTTCCTCGCGCAGGGCATCCAGCTCGCGGTGTAGCGGCAGGACCAGCACGGCATTCTCCGCCAGCACCAGAATGTCGGGGGTGACGGTCAGGCCGGCGGCGCCGACGCGTGCGATTTCCTCCAGCAGCGACCAGGGATCGACCACCACGCCATTGCCGATGATCGAGCGCTTGCCCTGGACCACGCCGGAGGGCAGCAGGGAAAGCTTGTAGGTCTTGTCGCCCACCACGATGGTATGGCCGGCATTGTTGCCGCCCTGGAACCGCACCACCATCTCGGCGCGGTTCGACAGCCAATCGATGATCTTGCCTTTGCCTTCGTCGCCCCATTGGGCGCCGATCACCGTGACATTGGACATGCGCTAAATCCGTACCCTGATTAACTTGCCCCGCAGGCGCGCAGGCACGGTGGCGGCTTATAGCAGCTAAGGGCAGGTCTGTAAGGGCAAAGGTGCCGCACTTTGGTGGAAATGCGGCATCCCCGCCGAAAATTCAATAAAACACATCATAGGCGACGGTGATGATTTCGCCGGAAACCTCATCGATCAGCAGGGCGTCGCTGCCCACCCGGACCCAAACCGCGCCATAGGGTGGGAGCGGCAGGTCATACAATTCGAAGTCCAAGATCCAGTAATCGCGTATCCAGAAGGCGGCTGGCAGGAATTCGCCAAACGTCCAGCGATGGCTGTACCAGCCGGCGGGACGGCGATAGGCGGGGACGTCGAAGCGGCGCGAGACACGGAAATTGCGGTGATAGTCGCGGAAGCCGCTGAAATCATGGCGCGGTCCGCCATAACCGCCACGCCGATAATCGGTTCGATAATCGGTGCGGCCGTCACGATTGAAGTCCGGCCGCCGGTCTGGGCCGCCCATCCGGTCGCGCCTTTCCAGGGTGGAGAAGCGTTCCCGGCCGTCGCGATTGTGGTCATTGCGATTCTCGATGCGGTCTTTGAATCCGCGGTCGCTGCGATCCCGGTCGCCACGACTGCCGCGGTCGCCAGAATCGTGATCGCCGCGATTCGCAACCGCCGCAGGCGCGTTGCCGCGGATTTCGCCACGCCGCTCTTGGCCACGGTTGCCACCATCCGGTTCTGTGCGACCGCGCAACTCCGCCTGCGCCCGGTCCTGGACTTGCGGCGCGACGCTGGCCTTGCCGACGCGGTTGGAATGCCGTTCACCCCGATCGGAATGGGGCTCTGCCAGAGCGGGCACCGCCAGCCAGATCAGCGCGGCGGTGGAAAGCAACAATTTGCGCATGGGGCACCTGCCGAACAAGTTGCTTGTGTAAATGCCGCCGCTATCCTTTGGTTCCACCTCCTCTTATGGTCGGACCCATGAGCAGCTTTGAGAGCGATTTTATTCTTCGCGCCGCAACACCGGACGATGCGCCCCTGATATTGGAGATGATTCGGGAATTGGCGATCTATGAGAAAGTGCCGGAAACCGGCTTTCACCTGACGCACGACATGGTGTTGCGCGACATGTTCGGTGCGGTCTGTCATTGCGAACTGGCGTTTTTGGGGCAAGACGCGGCCGGCATCGTTACCTGGTTCTGGACCTATAAGAGTTTTCGCGGCCGGCGCGGGCTTTATGTCGAAGACCTGTATGTGAAGCCGCAATTTCGCGGCCGGGGATTGGGCCGCCGCTTTTTGGCGGATTTGGCGGCGCGGGCGCGCGCAGCGGATGGCCATATGGAATGGCGGGTGCTGGATTGGAATGCGCCGGCCATCGCCTTTTACCAAAGCCTGGGCGCCAGGCTGGTGCCGGAATGGGTGGATTGCCGGCTGGAAGGCGAAGCGCTGGAGGCGCTCGCGTCATGAGCGAGATCGTGCTGGTGGTCGCCATCGCGGATAATGGTGTCATCGGCAAGGATGGCGGCATCCCCTGGCACATTTCCGACGATATGAAGCGGTTCAAGGCGCTGACCATGGGCCATACCATTGTGATGGGGCGCAAGACCTGGGATTCGCTGCCCAAAAAACCGTTGCCGGGCCGTAGAAATGTCGTGTGTACGCGTGATCCGGGTTGGAAAGCACCTGACGCGGTAACGGCGACATTGCCAAATATCGATCTTTCCCATCTTGCTCCAAATGAAACCGTGATGGTGATCGGTGGCGGAGAAATTTATCGGTACTTTCTTCCGTTGGCCCATCGCATCGAATTGACGGAAGTCCACAAGGATTTCGACGGCGATGCGCGGTTCGAGCTGGACCGTAGCGGCTGGCACGAAGCCGCGCGCGAAGATCACATTACGCCGGACGGGATCCGCTACAGCTATGTGACACTGACACGCTAGTCACTCGATAACGATTTTTGGCGCGGGTTTGGATTCTGCTTCCAACGCCGCCGCGACCTTGGCGGCCAAATCCAGAAAGGCCTTGGCTTCCGGGCTGCCGGGCGCCGAAACACTCACCGGCTGGCCCGAATCGGAGGTCTCGCGGATGCGCGGCACCAGCGGAATTTCGCCCAGAAAGGGCGCCCCCAGTTTTTCCGCGGTCAGCTTCGCCCCGCCATGGCCGAAGATGGCGTGGCTGGAACCGCAATCGGGGCAGGTGAACATCGACATATTCTCGACCAGGCCCAGGATCGGCACCTGGGTCTTCTTGAACATGGCGATGCCTTTGCGCGCATCGATCAAGGCGATGTCCTGCGGGGTGGAGACGATCACCGCCCCTTTCAAAGGCACGCGCTGGGCGATGGTGAGCTGGGCATCGCCGGTTCCCGGCGGCATATCCAGCACCAACACATCCAACGGCGCCCCAGGGGTTGCCCAAGCAACGTCGTTCAGCATCTGGGTCAGCGCGCTTTGCACCATCGGCCCGCGCCAGATCATGGCTTCATCTTCCTTGACCAGAAAGCCGATGCTCATGGTCTTGATGCCATGGCGGACGATGGGATGCAGGGTATGGCCGTCGCTTTCCGGTTTTTCGGTGATGCCAAGCAGACGCGGCAGCGACGGGCCGTAAATATCGGCATCCAGCAGTCCGACCTTCAAGCCCAGGCGGGACAGCGACAGCGCCAGATTGACCGCGACGGTGGATTTGCCCACCCCGCCCTTGCCGCTGGCGACCGCGATGATGTTCTTCACCCCGGGAATTCCGGCGGGCCCACTTTGATTATTTGGGCGCGCCTGTGGCGTGCCAGGTGGCGACTGGCGGGGTACCGCCGGTTTTGGCGCCGGCGCGTGATGATGGTGTGCATGCTCATGGCGCGCCGGTTGGGGATGGTCCTCATGGGCCGTCAGCACAGCGGTGACCGATTTCACACCTTTCACGCCCAGGACCATGGCTTCGCAGATCTTGCGCAGCGGCTCGGACGCGGGGCCGCGATCGGAGCCGACTTCCAGCACAAAGCCGACATGACCGTCCTTGACCACCAGGCCCTGGATCATGTCCTGCTGGACCACGGTGCGCCCGCTCGCCGGATCGATCACCTGGTCGAGCGCTTTTAAAACATCTTCGCGGGCGACGCTCATAGGGTGGGGATATAGCCCCCACCTCGCCGAAATCCTAGTAGGCCAGCCTGGTTGCCCTGGCTCCTAAAAAACATCACGAAGGCGGCTTTTCGCCTGTTGGTTCCCTTTGTCCCTGCCTAAACTGACCGGCGATTCCCCTTTTTATGTAGTCGAATCCCGATGCGCCCCTTGTACCGCCTGTTTGCCGTTCTGGCCTTCCTCGTCCCGGCCATGCCTGTTTGGGCGCGGCCGGCGCCCGATTCCTTCGCCGATCTGGTGACCAAGCTGTTGCCCACGGTGGTCAATATCTCCACCAGCCAGACCTTGAAGGCGCCGCCGCAAGGCGCCATGCCGCAATTGCCGCCCGGCTCGCCGCTGGAAGATCTGTTCAAGAATTTTCTGGGGCCCAATTCCAACCGGCCGCGTCATGTGACGTCGCTGGGCTCGGGCTTCATCATCGATCCGTCGGGCTATGTCGTCACCAACAATCATGTGATCGAGGACAGCGACCAGATCACCGTTTCGCTGCAGGACGGTACGCCCATGCCGGCGCGGGTGGTGGGCCGCGATCCCAAGACCGATCTGGCGCTGCTGAAGGTCACACCCAAAAAGCCGTTGCCTTCCGCCCATTTCGGCGACAGCGATCACGCCCGCATCGGCGATTGGGTGGTGGCGATTGGCGATCCCTTTGGCATCGGCTCGACCGTGACGGCGGGCATCGTGTCGGCGCGCAACCGCAATATCAATTCCGGCGACTATGACGATTTCATCCAAACCGATGCGCCGATCAATCGCGGCAATTCCGGCGGTCCGCTGTTCGATACCGACGGCAATGTGATCGGCATCAATTCGCAGATCTACACGCCCAGCGGCGGCAGTGTCGGCATCGGCTTCGCCATTCCTTCCAACCTGGCGCGCCAGGTGGTGAACCAGCTGCGCCAGTTCGGCGCGGCGCGGCGCGGCTGGATCGGGGTGCGCATCCAACCGGTGACGCCGGAAATCGCGGAAGGTCTGGGCCTGCCCACCACCCAAGGCGCCCTGGTGGCGGGCGTGACGGGCGGCGGACCGGCGGCCAAGGCGGGATTGATCAATGGCGATTTGGTCATCGGATTCGACGCCAAGCCGGTGAATGACGATCGCTCTTTGCCGCGCATTGTCGCCGACACACCGATCGGCAAGACGGTCAATATCGACGTGCTGCGCAAGGGCCGCAAGCAGACTCTGAAAATCACGGTGCAGAGATTGGCCGACGACAAGCCCGATAAGCCCGGTAAAGCCCCTCCGCCTCCGCCGGTGAAGAACCAGTCCAAGCTGTCGCAGTTGGGATTGGCGCTGGGCGTGCTGGACGCGCCGGCGCGCGCCAAGTTCAAGATCGGGGCCGGCATACAAGGCGTGGTGGTGACGTCCGTCGAAGGCGGCAGTCCCGCGGGGGACATGAATCTGCGCTCCGGCGATGTGATCATGGAAGTGGGCGGCCAGGCGGTGAAGACCCCCGACCAAGTCGCCAAGCGTGTCGATGCCGATGTCAAGGCAGGCAAGAAATCCGTGCTGCTGCTGGTGAACCGCGACGGCGATCTGCAGTATCTGGGGCTGAAATTGAGTTAAACGCGGACGATTTCGCCGTCGCTATAGCCTTGCAGATACAGCAGCGCGGTGAGGTCATTGTAGCTGACGGCTGCGCCCGCCGCTGCGGCCACCACCGGCTTGGCATGATAGGCAACCCCCAAGCCTCCATTTTCACTGGCCCGCTGGATCATGGCGAGATCATTGGCGCCGTCGCCCACCGCCAAAGTCTCGGCGAAATCGATCTTGAGATGGGCGGCAGCCTCCTCCAGCGCCTCCAGCTTGGCCTGGCGGCCCAGGATGGGCGTGCCGACTTCGCCGGTCAGTGCGTCGCCATCGTCCAGCAATCTGTTGCCGCGTTCGGCGTGAAAACCGCACGCCTGCGCCACGCGCTGGGTGAAATAGCCGAAGCCGCCCGACACCAGCATGGTGTGGGCGCCGTTGGCCCGCATGGTGGCGAGCAGCGATTTGGCGCCGGGATTGAGCCGCACCCGTTCGGCATAGGTTTTTTCCAGCGCGGTCAGGCTGAGGCCCTTGAGCATGCCCACGCGCTCCTTCAGCGCCGCCTCGAATTCCAGTTCGCCGCGCATGGCCCGTTCGGTGATGGCGGCGATCTGGGGCTTAAGCCCGGCCATGTCGGCCAGTTCGTCCAGGCACTCGACATTGATGATGGTGGAATCCATGTCGGCCATCAGCAGTTTCTTGCGGCGTTTGGCCGTCGCGATCAGATTGATATCCAGCGCCGTGCCGCCGGCGATGGCGCGTGCTGCCGCCAGCGCTGAGTTGTCGGCTACCGGCAGATCGAAAGCATGACCGGGCGCCAGGATTTTCGCCGGGCCCGCACCGAGCGTCGCGAACAAAACGGGGTCCGCGCCCTTGCCGATGACATTCAGAACAAACATTGTAACCGCATGAAATTCGACGCCGTCCTTATTGCAGGGCCCACCGCGAGCGGCAAGTCGGCGCAAGCCTTGGCCTTGGCCGAGGACATCGGCGGCGTGGTGATCAATGCCGATTCCATGCAGGTCTATCGCGAAGCCCCGATCCTCACGGCACAGCCCAGCGATGCCGACAAGGCGCGCGTGCCGCATCTGCTCTACGGTCATGTCGGTGTGCGCGAAAGCTACTCTGTCGGAAGCTGGCGCGCCGATGCGATCAAGGCGCTTGCCCAGGCGCGGGCGATGCAACGCGTGCCCATCTTCGTGGGCGGCACAGGCCTGTATTTCATGGCCCTGACCGACGGGTTGGCCGATGTTCCACCGACACCGCCGGAGATCCGCGATGCGGCGCGCGCGCTGCTGGATGACATTGGCGTGGAGGCGCTGCACGCCAAGCTCACCGATCGCGATCCCTTGACGGCGTCGCGGCTGCGCTCTTCCGATCCGCAGCGGGTGTTGCGCGCCTTTGAAGTGTTCGAGGCGACGGGGCGGCCGCTGGCGGAATGGCAAAGCGCCCCCGCCAAGCCCATCCTGAAAGACAAGCAGATCGCCGCCTTTGTGCTGGATCCGCCGCGCCCCCAGCTGCGCGCCCGGATCGCGGAGCGGTTCGAGGCCATGCTCACGCAAGGCGGTTTGGAGGAGGCGCGGAAATTGGAGGGCCTGGACCCCGCCATGCCGGCGGCCAAATTGCTGGGATTGCGCCCGCTTCAGGCCCTGGGGAGCGGAACTTTGACCCAGGCCGAGGCGCTGGATGCCGCCATCACCGGGACGCGGCAATTTGCCAAGCGCCAGATGACGTGGTTTCGTCACCGTATGCCACATTATATCTGGTTTGACCCACTTGTTAGTAATTTAATTACACAATACAGGCAAAAATCTGCGTGAAGTTGCTTGACGCCGCAATGCAGCATCTTTAGTTTCCCGCCCATGTGCAGACTGCTCGTAGTTATCTGGCCGCTAGGCAGGCGAAGCTGATCCTTCGCACGGCATAGCGGTCATGCGGACAAGGGGCGGAAACGCCCCTTTATCTTTGGTGCGATTACGAGCATTGGGTTTGACAGGGACGGATGATGGACAAGGACGACACATTGACGCGAGACGCGGCCCAGACGGCCGCCGAAACCATGACCGGCGCCCAGATGGTCATTCGCGCCCTCAAGGACCAGGGCGTCACGCACATCTTCGGCTATCCCGGCGGCGCGGTCCTGCCGATCTATGACGCGCTGTTCAAGGTCGAAGGCATCACCCATGTGCTGGTGCGCCACGAACAAGGCGCCACCCATGCCGCCGAAGGCTATGCCCGCTCCACCGGCAAGCCCGGCGTGGTGCTGGTGACCTCCGGTCCCGGCGCCACCAATGCGGTGACCGGCCTAACCGATGCGCTAATGGATTCCATTCCGCTGGTGGTGCTGACGGGCCAGGTGCCCACCCATCTGATCGGCACCGACGCCTTCCAGGAATGCGATACGGTCGGCATCACCCGTCCCTGCACCAAGCACAATTGGCTGGTGAAGGACGTCAACGATCTGTCGCGCGTGCTGCACGAAGCTTTCGAGATCGCCACCACGGGGCGCCCCGGTCCGGTGGTGGTGGATATTCCCAAGGACGTGCAGTTCCAGACTGGCGCTTATCAGGGGCCGCAATCGATCCATCATCGTACCTATCGCCCCAAGACCGATCCCGACCTGTCGGCGATCGTGAAGGCGGTGGAGATGATGGCGGCGGCGAAGCGGCCGATCATCTATAGCGGCGGCGGCATCGTCAATTCCGGGCCGGAAGCGAGCACATTGCTGCGCGAGCTGGTGGATTTGACCGGCTTTCCCATCACCTCGACCCTGATGGGGTTGGGCGCCTTTCCGGCCTCGCGTCCCGAATGGATGGGCTTGGTGGGCATGCACGGCACCTGGGAAGCCAATCACGCCATGCATGATTGCGACCTGATGATCTGCCTGGGGGCGCGGTTCGACGACCGCGTGACCGGCAAGGTCAGCGCCTTCTCGCCCAAGTCCAAGAAGATCCATCTGGATATCGACGCCTCGCAGATCAACAAGATCGTGCGGGTGGATTTGGGAATCGTGGCCGATGCGGCCAAAGCGTTGCGCGAGATCATCCGATTCTGGAAGACCCAGAAGCACAAGGTCCAAGCTGCGGCTCTGAAGGACTGGTGGAAGCAGATCGATAGCTGGCGGGCGAAGAAGTCGCTGTCCTATCACAATTGCGATTCCATCATCAAACCGCAATATGCCATCGACCGGCTGTATGAACTGACCAAGCATCGCCAGGATGTATACGTCACCACCGAAGTCGGCCAGCATCAGATGTGGGCAGCGCAGCGCTTCCATTTCCAGGAGCCCAACCATTGGATGACCAGCGGTGGGCTGGGCACCATGGGCTATGGCCTGCCGGCCGCTATCGGCGTGCAGATGGCCCATCCCGATGCGCTGGTGATCGACATTGCCGGCGAGGCGTCGGTGCAGATGACCATGCAGGAAATGTCGACCGCGATGCAGTACGACCTGCCGATCAAGATCTTCATCCTGAACAATGAATATATGGGCATGGTGCGCCAGTGGCAGGAAATCCTGCACGGCAAGCGCTATTCGCATTCCTATTCCGAGGCCCTGCCGGATTTCGTCAAGATGGCGGAAGCCTTTGGCTGTGTCGGCCTGCGCGCGACGAAACCGTCCGAGCTGGACGGCAAGATCCAGGAAATGATCGCGGTCAAGAAGCCGGTGTTGTTCGACTGCCGCGTCGATCCGGCGGAGAATTGCTATCCCATGATCCCGTCCGGCGGGGCGCATAACGAGATGCTGTTGTCGCCCGATGACGGCGGCGAGATCAGCGACGCCGGAAAGATGCTGGTTTGATGCACGATACCAAGGTGAAGCCGGTGAGCGACATCGAGCGCCACACCCTGACCGTGCTGGTCGACAATGAGGCCGGCGTGCTGGCGCGCGTGGTCGGGCTGTTTTCCGGACGCGGCTATAATATCGAAAGCCTGACGGTGGCCGAGGTCGATCCCATGGCCCGCACCAGCCGCATCTCCATCGTCACCAGCGGCACGCCGCAGGTGATCGAGCAGATCGAAACCCAGCTACGCCGTCTGGTGCCGACCCACAAGGTCACCAACTGGACGTCGGCCAAGGCCGGGATCGAGCGCGAAATGGCGCTGATCAAGGTGGCGGGCACCGGCGAAAAGCGGGTCGAGGCGCTGCGCATGGCCGATGCCTTCCGTGCCCGCCCCGTCGATACCACCCAATCCAGCTTTGTCTTCGAGATCACGGGCTCGCCCGCCAAGATCGACTCTTTCGTCGATCTGATGCGGCCCTTGGGGCTGGTGGATGTTTCCCGCACCGGGGTCGCCGCCATCAGCCGCGGCCCTGAGGCGATGTAATCACCCTTTCAAACTTATAACCTCCAGGAGTGGACTTATGCGCGTTTATTACGATCGGGATGCCGATCTCAATCTTATCAAGAACAAGAAGGTCGCCGTGATCGGCTTTGGCTCTCAGGGCCATGCTCATGCCCAGAATATGCGCGACAGCGGCGTCAAGGAGCTGGTGATCGCGGTGCGCCCCGGCGCGTCGGCCAAGAAGGCGGAGGCCGCCGGCTTCAAGGTGATGAGCGTCGCCGATGCCGCCAAATGGGCCGATGCGATGATGATGGCCACCCCCGACGAGCTGCAGGCCGACATCTACAAGGACGAGCTCAAGAACAACATGAAACAGGGTGCGGCTTTGTTGTTCGCCCATGGCTTCAATGTCCATTTCAAGCTGATCGAGCCGCGTCCCGACATGGACGTGTTGATGGTGGCGCCCAAAGGCCCCGGCCATACCGTGCGCGGCGAATATCTCAAGGGCGGCGGCGTGCCGACCCTGATCGCGGTGCATCAGGATGCGAGCGGCAATGCCCATGATCTGGGCCTGTCTTACGCCAGCGCCATCGGCGGGGGCCGCGCCGGCATCATCGAGACCAACTTCAAGGAAGAATGCGAAACCGACCTGTTCGGCGAGCAGGTCGTGCTCTGCGGCGGCTTGGTCGAGCTGATCCGCGGCGGCTTCGAAACCCTGGTCGAGGCGGGTTATGCCCCGGAAATGGCCTATTTCGAATGCCTGCATGAAGTGAAGCTGATCGTCGATCTGATCTATGAAGGCGGCATCGCCAACATGAACTATTCCATCTCCAACACCGCGGAATATGGCGAATATGTCACCGGCCCGCGCATCATCACCGCCGCAACCAAGGCCGAGATGAAGCGTGTCCTGACCGACATCCAGCAGGGCAAGTTCGCCCGCGACTGGGTGCTGGAGAACAAGGCCGGCCAGTCCTCCTTCAAGGCCACCCGCGCCCTGGGCGATGCCCATCAGATCGAGGAAGTGGGCGCCAAGCTGCGCGCCATGATGCCTTGGATTGCCAAGAACAAGCTGGTCGACACCGCGAAGAATTAACGCGCTGGCCTTTTGGCCGCTGGCGGCGTCGCGCGTGCCCACGTGCGTTAAGTACGCTCCGCGCGACGCTCCTGGCCAGCGGTCAAAATGCGGCGCGCCGGTCAGGGGTGCTAAAAACGCGCTGGTCGGCGGCGCATAGGCCTGATTAGCTTTCCCCCCGTTGGGGGAGAGTCTGATGCACTTCCGCGCCGCCATTTTTGGGCTTTTCCTTGCCGCGTCAGCGGCTTGGGCCGATCCCCACAAGGCGGCGCAATTGCGCGATACGGCTCTGCGGGACGATACCGCCTGGAGTTTGCTGGAATCACTCACCACCGAGGTCGGCCCGCGCCCAGCCGGCAGTCCGGCTGCCGCGCATGCGCGCGACTGGGCTGTGGCCAAGCTGACCGCTCTTGGCTTCGCCAATGTCCAGGTCGAGCCTTTTCCTAAAAAGGCGTGGCTGCGCGATGCCGAGGCCGGCGAGATCATCGCGCCGCGTTCACACAAGTTGGCGCTGCTGGGGCTGGGCAACGGCGTCTCCACGCCGGCCGAAGGTATGACCGCGCAAGTCGTGGTGTTCGGCAATCTGGCGGACCTGAAGGCGGCCCCTGAGTCCTGCTGTATTGGGAAGATCGTGCTGGTGAATCAACCCATGGTCCGGACACAAGGGGCGGATGGCTATGCTGCGGCGGTACAGGCGCGATATGCCGCGCCGGACGCATCCGCGCGTGGCGCGGTGGCCTATCTGGTCCGCTCTATCTCCACCGGCACGGCGCGCGCGCCGCACACCGGCGCCATGCGGCCCTGGAAGCCGGGCGAACGCGCCATTCCCGCCGCCGCGCTGGGTGTGCCCGATGCCGATCTGATCGCGCATATGGCGGCACGCGGACCGGTAACGATACATTTGTTGTTGCAGTCCCATGTGAGCGATACCACCGCTTGGACCGTGTCGGGCGACATTCCCGGCAGTGATTCCAAGGCGGGTACCATCGTGATCGGCGGCCATCTGGACAGCTGGGACCAGGGTACCGGCGCCATCGACGATGGGGCAGGCATTGCCATCACGGTGGCGGCGGCAAAGCTTGTGGCGGCTATGCCGCATCGGCGCACCATCCGGGTGGTGATGTGGGGCTCGGAGGAGACCGGCGGGTCTGGCGCCGCCTATCTCGCCGCCCACAAAAGCGACCTTGGCGATATTGCCATCGCCGGCGAGAGCGATGTGGGTGCCGACAATGTTTACGGCTTGCAATTGCCTGCCGGCGCTTGGGATGCGGCCGACATCGCGCCGCTGGAAGCTGTGCTGGCGCCGCTCAAGATCATCGCGCGGCATACGCCCCCCGAGGATGCCGGCGCCGACCTGCAGGATATCCATAGCGCGGGTGTGCCTGTCTTTGCGCTGAACCAGAATGCCAGCCGCTATTTCGACTATCACCATAGTCAGGACGACACATTGGCCATCGTCGATCCGGTGCAACTGCGGCAGAATGTGGCGGCCTGGGCGGCGACGCTGTCCATTCTGGCCGATACCGGCATCGATTTCCGAAAGGCAAAGAAGTGATCCGTCCGCCCATTCCCGATCCGCCTTATACGGGCAGCTGTCTCTGCGGCGCGGTGCGGTGGAAGCTGGAGGCGCGGCCTCTGGCGGTCAATGCCTGCCATTGCACCGACTGCAAGAAAATGACCGGGGCAACCAACGTCATCATACTGATCGCCAGCAACGAGGCTTTTTCCTTTGCCGGCGAAACCCATGCCTATCGCAAACGCGCCGATTCCGGGCGCGAGTTGGATATCCAGCGTTGCGCCAAATGCGGCACTCGCATGTTCCATCACAATCTGGCTTCCAATGCGCTGGTCTTCATCGCCGCCGGTACCCTGGACGACCCAAGTTGGGCGATCCCAACCTCCCATATCTGGGTGGAAAAGATTTCCCCCGGTGTGACGATGGAGGAGGACGCGATCAAAGTGGTGGGCCAGCCCGCCGACCGCAAAATCCTGATGGATGCTTTTACCAAGGTCTATGGCCCATGAAACTCGGCACACCGCTGTCACCCGCCGCCGTCAAGGTGATGCTGCTGGGCTCGGGCGAGTTGGGCAAGGAAGTGGTCATCGAATTGCAGCGGTTGGGGGTGGAGACTATCGCGGTGGACCGCTATGCGGGCGCGCCTGCGCATCAGGTGGCGCACCGCTCTCATGTCATCGATATGACGGACGCCAAGGCATTGCGCGCTTTGGTGGAACAGGAACGCCCGCATCTGCTGGTGCCCGAGATCGAGGCGCTGGCCACCGACGAGCTGGTGCGGATCGAGGCGGACGGGCTTTGCACCGTCATTCCCACCGCCCGCGCCGCCCATATCACCATGAACCGCGAGCGCATCCGGGTGCTGGCGGCGGAAGAGCTGAAACTGCCGACTTCGCCTTATGCCTTTGCTTCCTCGCTGGAGGAATTGCAGGCGGCGGCTGCCCGGATCGGCTTTCCCTGTTTCGTCAAGCCGGTGATGTCTTCGTCGGGCAAGGGGCAATCGCGCCTGAAAGCGGCGGACGATGTCGCCCTGGCCTGGGAAAAGGCGCTGAGCGCCGGCCGGGTGCGCGAGGCCCGAGTCATTGTGGAAGGCGAAATAAAATTCGATTTCGAAATCACCCAGCTGACGGTGCGCGCCGCCACGTCCAATGGAGAAGTGGGCACCCATTTCTGCGAACCCATCGGTCATGTCCAAAAGGACGGCGATTATGTGGAAAGCTGGCAGCCGCAAGCCATGAGCGATGCCGCGCGCAAGACCTCCCGCGACATGGCCGCCGCCGTCACCGGCGCGCTGGGCGGTCTTGGCATTTTCGGGGTCGAACTGTTTGTGAAGGGCGACGCGGTCTGGTTCTCGGAAGTCTCGCCACGCCCGCACGATACCGGTTTGGTCACTTTGGTCTCGCAACAACTGTCTGAATTCGCCCTGCATGCCCGCGCCATTCTTGGCTTGCCGGTGACTGTCGAAATGGTGTCGCCCGGCGCCTCGGCGGTGATTTATGGCGGCGTGGAATCCGGCGCGCTGACATTTGAAGGTGTGGATGAGGCGCTGAAAATCCCCGGCAGCGAACTACGCCTGTTCGGCAAGCCGCAATCCTTCGTCAAGCGCCGCATGGGCGTGGCGCTGGCGCGCGGCGCAACCGCCGATGAGGCCCGCACCCGCGCCAAGCGCGCCGCGGGCAGCGTGAAACCGGCCATTTACCCGTCACAATAACTTCACACAATTTGCCTGTGTGGCGGGCAGCCGGTTAACCGCGCGCTTACCGCAAATCCCTAGCTTGCCTGCGGGCAGAGGGAAAATTTATCATGACATCGCCGGCACATAGCGAGGAAGTGACAGCGGGCGCCTTGGCGATGCCGGTGCCGCCGCTTAGCGAACGCACCACCTGCGGCGAGGTCTATGACTGGTTTGTCGCCCGCCCCGCGGTGCCGGCGGCGGCCATCCTGGACAGCCGGACCGGCGAGGTGTTGGGGCTGATCAACCGGTTCATCTTCTTCGCCCGTTATGCCAAGCAATATGTGCCCGAATTGTTCAGCCGCAAATCCATCCTCAAGCTGGCCAATCGCAACCCGCTGGTGGTCGATGCCGGGGTCAAGCTTGCGGATCTGGGTGCCACCTTGCTGGTGGAAAATCCAGACGCCTTGATCGAATGTTTTGTGGTGACCCGCCGGGGCCGTTATCTGGGTGTGGGCACCGGCGAGGCGCTGTTGACCGGAAAAGTCAAACTGCTGCAGGCCCGCGAACAGGAGCTGTCACGTGCCTTGCAGGCGGAAACCCGCGCCAATACCGCCAAGAGCGATTTTCTAGCCCTGATGAGCCATGAACTGCGCACCCCACTCAACGCCATTATCGGTTTTTCGGAGGTGCTGGGCAGCGAGATGCTGGGACCGCTCGGCAACCCGCGCTACCGGGAATATGCGGGCGATGTGCATGGCGCGGGCAAGCATCTGCTGGCCTTGATCAACGACATTCTCGACCTGTCCAAGGCGGCGGCCGGCAAATTCGAACTGTCCTGCGAGGAGATTGCCCCGGCCGATATTGTTGCGGAATGCCTGCGGCTGACGCGCGGCAAGGCGCATGAAGGCGGGTTGCGGTTGATTTCGGATGTGGCGCCGGGACTGCCCCATGTGATCGTGGACCGGCTGCGCTTCAAACAGGTGCTGATCAATCTGTGTTCCAACGCCATCAAATTCACCCCGCCCGGCGGCAGTGTGCATGTCTGTGCCTATCAATCCGCCGATGATAGTTTCGTGCTTGCCGTGCGCGATACCGGCATCGGCATGTCGCCGGAACAGATTCCGGTGGCGCTGGAGCCGTTCCGCCAGGTGGCGTCGCCTTTTGCCCGCAATGTGGAAGGCACCGGCTTGGGCCTGGCCTTGGTCAAGTCCCTGATCGAGTGCCATGACGGCAGGCTGGAAATCGAAAGCGTTCTACATAAGGGCACCACGGTGCGGCTGATATTGCCGGTGGAGCGCACAGTGCAACGCCGAGCGGCGCTTTCGGCTTAGGCGCTTGTCTTTTGCGTCGTGAGGTGAGCCGCGTCATGCGAAGCATGTGAGCAGGTCCAGTGGACCTGCGAAAGTGGCGAACGCCGCGAGCTTGGGCGAGCGGCCGTGTCAACTTGGTTTAGCTGCTTCTGCCTCCGGCGCGTCGCTCGTGCTCCGCGCGTTCGGCCCTTGAAATGGTCCACCGGACCATTTCATTCGCGCAAGCGCGAACCGGACCTCACCCTGCTCACGCCACAAAATCCTGCGCGCCGTTGTTCTTAACCAGAGCTATGTCGGGTTTTCCAGACTGAACAAAGCCGCGTCATCGTCGTAAGAGAACAGTTCGCTAAAGCGGGCCCACGAAACCACCGTCTTTAGCGTCTCTTCCGCCGCGTCCTCGGCCATATGGTCTTCCAGCTCGTCCAGGAAGCGGGTCTTGGGGGCGCTATGGCTGGCGCGCTCGTCCAGGATTTTTCGGATATGGGCGGCCAGCGGCACGTTGCTCATCAAGGCGCGGGAGAAGATTTCCTTGCGCTCGTTCATTTCCCCGTCGGCGAAACGCTTGCCCATATGGGTCAGCTTGATATCGCCGCCTTCCACATCCGCCAGCCGCAGCAACTGCATGGCTTCCGCCACCGGAAACAGTTCGTCCACTTCCAGTTCCTGTTCATAGGCGATGTCGGGCAGGTCGGCCTTGCCGTCATAGGGCGCCGCCGCCAGCGCTTCGATCAGGCCCGAAATCTGGTTGGGCGAAACATGGTGCAGCGGCAATTCGATCCCGGCATTGCCTTGCGTCTGGGCTTGACGCATGCGCTCCACCCGGCGGGCGGTCATTTCGACATAGATCTTGTCGACATAGTCCTCGAATTGCGGCGAAGTGCGGTCGCGCGGCTGCGGCAGGTCGATCCTGATTTCCGACGCCACGCGTCCCGGATTGGAGGAAAACAACAGCACGCGGTCGCACATCAACACCGCTTCCTCAATGTTGTGGGTCACCAGAATGATGCCCTTGATCGGCAGCTTGCCATTGCCCCACAGTTCCACCAGGTCGGTGCGCAGATTTTCCGCCGTCAGCACGTCCAGGGCGCTGAAGGGCTCGTCCATCAACAGGATGTTGGGATGCACCACCACGGCGCGGGCAAAGCCGACGCGCTGGCGCATGCCACCCGACAATTCGCGCGGATAAGCGCTTTCGTAACCGTCCAGGCCGATCAGGTCGATAGCCGCCAGGGCGCGCTCGCGCATTGCGCGGGCGGGCAGGTTCAGCGCCTCCAGCCCCAGCTGCACATTTTCCAGCACCGTCATCCAGGGAAACAGGGCAAAGCTCTGAAACACCATCGCCACGCCCTGCACCGGGCCTTGGATCGGAGCGCCCATATAGGAAAGGCTTCCGCCCTGCGGCCGCGCCAGTCCGGCGATCAGCCGCAGTAGGGTGGATTTGCCGGAACCCGAACGGCCCAACAGGCCGACAATCTCGCCTTCTTTCAAGGTGAGATTGACGTCGTCCAGCACCAGCAATTCTTCGCCGCCGCTACGGGGAAAAGTGCGTTTGACGCTGCTCACTTCCAGAAGGTTTGTCATCTCACCCTCATGTTAGACGGAATTTGCGTTCGGCGTACCAATAGAGTGGGCGCCACAGAATCCGGTTTACCACCACGACAAAGAAGCTCATCACCGCGATCCCCAGCACCACCCGGCGGAAATCGCCGGCGGCGGTGGCGTCCGAGATATAGGCGCCCAGGCCATGGGCATGCAGGGTGGTCTTGCCCCAACTGGCGACTTCGGCCAGGACGCTGGCATTCCAGGCGCCGCCCGATGCGGTGATGGCCCCAGTCACGTAGTAAGGAAACACCGCCGGCAGCGCGACCTTTTTCCACCATAGCCAGCCACGGACGCCGAAATTCTCCGCCACGTCGCGCAATTCCTTGGGCATGGCGGAGGCGCCGGCGATGACATTGAACAGGATGTACCATTGGGTGCCCAGCACGATCAGCGGCGACAGCCAGATGTCGGGATTGAGGTCCCAAAGTACGATCAGCGACACCACCAGCGGAAACAGGATATTGGCCGGAAAGGCGGCGAAGAATTGCGCTACCGGCTGCACCAGGCGCGTCAGCGACGGCCGCAGACCCACGTAAACGCCCACCGGCGTCCACACCAGGCTGGCGATGGCGATCAGGACCATCACCCGCAGCATGGTCAAAAAGCCAAGACCGACGGCGATGCCCAGGTCGTTCCAGGTCAGGTTGGCATGGGCAAAACCATAGATGCGAAAGGCGGCATACAGGCCCAATAGTCCCAGCAGCAGATACCAGAGGATACCGGCCAGCCGGCTGTCAACTTCGCGGGTGGCGGCGCGCAGGCCGAAGCTGGGCGGCTGCCAATGATAGGACCAGCGCATCATCTGCTCAAAGGGCTTGGTCATCAGGTCCAACAGCTGCGAGCGGCGATAGACATTCAGCGCCCAGGATTCCGGCTGGTCCTCGGATTGTTCACTGTCGATGCGGAAGCGGTCGGCCCAGGCCACCAGAGGCCGGAACAGAAGCTGGTCATAGATCAGGATCACCACCAGCATGGCGAAAATGGCTTGGAAGATCGCCGGTAGGTTTTTGTGGGCGATGGCCACAGCAATCCAGGAGCCGATGCCGGGAAGGGCGATATTGGTATTTCCCACGCTGATGGCCTCGGACAGGGTGACGAAAAACCAGCCGCCCGACATGCTCATCATCATGTTCCAGATCAGCGGTGGCGTGGCGAAGGGGGCCTCGATGCGCCAGAAGCGCGCCCAGGAGGAGAGGCCGAACATCCGTCCGGCTTCCTCTAGCTCCGGCGGTACGGTGCGCAGGGATTGGTAGAAGCTGAAGGCCATGTTCCAGGCTTGGCCGCAAAAAATGGTGAAGACGCAAGCCAGTTCCGCGCCCAGCACCCTTCCGGGCGACAGCGACAGGAACCACACCACCGTCACCGACAGGAAACCCAGGATCGGCACCGATTGCAGGATATCCAGCAGCGGCACCAGCAACGTTCCGGCGCGCGGGTTCTTCGCCGCCCAGGTGGCATAGCTGAAGGTGAAAATCAGCGACACACCCATGGCAAGCAGCATGCGCAGGGCGGTACGCAGGGCGTAGCCGGGCAGATCGGCCGGGTTCAGCGGCAGGTCGCGGCCGGCGATGGAACTCAGCGGATGCACCAGGAAACGGCTGGCATCGGCGAAAGCGACGATAAAGCCAAGCACCAGTATCGCCGCCAGCAGATCCCAACGGCTGGGCAGCAGGCGGCGTGCTTCGATCGAGACGGGCGGCAGGATCTTCATGTCCGGCGGGCCTCGAGGGCGGCAGTGGTTGAGACGATTATGCAGCTGTCCGGATAGGCGGGTTCGCCGTGCCTGGCAACCATTTTGAGGCGCTCCCGCCAGGACGTGCCCAAGCCGGCACCTGTATTCGCTCCAACGGTCTCGCGGACCGCCCTGCCCGGCCGCCAACTTGTTGTTTACGCTGTCAATTTAAGGCTGTGGGCAGGACCGCTATTCTTTGGGATGGCTGCTGTTGCACTTGCACCACCCCACAAAATCAGCGTAAAACCGCGCAAACGCTAGGAAAAACGGTGGTTTATCCGCTGGTTAGCCGGCGTCTTGTATCGTACAATTGCACGGGCGGAACGGCGACAGGTCAATGACGCAAGGCGCGTACAGCCAGGTCACGAAGGGTGGAATTTCCGCCCGCGTGTTTGCGCGCGTCTACAATCAGCCCCGTCCTTCCCTCGGTTCTTCGCAAGCGCTTCTTCTTCTTAGCTGCCCCTAGGCGCTGTTTGCTGCGCGAATGGTTCGCGCATCCGGTGTTTAGGGGGGCAACAGGAGAATGGAACCGCAGTTTGCGGCGAACAGAAGGACTACTGTCATGACCGGCAACATTAACGTTACGACACCGATCCAAATCTTCGACACCACCTTGCGCGATGGCGAGCAATCGCCGGGCGCCGCGATGACGCATGAGGAGAAACTCCAGATCGCGGAACTGCTGGACGAGATGGGCGTCGATGTGATCGAGGCGGGCTTTCCCATTTCCTCGCCGGGCGATTTCAAGGCGGTGCAGGAGATTTCCAAGATCGTCAAGCGCGCATCGGTCTGCGGCTTGTCGCGCGCCGGCTTCAAGGATATCGACCGCGCCGGCGAAGCGTTGAAGGGCGCCTATCGTCCGCGCATCCACACCTTCATCTCCACCAGTCCTGTCCATATGAAGCACAAGCTGAATATGGGCGAAAATGCGGTGCTGGAAGCGGTCGGCGCCAGCGTCACCCGCGCCCGCAATTTCACCTCGGAAGTGGAATGGTCGGCGGAAGACGCCACAAGGACGGTGCCGGATTTCCTGTGTAAATGCGTGGAAGTGGCGATTCACAGCGGCGCCACGGTGATCAATGTGCCCGATACGGTGGGCTATTCCACGCCCCAGGAATTCTTCGACATCATCACCATGCTGCGCGCGCGCGTGCCCAATGCCGACAAGGTGATCTTCTCCACCCATTGCCACAATGACCTGGGCTTGGGCGTCGCCAATTCGCTGGCCGGCGTGCTGGCGGGCGCGCGTCAGGTGGAATGCACTATCAACGGCATTGGCGAGCGCGCCGGCAATGCCGCGCTGGAAGAGATCGTGATGGCGCTGAAGGTGCGCAAGGACATCATGCCTTTCACCACCAACATCAACACCACCTTGCTCAACCGCGCTTCCAAGCTGGTGTCGAACGTCACCGGCTTTCCGGTCCAGTACAACAAGGCCATCGTCGGCAAAAATGCCTTCAGCCATGAGAGCGGCATCCATCAGGACGGCATGCTGAAGCATGTCGAGACCTACGAGATCATGCGTCCCGAGGATGTGGGGGTGAACGCCACTTCCTTGATGCTGGGCAAACTGTCCGGCCGTCACGCCTTCCGCGACAAGCTGGAGAGCATGAACTACAGCCTCGAAACCGACGCCTTCGAAGACGCCTTCCGGCGCTTCAAGGACCTGGCCGACAAGAAAAAGCATGTCTTTGACGAGGACATCGCCGCCCTGGTCGATGACGAGATTGTGCGCGGCCAGGATACGATCTCGATTAAGGCGCTGAGGGTGGAATCCGGCACCGGCATCATCCCGGTGGCCTCCTTGACCCTGGACGCCGGGGGGGCGGTCAAGAGCGTGACCACCAGCGGGGATGGCCCGGTGGACGCCATTTTCATGGCTATCCGGGAGGCCTACCCCCATACCGCCTCCCTCCAGCTGTTCCAGATCAGCGCTGTGACCGAGGGCACTGACGCCCAGGCCCAGGTCAGCGTCCGGCTCCAGGAAAATGGCCGCACCGTCACCGGCAAGGCCTCGGATACCGACACCATGGTGGCCGCCGCCTATGCCTATGTGAATGCGTTAAACAAATTGCTGGTAAAACGCGAAAAACAAGCACCCGAAGCGTTAACCGTCGCTCGGTAAAGCTTGGTTGAGTTTTGACGGCCACCCCCGGGACGGGCGCCCCGGGGGAGGGTTTACGGGATGGGCGCTGGCAATTTTGGCCTGGCTTTCAGGGTAGGGATACAATCAGCATGTTCGGCAGTCTTCTAGGCGCACTCTCCAGCGATATGGCGATCGATCTGGGGACCGCGAACACGCTGGTCTATGTCAAAGGCCGGGGCATCGTGCTCAACGAACCCAGTGTGGTCGCCACCATTACCACGCGTGGCGGCAAGAAGGCCGTCCGCGCCGTCGGCAACGATGCCAAAATGATGCTGGGGCGCACCCCCGGCAATATCGAGGCCATCCGCCCGATGCGCGACGGGGTGATCGCCGACTTCGAAGTGGCCGAGGAAATGATTAAGCACTTTATCCGCAAGGTGCATAACCGCCGCTCCTTCGCCAATCCCATGATCATCGTCTGCGTACCGTCCGGCTCCACCGCCGTCGAGCGCCGCGCCATTCAGGAATCGGCGCTGTCGGCGGGTGCCCGCCGCGTCTTCCTGATCGAAGAACCCATGGCCGCCGCGATCGGCGCCGGCCTTCCGGTCAGCGAGCCCACCGGTTCCATGGTGGTGGATATCGGCGGCGGCACCACCGAGGTCGCGGTGCTGTCTCTGGGCGGCATCGTCTATTCCCGCAGCGTGCGGGTGGGCGGCGACAAGATGGACGAGGCGATCATCGCCTATATCCGCCGCCACCAGAATTTGCTGATCGGCGAAGCCTCCAGCGAGCGCATCAAGAAGGAAATCGGTTCCGCCGCCCTGCCGATGGACGGCAATGGCGTGACCATGGAGATCAAGGGCCGCGACCTGCTGAACGGCGTGCCGAAGGAAATCACCATTACCCAGCGCCACATCGCCGAGGCCTTGGCCGAGCCGGTGGGCGCCATTGTCGAGGCGGTGAAGGTGGCGTTGGAAGCCACCCCGCCGGAACTGGCGGCCGACATCGTGGACAAGGGCATTGTGCTGACCGGCGGCGGTTCGCTGCTGGCCAATCTGGACCAGGTGCTGCGGGATGAGACCGGCTTGCCGGTATCCATTGCCGACGATCCCTTGTCCTGCGTCGCATTGGGCACGGGACGGGTCCTGGAGAATTCCAAAAGCATGCGCCACGTCCTGTCCACCGCCTTCTAACATGCGGCTAGCCACGAATGGCAAACGCCTGGAAAATCGCCCGCAAGAGTAACGCCCAGCTTCCGCTGCTGATCGTTATCGCGCTGGCGGTCGTCCTGGTGTTGCTCGGCAAGGCGCAAAGCGGACTGTTCGACCAGGCCCGGGCCCATGCCACTGACTTGATGGCGCCGCTGCTGGAGAAGGTGCGCGCGCCGGTCGCCGGTTTCGACCGCTGGATCGGCTCGATCGGAGAAATCTTCTCGGTCTATGAGCAGAATTTGAAGCTCAAGGACGAGAACGCCCGGCTTCGGCAATGGCGCAACGTCGCCATCGTGCTGCAGGGGCGGGTGGGACGTTATCAGGCGCTGCTGCATGCCGTACCTGATCCGCAGATGAATCGCGTCTTGGCGCGGGTGATTGGGCGCGCCAGCCGTCCTTTCCTGCAGACGATGATTTTGGATGCGGGACGCGGCCATAAAGTCCTGCCCGGACAGGCGGTGATGGATGCGCGCGGCATGATCGGGCGCGTCTATCTCACCGGCCAGCGCACCAGCTGGGTGATCCTGCTGACCGATCTGAACAGCCGCATTCCCGTCACCATCGCGCCGCGCAATGTCCAGGCGATGATGACCGGCGATAACACCGCCAATCCCATCCTCAATCTGATGTCCCATACCGTGACCCTGCGTGCGGGCGATCAAGTGACCAGTTCCGGCGATGGCGGCCTGCTGCCGGCGGGCTTGCCGGTCGGCACCGTCCTGTCCGATGGCGCGGGAGGCTGGCGCGTGGCGCTTCTGGCCGATGCCGCATCCAGCCAGGATGTCGAGGTATTGAATTTCTCCAAGCCGCCCGAGGCGCCGCCCGCGACCGCTCAGTTGCCCGCCGAAGCCGCGGGCCTGAAACCGCAAGCGCCACCGCCGCCGCAAGCCGCCGCCGTCGCGCCGGTTGCCGCGCCGGCCAAGCCTAAGCCTGCGCCTGTGGCGCCTGCTGCTCCTGCCGCCGCCCCCGCCGGCGCCGCCCCGGCGGAAGATGTGGAGCGCTGATCATGGCCAGCCTGGAGCGTACCACCACCCCACCCCGCTTCCGCTACTTGGTCGCCACCATTCCCGCGCTTTGCGGGCTGTTGGGCGTACTCATCGCCAATATCCCGATCTCGCTGTTGGGCGGATTGGTTCCCGCGCCGCTTCTGGCGCTGGTGCCGGTTTACTTCTGGTGCCTGGTGCGCCCGGACCTGATGACACCGGCGGTCGCGCTGATGATCGGCGTGGCGGAGGATATTCTGTCGGGCGGACCGCCCGGTATCTGGACCTTGGCCTTTGTGCTGACCTATGCCCTGGTGGCGCGCCAACGCGACAGTTTCGCCGGCCTGGCGGGCCTGGCGGCGGTGCTGGGATTCGCGGCGGCGGCGGCCTTTGCCTGCGCCGTCGCCTATTTCGCGGTGGCGGCTTTCGCTTTCCTGACCCCGGGCGCGCGGCTGCCGCCATTGCCGCCCATCCTGGGCGAATTGGCGATGACCGTGCTTTTCTATGTGCCCAGCACTTTGGCAGTGGGATGGTTGCACCATAAACTGGTCGGCGCTTGGCGAGGCGATGTCTGATGCCGCTGTTCGATAAAAAGGACAAAAGCCGCTATGCCGCGTTCACCCGCCGCACGGTCGGGATGGGCATAGGCATGACCGCGGTATTCGGGGTTTTGTCCGGGCGCCTGTATCAACTGCAGATCCGCAATGGCGACCAGTATAAAGTCGAGGCCGAGGACAACCGGGTTTCCGAACGGCTGATCGCGCCGCCGCGCGGCCGCATCATGGACCGCTTCGGCGTCGAGCTGGCCAATAGCCGGCGCAATTACCGCGTCCTTCTGGTCAGCGAACAGGCCAGCGAAGGTGTCGAGAACGCGCTGGACATCATCGGCAAGGTCATCCTGATCGACGATCAGCAGAAAAAGAAGATTCTGCGCGACATCGCCAACAACAAGAAATTCGTGCCGGTGGCGGTGGCGGAAAATCTCAGTTGGGAAGAGTTTTCGCGCGTCAGCATGCATTTGCCTTACCTACCTGGCATCCAGTGCGATGTGGGCGAGACCCGCGACTATCCCTTCGGCAAGGAGCTGGTTCATATTCTGGGTTACGTCGCTTCGGTGTCGCCTCAGGACCAGGAGCATGACGACGATCCCTTGATGAGTATGCCGGGCATGCGCATCGGCAAGCGCGGCATCGAAAAGCAGTATGACAAGAAAATCCGGGGCAAGGCCGGCGCCTCCCGCGTCGAGGTCAATGCCTATGGCCGCATCATCCGCGAACTGGGCAAGGATCCGGGCGAGCCCGGCGAGGATGTCTATCTGACCCTTGACCGGCAGGTGCAGCAGCTCGTCGATAGCAAGCTGGGCGAGGAAAGCGCGGCCTGTGTGGTGATAGACGTCCATAATGGCGATGTCATTGCCTTGTCGTCCACGCCCGGTTTCGATCCCAACTGGTTCAATGTCGGTCTCAGCGGCGCGCAATGGCGCGATCTCACCACCAACGATCACAAGCCGCTGCTCAACAAGGTGATGGGCGGCACCTATCCGCCAGGCTCCACCTTCAAGACGGCGGTGGCGCTGGCGGCGGTGGAAGCGGGGATCGCGACCCCGGATTTTCATGTCAGCTGCAACGGTGTTTACAATTTCGGCGGTCATGCCTTCCACTGCTGGAAGAGAGGTGGGCACGGAACGCTCAGTGTCGAGGGCGCGCTGCAGCACAGCTGCGACGTGTTCTTCTGGGAAACCTCGAGGCGTCTGGGCATCGACAAGATCGAAGCCATGGCGCGCAAGCTGGGCATGGGCGCTCCCACCGGCATCGAGCTGCCGGGCGAGCGCGGCGGCCTGATCCCCAGCCGGGAATGGAAGCAGAAGAGGTACAAGTGGGCCTGGCAACAGGGCGATACCCTCAGTGTCGGCATCGGCCAGGGCTATGTCACGGTCACGCCGTTGCAGCTGGTGCAGATGGTGGCCCGCGTCGCCAGCGGCAAGACGGTCAGCCCGCGCCTGGTGCATTCGGTCGGCGGCCGGCTGATGCCGCGCGAGGCGCCCGCAAAGCTGGATGTCAGCGAAGAGGCTCTGGCGGTGGTACGCTCCGGCTTGAACAAAGTGGTGAACCAGCCGGGCGGCACGGCCTATCCCGAACGCATCATCGAGCCCGGTTTTGAGATGGCGGGCAAGACCGGCACCGCTCAGGTCCGCCGCTACACCCTGGAAGAACGCGCCCGCGGCCTGACCAAGAACCAGAACCTGGAATGGAAGTTGCGCGACCATGCGCTGTTCGTGGGCTATGCGCCGGTCAGCGATCCCAGATACGCCATCGTCAACATCATCGAGCATGGCGCCATCGGCCATCCCCATGTGCTGATGGCCCGCGACATCCTGCATTTCTGCCAGCAGCGCGATCCCTCGCGCATGGCGGGTTCGTATCCTGGGATCAATTCGGCCAGTATTGCGCCGCCCAAGAAGCAAGCTGAGGCCGCCCCGCCCCAGACAAACAAGGTTGGCGGCTAATGGCGCTTCGTCCCTATGCCGCCGCCAAGCGCACCCTGTCGATCGCCGACAAGCTGGGGGAAATGAATTGGGGCCTGGTGCTGATGATCTGCATGATCGCCATCGCCGGCATCGCCATGCTTTATTCCGTGGCCAGCGCGCAATTCCATCCCTGGGCGCTGAGGCAAATCGGGCATTTTGTCGTGGGCCTGATCGTCCTGGTCGCGGCCGCGGTGATCGATATCAGGGTTTGGATGAGTCTGGCCTATCCGGCTTATGGCGTGGCCCTGTTGCTGCTGATCGCGGTGGATGTGGTGGGCCATGTCGGCTTGGGCGCGCAGCGCTGGATTTCGCTCGGCCCCGTGGGCCTGCAGCCTTCGGAACTGATGAAAATCGCGCTGGTGCTGGCCTTGGCGCGCTATCTGCACGGCAAAAGCACCGAGGAAGTCTCCAAGCCCATACCCCTGGCCATAGGCCTGGCGATGATCGGCATTCCCGCCATTCTGGTGGTGCTGCAACCCAATCTGGGCACCGCCTTGATCATCGTGGCGGATGGCTGTTCGTTGTTGTTCCTGGCGGGGCTCAGTTGGTGGTGGATTGCACCGGCCCTCGGTGCGGTGGCAGCGGCGGTGCCCCTGGCCTGGCGTTTTATCCTGCATGACTATCAGAAGGCCCGGGTGGAAACCTTCCTCGATCCGGGGTCGGACGCGCTGGGCAAGGGCTGGAACATCACCCAGGCCAAGATCGCCATCGGTTCTGGGGGCGTGGGCGGCAAAGGGTTCACCCAGGGAACACAGAGCCGGCTGAACTTCCTGCCGGAAAAACAGACCGACTTCATCTGGACCAGCATTTGCGAGGAATTCGGCTTTGTCGGGGCGCTGGCGGTGCTGGTTCTGTTCGCGGTGGTGATCTTTTATGGCGTGCAAACGGCCATGAGCGCCCGCAGCCAGTTCGGCCGGCTGGTGGCCATGGGGGTCACCCTGAACTTCTTCTTCTACATCATGATCAACGGATTGATGGTGATGGGACTGATCCCGGTGGTGGGCATTCCCATGCCGCTTCTGTCCTATGGCGGCAGCGCCATGCTGACCGTGATGCTGGGATTCGGACTGTTGATGAGCGTGCATATCCACCGCCAGGTCGAGATTCCACGTCATTCCGGGGGGATCATCTAAATACCCCCATCCGTCGCAGCTCGGGTTTGCGAAGTCGCAAACACCTCGCTGCGACACCTGCCCCCTTCCTGTGCTCCGCACGAAGGGGGAAGGAATCTGGCGGATGCTGAAGGTCGCCCGGCGAAATGCCGGGCTCGAGCTTTCCCTCGGTTTTTATTGGAAAATCCGCCCACAGGGCGGTCGGCCCAGCTTTGTAGACAGGGGGGGATGCCCTCTGCTATGAGGCCGCTCCCTCGCCGGTCCTTTGGCGGGGCCGCGTGGGTGATTAGCTCAGTTGGTAGAGCAGCTGACTCTTAATCAGCGGGTCGTAGGTTCGATCCCTACATCACCCACCAACCATTCCGGCGAAAATCGGTCTGGGAGGTACTTGCCGCTGACTTGAGCCCCATCTTTCATCCAGTTGGCGAAGCCTCTCAGGCCCAAGTGGGCGACCGTCGGCCCATGAGTCACCGCGTTGAATTGCAATCCAGGGTCTTGCGTAACACGCGGGACCTGCGCCTCTGGCGCAAAACGGACATTGGACCGAAGTCCAATATTTCTGCGAAATTCCCGTTCGATAGTGTCGCCTGCCGCAGCACAAATCGCTAACGCAAAACGGGTATGCCATGACACTGGAGGTGGCGATCGTGCTCGGCATCAAGCTGAGCATCGCGTTGAGCGTCTTTGCCCATGGCCTCAACGCAACGATGCGCGAGATCACCTACCTCTTTAGGCATCCGCGCCGGTTCGCCAAATCGATCCTGGCAATCGACATCGTCATGCCGCTGTTCGCATTGCTGGTCTTGGCTATAACCGATCTGCCGGCGCCGATCAGGCTCGCGCTGGCGGCGCTGTCAGTTTCCCCGGTCGAGGTCATTGCGCCCAAGAGACCTATGAGGGTGGGCGGCGTGGATCAGTATTTCGTCGGCCTCTTGGTCGCCGTATCGCTTGTCGCCCTGGTGTTTGTTCCTTTGTCCGTTGAGCTGCTGGGCAGGGTCCGGGGAGTCGAGGCGCAGGTTTCGGTCTCGAAGGTTGCATTTTTGATGGCCGTGACCGTTCTGGGACCGTTGATTGCAGGCGTAGCGGTACGCAACCTCCGGCCAGGCTTTGCCGAAAAGGCCGCCGGGCCGCTGGCGAAGTTTTCCGCCATCCTGCTCATCTTGAGTGTATTGCCAATATTGCCCGGCGCACTGCCAAAGGTCTGGTTTCTGGTCGGCGATGGTGCGCTGGCTTCGTTCGCAGCCTTTGCGCTGGTCGGCCTCGCCGTCGGGCACTTTCTGGGCGGGCCAGATCCCGAGGATCGCACTGTGCTGGCCATTGCCACGGCGTCCCGGCATCCCGCGGTAGCGCTCGCGATCGCGGCTTCGAGTTTTCCTTCCGAGAAACTCGTGATCCCAGCCATCCTCATGTATCTGCTGGTAAACGGGCTGGCCTCACGTCTCTATGTGTTCTGGCGCAAGCGATGCGCTCCGGCCTTTGATCCATTAGCTACCGTGAAGTGAATTTGACGCGGATATTCCCTGATTGGGCTTTTGGCCAATAACACAACCCGTCGTCCGGCGATCTACTTCGTGTTCAAGTTGCTGATCCTTTCCGAGTCGCGAACGAGCATTGGAAGGTGCAAAAACTGGGGGCGTTGCTCGCCGTGGCCGAACTGGCTGCAACCTCTGGCCGGAGCCATGTGTGCCTGCGGGCATCCACGGGCCGTCGGTACCACCCAAACCCAAGGAGACGATCATGTTCCGTTTCTTCACAGCCGCTTCCATTTTCGCCCTGACCGTCACCGTCGCCCAGGCGGCCCCCGCAATTGACGTCCAGTTCAGGGATCTGGACCTTTCCAGTCCCTCGGACGCCCGTGTTCTGGAGGCGCGAGTCCATCAGTTCGCCGATAAAGTCTGTGATCCGCTGCGGGCTTACCCCACGTCGCTATTTTATCGAATCTGGTTCAACAATTGCGTTCGTGCGACCAGCGTTGAAACCACGAGGCGTGTTGAGGCCATGGCCGGCCGGTACCGCATGTTTGCCAGAAACTAGCTGGCGCTTTTGATTCGGCATACACGGTGGGCGCCTGAGAACCAGTGGCGCCCACCACTTTGTGGCCCCGGGCCCAATTAATTCCCGCTGCCGCCATATTGGATCCGAACGGTGGGATCCTTCTTGTGCAACCTCGCTCCTTTGAGCGTCACGGTTCTCAAAGCCGTGCGCTAGAGCGTGATTCTGTCGATTTGAATCGGGTTGGGATTCCCAACAGGTTGCGAGTCTGATTCAAGATGCTGGCTGGTAGGAGGTCAGCATGGATGGTGCGAGCGCTTTCTGAGGATTTGCGCAAGCGGGTGGTGCGCCGTG
>DATFEF010000005.1:0-6200 GCA_035251465.1 Rhizomicrobium sp. | reverse complement strand
CGGCGCGGTGTCGCTGACACCGGCCATGCCGCTTTCCGCGCTGATCCTGATTTCGCTGGGCGGATTGTGGCTGGCGATTTGGCGGCGCGGTTGGCGTTGGCTGGGATTGGCCCCTATCGCGACAGGGGCGCTGCTGACGGTGGCTGCGCCGTTGCCTGACATGCTGGTGGCCTCGGACGCGGCCACCATCGCCATTCGCGGCGATGACAGATTGCTGCATTTTGTACGCAAACCGCCCGACAAATATGCCGCCCGCGACTGGCTGCGGCGGGACGGTGACGGCCGCGATATCAGCGAGGCGGTGGGCTTGCCGGGTTTGCAATGCGATGGCGTCGGTTGTGTGGTTATGAAAGGAAAGCTTCTGATCGCCGCATCGCTGTGGCCCGAGGCGCTGCTTGAGGACTGCGCCCGTGCCCAGATCGTGGTCAGCGCGGCGCAAGCGGCCAATTGCAAGGGCCCTGCGGTGGTGATCGATCAGCGCGCGGCGGAGCAGGGCGAAGGCTGGCGCGTGTCTCTATTGCCCACGCCAAGCGCGATCAGCGTGCGCGCGATGCGCGGCGAACGGCCGTGGGTGGCAAGAGAGTCACCCGCCCCTTGAGGGAGGGTCGAATTGCGAAGCAATTCGGGGAGGGGTGTACAGCAACTGTCGGCCCCCCTCCCCGAAAATTCTCGCAAGCTCGAATTTTCGACCCTCCCTCAAGGGGAGGGTGGAAGAGGATGTATCTCAATACCGCCTTATCAGTCCCACCAGCTTGCCCTGAACCTTGACGCGGTCGGCGCCGTAGAGCCGGGTTTCATAGGCCGGGTTGGCGGCTTCCAAGGCGATGGAGTCGCCGCGGCGGCGCAGCCGCTTCAAGGTGGCTTCCTCATTGTCGACCAGGGCCACGATGATCTCGCCGGTGGTGGCGCTATCGGCTTCCTGGATGATCACGGTATCGCCGTCCAGAATGCCGGCATTGATCATGGAGTCGCCGGTCACTTCCAGGGCATAGTGATTGCCGCGTCCGATCATGCCGCCGGGGACCGGCACGTCGCTGACCTTGTTCTGCAGCGCCTCGATCGGGGTGCCGGCGGCGATGCGGCCGACCAATGGCACATTGACGGCGCTTTCCCCGCCATCGCCATAGCCGCGCCGGGGCGCGGGCGAACGGGCATCGGCCATGCGGATTTCGCCGCGGCCATGACGTGTCCCGGTCCGCTGCACTTGGCTGCGGGTGGTGGCGGGACGCAGCGTCTCGGCCATATTGTCGGGCAGCTTGAGCACTTCCAGGGCGCGGGCGCGCTTTTCCATGCGGCGCAGGAAGCCGCGCTCTTCCAGGGCGGTGATCAGGCGGTGGATGCCGGATTTGGATTTGAGGTCCAGCGCTTCCTTCATTTCGTCGAAAGAGGGCGGAATGCCGCTCTCGCGCACCCGTTCATGGATGAACATCAAGAGCTCATACTGTTTGCGGGTCAGCATGCTTTTTCTCCCCATCTGTCACGGCGCGGGTCGGCTTTGCCGACACCTTGCTGCAACATCTTCCCCCGTCCTGCGCTTGGCGCCGCGGGGGAAGAAAGTCGGTGAATATCTGCGGCGAACAAAGCCGGTACATGACGAATCGTTCTACTTTAGTTCCTTGGCCCCGTCAACGACATTGCCACTCGCTGATGTCCGCCAACCAAGGTTCCAGCGCCGCCATTGTTAGGTCCATCGGTTTTTTAACGCTTCGCGGAACTGCGCTCTCGATTCTCCCGTTTTCATGAGCGGGAGGCGGTGTTCCCTATAACGATGGAGTATCCGATGAAGATCAGAACACTCGTTTTTGCCGCCCTTGCCGGCACGGCCGCGCTGGCCGCGACCGCCGGTTCGGCTTCGGCCCATGTCGTGTGCAACCGTTTCGGCGATTGCTGGCGTACCCATGACCGTTACGACTATCGCCCCGCTTGGGGCCTGAGGGTTTATGACGACAATTGGCGCTGGCGCGAACGCGATCGTGACCGCTATCGCTGGCGCGATTATCACCGCGGCTATTATGGCCGTGGCGGTGTCTGGATCACGTTCTGATCCAGCAAAAGATTAGGGAGCGGCGGTCCTTGCGGGCCGCCGTTTTCTTTATGGCTAGCGTGGATGTTTTCGAGGGAGATCATGCCCCTCATGCTTCGACAAGCTCAGCATGAGGATTTTAGCTACTTCTCACCCTGGTCGCACTACGCTGCCGCTAACGACTGTCGAAGGGTGAGACACAGCGATTCCCAAAGCATGATTCTCTAGCGGAAGAAGTCTTCCACCGCGCAGTTCGCGGCGCGCGCCAGTTTTTCCAACGTCGCGGGCGCGATGGTGCGAATCTTGCCGGTGAGAAAGCCCAGTATTTCGCCGACGGGTACGCCGGCGGCACGGGCCCATTCGCTGGGGCGCAAGCGGCGGGCGATCATGAAGGCGCGAAAGGCCTCGCGCTGGCGGCCGATCTCTAAGCCGCGCGGGGCGGCGACTTCGCCCATCAAGACTTTCGGTTTGGCATAGCGCGAGGTGGAAACCGGCTGCGGCTGTTTGGGTTCAGCACGTGGCTTTGGCGGTATGGTGGAAATCGGGCGATGTTCCGGCGCATCGCTGCGCGGGGTGCCGCGCATTCCGGCGGAGCGCCGAAAATTGGCTTCAGACCGCTTATCGCTCACCGGAAGCCGTTGCCCAGCAACAGCGCCGTGGCGGCGCGCACATCCTTCTGGCGCATCAGGCTTTCGCCCACCAGCACGCTGGTGACTTTCGCCCCCGCCAGCCGCTTGAGATCGGCGGGCGCGGAGATACCGCTTTCCGCCACCACATGCACGCCGCGCGGCACCTTGGGCGCCAGCCGCAAGGTCACGCCCATGTCGGTGACAAAGGTCTTGAGATTGCGGTTGTTGATGCCGATCAGGGACGCGTCCAGATCCAGCGCCCGTTCCAACTCCGCTTCGTCATGCACTTCCACCAGCGCGTCCATCTCCCAGCGCGCCGCTTCGTCCAGCAAGGCGCGGGCATGGGCGTCGTCCAGCATGGCCATGATGATCAGGATGCAATCGGCGCCCCAGCTGCGCGCCTCGATCACCTGATAGGGCTCGATCATGAAATCCTTGCGCAGCACCGGCAGGCGGGTGACCTCGCGCGCCTGGGCGAGATATTCTGGCTTGCCCTGAAAGGACGGCTCATCGGTCAGGACCGAGAGGCAGGCGGCGCCGCCTTCCTCATAGGCCATGGCCAGGGCGGGGGGATCGAAATCGGCGCGGATCAGGCCTTTCGACGGACTGGCTTTCTTGATCTCGGCGATCAGGCCGAATTCGCCGACGTCCTTTTTGTTCTGCAGCGCGGCGGCGAATCCGCGAGGGCTGTCGGCGTCGCGGGCGCGCGCCTCCAACTCGGCGCGATCGGCCTTGGTCTTGGCCGCCGCCACTTCTTCTTTCTTATAACCCAGGATTTTGTCGAGAATGCTCATCGATTGGATGCAGTGATCAATTGACCCAGCTTTTGCTTGGCCGCGCCGCCATCCAGCGCCTGTGCCGCCAAACCCACGCCCTCTTTTACATCCTTTGCCCGGCCTGAGACCATAAGGGCGGCGCCCGCATTCAGCAGCACGATGTCGCGGTAAGGGCCTTTTTCCCCGCCGAACAAGCGCTTAAGCGCCTGCGCATTTTCTTCCGCCGTCCCGCCTTTGATGTCGGCAAGTGGGCTGCGGTTAACACCGGCATCTTCCGGCGCCAGCTGGCCTTCGGCTATCTGCCCATTTTCCAGGCTGGCGAAATGCGTCACATCGGTGATGGTGATTTCGTCCAATCCGTCGGCGCCATGTACCACCAGGGCGCGGCTCGATCCCAGGGCCTTCAGCGCCTCGGCATAGGGGCGCAGCCAGTTTCTGTCATAAATCCCCACCAATTGATGTTTCACCCGGGCAGGGGACGCCAGCGGACCCAACAGATTGAAAATGGTGCGCATCTTGATCTGGCTGCGCACTTTTGCGACGTGGCGCATGGCGGGGTGGTGGACCTGGGCAAAGAGGAAAACGATTCCGGTCTGGGCCAAAACGGCGGAAGCGCGCGCCGGTTCCAGGTCGATCTTCACCCCCAGCGCTTCCAATATGTCGGCGGCGCCGCTTTTGGAGGTGGCGGAACGATTGCCGTGCTTGGCCACGGCCACGCCCGCGCCCGCCACCACAAAGGACACGGCGGTTGAAATATTCAGCGTGCCATGGCCGTCGCCACCGGTGCCGCACAGATCGATGGCGCCGGCGGGCGCGGATACGGCGCGCATGCCGGCGCGCATCGCCCGCACCGCGCCCACGATCTCCGGCACCGTGGGGCCGCGCATCGCTTGCGCCGTGAGAAAGGCGGTCAGGTCGGCTTCCGGCACCACGCCGGACATGATGGTCTCGAACACCCGCGCGCTGGCCTCGGCGTCCAGGCTGCCGCCCTCACGCACAATCGCGAGCGCGGCGGGAAAATCCACCGAGGTACTGGTGACTTTCATACTTCGACTTTCATCCTGGGACTTTTGCGAAGTCGCGCGCGAGGCTGAGGAAATTGCCTAGCAGGGCATGGCCGTTTTCCGACGCGATGCTTTCGGGATGGAACTGCACGCCATGCACGGGATGGCTTTTGTGCATCACGCCCTGGATCACACCGTCCTCGCTGGTGGCGGTGACTTCCAGCGATGACGGCATCGAGGGCGGATCGATGGTGAGGGAATGATAACGGGTGGCGAGAAAATCATTGTTGAGACCGCGAAACACGCTCTTGCCGGTGTGATGCACGCGGGACAGCTTACCATGCATCGGTTCGGGGGCGCGCACGACCTTGCCGCCATAGACCTGGCCGATCGCCTGATGACCCAGGCAAACCCCCAGGATCGGCATGTTGCCGGCCGCCTGTTTGATCACGTCCAGGCAGATGCCCGCCTCATTGGGGGTACAGGGACCGGGCGACAAGACGATGCCTTCGGGTTTCATCGCCAGCGCCTGCGCCGCCGAAATCTCGTCATTGCGGACGACTTTTACCGCCGCCCCCAACTCGCCCAGGTAATGGAAGAGATTGTAGGTGAAGCTGTCATAGTTATCGATCAGCAGGATCACGCGGCACCTAATATATTGATTATAATGATAAAATATTCCAATGACTTGCTCTGATACCCGCTTTGATACCCGCTTTTCTGCTAGCTGCAGATGGATATCGCCGGACGTGCCTAGACAAATTAGGGTTCCTGGGATTGTCCACATGCCATTTTCGTGGAAAGCGCGCAGAAATGGAAGCGGCTGCCGTGAGCCGGGGGTCGGGGAACTATGAAGACCATCAGGGAAGAAGTCGTCGGTAAAGCGACCCTCCGCCTTCTCAGCTGAAACGATGGCTTTACGCGCCTACGCCTGGGATGAAGATAATGTTGACCGGCTTTTTGAAGATACGGTCAACGGCCTGAGCCAGCCGGGGGGATATTGCACTACGCGAACAGTGGAAATTTCGATTACCGTCCGAATTTGGGGCGGCCTCATACCTAGTTCGAACCAGCGACGGACCTGGAGCATGTCTTGCCACAGTGATCCCTTCCGTCGAAACTGATCGCGAGGACAACCCGCGATGCCCGATTCGATCTATCTAGACAATCAAGCCACCACCCCGACTGATCCCAGAGTTCGGGAAGCCATCTTTCCCTTCCTCGATGTAAGCAGTCCAGGAAATCCACATTCTTATCACGTGATAGGGCGCCGGGCAGCGCAGGCAGTAGAACAAGCGCGCATTGAGATCGCAACACTGCTTGGCGCATACCCTCATGAAATCATTTTTACCTCAGGTGCTACAGAGGCAAATAATCTTGCAATTCAGGGCCTAGCTCGGTCCCCAACCCGGCGCGGCAATCATCTGATAACCTGCGCCACCGAGCACAAGTGCGTTCTGGAAAATGCCACTTACCTGGAACGTAATGGCTTTGCGGTGGATGTTCTGCCGGTTGGTCCCGATGGTTTAATCGATCTTCGGCAGCTTGCGGGCGCCATTCGGCAAGAGACTTTCCTTGTCTCCATTATGGCTGCCAACAACGAGATTGGCGTGTTACAGCCGGTGGCCGAGATAGCCGAAATTTGTCACGCGCGCGGTGTCATCTTTCACAGCGATGCGGCGCAAGCCGCGGGGAAGGTGCCGCTTGATGTGAAGCGCGTTAACGTCGATATGGTCAGCCTGTCAGGCCACAAACTCTATGCGCCGAT
>DATFEF010000002.1:0-13508 GCA_035251465.1 Rhizomicrobium sp. | reverse complement strand
TCTCGGGCAGGGCGCTTCAACCAGCCCACCGCGCCGCTGGCCGTCCACAGGTTCAAGCGCCCTGCCCGGCTTGGAGATCAGCTCGCGCTTTTCTAAAAGAGCCGATGCCGCATTACATCTATGAGTCGCGCCTGCTGAAGGCCGTAACGGGCCCGGGGCCCTTTTTTGTCTGCGGCGTCGATGAAGCCGGGCGCGGCCCGCTGGCCGGGCCGGTGGTGGCGGCGGCGGTGATCCTGAACAAGGCGCGCATCCCCAAGGGGCTGAACGACTCCAAGCAGCTCGATGAAGAGACACGCGAGGAACTTTTTCCCCGCATCCTGGAGATGGCGGTGGCGGTGGGTGTGGGCGACGCCAGCGTCGAGGAGATCGATCTGGTCAATATCCGCCAGGCCACCCATCTGGCGATGGCGCGCGCGGTGCGCGCCCTGCCGGTGGCGGCGCATTATGCGCTGGTCGATGGCAATGACGCGCCCGCTTTGCCCTGCAAATGCGATACGCTGGTGAAGGGCGACGGGCGCAGCCTTTCCATCGCCGCCGCCTCGATCATCGCCAAGGTGACGCGCGACCGCATGATGATGCGGCTGCATGACGAACATCCCGGCTATAATTGGCGCAGCAACAAGGGCTATGGCACGCCCGATCATTATTCCGGCCTGATGGCGCATGGCGTGACCGTTCATCACCGCCGCAGCTTCGCGCCGATCCGGGAACTCTTGCAGGGCGCGCGATGAATTTGGAAGATTAGTGCCGGAACTTTGTGCGCACGGCGCGAAAGAGAATCGTGCCAGCCGCGCATGAGATTTTCAGTGCACTCGCGCGGAACTTTCCCCAATGTTCCCGAAAATTTGTTCATCAAAAAATTTCTCCCCAGCCACAAATTTGGCTAACTGGGTGACTAGGACGGAGGGGATGGTGTCTTACAGCAGCCCGATCCGGTCGCGCAGCAAATGCCCCAAATGCGGCAATCCGCTTTACTACACCAAGGCGGCCACGACATTCCTGACCGGAAAATTGAAGCGCCAATGCCTCGCGCCGCATTGCAGCTTCCGGGATGCGGGCCATTTCAAGATCGCGGAACGCGGCTATTCCGGACGGCTTGGGGTTTCGCAGTAGAATTTCTAAAGCGGTCCGCAGGACAGGACGCGTCCTTCCGGATCGAAACGGGCGACAGAACGGCTGGCGCATATCGTCGTCTTGCCCGCATAATCGGTCAGCGCAATGCCTTGCGCGCCATAATTGTCCAGGGTGCAGGATTCGATCCGCCCATTGGGATAGAACATCGCCACCGTTCCGCCGGCGCATTTGACCACCGAACTGGAGCGTTGAATGCGCGAGAGCGGCACGCCGGGGCCAACCAGGCTGAAACTCTGCCCATAGCCCGCGCCGGCAGCGGCCAATGTGCAACTGCTGCTATTACCCCGCATCTGCCCATTTTCGCAGCGCGCGGCGCGCGTCGCCGGATCGGCATTGGCGGGGCCCGAACCTTCGCCTTGCAGGGCAAGCGATGCGATGCTGGGAACGATGGCGGGGGTGTAAGCTTGGCCTCCCAGGCAGGTCGATCGCGCTTTCACGCAGCGGTCGTAAACCGGTTTCCAGTTCTTTCCTTCGGCCGAGGCCATGCATCTTTCCCAGGACGCCTGGCAGACCGATTGCCGATTGTCCGCGCGTGCGGCAAGTGCCGTCATCGCGACACACAGAGCGAGCGCGGCGAGTGCTATTTGCCCTGGCCGCACCGTCCGTTTCCCCCAGAAGAATTTTGCGAAAAATTCAGGCTATCGGCTGCACGCTATTGGCCGCATGGGTGCGGCGGGATCAGCGCAAAACCGAAGACGCCCTGGGAGCCGACCAACGACACCGCGCTGGTTTTGATCGGCGAACAGCTTTGCGCATGCGCGCGCGGAACATTGAGAGACGAGGCAGGCGCGCTGCCTATCAAGATCACGATCGCAACCGTCGCAAGAATTCTTGTCGTGCGCATGGATTCGCCAAGGGGGCCAGAAGGAACTTTCGGTCGCGGATTTACGCCCAAATTCGTAAACAGGTGGTAAATACGTATACGGACGGCCCGGTCAAGCCTTTGGCGCGCCTTTATTTTTCATTTTAATGACAAAAGTCTTTGGTCAAAATGACACAAAAATCCGGGCGCGGATCCGGACCGCCGGCTTACAGATACAGCCAGAGGACGGTGCCCACCAAAGCCCAGAACAGAAGAGCGGCAAACACAACAATCACGATGGCGGAGTCCACACCATAGACGGTGCTTTTTATCGGCGGTGCGCTCCGGGAATACTCGACCGAATACTCAACCATGGGAATCATCCTTCCACGGATAATCCACCCGAATTAACTATATTTTTCAGACGTTTCAAGAGCAGGGAACAATTGCAGCGCAGCAAAATATGCTGCAGCACACTCTTTGAGCAGACCCAAAATGCCTGCGCTGTAAGCTTAAGCCCGGCCGCTCCAGATTCCCGCCCCCCGCCAATAATCCGGGGACGGACGAATTGCCAAATCCACGGCCAGCATCGCAAAAATCATCTGTCCACATACCATATCTGGTATGGGGATGAATCTGGGGACTCAAGTCATAACACTTTGATTCCAAAAGACTCTTGACCTGGAGACTCCGGCGAATCAGTGTGATTCCCGTGTGGATAGAGCGGGCGGGGCATGGTGAAGCTGGATCAGGTGATTGAGGGCGATTGCGTGGAGCGCATGCAGGCGCTGCCCGAAGGCTGCGCCGATCTGGTGTTCGCCGATCCCCCTTACAATATGCAGTTGCGCGGCGAGCTGCGCCGTCCCGACCAGTCCAAGGTAGACGCGGTTGACGACCATTGGGACCAGTTCGCCTCTTTTGAATCCTATGACCAATTCACCCGCGACTGGCTGGGGGCGGCGCGGCGCTGTCTCAAGGAAACCGGCAGCCTGTGGGTCATCGGCTCCTACCACAATATTTTCCGGGTCGGCGCGATCCTGCAGGATCTCGGCTTCTGGATCCTCAACGACGTGGTGTGGCGCAAATCCAATCCCATGCCCAACTTCAAAGGCCGCCGCTTCACCAATGCGCACGAGACCCTGATCTGGGCGACCAAGAATCCCAAGCAGCAATACACTTTCAATTATGAAGCGATGAAGGCGCTGAACGACGAATTGCAGATGCGCTCGGATTGGACCTTGCCGATCTGCGCCGGCAATGAGCGCATCAAGGGCGCGGACGGCCAGAAAGCGCATTCCACCCAAAAGCCGGAGTCGCTGCTGCACCGGGTGATCGTCTCCAGCACTAAGCCGGGCGATGTGATCCTGGATCCGTTCTTCGGTTCGGGCACCACCGGCGCGGTGGCCAAGCGGCTGGGCCGCCACTTCATCGGCATCGAGCGCGAGAAGACCTATGCCGATGTGGCGCGCGCGCGCATCGCCGAAGTCACTCAAGCCGACAGCAACGTCTTGGAAGTCACCAAGTCCAAGCGCGCCGAGCCGCGCATTCCCTTCGGCTGGGTGGTGGAACGCGGCTTGCTGCCGGTGGGCACCGTGCTTCAGGGCAGCCGCAAGCACCAGACCGCCAAGGTGCGCGCCGACGGCACCCTGCTCTGCGCCAATGCCAGCGGCTCGATCCATCAGATGGGCGCGCATGTGCAGGGGCTGGATGCCTGCAACGGCTGGACCTTCTGGCAGTTCGAGATGAACGGCGTGCTGGTGCCGATCGACGTGCTGCGCCAGCAGCTGCGCTCAGGGCTTTCTTGAACGCGGGCTTGATCTGAACAACGGGCCGTCATCGGCCAGGCCGTGGTCCAGCATCTTGCGCATCACCGTGGGCAGCGCCACCTCGCCCAACCGCTCCGCCGCGACCCAATCGCCCTTGAATTTGGGCCGCTTGGAAACCTCCGCGACATAGACCTCGGTCTCCAGTTCGAAATGGGTGAAACCGTGGCGTACGATGCCGGGGCGTCTTTGCCATTTCGCCTCGAACGGCGCCTGTTTCAACGCCTTGGCTTGTGACGGAAAATCCTCGGTCCAGGGCCCCAGCGGCGGCTCCAGCATCGAGGCCAAGAGCCCCTTGTCGGGACGCTGGACCAGCAGCACCGCGCCGGATTTGTCCCGCGCCACAAAGGCCGCGCCGCGCTTCAGGGGCCGCGCGATTTTGGGCGCCTTGACCGGCAACCGTTCCTGGATGCCGCGCCGGCGCGCCAGGCAATCATCCGTCCACGGACAATTTCCGCAGGCCGGCCGCTTGGGCGTGCAGATCGCGCTGCCCAGATCCATCAGCGCCTGAACGAAATCTCCCGCCCGCTCCGGCACCAATGCCGAACAGAGTGTGTGCAGCTCGGTCTTGGCTTTGGGCATCGGCGTTTCCACCGCATAAAGCCGCGCAATCACCCGTTCGGCATTGGCATCCATCGCCGCCTGTTTTTCGTCATAGGCGATGGCGGCAATGGCGCCCGATGTGTAAGCGCCCACGCCCGGCAGCGTGCGCAAGTCTTGCGCGGTGGCGGGAAATTTTCCGCCCATCCGATGGGCCACGAGTTTGGCGGCGGCATGCAGGTTGCGGGCGCGGGCGTAATAGCCAAGCCCCGCCCAGGCCGCCAGCACCTCGTCCTGCCTGGCATTGGCCAATGCCGTGACGGTAGGCCATTTGGTCAGGAACTTGCGGTAATAGTTTCCCACCGCCTGGACCGTGGTCTGCTGCAGCATGATCTCCGACAGCCAGACGCGATAGGGATCGGCGCGCCGGCCCTTTGCCGCGCGCCAGGGCAGCACCCGCCGGTGCACGTCATACCAAGCGAGCAGTTTATTACTGAGATGACGCTTTTTTGTTTTCGAGGGGGTGGGCATACTCAAGACCATGGCCCGAACCCCCAAAGCCGCACAAGACGCACCCTTGCAAAGGCACAACCGCGCCGTGGTGATCGGCAGCGATGCCAAGACTGCTGCTGCGGCGGCCTTTGTCCGCGCGGGCTTCAGCGACCCCACCTTGATATTGCGCTGGAACGAGATTGCCGGGCCGGAAGTGGCGCGGCTGGCCCAGCCGCTGAAATTCGCGGATGGACCTTCCGGTGGGACCTTGACCCTGCGCGCCGTCCCGGGAGCCGCATTGTTCTTGGCCCATGAAAAGCGCGCACTATGCGAGCGCATCAACGCCTATCTGGGACGCGCCGCCGTCACACAATTGAAATTCAGCCAAGGCGTCCTGCCGGTGCGCGCAGCCCCGCCCAAGCCGCAAAAAGCGCCAGGCCCCCTTCCCTCCGGCGATCCCAGCCGCCGCTATCAGGGTCCGGATGGCCTGGCCAAGGCGCTGCAGGCTCTGGCGCGCCGGCGCGGGAGCGAAGCCGAGAGCCATGGCGACCACTAGAAAAATCTGCGAAAAACGCGCAACGAAGTTTGGGGAGGCGTCATGACGCGCAAGACTTGGATTGTCCTGGCTGTGGCCGTGGCACTGATCGCCGGGGGCGGCGCCTGGTATTTCCTGGGCGGCGAGAGCGACATGCCGGCCGTCGCGGCGCCCGCCAGCGGTTACACCATCACCGCCGACGACATGACCATGGGCAATCCCAAGGCCAAGGCCGTCTTGATCGAATATGCCGCGCCCATGTGTCCCCACTGCGCCCATTTCAACAATGAGATCATGCCCGGTATCAAGAAGAGCTATATCGATACCGGCAAAGTGTTTTACGTCTTCCGCGTGTATCCCATCGGTGCCCCGGATGGCGTGGCCGAAAAACTCGCCCGCTGCTTGCCCAAGGCGAAATATTTCCCCTTCATGGATCAGTTGTTCCGCAGCCAGCCGCAATGGGACCCAGAATTTGGCGTGCAGGACGTGCGCGGCGCGCTGCTGCAACAGGCGCGCATCGCTGGCATGAGCGAGGGGCAATTCGACACCTGCATTGCCGATACCAAGCGGGATGAGGTTATCAACAAGGTCGCCGCCGACGGTGCGGCCAGATACAATATCACGGGCACCCCGACTTTGATCGTCAACGGCACGGTGGTCAGCCCCGGCATGGTTCCCACGCTGGAACAGATGCGCAGCACCCTGGACGCCGCTCTGGCGAGCAAGTCCTAACCCGCCCCAATAGCCAGCAAAACGGAAAGCATCATGTCGGGCAGGACTTGGACTATCGTGGGCGTGTTTCTGGCGCTGATCGTGGGTGCCACATGGTACGTCCTGCACGGCCAAAGCGGCCTGCAACCGGCCGCCGGTGCGTCAGGCTCCGCTATTGTCTATGAACCGCTGCCCACCGACCACACGCTTGGCAATCCCCAGGCCAAGGTGACGGTGATCGAATATGCCTCGCCCACCTGCCCGATCTGCGCCGCCTTCACGATCAGCTATTACCCCAAGCTGAAGAGCGACTATATCGACACCGGCAAGATCTTCTACGTCTACCGCACCTTCCTGCGCGTGCCCGACGATGCGGTGGCGGAAAAACTCGCCCGCTGCATGCCCAAGGACAAATACATGTCCTTCAACGACACGCTGTTCCGCGAACAGTCGCGCTGGGATTATGAGTTCGGCATTCCCTCGCCCGAAGGCGTCCATGCCGCGCTGGTGCAACTGGCCCAGGAAGCGGGCATGAACGCCGCCGATGCGGAGCGCTGCATCGCCTCCACCGCCGACGACAAGGCCATCAGCAAAGTGGGCCAGGACGGGGTGGCCAAATATGCCATCACCGGTACGCCGACTTTTGTGGTCAACGGGCAGCCCGAGACCGGATTCGAGAACCTGTTTTCCCGTATCGATGCGGCCCTGGCAAAATAACGCCATTTTTACAATAGCTTAAGCCGATGGACCGGCGCCGAATTCTCTGCCAAAAGCATAGCTGCAATTGAGGCGGAGATTCCCGTGTCGCGCAAAACGCTGTTTATCGTCTTGGGCTTGGCCGTGCTGATCGCGGCCGGGGGAATCGGTTATTATTTCACCAGCGGCGCAGGCAAGACAGAAGCCGCCAATGGGCAGGGTTTTGAGATCGTGCCCAGCGATCGTGTGTTGGGCAATCGCAAATCCAAGGTCGTGCTGATCGAATATGCCGCGCCCACTTGCCCTGTCTGCGCCAATTTCAACGCCAATACCTTCCCCCAGCTTAAGGCCCAATACATCGATACCGGCAAGATCCTCTATGTCTTCCGTATCTTCCCGCTGCGGGCCGACGACGGCCTGGCGGAAAAAATCGCCCGCTGCCTGCCTGAGGATAAGTACTTCGCCTTTATTGACCTGCTGTTCAAGAATCAACCCAAATGGGACTGGGAATTTGGCGTCACGCCTCAAGGGGTTCATGACGGGTTAGTCCTGCTGGGGCGCATTGCCGGCATGAGCAGCGAACAGGTTGACCAGTGCATGGTGAACAAGGCTGAGGATGACCGGATCAACAAGGTGTCATCGGAGGCGGAATCCCGTTACAGCGTCAGGGGAACACCAACCTTCATCCTGAACGGGACCAGCATCGGGTCGGGAAACATTCCCTTCGACACACTGTCGAAGCTTTTGGACACAGAACTCGCCAAGCCGCATTAGGCGGGACGACTTTAAGAACGAAGGACATAGTGAGTTGAAGTTCACACGTCTCAGGCTTTCCGGTTTCAAATCCTTCGTCGAACCGACGGAGCTTTTCGTCGAGCCCGGCCTCACCGCCGTGATCGGACCCAATGGCTGCGGCAAATCCAACCTGTTCGACGCCATGCGCTGGGTGATGGGCGAGACCCGGCCCTCCTCGGTTCGCGGCAGCGAGATGGACGATGTGATCTTTTCCGGATCGTCGGCGCGCCCCGCCCGCAATGTCGCGGAAGTCACGCTGCTGATCGACAATAGCGACCGTACCGCCGGCGCGCCCTACAATGATTTTGAGACCATCGAGGTTTCGCGCCGCATCGAGCGGGAAGCCGGCAGCGTCTATCGTATCAACGGCCGCGATGTGCGCCAGCGCGATGTCCAGATTTTCTTCGCCGATGCCTCTTCGGGCGCGGGCTCGACCGCTTTTGTGCGTCAGGGCCAGATCGGTCTTCTGATTTCGCAAAAACCGCTGGCGCGCCGCGCCATCCTGGAAGAAGCCGCCGGGATCGGCGGATTGCATCAGCGCCGTCATGAGGCGGAACTGCGCTTGCGCGCCGCCGAAACCAACCTGTCGCGGCTGGAAGATGTCATCCGCGAAGTCGAGGGCCAGCTCGCCAGCCTCAAGCGCCAGGCGCGCCAGGCCTCGCGCTACCGCAACCTGTCGGGCCATATCCGCAAGGCCGAAGCGCTGGCGCATTATCTGCGCTGGACCGCCGCCGAGGCCCGCGCCGCCATCGCCGCCGAGGAACTTTCCGCCGCCGCCGCCCAGGTCGCCACCGCCACCGACGCCGCCGCGCGCGCTTCCACGGCGCAAAGCGATGCCGCCACGGTGCTGCCGCCCTTGCGCCAGGCCGAAGCCGAAAAAGGCGCGGCGCATCACCGCCTGATCGCCCAACGCGAGCAGCTGGATGCCGAGGAACAACGCGCCCGCGAGGCCGCTCAGCGCATCCGCCAATTGATCGCGCAAGGCCAGGCCGATGCCGAGCGCGAGCAGTTGCTGGAACATGACGCCGACAATGCCCTTACCGACCTGCAGCGGGAAACGCGCGCCTTGCAGGCCGCCGCCGAAAATGCCGGCCAAGACCTGGCCGCCGCCGAACACGCCGCCGCGCAGATGTCGCAAAGCCTGTCGGATGCGGAAAATCTGCTGGAGCGGCTGACCGCCGAACTGGCGGAATGGAACGCCCGCAAAGCCAGCCTGGAGCGCGGCAGAGATCTCGCCGTCGCTCTGCTGGACAGCAGCAAGACGCAATTGGCGGACGCGCAGCTGCGTTTGAACACCGCCCTGGAACGCGCCAAGGATGCGCCCGATGTCCATGCGGCGGAGTATGAAACCGAACGCGCCCGCGGCAGTTCCGAAGGCGCCCGTGCCGCCGCCGAACAAGCCCGCGCCCGGTTTGCGGACGCCGAAGCGGCCGAGGCGAGCGCCCGCGAACCGCTAGAAGCTGCCGAGCGCGAAGTGCAGCGCCTCTCCGCCGAAGTGAAGGCGCTGAGCGACCTGCTGCATCCCGAAGGCGAAGGCCTGTTCCCGCCGCTGGTCGATGCGGTGTCAGTGCAATCGGGCTACGAAGCCGCGCTGGCGGCGGCGCTGGGCGACGATCTGCAGGCGCCGCTGGACAATTCCTCGCCGCATCATTGGCGCGACCTGGGTACGTTTGAGTTCGATACCAGATTGCCCGCCGGCTCCAAGCCGTTGAGCGATTTCGTCAAGGCGCCGCCGGCGCTGGCCCGCCGCTTGGCCATGACCGGATTGGTCTTCCCCGACCAGGGCGTGGGCCTGCAAGGCCAGCTCAAGCCCGGACAGCGGCTGGTCTCGGCGCGCGGCGATCTGTGGCGTTGGGACGGTTTTGTCGCCAGCGCCGATGCCCCGTCGCTTTCCGCCGTGCGTCTGGCGCAGCGCAATCGTCTCAGCGCGCTGGAAGGCGAGCTGGAAAAAGCCCGCCAGCTTCGCGGCACGGTGTTCGCCGATTATTCCGCCGCCAAGGACGCGGCGCAAAGCGCGCGCGACATGATGCGCGCGGCCGAACAACAAGAGCGCAGCGCCGAACAGGCGCTAATCGGCTCGCAAGATCAGGCCGCCCGCGCGGCGCGCGCCGCCGCCGAGCGCGCCTCGCAGCTGGCATCGCTGGAAGCGGAAATCCGCCGCCTGGTGCAGTCGGTGGAAGCGGCAGAGGAATCCAAATCTGCCGCCGTCGCCGGGCTGGAGGAATTGGGCGACGGGGTGGAGCTGGGGGGCAAGGTCGCGGATGGGCGCGGCCAGACCGCCGATGCCCGCACCAAGGCCAGCGAAGCGCGTGGTGCCCTGGAAACCCTGCGCCGCGAAGGCGAAGCCCGGACGCGCCGGCTTGCCGCCATTAGCGACGAACAGGCCCGCTGGACCACCCGCAAGAGCGATGCGCAAAGCCATGTCGCCGAACTCGTCCGCCGCCAGGACGAACTGACCGGCGAATTGGCCGGGGCCGAACAAGTGCCCGAACAGATGGCGCAAAAGCGCAGCGCCCTGCTGGACGCCATTGCGGCGGCGGAAGACGCGCGCAATCAATCTTCTGATGCGCGCCAGCAGGCCGAAACCATCCTGGCCGAAGCCGACAAGCATGCCAAGGCAGCCGATGCCACTCTGTCCTCGGCGCGCGAGGAACGCGCCCGCGCCCAGGCGCTGTCGGAAGCCGCCAGCCAGCGCATCGAGGAACTCAAGACCCGCATTCACGACGAGTTGGAATGCGCACCAAGTGACTTGGCGGAGCGCGCCGAAATCAAAGACGGCGAGGAATTGCCGCCGCTGGAACAGGCGGAAAAGCGCGTCGAGCGGCTCAAGCAGGAACGCGAGCAGTTGGGCGGCGTCAATCTGCGCGCCGAGGAAGAAGCCGCCGAACAGGAAACCCGCCTCGCCACCCTGGTGGCCGACCGCGACGACCTGGTGGGGGCGATCGACCGGCTGCGCCGCGGCATCCAGAGCCTGAACAAGGAAGGCCGCGAGCGGCTGCTGGCCTCGTTCGAAAAGGTGAACGAGAATTTCAAGCAGCTGTTCACCAAGCTGTTCGAAGGCGGCGAAGCCAAGCTGACCTTTACCGAATCCGAAGACCCGCTGGAAGCCGGGCTGGAAATCTTCGCCCGCCCGCCGGGCAAGCGGCTGCAGTCCCTGGCGCTGCTGTCGGGCGGCGAGCAGGCGCTGACCGCCATGGCGCTGATTTTCGCGGTGTTCCTGGTCAATCCGGCGCCGGTCTGTGTGCTGGACGAAGTGGACGCGCCGCTGGACGACGCCAATGTCGAACGCTTCTGCAATATGCTGAACCAGATGACCGAGATGTCGGGCACCCGCTTCCTGGTCATCACCCACCATGCCTTGACCATGAGCCGGATGGACCGGCTGTTCGGCGTCACCATGGCGGAGCGCGGGGTCAGCCAGCTGGTGTCGGTATCGCTGGCGGAAGCCGAAAAGATCGCGGCCGAGTAGTGCATCCTGGATCGCGATGGATGATCTGCCTCTATTCTCCAAAGTCGCGAACGCCCTGATAGACAAAGTCGAGCCTCGGCCCGACCTTCTGTGGGCAATGAACTACCAGACATTGGGGTTCGCGGGATGGATGTTGCGGAAATTCCACCGACGCTATGGCGGTCTTTGGGTCGGTGGCAGAATCACCCTTTATCGTGACCGTCTGGGCTTTGCGCCAAACTGGCTGAATCGCCAGGTCCAGGTGGGCGACCTAGCCATGGAATATCCCCTGACCGCTCTGGTTTCCGTCACCCGTCAATTCGGCCTGTTTACAGGGATCGTTGATGTTGATTTTGGCGAAAAGCGCCTGATTTTCCGCTGTTATGGAGCAGACAAGGCGGCGGATGAGATTCGCGCGGCAGCCCTAGCGGCCCGATAAACCTTCGTGCAATTTCGCCGCGCCTGCGATTTTCCCTTTTATGTCAACGATTTGACGCAGCCTGTCTTTCTTGACACCAAAAAGGGCCAACCCTATGGTCCGCCCGCCTTCGACGCGTCGGAAGGCCCATTTCAGTTGGTTTTTTCGGCACTTTGGGAGACGGTTTTGGCGGCTCCAGATTCCGACAGGCTGACCGATCTGGGCAAGCGGGTCGACGAAGCCCAAAAGCGGCAAGCGGCAGCGGCGAAACGCCCGCCGCCATCGCAGGCGGGCATCGCAGGCCGTTTCGCGACCGAGCTGGTCGCGGCACTGGTCGTGGGAGGCGGACTGGGATGGGGGATAGACTGGCTGCTGGGCCATTTCGGGTTCCACACACGCCCGGTCTTCCTGATTGTGTTTTTTGTGCTGGGCGCGGCCGCGGGTATTCGCAATGTGATGCGCGCGGCAACCGAGATCAACGCCGAGATTGCGGCAAAGACCGCGTCGAAGCCCGAGGAGAAATAGTCCGTGGCCATGAACCCGATGGAGCAGTTCGCCATCAAGCCGCTCATTGCCGAGCCGGTGCTGCACCTTGGGGGCCATCCCATCTATTTCACCAACCAGGCGCTGCTCATGATTGTCGTAGCCCTGGTCTCGTCGCTGTTCCTCAGCCTGGCGGTGAAGCCGAACCGCCTGGTGCCGACCCGAGGTCAGTCGATGGCGGAACTGTCCTACGAATTCGTCGCCAACATGATCCATTCGGCGACCGGAGAAGACGGGCTAAAATACTTCCCCTTCGTCTTCACGCTCTTCATCTTTGTCCTGTGCAGCAACTTCTTCGGCATGGTGCCAGGCAGCTTCACCGTCACCAGCCAGATTGCCGTGACCTTGGCACTGGCTTGCCTGGTGGTGGGCATGGTGATCGTGGTCGGCTTCATGAAGCACGGTATCGGCTTCCTCAAGCTGTTCGTGCCGCACGCGCCCTGGTATCTGCTGATCCTGCTGATCCCGATCGAGGTGATTTCCTTCCTCACCCGTCCTATCAGCCTTTCGGTTCGTCTGTTCGCCAACATGCTGGCCGGCCACACCATGCTGGCGGTGTTCGCCGGCTTCGTGGTGTCGCTGGGCGCGGCGGGCGCCTGGGCACCCTTGGCCATCGCGCCCATGCTGCTGATCGTCGCGATCATGCTGCTGGAGCTGCTGGTGGCGTTCCTGCAGGCCTATGTCTTCGCGATCCTCACCTGCATCTATCTCAACGAAGCACTTCATCTTCACGATCACCACTAAACACTGAAACCTAGAAGGGACTTAAAATGGAACTTGCAGCTGCAAAAATGATTGGTGCGGGTATTGCCTGTATCGCCCTGGTCGGTGCCGGTATCGGCATCGGCAACGTGTTCGGCTCCTACCTGTCGGGCGCACTGCGCAATCCGGGCGCCGCCGCGAGCCAAACCACCAACCTGCTCCTGGGCTTCGCGCTGTGCGAAGCGACCGGCCTGTTCGGTCTGGTTATCGCGCTGATCATCCTGTTCACGTAAGACCAGAATGGCCGAGGAATCCGCCCACACCGAGACGACGGGAGTCCCCGAGAAAGAGGGAGGCTTTCCGCCGTTCGACACGAGCACGTTTCCCAGCCAGTTGTTCTGGCTGGCGATCACGTTCGCGTTCCTGTTTACGGTGATGTGGCGGGTGGCGGGACCGCGGATCAACAGCGCCATCACCAACCGCCGCAGCACCATCAACGGGGCCATCGCGGAAGCCGGCAGGGCCCGCGCCGATGCGGAAGCGGCTCAGGCCAAGTATGAAATGGCGCTGACCAAGGCCCGCGCCAACGCCAATGCCTTGGCCGAGGAAACCCGCGCCAAGCTCAATGCGGAAATCGCCAAGGCCAAGACGGAAGCCGATGCCAAGGCACATGACGCCATGGCGGCCGCCGATGCCCGCATCGCTGGCACGCGCGAAAGCGCCAAGCAGGCGGTGACGGCGGCGGCGCGCGACGCGGCCATCGCCATTGTCGAGCGCCTGACCGGCGACAAGGTCTCGGCGGAAGACGCCGCCAAGGCGTTGGGGAACTAGGCATGGAAATCTTTCATCATCATGAGACGTGGGAGATC
>DATFEF010000054.1:0-84599 GCA_035251465.1 Rhizomicrobium sp. | reverse complement strand
TTCGGGTTCAATGGACCGACGGGTGGAGAACCTTGCTTCCCTACGGCCTCACACGACCCGGGGGACTGCGGACTTCCACCCGCCACCGCATCGGGCATTCTAACCGATCTGGCGGATTGTGAGTTACAAGGGAACCCAGGTAGGCGCAACCGTGACGGTATATGACACCTGGGTCCCCTTCCCTCGGCGCGCGGACCGCGCGCCTCGCCGGGGATGACAGGTGAGTTACGCCGCTTGCGGCAGCTTGACGGTCTCGGCGGAAAGCGCGCCCGGGGTGCGGTTGGAACGGGCCGAAATCCGCGCCGTCACCATCGTGGCCAGATAAGGCAAGCTCTGCACTCCCAACATCACCATCCACAGGCTCACCGCCGGATCCTGGAAGCCGCGGTCGAAGCCCATGGAGATCATCGCCAGGATCAGCAAGGTGAGCAGAACCGCTTCCTGCCACACCACCCGCAGCACCTGGCTGAAATTGGCGGGATCGGCGCATTTGGGCGTGCGCAGGAACGGTTTTGCCGACGTCAGCAGTCCGGTCCACACCGCCTTGCCCACCGTGTGAGTCAGCGACAGGCCCGCAATCGAGGCAATGAAGGCGCCTTTGACGCCGGAACCGACCTTGGGCGGATAAAGCAACAGCGTCTTGAGCAGCTTGGTGGCGAACAAGGCCATCGCCGCCGCCGACAAAGCCGGCATCGGCACATCGATCATGCTGGGCAGCACCCACATCAGCACCGTCCAGACAATCGCCATCAGGGTCACCACCATGCCCAGCCCGTCACTGATCCAGGGCAGCCAACCGGAAAGAAACTGATAACGTTGCGGCCAGGACAGCGCCGAGCCGCCGGCAAAGATTGGTTTGGCATGGCGCTTGAGCATCTGCATGGCGCCATAGACCCAGCGATAACGCTGGGTCATGAAGGCTTCCAAGGTATCGGGCATCAGGCCGGAGCCCATGCTTTGTGGCACATAGGCCGCTTCATAGCCGGCCTCGAACAGCTTCAGGCCCAGCTCGGTGTCCTCGGTGATGCACCATTCGCTCCAGCCCTCCACCTCTTCCAGCGCGTCCTTGGCGACGATGGTCATGGTGCCGTGCTGGATGATGGCATTGTGCTCGTTGCGCTCCACCATCCCGATGTGGAAGAAGCCGCGATATTCCTCATAGGCCATCGCCTTGAAACGGCTTTGGGCGGCGTCGCGGTAATCCTGCGGCCCCTGCACCAAGGCGATGCCAGGCGAGGCGAAATAGGGAATGACCCGGCGCAGCCAGAAAGGCTGGACCTGATAATCGCTGTCGATCACCGCGATGTAGCGGGCGCCTGGATCGGTCAGCGCCAAGGCGCGGTTGAGCGCCCCGCCCTTGAAGCCCTTAAGGCCGTCGAAATGGAAAAAGCGGAAGCGCGCGCCCGCGGGGCCACAATTCAGTGTGCGGCAGTGTGCCTCCACCGGACGCCAGGTTTCGGGATCAGGGGTGTTGTTGTCCAAAATTATGACTTCGAAATTGTCGTAATCTAGCCGCGCCAGCGCGTTCAGGGTCTCGATCACCATCTGCGGCGGCTCGTTGTAGGTGGGGACATGAATGGAAACGCGGGGGCTGTGTTCGGGAATTCCCACCCGCACGACGCGGCGCTCCACCCGCCACAGGCTGGCGGCCATCTCGATGCCTTCGGTGAGGATCACCGCGCAGGCCAGGATCACCAAAGGCGACATGGCGACCAAGGCGACAATGTCGGTGGGTTCGACATATTCCAGCGCGGTGGCGTCGATCAGCGCCAGCAGGCCGGTGGACACCAGCACGATCATGCCGCCCATCACCAGATAGCCGGTTTGACGCACGCGGGGCATGCGCCCCAGCACCAGCAGGCCCAAGAGCAGGCTCAAGACCGCCGCCATCAGCGCATAGCCGCGCCATTCCGGGAAGGTCCGGAGCAGCCCGGTGAAGGCGAATTTGGGATTGCCGGTGGCGTCGAACAGACCCCAGTAGCGCCCGGCCACGCCTTCATTGGCGTCCTTCCAGGGTTCGTCATAGGCCTCGAGCAAATAATAGTCCCAGCCCTTTTCCATCGCGAATTGGACGAAGGCACGGATGAACCAGCCTTCATTGGCGGCGCTAGCCTCGGCGCGGCCGCGGGTGCGTCCTTTCGATGGCCAGCCCGCCTCGCCCACCACGATCTGTTTGTCGGGAAACTCTCCCTGAACGTGATTGTAGAATCTCTCGGTGGATTTCAGGCTGCCGCGAATGTCGACATTTTCCCAATAGGGCAGCAGATGGACGAAGATCACATCGACATATTTGCCGACCTCCGGCGTCAGCATCCAGGTCGACCAGGGTTCGGCGGTGGTCACCTTGATGCGCGCCGGCAGCGCCGCGCGCACCCGTTGGATATAGGCATTGAGCTGGTCGGGCGAGACATAGCCGAACAGCTGGGTCTCGTTGCCCACGATCACCCGGTCGATGGTGCGCCGGTTGGCCAGCGCCGTCTTGATGCCCAACGCGATCTGCTCTTCGTTCTTCTCCATGTCCGGGCTGATCCAGATGCCCAAGGACACCGTCATGCCGTAGCGGCGCGCGATCTCCGGCACCTTGTCCATGCCGCCATCGATGGTGTAGGTGCGAATCCGGCTGGTCAGGCGCGAAAGCTGCGCCAGGTCGCGGGAGATATGCTCCGGCGTGATGTGCTTCTGGTCCTGAACACTGAATTGGCGGCTGGGACTGTAGGCAATGCCGCGTACCTGACCGTCCCATTCCGGCGCCGACACGGTGTAATCGCGGCTGGTCCAGAACAGCACGCTGGCGCTGACCACCATGGTCAGCGCGATCACGATCCTGAGCTTGCCGCCGCCCAGGTGCCGCGCCGTCCACAGCCGGGTCATCAAGCCGCGCAGCACGATGCCTACTGTTCTTCTCTTTCGCTGGGATCGGGAATGTAGCCCTTTTCGCCGCGCTTGGGCGCCGGCGTGGTTTCCAACAGCTTGATGTCGAAGACCAGAGTCTGATAGGGCGGAATGGCGCCGTCGCCCATGTTGCGCGCGCCATAGCCAAGATTGGACGGTATGACCAATTGCCAGCGGTCACCCTCGCGCATCAATTGCAGCGCCTCGACCCAGCCCTGAATGACACTGTTGAGCTTCATGGAAGCCGGCAGGCCCGGCGAGGTGCCGTCGAACACCACGCCATTGATCAACTTGCCAGTGTAATAGACCTTGACCGTATCGGTGCTCTGCGGCCGCTTGCCATAGCCGTTCTGGATGATGCGGAACTGCAAGCCGCTGGGGCGGGTGATGACGCCCTTCTTTAGTTTGTTGTCTTCCAGATATTTGAGATTGGCATCGATGCTCAGCGCATCGTCCGCCGCCAGGGCGCGCGCACCCGTGCCGCCCGTCCATACCGCCAAGACTATCGTCAAAATCGCCGCAACACGTTTCATGTCACTCTCCGAACGCTACCGTCCCGCCCCACCTGCCGGCCTTGGTTAAAGGCCTGGGTTTAAGGCCTGAGCCGGTTCACCCATCTTAGCAAGCCGGGCTCGTCCATCCTAAGCCTGAAACCGCTCAGCGCCCAAAAGTCCTGCCCAACGGGATAAAGCCTAGAATCTCCAGTATTTGACCGCCAGGTGAATCAGCACCGCCAGGCCGAAAGCCATGACCAAGGCGCCGCAAGCCCGGTTGATGATCCGCATGGCCTTTTCGTCGATCCGGGTATGGAAAATGCCGATGATGGTGGTCAGGGCCAGCCACCAGCCGGCCGATCCCAACACCACCCCGGCCACCACAAAACCGGCGTCATGGAAGCTGCCGGCTCCGCCCGCCAGTCCGCCCAGCCCCGCGAACATCACGCCGAAAGACAGCAGGGTCACCGGGTTGGTGATGGTCAGCGCGAAGGTCGACACCATGGCACGCGCCAGATTGGTGCCTTCGCTGTCGGTCTTGGTGTCCAGACAGCGCGGCACCGGCGGCGATATGAAGGTGCGATAACCCATCCAAACCATCATGGCGCCGCCGATCATCTCGATAATGGTGGCATAGCCCTCGATCATCTGGGCAATCCAGGTCAGGCCGAAGCCCATGATGGCGGCGAAAATGCCGTCGCCCAGCGCCGCCCCCAGTCCGGAGACAAAGCCGTTGAGCGGCCCGAAGGCGAAGCTGCGCCGGATGCAGATCAGGTTCACCGGGCCGATGGGCACCGCCGCGATCAGGCCCATCACCACGCCCGACAGGATCAGATAGAAATAGATCATGCCTGTTCCAGCGTTTCCACGAAACGCACGGGTTGTCCCAACGCGGTGCCGGTAGCAGCAAAGTCGCGCATCACGATGTTCCCGCGCAGGATGGTGGCGACCGGCCAGCCCTTGGTCTTGATGCCGTCGAACGGCGTCCAGCCGCAGGTCGAGGCAATCCATTTGTTCTCGATCATCCGGGTCAGGCCCATATCGACGATGGTGAAATCGCCGTCATAGCCGCGTGCGATGCGCCCCTTTCCGGCAATGCCGAAAATGCGTTGCGCGCCCGCGCTGGTCAGATCGATGAAACGTTCCAGCGTGAGATTGCCCTTGTTGACATGATCCAGAAGGATGGTGGCCAGGGTCTGCACCCCGGGCATGCCCGAAGGCGTGTCGGGATAGGTCTTGTCTTTTTCCTCGCGCGTATGCGGCGCATGATCGGAGCCGATCACGTCGATCACGCCTTCGCGCACCGCCGCCCACAAGGCCTGGCGGTGGCTTTCGTCGCGGATCGGCGGATTCATCTGGGCATAGCTGCCCAGCCGTTCGTAACAGTCCGGCGCCGACAATGTCAGATGTTGCGGCGTGGTTTCGCATGTTGCGACATCCTTGGCGGCCGCCAACAACGGAATCTCGTCGCCGGTGGTGATGTGCAGCACATGCAAGCGGCGGCCCGCCTCGCGCGCCAGGCGCAGCACCCGTTCGGTGCACATGCGCGCCGCTTCGGCGTCGCGCCAAATCGGATGGGTTTGCGGCTTGCCGCGTTCGGCCAGATGTTTGCGCGCGATCATGCGGTCTTCGTCTTCGGAATGGACCGCGACCCGGCGCTTGCCCGCTTTCAAGGCGGCAAGAATATCCGCCTCCTTGTTCAGCAACAGCGTGCCGGTGGAGGAGCCCAGAAACGCCTTGATGCCACACACACCGGGCATCTTTTCCAGCTCGCCCAGCGCCCCGATATTGGCGGGCGTCGCGCCGACATAAAAGGCATGGTCGCAATGCATGCGCCCCTTGGCGCGCGCCAGCTTGTCCTCGATGGCGGCGCGGGTGGTGGTGGGCGGCGCGGTGTTGGGCATTTCGAACACAGCGGTGACGCCGCCCAGGATCGCCGCCAGGCTGCCGCTGGCCAGGTCTTCCTTATGGGTGTTGCCGGGCTCGCGGAAATGCACCTGGGTGTCCATCACCCCCGGCAGCACATGCAGGCCCTTGGCCTCGAACACGGTAGCGGCCTTGGCGTCCGGGAAGGAACCAATGGCGGCAATGCGGCCCGCGATAACCCCGACATCGGCGGGGGCAATGCCGTTCGGAGTGGCAACCGTCCCGCCCCGGACCAGCAGATCGAAACTTTCCTTCATGGGGAAAGGCAGTTAGCCCAGCCCTCCGGTCTTGGCAACCGCACTGGCCCGGCCTAATTGAAGACTATGGAACCCGCCTTTCTGGATGACCGCGCCGTTCTAGCCATTTCCGGGCCGCAGGCGCGCGATTTCCTCCAAGGATTGGTCACCAACGATATTGCCGGCGGGCTGGCCCCTGGCAACGGCCTGTACACCGCCCTGCTCTCGCCCCAGGGAAAGATCCTGTTCGATTTCCTGGTGACCGAAGGCGATGGCGCGCTGCTGCTGGATGTGGCGCGGGAACAGCGGGACGCCCTGCTGAAAAAACTGATCCTGTACCGGCTCCGCTCCAAGGTGGGGATCGAGGCGCGTGATCAGTTGGCTGTCTATGTCAATCTGGTGGGCCATCCCGACAATCACGCGCTGTCTTACGCGGATCGCGCGGTGAGTTTTGCCGATCCTCGCCATCCCAATCTGGGTGTGCGCAGTATCGGCGCCATCGCCGAGATGCCCGCCAATCTGCCCGGCCCGCGCGACTATCATCGGCACAGGCTGGCACTGGGCGTGCCGGAAGCGGGCGATTTCGGTTTCGAGAAAATCTTCGCCTTGGACGCCGGACTGACCGAGCTGAACGGCGTCTCCTTCACCAAGGGATGTTACATCGGCCAGGAACTGACCTCGCGCATGAAGCACCGCGCCACGTCACGCAAGCGCATCCTGACCGTGCGTGCGGAGGTTTCGCTTCCGGCGGCAGGAACGCTGACCAAGGGCGGCGCTGACATCGGCGAATTGATTTCCACCCATGGGCATAGCGCCTTTGCGCTGGTGCGGATGGATAGGCTGGAAGAAAGCAGCGGCGATGCCGCCGCCGCCGGAATTCCGGTTGCTTTGCACAGACCCGCATGGCTAGGAGCGTAGGCGTGCGCCAGAGCGACCACATTACAGTAGAAAAAAAGCGCTGCTGGTGGCCGGGGGAAGACCCGCTTTATCTCGCCTATCACGATCACGAATGGGGCGTGCCGGAATATGACCCGCGCGCCTTGTATGAAAAACTGGTGCTGGATGGTTTCCAGGCCGGGCTGTCCTGGATCACCATCCTGCGCAAGCGGGAAAATTTCCGCAAAGCCTTCCATGATTTCGCGCCCGAGAAGATCGCCCGCTATGGCAAGCGCGATGTCGAACGCCTGTTGAAAAATGAAGGCATCATCCGCAGCCGCGCCAAGATAGAAGCCGCGATCAAGGGCGCCCGGCTCTGGCTGGAGATCGAGGAAAAGGAACCGGGCGGTTTCCGCGAACTGATTTGGAAGCATGTCGATGGCGTGCCGCAAACCAATCGCTTTAAGGACCGCGGCAACATCCCTGCCAAAACCGTCATGAGTGAAGGACTGGCAAAGGAATTAAAACAGCGCGGTTTCAATTTCTGCGGACCGGTGATCGTCTATGCCTTTGCCCAAGCCACTGGCATGGTCAATGACCATCTCACCACCTGCTTCCGGCATGAGGCGTGCGCCCGGCTGGCGAAAACCTCGCAGAGACAGCGGCTTTGATGCCGCCTTGAAGGCCCGGCTTTGCCCCATTAGGTTCGCGACACATCATGACCCAACAGATCAAGCAAGACGTCATCGCCGCCATTGGCAACACGCCGTTGATCCGCCTGCGCCATGCATCGGAAGCGACGGGCTGCGAAATTCTGGGCAAGGCGGAATTTCTCAATCCCGGCCAGTCGGTGAAGGATCGCGCCGCGCTGTTCATCATTCGCGATGCCATCGCCCGCGGCACACTCCGGCCCGGCGGCACGATTGTGGAAGGCACCGCCGGCAATACCGGCATCGGGCTGGCGACGGTGGCCAATGCCATGGGTTTCAAGACCGTGATCGTGATTCCCGACACCCAGAGCCAGGAAAAGAAAGACGCGTTGCGCCTGTTGGGCGCGGAGCTGATCGAAGTTCCCGCCGTGCCCTACAAGAATCCCAACAATTACGTGAAGCTGTCGGGGCGTCTGGCGGAGCAGTTGGCCGAAACGGAAGCCGCGGGCGCGGTCTGGGCCAATCAGTTCGACAATGTCGCCAACCGCCAAGCTCACATCGAAGGCACCGGCCCCGAAATCTGGCACCAGACCGGCGGCAAAGTGGATGGCTTTACCTGCGCCGTGGGCAGCGGCGGCACTCTGGGGGGCGTCGCCATCGCCCTGAAAGAGCGCAACAAGAATATCCGCATCGCCGCCGCCGATCCGCTGGGGGCGGCGATCTATAGCTGGATCAAAACCGGTAAACTGGAAAGCCACGGTACTTCGATCACCGAGGGCATCGGCCAGGGCCGTGTCACCGCCAATTTGGAAGGCGCGCCCTTCGACGATGCCTATGAAATTCCGGACGAGGAAGCCCTACCCATCGTGTTCGATCTTTTGGAGCATGAAGGCCTGTGCATGGGCGGCTCCACCGGCATCAATGTGGCGGCCGCCATCCGCATGGCCAAGGATATGGGACCCGGGCACACCATCGTCACGGTGCTGTGCGATTATGGCAATCGTTACCAGTCCAAATTGTTCAATCCCGATTTCCTGCGCGAAAAAGGCCTGCCCTGCCCGCCCTGGCTGGTGGAACAACGCGCGCCGATACGCGTACCATTTGCATGAGCAACCTGGTTTCCACCGACTGGCTGGCGGCGCATCTTGCGGATGTGCGGGTGGTGGATGCGTCCTGGTACATGCCCGGCGAAAAGCGCGAACCGGCCAAGGAGTTCGAGGCCGGCCATATTCCCGGCGCGGTGTTTTTCGACATAGACGGCATCGCCGACCAGTCGGCCGGCCTGCCGCATATGCTGCCGCCGCCCGGAGAATTTTCCAAAGCGGTGGGCGGGCTGGGCATCGGCGATGGCGAGACGGTGGTGGCCTATGATGGCAGCGGGATTTTTTCCGCGCCCAGGCTATGGTGGATGTTCAAGGCCATGGGCCATGACAAGGTGAAAGTGCTGGACGGCGGCTTTCCCAAATGGAAGCGCGAGGGGCGCGCGGTGGAAACCGGCCCAGCCCATCCGAAGGCCAAATTCTTCACCGTCATCGCCAAGCCCGCGCTGATGCGCGACTTCGGCCAGGTGATGGATATTGTCGCGAACCGCACCGCGCAAATACTCGATGCCCGCAGCGCCGCCCGCTTCAAGGCCGAAGAGCGCGAACCGCGCGCAGGCGTGCGCGGCGGCCATATGCCGGGTGCCGCCAACGTGCATTACCGTAAGCTGGTTGCCGACGACGGTACCCTAAAGCCGCCGGAAGCGTTGCGCGCAGCGTTCGACGCGGTCGATCTGGGCCGCCCCATTGTCACCACTTGCGGCTCCGGCCTCACGGCTGCCATCCTGATGCTGGCGTTGGACGAAATCGGAGCGCGCGATGTGGCGCTGTATGACGGCTCCTGGACTGAATGGGGCGGACGCCCCGAAGCGCCGGTGGTGACCGGCTGATGGTCCAGAAAGGAACGACAGCCGCGCGCCGCATCCCCATGACGGTGACGTTCCTGGAACTGACCGCCAAGTCGAGCGCCTTGCCCCCGCCACAGCCGCGCGGCAAGGTGGCGCTGCTGAAATGCGACAAGCCGCCCACCCATTTCTACCGCTATCTCTATGACACGATCGGCGAAGGCTATTACTGGGTGGATCGCAAGCGGCTGACGCCGGAGGCGCTGGCGGAGGTGATTCATGACCCGCGCAACCAGCTTTTTGTCCTGTATGTCGAAGGCAGCCCCGCCGGCATGGCGGAGCTGGATCTGCGCAAGCCGGGAACCTGCAACATCGCCTATTTCGGCCTGATGCCCGAAGCCATCGGCAAGCGGCTGGGCTATTTCTTTCTCTACCACACCTGCGTCAATGCCTGGCTGCAGCCGATCGAACGGCTGACCGTCAACACTTGCACCCTGGACCATCCCCGCGCCTTGCCCCTGTACCAGCGGCTGGGCTTCACCGCCTATAACCGGGAAGAACGGTTTGTTGAGTTGCCATAGGTTTGCGGGCAAGGTCCGGGGATGAACCAGGATTGTGCGCCCGGCAAGGAACTGACCCTGCGCGGTCTGGTATTGGGCGTGGCGCTGACCCTGTTGTTCTGCGCCGCCAATATCTATCTGGGGCTGAAGGTCGGTCTGACTTTCGCCACCTCCATCCCCGCCGCGGTGATTTCCATGGCGCTGCTGGGGCTGTTGCGGGACTCCAATATCCGCGAAAATAATATTGTGCAGACCGTCGCCTCCTCGGCGGGCGCGATGGCATCCATTATCTTTGTGCTGCCGGGCCTGGTGATTATCGGCTTCTGGACCGGCTTTCCGTTTTGGACCTGCTTGTTCCTGGCAATTGCCGGCGGCGTGATGGGCGTGCTTTTCACCATTCCGCTCAGGCGCGCGCTGGTGACCCATTCCGACCTACCCTATCCCGAAGGCCTGGCGGGGGCGGAAGTGCTGCGCGTCGGATCGGATGCCAGTTCCGACAATCCCGAAGCGCGCGAAGGGCTGATGGCCTTGATCCTGGGTTCGCTGGCGTCGGCGGGGCTGGCCATCGCGGCATCGTTGCGGTTGGCCTTGGACGCTACCCAGGGCTTCTTCCGTCTGGGCGCGGGCGCAACCGGTTACACCTTTTCTTTTTCCCTGGCCTTGGTCGGCGCCGGTCATCTGGTGGGTATATCGGTTGGTGTCGCCATGCTTCTGGGCATCGCTATCGCTTGGCTCGGCGCGGTTCCGGTCCTGACCGCGATGACACAAGGTGACGCGCCCTTGGCCGATTTGGTCATGACGGTGTGGCGCACCCAGGTTCGCTTCATCGGCGCGGGCGCCATGGCGGTGGCGGCGATCTGGTCGCTGGTGCGCATGATGGGACCGATCCTGACCGGGCTGGCGCAAGTGGCCGCGCGCCAAGGCGCGGCAGCGAGTGACGATCACACCGACCGTGATATTCCCTTGAGTTTGATGATCGGGTTGGCGGCGCTCTCACTCGTGGCCTCCACCATACTGACCTGGCGCTTTGCCGCCGATGCGGGATTGGGCACCAACGCCATCGGCATCGCGGTGTTGTCCATTCCCATCATGTTGCTGTTCGGCTTCATCGTCGCCGCCATCTGCGGTTACATGGCGGGACTGATCGGCTCGTCCAACAGCCCGATCTCCGGTGTCGGCATCCTGGCGGTGGTGGGCTGCTCGCTGTTCCTGCTGTTGTTCTTCGGCGGAAGCCCAACCAAGGCGCTGGCGGCCACCGCGCTGTTGATCACCGCCATGCTGTTCGCCGGAGCGTGCAGCTCCAACGACAATCTGCAGGACCTCAAGACCGGCCAACTGGTAGGCGCCGCGCCCTGGAGGCAGCAGGTGGCACTGCTGATCGGCGTGGTCGCCTCCTCGCTGGTCATTCCCTATGTGCTGAATTTGCTGGCCCAAGCTTACGGCTTCGCCGGCGCCGCCAATCTGGGCACCATCACCGCCCAGCCTCTGGCCGCGCCCCAGGCCAATCTGATCTCGACCCTGGCCCTGGGGGTGATCGGCGGTGATCTCAACTGGAATTTCATCGGCCTGGGCATCGGGATCGGGTTGGCCGTTGTCGCCCTGGACGAGATTTGCCGCATGCGCGGCTGGCTGAGAATTCCGCCCCTGGCTGTGGGCTTCGGCATCTATCTACCCATGTCGATCACCTTGCCGGTGTTTGTCGGCACTTTGATCGGCTGGCTCTATAACCGCCGCGTCCGCACGGCGCGCGCGCAGCGGCTGGGCGTTCTGATCGCCTCGGGCATGATTGTGGGCGAAAGCATTTTCGGCGTCCTCAATGCGGGGATCATCGTGGCGGCGAACCGCGATGCGCCCTTGGCGGTGGTGGCGGCGGACTTCGCCATGGCCTTGCCTTTGGGCGCGCTGGGCTTGGTGGGCTTGACCGCCCTGCTCTATGGCTGGCTGCTGCGCCGGGCGCGAGCCGCATGAGCCGCGCGCTGTTCGGCTATCCGCGCGGGCTGGCCTTCCTGTTCGGAACCGAAATGTGGGAGCGCCTTTCCTTCTATGGGATGCGCGCGCTTCTGGTCGGCTATCTGGTCAAGTATCTGCTGCTGCCGGGCCATGTCGAACAGGTGCTGTTTTATCCGCAGATCAAATCCTTTTTCGGCGCGATGGCCCAGACCCCGCAGTCTTTTTCCTCGCTGGTCTATGGCGGCTATATGTTTTTGATCTACATCACGCCGCTGCTGGGCGGCTGGCTGGCCGACAATCATTTGGGCCAGCGCAAGACTGCCTTGGCCGGTATGGTGCTGATGGCCTTTGGCCATTTCATGATGGCGGCGGAGGCGCTGTTGTTTCCCGCGCTGCTGCTGTTGGTCCTGGGCGGCGGCCTGTTCAAGACCAACACCACGGCCCAGGTCGGCCTGCTGTATAAGAGCGGCAATCCGCAGCGCGACAGCGCCTATGCCATTTTCTACATCGGCGTCAATTTGGGCGCGACTCTGGCACCCTTTGTCTGCGGCACCTTGGGTGAGAGGCTGGGCTGGCATTACGGCTTCGCCTCCGCCGGGGTGGGCATTCTGCTGGGCATCGCCATCTATCTTTGGGGCTGGCGCGATCTGCCGCCGGAACCCGTGCGCGCCAAGGCCCAAAACGCGCCGCGCCAACCGCTTACAAAACAAGAATGGCGATCGGTCGGCGCCCTATTGTTGCTGGTCATTCCTCTCACGCTGTACTGGGCCTGCAATGAACAGCAAGGCAACACCAGCGCGCTATGGTCGATCGACAATACCGACCGCGCCATCGACTTGTTCGGCTGGCGCACCGAAATTCCTTTCACCTGGTTCCAGGCGCTTAATCCCTTGGTGGTCTTTGTTTGCACGCCCGCGCTCTTGGTCCTGTGGCGCTGGCAGGGTGCGCGCCAGTCCAGCACCACCATGAAGATGGCTTGGGGCTGTTTGCTGATGACAGCCGCCAATCTCTTGATGGCATGGGTGGCCTGGCAAGGCGGCAAGGCGCATTGGCTGTGGCTGACAAGCTATTTCGTGATCATGACCCTGGGCGAGATCTATCTCTATCCCGTCAGCCTGTCTCTGTTCTCCAAGGTTGCACCCTTGCGCATGGCCTCCTTGATGACGGGCGTGGTGTTCTTGCCCAACGCTTTGGGCGGCGGCCTCCTGCAAGGCTTTTTGGGCACTTTTTGGGACAAGATGGACAAGGCCGCCTTCTTTGTGATGATAGCGGCGCTCGCCACCATCGCCGGACTGCTGATCTGGGCGTTCGACCGGCCGCTCAGGCCCTTTCTTCAGGAAAAGGCTTAAAGGAACCGATTAAGTGCCTATCAAAGACGACAAATTCGACACCCGCGCCATCTCCCAGGGCCGCATGAGCGACGCCCATTTCGGCGCCGTCAACACGCCGGTCTATCGCGCCTCCACCATTCTCTATCCCAGCCTGGAGGCGCTGGAGGCCAACGACCAGCCTTACACCTATGGCCGGCGCGGCACCCCTACCACCCGCAGCTTCGAGGATGCGATCTCCAGCCTGGAAGGCGCCTACCGGACCGTCAGCGTCACCTCCGGCATTCAGGCCATCGGGCTTGCCATTTTGTCGGTGTGCAGTGCGGGCGATCATCTGTTGATGGTCGACAGTTGCTATGAGCCCTCGCGCAATCTGTGCGACCGGGCGCTGCGGCGGCTAGGCATCACCACCAGTTACTATCCGCCCACCGACGACATCACCCCGTATCTGCGGCCCAACACGCGGGCGGTGTTCTGCGAAAGTCCCGGCTCCCTCACCTTCGAGCTTCAGGACATCGCCGCCATCGTCAGTCGCGCGCATGGTCATGACAATGGCCGCGGCGGCGCCTCGGTCTTGATGGACAATACCTGGGCGACGCCGCTTTTCTTCCAGCCGCTCCGCCACGGCGTGGACCTTTCGATCCAGGCCGCCACCAAATATATCGGCGGCCATGCCGATGTGATGCTGGGCTATGTCAGCGCCAATGAAAGCCATGCCGCGCGGCTGCATCAATTGCACGGCGATCTGGGCCTTTATGCCAGCGGCGATGACTGTTTCCTGGGCTTGCGCGGCTTGCGCACCCTGAGCGTGCGCTTGGCGCGGCATCAGGAGACCGCCCTCATCCTGGCGCGCTGGCTGCAAGCCAGGCCCGAGGTCGCCCGTATTATGTATCCTGCCCTGGAAAGCGATCCCGGCCATGCCCTGTGGCAGCGGTATTTTTCCGGGGCCTGCGGCCTGTTTGGGCTGGTCCTCAAACCCGCCCCCCAAGAGGCCATTGCCGCCTTTGTCGACGGCTTGCGGCATTTCGGGATCGGCTATTCCTGGGGCGGATTTGAAAGCCTGATCGTTCCGGCGCATATCAGGCGCACGGCCAAGCCCTTCACGGCGGAAGGGCCGGTGCTGCGTATCCATGCCGGCCTGGAAGATGCCGGCGATCTGATCGCCGACCTCGAAAAGGGCTTTGAGCGCCTGAAAAACAAGTCATGACCGAGCATTTGACCCATTCCGCCTTCGTCTCGGCGGTGAAATTCAACAGTGACGGCCTGGTGCCGGCAATCGCCCAAAGCAAGCAAACCGGCGAAGTGTTGATGTTCGCCTGGATGACCAAGGCCACCCTGGAAGAGACCCTGGCCACCGGCCATGTCACCTACTGGTCGCGCTCGCGCCAGAAGGTCTGGAAAAAGGGGGAAACCAGCGGCAACCATCAGCACCTGGTCGAGGCCTTTGTCGATTGCGACGGCGACGTGCTGCTGCTCAAGGTCGACCAGATGGGACCGGCCTGCCACACCGGCGCGCCAAGCTGTTTCTTTCGCAAATTGGGCTGAAACAAAACCGGGCCAACGGGCTATAGTGGCGCCGTCATGTCCGAATTGCCCGCGCCCCGGCCCGTCGCCGCCAAGCCCGATACCCTGACCCCCAAATTCATGGCGGCGGTGATCGCCGGCGTGGTGGTGACCGGGCTTTATTTCGGCCGTCCCGTCCTGTTGCCCCTGGCGCTGTCGGTGCTGATATCCTTTGCCCTGGCGCCGCTGGTGAGCCTGCTGAAACGGCTCAGGCTGGGCAATGTCGCGCCCGTGCTGATCAGCCTGGTGCTGGCGGTGGTGGTGATGTCCTCGCTGGCCGGTTTCATGGGCTCGCAGCTGGCCAGGTTGGCGGCCGACCTGCCGCGCTACCAGACCAATCTGGGACAGAAGATTCATTCGGTGGTCGGCACCGCGGTCAACAATGACACCATCATCGGCCTGAACCGGACCTTGGAAAATCTGGCCGAGCAGATCGTCGGCGCCAACAAGACCGAGGAAGCCGCGGCCACGGCGCCCAACCAGGTCAAACCCATTCCGGTGGTGATCCAGCGTACCTCCATGGCGCCCTGGGCGGTGGCGCAGAATGTCCTGGGCCCGCTGGTCGAGCCGTTAACCTTGATCGTACTGGTGCTGGTTTTCGTCGGATTCATCCTTTTGCAGAAGGACGATCTGCGCGACCGCTTCGTCCGGCTGGCGGGATCGCGCGACATGCAACGCACCACCGTGGCGCTGGACGAAGCCGCGGCCCGGCTGTCGCGCTATCTGTTCCTCCAGACCTGCATCAACACCGGCTTCGGGATGGTGATCGGCGTGGGGCTCTGGCTGATCGGGGTCCCCAATGCCGGCCTATGGGCGCTGATGTCCCTGTTGCTGCGCTTTGTTCCCTATGTCGGCGTGCCGTTGGCTTTCCTATTTCCCTTCACCCTGGCCATGGCGGTGGATCCGGGCTGGTCCAAGATGGTGTGGACCATCGCGCTGTATGGCGGGGTGGAAGCCATTGTCGGCCAGGCCATCGAACCTTTTCTTTACGGCCGCAGCATGGGCCTGTCGGCGGTGGCGGTGGTGGTGGCGGCGGTGTTCTGGACCTGGCTGTGGGGACCTATGGGCCTGCTTCTCTCCACCCCGCTGACCATGTGCTTTGTGGTGTTCAGCCGCCATGTCGATAGCCTGAAATTCCTGGATGTGATGCTGGGCGACCAGCCCGCGCTTCGGGTCGAGGAAAGCCTGTATCTGCGGATGCTGGCAGAGGACCCCGACGAGGCCGCCGACGAGGCCGAGGATTTCCTGCGCGCCAATTCGCTATCGGCCTATTATGACGAAGTCGCGGCCCGCGCCCTGATGCTGGCGCAGAACGACGTCAATCGCGGTGTGCTGGATCCGCTGCGCCAGAGCCGCATCCGCGACGCCATCAAGGGGCTGGTCGCCAATCTGGCCGACCGCGAGGATGAGGCCGCGCAGGGCTCGGACCTGCCCGAAAGCTGGCGCAACGCGGCGCTGCCGCCGGTCCTGTGTGTCGCCGGGCGCGGGCCGCTGGACGAAGCCGCCGCCTTGCTGTTGGTGGATATGCTGGGCAAATACGGCATCCAGGCGCGGGTGGTGTCATCGGACGAAACCTCGGCCGCCAATATCCGCGAATTGTCCTGCGAGGGCGTCAAGATGACCTGCGTCTCCTATCTGGAGCCCGGCACTTTCAAAAATGCCCGTTATCAGGTGCGCCGCCTGCGCAAGCACATGCCCGGCGTGCCGGTGATGGCGCTGTTCTGGGGCATCGGCACGGACCATTCGCGTCATCTCGACGGCATCGAGGCGACCGAATGCGACATCGTCACCACCGGCTTGAAGGAAAGCGTGCAACATATTTTGGCCTATTCGCGCCGTTCCGTCACCCGGCCAGCCTATCAGGCGGCCAAGTGAAACTGTCCCCGTGAGCGTGCCGTCCGACTATGGCGTGTTGCTGACCACAGTGCCGGGCCGCGAAGAGGCACAGCAGATCGCCAAACTGTTGATCGACGAAAAGCTGGCGGCCTGCGTGCAGTTGCTGCCGATCGAGAGTTTCTATGTCTGGCAAGGCAAGACCCAGAACGAAGCGGAAATTTTGCTGGTGGTGAAAACCCGCAGCGCTTTGTTTGAACCGACAATCGCCCGCATCAAGGCGGTGCATTCCTACACGCTGCCCGAAATCGTGGCGATGCCATTCAGCGCGGGCTTTGCGGGGTATCTCGACTGGATCGACACCGTCACCGCGCCCTGAGCCAACGCTATTCATTTTTGTTGCCGGCTTACCCGCCGTGACAGCGCATCAGCGAAGGGGCGGACCGCCAAAGCACCGGTTTACCTATGGAAAGCGTGAAATCGTTCTATCGGCAGAATGGCGCGGAGTGAGCAGTCGCAACAACCGTATTGCTGGAAGGAGCAAGGACATCTCTGCTACAGTTGATCGGTATTGGCGGGGGGCGTGGCATGAACTGGGGCAAACGCGCAGACCACGAATATCCGACGTGGCTGGGGTTTATTGGAATACCGATATTCGCGGCCATTCCCGCGACAATCGCGGCGCTGATAAACTTGCCGCTGACGGCGATATATCGCATCAATAGCGCCCCGAAAAAGATTTGGGAAACGCGCATACGCATTGAAAACCCGCCATGGCATGACCTGCTCGGCATTACGATGTTCTTGGTTGAAGTGTTGGCGGTTTGGGCGCTGATCTTCTGGAAGGGCGGACTCGAGATCCACTGACGGCACGGCCGCGTCATCCGCGCAATTGCGATGCGCCTGCTTGTTTTAAAACTGGTGACCCCGGCTGGATTCGAACCAGCGACCGCCGGATTAGAAATCCGATGCTCTATCCATCTGAGCTACGGAGTCACTTGGGCTAGTTTAGCCTGAAATTCTAACAATCTTCACCATGACCGGGCACCTTCGTGTCCCTTCCTGTCATTCCCGGCCGAGCGCCGCATTGCGGCGCGAGGGGAAGGGAATCCAGCTATTCAGACTTGGCCCAGTTCTTCCCGCCTGGATCCCCTTTCCTCGCACGCGCTATCGCGCGTGCATCGCCGGGGATGACAGTCCTGGGCAGCTGCCGCCTCTCAATGAGACCACGGCACCTTGCGGTCGAATTTGAAATTGTCCGAATAGGCCTTGGGCTTGGGCGTGGGCACATGCGGCTCGAACAGCTGGTAGGGAATGTCGTGGGCCTTGGCATAGGCCACCGCCTCCTCCGCCGTGTCGAACTCCAGGCAAAGCTGCTGGCGCATGTCGCGCGAAGAGGTCCATCCCATCAAGGGATCGATGGTACGCGGACTTTCCGGTTCATATTCCAGCTGCCATTGCTTGGTGCGGGCCTTGCCCGACTGCATGGCGTTCTTGGCCGGTCTGTAGATACGCGCGCGCATGCGAACCTTTCAAATCTTTGCCTTAGGCGCTTCCGGCCTACCGCGGCCGGGCTCACCGCGCTGGCGCGCGGAGCGGTGCCCGACTGCCTGCTGCCGCGGACCGATTACGGCCGCACACTACGCTGACGCTAGTGCGGCCTATCGGTCCTTGGCATTCATTTGCCGCCCACTGGGCGGCAAATGAATGGTCGGAGCGGCGTGATTCGAACACGCGACCCTCTGCTCCCAAAGCAGATGCGCTACCAGGCTGCGCTACGCTCCGGTCACCCCGCTTGCCTTACACGGGGACGCCAAAGCCTTCAAGACCGAGATTTGCAGCCGCAGGCCGAAGGGTCAAAAAAGGCCCCGGCCTCAGCGGCTTGGATTTATTGACCCAACTGCAAGGTGCGGGCGGCGCGGGCATGCAGGCCCGCCAGTATCTTTTCGCGCCGGGTAAAGCGTTCGACCACCTGCTCGGCGATCCTGAGCCGCTCGGTCAGATATTCCGAGGTTTCGTTCAGGGAGAATATCTGTGTCTTGGCCGCATCCAGCGCATTGCTCAGCACCGACAGGCCTTCCGAAGATCTGATGCTGCTGTCGGCCAGCGCCGCCACCGTGTCTTCCAGGCCCGCGACTTGGCTTTTGGCCGTATCGAGATCGTCAGCGAACAGAGCAAAACGTTCTACCAATTTGGCGTCCTCGGCCGCGAGCCGGGCAACCGACGCCTTCAGAGGCTCCAGATCGGTGATGCAGTCGGTCAAGGAAGCGGTATCGGATTCCAGCTCTTCGACATGGCCGGTCACGGCAGCGATGTTCGCTTCCATATCTTCGACACGGTTTGCCAGCGACGCCGCGCCGGGTTCCAGATCGTCCACCCGGACCGTCAGAGATGCGAGACCCGACTCTATGCCAGGCAAAGCGGCGATATGGCCTTCGATCGCGCTGATCTGCAGATTCTGGGTTTCCAACTTGCCGTTCAGCGGTGCGACCTGATCCTTCAACGCCTCCAGATCGTTTCGCAAGCCCTGGCCGGTGGAAAGGATCAGCTCCTTGAGCTGCGCGGTTTCGGCGCGTTGGCCGGCGATTTCGTCCTGCAGCTGCTTAAACTGCTCCGACAATTGATTGGTCGCGGCGATATTGGCCTGGACCTCCTGGCGCTGCGTGGCCATATGGCCGCTGAGCGCGGCCATGGTGTCGGAAAGAGATTCGAACCGCTCTTCAATCTCGCTCGCGGCCTTTTTGGTCTGAACCGTGATGTGCAGCAGCGCTTCGCAAAGATCGCGTACATTTTCCCGAATGACGCCGACATCCGGGCCATGTTCCAGCCGGACGACACGTTCCTGGAATTCCTCGAAAGCCTGGCCCTGACGCAAACTCGCGGCCGCAAGCGCGCGCGCCGCATCGATGGCGCTCATCGCCGGCGCATCGTCCTGGGGGCCGTCTGCGGGCGTAAAGGCGGTTTGCAGCCGGACATGAAGCGCCTGCGCACCCACATCGCCCGACGCGGCGGCATCCTGAGATAGGCCTAGGGCGGGCAACAGGTTCTGGCTCATGGGACAATGACCGGGCTAGGGAGGCTTGAATCCCTCCACAGTAGGAAACCATGGTTAATTCCTGATTACCCTGATTTTTCCTGCGGAAAATCCCTTAATTGGCTTCGACAAACCGTCCGGTATAGAGCATCGGCCAGTATTTCCCGGTAACTATGAAAAGCCCGCTGGCGGGACTGTGGGCGATGCCGTTGGGAACGAAATTTTCGTCGGAATCGATGGCACGCCGGTCGGCGGCGCTCATCAGCGCCCGCAAGGGCTGCAAGTCGGCACGGGCTTCCACGCAGCCGGTGAGCGGAGATATCCGCACCAAGCTCCATTCCTCGAAGATATTCGCCCAGATCGCGCCCTGAACATATTCCAGCTCGTTCAGGTTCCTGACCCTCCTGCCTTGGTCGAAGACGGACAGAACCCGCCGGGTGGAGAAATCCCGTGGCGACAGGAAATAGAGCCGGTTGGAACCGTCGCTGGCGATCAGCTGGCTCTCGTCATGGGTCAGGCCCCATCCTTCGCGGGGATTGGGAAGCTCCCGCAGCTTGTGCATATTCTTGTCGAAGACAAAGACGCGATGTTCGCGGTACGTCATTTGATACAGAAGATCGCCGAAAAAGGTCATGCCTTCGCCGAAATAGGATTTGCCGGCATTCATCAGGACGCTGACATGGCCGGTCTTGGGATCAATGCGGTTGATCCGCGTCTCGCCAAAAAAATCGCCGGTGCTTTCGTAGATCGCGCCGTCACGCGCCTCCAGACCCTCGGTGAATCCGACCGCGTCGCGGCGGATCTCGCCCTCCACCTGAAAGGAGAGCTTTTTGGGAATGGGGCATTTTTCCGCCGCAACCCCAAGGCTCGAAAGGAGAGGAATCGGAAGCAGCGGAACGAAAAGCAGGCAGCGGAGCAGCAAAGCGCGCATCAGGGGCGACTATCACGATGCGCCCGGCAAAATCCAGCGCCCCGCTCTGGTCAAAGGACCGATCCGGTTATAGGAAACCGGGATGAAACGCCGGAAAGCACCGCTGGAACCTGCCCAGCCGCCCTTACGGGGGCCGGCGGTCTCAAGGGCCGCGCCCCATGTCTGGATCTTCGGCTTGGCGGGCGTGGTGGCGGTTTTGCTGCTGCTGTCGGTCCTGGTGAGCTAGAAATCGCGCCTTTTCCGTCAAAACCGGATTTTCTTTTTTGCCGCAAATCACCCACACTAGGGCGGCTGACAGGTTTTGCGACAAATCCCTGTTTGTATGGAGCATGGCGTGACGTCAAAATTGCGCCTGATGAACAAAGAAGAAGCCAAGCCGCATATTCTGCTGGTGGAGGATGCGCGCGATATCCGCGAGCCCCTGGCCCGCTATCTGCGCGAGCATAGTTACCGCGCCACCACGGCACCGGATGCCGCCAGCGCCCGCAAGGTGATGAAAAGCTCCGCCATCGACTTGGTGGTGCTGGACATCATGATGCCGGGCGAGGATGGGCTGTCCTTGTGCCGCTCGATCCGCGAGACCACCCAGATTCCCGTGATCCTGCTCACCGCCCGCGGCGAAGAGGTCGATCGCATTATCGGGCTGGAAATGGGCGCGGACGACTATCTCGCCAAGCCGTTCAGCCCGCGCGAATTGATTGCCCGGGTGGCCGCCGTGCTGCGGCGCACCCACGCTTTGCCGCCGCGCCAGAAGCCGCCGGGCGCGGCGCATGTCCGGTTTGGCGACTGGATGCTGGATACCGGCCAGCGCGAATTGATCGGCCCCGATGGCGTGGCCCTGCCGCTTTCGTCGGGGGAATTCCGCCTTCTGTCCGCCCTGCTGGAACGGCCCAAGATCGCCCTGACCCGCAATCAGCTGCTGGATTTGACCAAGGGGCGCGATGCCGATCTGTTCGACCGTTCGATCGATAACCATGTCAGCAGGCTGCGCAAGAAAATCGAGCCCGACCCCAAGAATCCGCGCTATATTAAGACCGTATGGGGAGGCGGATACATCTTCGCGATGGATCCGGAAATGGCCTGAAAATGGGGCCGCGCACAATGCGTTTTAGGTTTTGGCCGAGCACGCTTCGCGTCCAGCTGATCCTGGTGGTTGCCGCCGCCGTCGCGATTTCCAATATCGCCGTGGCCTTTTATTTCTATAGACAGAACCAAGCCCAGGCCCGCAATTTCAGCTATGAGCGCTTGATCGACCGCGCTGCGGCGGTCGCCGCCACGGTCAGCCAGGTGACGCCGGATTCGCGCCTGGTGGTGATGCGCAATATGGGCCGTCCCGGATGGCGTTTTCGTGAGGCAACAGGCGGATACGACACCAAACCGATGACGGCGGAGGAAGCGGCGCTCGCCAAGCGCATCGCCGACGCCCTGCCCGATCATCATCCGCGCAAGAAGGCGGTGATCGTTCATCTGCATGAAACGCTTGCCAATATTCCCGAGGCGCTGCGGCCCATTAACGCCGCCTCCGCCAAACCCGATGCGGACGTGATCCAGACCATTGTGCCCATCGACGCGCACAGCGCTGTGAGCGGGGTGCTGGTGCGGCGCACGCCCGACTGGCCGATCGAGATCATGATCGCCGCCCTGCTCGCGGCGGTGGCGGCATCGGCGGGCGCCGCCTTCATGGCCCGGCGCGTGGTGCACCCGCTTTCGGAACTGACCAACGCCGCCGCCAAGGTGGCGGTGGGTGCCGACGCGCCCCATGTCAACGAAGAGGGCCCCCTGGATGTGCGCAAGGCCGCCATTGCCTTCAACGCCATGGCCGCGAAAGTGACGCGCACCCTGGAAAGCCAGCGCCATCTTTTGTCGGCGGTCGGCCATGACCTGCGCACGCCTTTGACGGCGATGCGCATCAACCTGGAATTTGTCAAGGATGACGAATTGCGCGAGGGACTGATGCGCAATCTGGAGGAACTCCAGGTCCTCACCGAGCAGGTGCTATCCGCCGCCAAGGGCGCGGGCGGCGAACGCGCGCGCCAGGTCGACCTGTCGGCCTTGGTGGAAAGCCTGTGCACCGACCTGGACGAATTGGGCGAGCCGGTCAGCTGGGTCAACCATTCCCCCGCCCCGATTGCCTGCCGGCCCAATGAGATCAAACGGGCGGTGCGCAATCTGGTGGAAAATGCCGTCGCCTATGGCCACAAGGCGCAGGTGCGAATCAGCGACACTAGCGACGGCTATGAGGTGCTGGTGGAAGACGAAGGTCCCGGCATTCCCGAGAGCGACCGCCAGCGGGTGTTCGAACCCTTTGTGCGGCTGGAAGGTTCCCGCAACGAATCCACCGGCGGGACCGGCCTGGGACTAACCCTGGCCAAAGCCATTGCCGAAGGCCATGGCGGCGGGGTCAATCTGGAAAACCGGCCGGGTGGCGGCTTACGCGCCCGGATGAGGCTGCCCCGGATAGCGGTCACCGCTTAGTTGCCATCGCCTACAACTGCCCCTCCCCCGATATAAAACATACGACTAATCAAAGGGTTTGACTTTGTATTTCAAGTGACGTTTGAACAGCCATGTCCGACGATCTCAGCGACCCGCTCTATCGCCGCGAGCTTCTCAGGCTGGCGGCCAATGCCACGGGCGCGGGCCACCTGCCCGCAGCCGATGCCACGGCCAGTGTCCACAATCCCGCCTGCGGCGACCGGGTGCGTGTCGAGCTGGCGCTGGAGGGGGACCGGATCATCGCCCTCGCCCATGTCACCCATGGCTGTGTGCTGACCCAGGCGTCGGCCGCACTGCTGGCCGGCACGGCTGCCGGCAGGAACGCCGCCAGTCTGACCGCCCTGGCGGACAGCGTCCGGGCTTTCCTTAAAGGCGGGACGGCGCCCCAAAATTTGCCCAAGGGCTATGAGGTGTTCGATGGCGTCACCGGCCATGCCGGACGCCATATCTGCGTGATGCTGCCCCTGGAAGCGGCCCTGAAAGCGCTGGACAGCGCTCAGACCTGATCGGCGCTGCTGATGACCTTGGCGGCGAGGCCGTATTTGACCGCCTCCTCGGCGCCCATCCAGAAGTTGCGCTCGGTATCGGCCACCACCTTTTCATAGGGCTGGCCGGTTTCCATCGAAATCTCCTTGATCAGGCGGGCGCGCATCTTGAGGATTTCCTCGGCCTCGATGGTGATATCGCTGGCCTGGCCGCGCACCCCGCCCAAGGGCTGATGCAACAGAAAACGGGTAAAAGGCAGGCAGAAGCGGTTCTGCTTTTTCGCGCCCAGGAAGATATGGGCCCCGGCGCTGGCGACCCAGCCGGTGCCGATCATCTTCACCCGGTTGCCGACAAAGCGGATCATATCGTGGATGGTGTCGCCCGACTCCACATGGCCGCCCGGAGAATTGACGATGACGCGGATATCGCCCTCGCTTTGCGCATAGGCCAGCAGCTGGGCGGTCACCCGCTCGGCCATCTTCATATCCACTTCGCCGAAAATCAGCACCGTGCGCGATTTGAACAGCGCCTTGGCGATCTCGGAGGATTGCGGTTCCGGGGCCTTGGACTTGTCGTCGTCTTTGTCGTCATCTTCTTGGTCGGCGCGGCGCAATGTCATGTCTCCGGATTCGCAGGATGGATGCAGTCTAACCATCCGATATGGGGGGGCAACTGGTTAAAAACATCCTGTATCCCCGCGGAAAGCGGCAATAACCGCCTCCGGTGTGGGGCCAATTTGCGCGCCGGGCGTGCGCCGGATGTCGCGGGTTCAGTGGGCCATCTTGGCGGTATGGGGCTTCACCGCACCGCAATCGGCTTTCACAAAGTCGCCGGTATAGTGCGAGGTCATTTCGTGGGGGCGGCCCTGCATGCTGCCCTTGAAGCTGTAAGTGCCTTCGTAATGCTCGTTACCGCGCCAGGACATTTGCATGCGGCCCACGCCTTCCATGCGGCCATGACAGGTGGATTCGGCGGTGACGGACGTGGATGTCTGGTTCAGCACCTTGGTGGTGCAATTTTCCTCATGGTTTTTCATCTGCGGCAGCTGGCCGGCTTTGACTTCGTCCTGGGTCATGCAGATCTGGGTGACGATCGGCGCGCCGCCCATGCCAGGCATGCTCATGCCGCGCGATTTCATCATCGCCATGGCTTCCGGCGGCATCTGCGGCATGTTCGCCATCTGCATGGTGGTGGAGATCTTCCAAAGACCTGCCCTGCCCTGGGCGGCCAAGGCGGCGGCCGGCGCGAGCAGGATGGCGGTGGCGATCAACCCGGAAACGAGTTTGCGATTCATGGCAATCCCCAAAATATCGGCGGCGTCAGATTTGACGGGATGCCTGGCCCTGTCAATCACCGCTCAATTGATTGGGGCATTAAAGGGCCGAACCCCACGGCAATCGCTGCCGGTCCACTCGGCGCTGAAACTGCTGCTCATCCGGCTGGGTTCGCCCCGGAAGCGGCCCTTGAATTCGTAACGGCCTTCAAAATGCTGATTGCCGCGCCAACTTATCTGGGTCCGGCCCACGCCTTCCAGAGGACCGTGACAGATGCTTTCCACCACCATGGCCGAACCGCGCGTGCTGACCGTACGATTGACGCAATCCAGGTCCCGGTTGTTGAAGTGGAGCGGCTGGCTGCCATCGGCCTCGGCCCCCGTCATGCACATGTAATGGGTGAAGGGCTGGCCATTGGTGGGCGGTATCAATTTTTGCTGCCGCACCAGAGCCGCGATCGCCGGCGGCACGACCCGCATGCCAAACTGCCAGCTGGTCGTCATGGTCCAGAGACCGGCCTTGCCGGCGGCCCAGGCACTCGGCGAAGCCATCAACCAGGCGGCAAAGGCGTAGAAAAATGCGCGGCGCATGACACTCTCCAGGAACGGGACAAATCTGGCATGCGGCGCGAGGCTTGCAAAGCGCGCGATAAAGGGCCTCGCGGCGCGGCCAATAAAAAGCGTATAGAGGGCGCATGACCTATTGTCTGGGAATCCTGCTGCCGGAGGGGCTGGTGCTGGCCTCGGACTCCCGTTCCAATGCCGGCGTCGATCAGGTGGCGCGGGTGCGCAAGTTCGACCTGATCACCCTGCCCGGCAACCGGGTCATCGCCATCCTGTCGGCGGGAAACCTGGCCACCACCCAGTCGGTCACCACCCAGTTGCGCGAGATGCTGGGCAGCGGCGGGGCGCGCGACCTGTATGACGCCCGCACCATGTTCGAGGTCGCCCGCATCGTCGGCGATACTTTGCGCGAAACCATCGCGCGCGACGGGCCCTCGGTGCAGGCCTATGGCGATCCCACCGGCAGCTTCCTGGTGGGTGGACAGATCGCGGGTGAGACGCACCGGCTGTTCCAAGTCTATTCCGCCGGAAATTTCATAGAAGCCTCGCTGCGTTCCAGCTTCCTGCAGATCGGCGAAACCAAATACGGCAAGCCGATCCTGGACCGCACCATGACGCGGGACTGCACCTTGGATCAGGCCGCCAAGCTGGCGCTGCTGTCCTTCGACGCCACCATGCGCTCCAACCTGTCGGTCGGGCTGCCGATCGATATTCTGCGCTATGAGACGGACAGCTATTCCACCGCCAATATGGCGATGCTGACCGAGGAGGATTCCTATTGGAACGCGCTGCGCACCAGCTACAGCGACGGCTTGTCGAATCTGGTCGGCATGCTGCCGCCGCCGCCCCGCTGGAATGCTTAGCCCTTCTTCGCCCTCTATTTTTTGGCTCTGGCCACGCCGTCAGTGATCATTCTCTTGGCCTCGGCGGCGTCGCCCCAGCGGATGATCTTGACCCATTTTCCGGGCTCAAGGTCCTTGTAATGGGCGAAGAAGTGCTCGATCTGCTTTACGGTGATGTCCGGCAGATCGCTGTAATTGCTCACGCCGTCGAAGCGCTGGCTGATGTGAGATGACGGCACCGCCACGATCTTCTCGTCCATGCCGGCATTGTCTTCCATCAACAGCACGCCGACGGGGCGCACGCTCATCACCGCGCCCGGCGCGATGGCGCGGGTGTTGGCGATCAGCACATCCACAGGATCGCCGTCGCCCGACAAAGTGTGCGGAATGAAGCCGTAATTGCCGGGATAGCGCATCGCGGTATAAAGGAAGCGATCCACCACCAGCGCGCCCGATGCCTTGTCGAGCTCGTACTTGATCGGCTCGCCGCCAATCGGCACCTCGATGATGACATTGACGTCATCGGGGGCATTTTTCCCGACCGGAATTTGGTCGACGCGCATGTTCGGGTAATCCTTGGCTGATCTGGCGCGTGGTAATTTTATTACGGACGGGCGTCAACCGCAGGACTATAAACCGGACGAAGTGCCGCAAGGCCCTTCCTAGTGTCGTGGTTTCGAAGTTCGCCATATCATCGATATCAGGCTCTTGGCGAACGTCGAAACCAAAACGACACTAGGAATCAATAAGTTGCTAGTGTCCTTACGATTCCGAAATTCGCTAACACCCGATATAAGGATCATGCGAATTTCGGAATCGGGACACTAGCGCACATTTCAGCCTTAATTTGCTGTGGGATGCTTCCCCGCCCCATTGCCGGAGTTTCCATGCAAACCAAAGCCTATGCCGTGCCGTCCGCTACCGCGCTTTTTGGGCCTCACACCATCGACCGGCGCGCACCGGGTCCCAAGGATGTGGCGATCGAAATCTTGTTCTGCGGCGTCTGTCACAGCGATCTGCACACCGCCCGCGGCGAATGGTCGGGCACCCAATATCCCTGTGTGCCGGGGCATGAGATCATCGGCAAGGTAACGGCAGCCGGCAAAGACGTCAGCCGCTTCAAACCGGGCCAGATCGTCGGCGTGGGCTGCATGGTGGATAGTTGCCGCACCTGCGCCCAATGCCATGACGGGCTGGAGCAATATTGCGACGGGCCGGTCAGCTTCACCGGCACCTATAACGGCCCGGTGGGCGGCGGTCCCAACACCCATGGCGGTTACAGCGCCGCCATCACGGTAGACGAGCATTTCGTGCTCAATATCACCCATGACGAAAAAGACCTGGCCGCGGCGGCGCCGCTGCTCTGCGCCGGTATTACCACTTGGTCGCCGCTTCGCCATTGGGGTGCGGGACCGGGCAAGAAAGTCGGGATCGTCGGCATTGGCGGATTGGGTCACATGGGCGTGAAGCTGAGCCACGCGCTGGGGGCATATACGGTGGCCTTCACGACTTCACCAAGCAAGGTCGCCGACGCCAAGGCGCTGGGCGCAGACGAGGTGGTGGTGTCCAAGGACCAAGCCCTGATGAAAAAGCACCGGGGCAGCTTCGACATGATCCTCGACACCGTGTCGGCGCCGCACAATCTGGATGCCTTCACCGCGCTGCTGAAGCGCGACGGCACGCTGGCGCTGGTGGGTGGATCGCCCACCCCGCACCCTTCGCCCGCCATGCATGCCCTGGTGTTCAAGCGCCGCGCCATCGCCGGGTCGCTGATCGGCGGCATTGCCGAGACCCAGGAGATGCTGGACTTCTGCGCCAAGCACGGCATCACCTCGGATATCGAGATGATCGGGATGCAGGATATCGAGGCGGCCTATGCGCGCATGCTCAAAAGCGATGTGAAGTACCGCTTTGTAATCGACATGGCGTCTTTGAAGTAGCCGCCGCTGGTCGCCACGCTGCCTCGTGCGGCCTGCAAGCTCACCAGGCTCTGTGCCGGCAGCTTTGCCTGGCGATGCGAGGCCGCGAAACTGGTCAGGCCCGACAGGGCCAGCAGCAGCCCAACACTCAGGCAGATGATTTTCATATGTTGAAGCACCGCGATCCACCCGTTTTTGTTTTTTGTGCCCGGGCGGAAGGCTAGCGCGGTGGCGTTAACACCGGATGTAAACAGTGCCAGCAATGCGGCGGATTGGCGGCGCCGGTCAGCCTTTAGCACCTTTGCGTGCATGGCTGATTTCACCGGCGGAACAGTATCTTAGGGCGTTAAGTAGAATTACGTATACCGCCCCAGGCCATTATCCATAACCCTCCCGCCGCAAAAGGAACTGCCGTGACCGCGACCAACAAAGACCAGATTGTTTGCGTCGTGGATGACGACGAGGCGGTGCGCGATTCCACCCAGATGCTGCTCGGCATTCACGGCTTCAAGGCCCGCGGCTATGCTGGAGCGCGCGACTTCCTGGCGGAATTCACGGCCGCCGATACCGGATGCCTGATCCTGGACATTCATATGCCGGAGATGACCGGCGTTGAACTTCTCACCCTGTTGCGGGCGCGCGGCGTCGCCACGCCGGCCATCGTCGTCAGCGGCCAGATCGATCCGGTGGTGGGCGAGATACTGACGCGATCCGGAGCGCTGGCGATCCTTAGCAAGCCGGTCAACCAGGACGAGCTGATGGGATATGTCGAACAGGCGCTGGCATCTGCCTGATTGATTGCCGGGCTTCTGGATTGAACCGGACTTAGCCGCACACCCCTACCCCGCTTTGCTTGGCCGCGATAAACTGGAGTCTCAGCGGGGAGAAGCATGGGCAGACGGAAGTGGAAGGCCGGCCAGAGCGAACAGGCGGACGAGGTTTCGTTTCTCAGGCGATTCCGCAAGCCCTTCGCGATCGCCGTCCTTCTGGCCGCGGCCGTCGCCTTTTTCATCTACCGGTTCAACACCTCCAAGTACCAGTATGGCGACGCGCGTACGGACTATAACCGCGCCCTTGACGAATGCTGGCAGGACCGCACCCGTGTGGCCAACAGCGGCGGCGCGGCCGATGTGGCCGCCGATGCGTGTGTGCGCGACACGCCAGGGCCCGCCAGCAACCAAAGACCCGCCGGCGAGAAAGGCCGCTGAGTGAGACCGGCCCCGAAAATTCCGTGCCATTCTGGGTCAACTCTGCGTCGGCCTCAAAATTTTCGGGAACTTTCCTAGGTACAATTCCCGGCTTCAACAAAGCTGGGAACGGCGCATCATCAACGGGTCAGATCAGCGTGGAGACAAGAAATGTCCGACCCGATCATCGCCCCGGCCCTGGCCGAATATCCTCGCACCGATTCCAAGGAAGCAAGGCTGGCGGCCTTCGCCCGCCTGATGCTGCACAGCCCCGCGGACATCAAAGAATTCATCCGCAATCAGGAAGCGCTCACGCGGCCATACAAGCACGGGGTGGACTGAGCCATGGCTTTGTTTCGAGGTCTTGCGTGCGGGAGCGCCACTTTCGAAGCTGCCGAGGCGCGGGACACACCCTTGGTTTCGATACTTTCCAAACTTGCCGCGTTCATTAAGAGAAATTTGGCGCCAAGCCGCAATCGCTCTGACCTCATGCTTCGACAAGCTCAGCATGAGGATTAACTTATTTCCTCACCCTGAGCTTGTCGAAGGGTGAGGGGGCATGATTCCGTCTGAAATTATTTTGCTCTAGAACCTAACGGCGAGCCTATCCCCAATTCGTCGGCAACCCAGCCAGCGTTCTGACGGGCGTATCAAATTCCTTCCGAACCAATATTCGAGAGTTGTACTAAGTCCCTCTTAGAGCAAATCAGCAGGGATCGACGCAATCTGGTTCGCCCAGCTTTCCTCCTGGTCGGAACTGCGCGTCGTGTAACGAAAAAGGCCCATGACATAGGTCGGCTGGCCGTTATCATTGGCCAGCGGCACATAGAGATGCTCGGCGTCCAGATATTCATGGCCGTTCAAATGAACGCGGCCCACAAAACGAAGCGGCTTGCCGCCATCCAAAATCAGATCGTAGCTTTCGATCCAGCGCGGCAAAAGATCGGGATGCACACATTCCTCGAATGTCTTGCCTGTGACATGGCCTGTCACCGGTGTGATGGCAGTGCCGATCAAGCGAAATACATAGGAGGAAGGATTTTCCTTAATCCGCTCAAAAATGCCAATGTTGCGTAGAAAATCTTTGAGATCACGCGGTGTTATTTCCGCTCGTTTCGGCATTGCGCGGTTTCCCGCCTTTGCGCGCCAGATATTCAGAAAACCGTCGTAGGAAGAATTGCTAAAGGCGAGGGTGGGATCGCAAAGGGAATGCCAATTTTGCTGGATGGCCTTCTGATTAAGGGCGCGGGCGGCAGCGAAGACATTCATGAGACGATTTTGGCACAGAAAGGCTAAACGGCCGGTGAAGCAAGCGGCGCGATTGCTCGGCGGCGGCTATTGCCCATTGTTTTACAATGCTTATTTTGCATTGCCCCACTGTTCTGCCCCCTGCCCCCTGCCCCTAGGGCCGAAGATTCCGGGGACATGTATGGACGGCCCCCGAAATTCGGGGGAATTCAGCTAGCTCCGCGGAAATGGCACGGATGGCACGGGGAACGAAGTACCGGTGTATCGCGCCACTGTGGTAATCCGCAGCTCATCGAGATATTGCGGCCCGCTGACGGGCTGCGGATTGTTAATGTGCTGACCGAGATAGGCACCGCCGGCACGCCCAAAGCCGTTTGTGCCCGACAGGATCTGATTGCCAGCCACATAAGCCCGCCAATTGCCCGTGGCCGATTCATACACATATGCGTAGTGGAAGAATTGATTTGCGGGCCACACATTGGTGGAGGACGTTACCGTCGTTGCACTGTTGAAAACTGCGGCAACCGCTCTTGTCACCGGAAAATCGAGATTTAGCCGATTGCTGGTATCGTTGGTGACACCCGACGAGAACAACTGGAAAAACGCAGATCCGGGATCGCGGATGAAACCTTCAATGGTGAAATCGCCCGCCCCAATCACGGCGGTCGTGTTTCCCATGAAAATCCCTTGGTTGGAGCTGGCGCCATTCTGGTTAAACGCCGCCGACTGACTGCCGGCCACGAAGAAGGTGCTGTTTGGTGCCACACCTCCCGATGTCACAACGCCGGCGCCCAGCGACCCGTCATTATGGACGCCGGACGCAAAGTTTGCGTCCTCGAAGCCATAAAGCACCGTAACGAAGGCAAAGAAGGGGTCCGTCGGCGTTGCCACTTCGCCGCCATAGGGCCGAAGCGACAAGCCGTGCTTGAGGTTTAGCCCACCGTACATCAGAACAGCGCCCAGATATCGTCCGCCGTGCCGCCTGTTAGAACGCGGCGAACTTGAATCGGATTGTAGCCTTGTTGCAGGGGCACACCGGTAAGGTTGTTGCCGGAGCCATCGATGATGTTGGCAGTTCCGGCCGTGCCCACCAGCAAGCCACGGGCGATACCACCGGGCAGATTGTTGTCGTCATCGGGCGTGACAGGCGCCAAAGCCTTGGCCGATGAGTCCGGCGTGTCCATCACGGGGCCGTAAACATTGAACTTGTCTGTGCAGAACTTTTCCATAGTGTCGCTCCAAATTGTTGAGCTTCCTTGACGCGTGGAACATCGTCCTCACCGCGCTTGATACGTTTCAACGCAACTAAAAGTATGTGCAGCTATCCTCATAGCCTCACAACACGATGTGCATGTTGATCTGCGGTTATGGCGCCGCAATGAATGAAGTGTGACAAACGCGGTAAAATTCAAGCGCGTTCTATTTATCTGAACTAGGCTGAACGACATTCAACGGAGCCATAGCATTGCACCGGCCAGGCATATGAAGGCCATAAAGGGGTTGGCACGCCGTACAGGATGAAAACAAGAACTGGAAAGTGGTGGCAATACGCGACTAACAGCGGTCTGCCCCTGACAATTGAGTAAAGTGTCCCTCGAATTCCGCAAGCTGGAAACGCAGTGGGCATGGCCGCTGGCCCTGATGAAGTCCGAAAGATCGGGGTCTGGTCAATACAGTGCGCCCGGTGGCGCGGTACCCCACCGCAGACTGGTCCGATCCACGACCTACGCTGGCGCTAGCTAGCGGCCGCTTGTCATTCGTTCATGCCGCGAGGTGGCGCGATACCAGCTATCAGCAGATGCCCCAAAGCCGCGAACAACCTGTTGAGACTCCACAGCTAGTCGCCGCGGGCGGGCCTGGCATTCAAACGCCCGCGGACCGTGGGCGTTTGAATGGTGCGGTCAAGAATTCTCATATAGTATCGATCTTTCAACGATTTATAGGGTGGCGGCGGTGCCCGCCAGATCGCGATAGGCAACAGCCTTACACAGCCCCGATGCAAGCCAACTAAGTAAAGCGCCCCTCAAATTCAACCTGGATTAAATGGCGGGGACCACGTCAGGGCTTACCAGCCTCAATGATCCACGATGTTTATTTGGCTGATCCTGGACGGATTTCCTGAGCTGCTACCGCCTGTATCCCAGCATCTGATTCCGGCATTCGTGCTGATGACCTGGCTAAAAGTCAAAGTATACCATTGAGGCACGGTAGTAATATTCTGAGCGATGGAAGAACCTATCAAACTGCCGCCATCTGTTAATTGACAAGTGATTTGCCCAGTACCGTTTGTCTGCCAAGCTCTAATTTGTGCGTCTAACGTACCCTTGGTAGGCGCCAGACTGTTCGGATTAAAGTCTAAAAAGTTTGCCGAGCCGGTTACCGGGAAAGCAAAAGAATAGTTTATTGGTATTTCGCTTGGTCCGTATCCGTTGCCATTGAGACCAGGATAATTGGGCGAATAGATTTCTTGTACCTTGGGCACAGTTGCGGGCACGCCCGGCAAACTGACAAACGGCCATCCGCCTTCATTGCCGTTACCACTATGATTCAGGATAGATTGTATCCCGTTGGAATCGTACAGGTACTTCCCGTTTTTGAACAACGCCACTGACATTGGTGCACCATGGGGGAGATTGGAATAGGCCGTGATCCCTTGGTAAACCCCATCCACCACGAGCCAGTTGGTACTTGTTCCCGTAATCTGATTGCCCGTTATTGTCGCAGTGAATCCATCGACAAGATGTATATTGGAGGACAACGTAACGCCGTTTAGAGATTCAAAAAGATTATTTGCAATTGTGCTTGACCGAGCGTCATCATAAATATGAGAATCAACCGTCTGTCCAAAATTAGCAAAGCCCAGCAATTGCATCCCATGGATTCGGTTATTGTTTCCGAAGGTGTTTTGGCGAGCTAATTTTATGTTGGGGCCGAAAGTGCCGGCTATCGTGCCGTTCTCGATGGAGAAGTTCTCGGAACCTTCAATGTCGAATCCTATGTTTCCGCCGAGTATCTGCATCTGATTCGCCCACCCATCGGCGCACTTCGAACACTGCACCGCGATTTTTGTGCTGTTGTTGATTTGCGGCATAGAGCAATACAAATTCGTGAATTGTGGGTGCATCAAAGGTTGTTGAGATGCGTTCGTGTCTGTGAAGCCGCCCGCTATGCTGTTCAACTGAAAACATCCGCCCGGCCCCGTGTCTGTGGGGCCATACAGAATCGTGAAGTCTCTGAACTTCGGGGCCTCATAAGGAGTTAATCCGCTCCCTGGATAAGGTGTTTGGAGCTGAAATACCCACCCGGTCGAACCCAGAAACGAGATACATGTCCCGTAGCTGGAACTGGATGTAACCGTCATCTCACCGTCGCCCTGGATGATTTGGCCCTGCCCTGGTGTGAGGGTCGTGTTGATTCTGATGCACTTATTCACGGTGCCATCGATATGCACCCAGTTTGGACCGGAAGTATTGGCCCAGGTCAGCAATGCCTGCATTTGGGTCGTCTGATCTGTTCCGCTGCCAGAGCTAGGCGTCACATCCGCAAACACGCCGAACACGCAAGAATGCACCGGAGATTTTGGCGGTAAATTCAAATTCCATCTTCCGCTACCAGAATTTCCAGTGGGGTTGATTATGGCACCGCCATTGTCGGCAGAGCTGTCGGAAGCATTCCAGTGGTAATAAATAGGGCATCCAGTTCGGGTACCGTAATAGTCAGCAACCTGGATATCCCCGATCGTCGCTGCACTGGCAGCGGTGATCGCTCGTAGCGCAGCAATTGTAGCCACCACCTGAACATTGGCCGCGTTGCTTGTGCTAATGGACAGAACCATCGCGACCACAAGGAGAAGCAATGCTTTCATGCATTTCAGGAAACTGAAGATTGATGATCGTGCGTTGGTCACGCTGGCCGCCCGGGTTTCGCAATTGTTTCTGCAGTGATTTTAAATTGCGTACGACAGCATTGCCAAGATAGAGGAAAGAATTGGTTAGAATAGATTGATCAATATGTGTTCATTTGTGATCTCACATGGGAATATCTCTACAAATTCTAGGATTGCCAGAATTTGACTGATAGTCAGTCAGCTCAAGAAGAATTGGATTCACGCAAACGTTGTCGCCACTATTCTGCCGGGAATTCTGGGGGAATTCTGGGGACACTATACTCAATTCAAGCGCCCTGGGGTGTTCGTACTTCTGTACGAAGATGGCGCGCCCTGGGGGAGTCGAACCCCCCTTGCAGGAATGAAAATCCTGAGTCCTAACCGATAGACGAAGGGCGCTGCCGGAGGCCGGGGGTTTACCGGCCCAAACCGGCTTTTGCAACCAAAATCAAGCACCTGCAGGCGCGGCATCCTCGATTTCCAGCTGGACCCGGATCCGGCCGTTCCAGTCGTCCTGGCGCAGCCGGCCGGCCACATGGATCGCCTTGCCGCGCGCAGCCAATAGCCCCTCGCCCAAGGGGCTGCCCACCGCCCGAAAAGCGATGGCATCCAACGGCGTCGCATCGCCGCCCGCCAGCCGCATTTTGACATGCGCCTTGCCCACCACATCGGCATAAGCCACGCGCGCGTCGGGCAAGCCCAAAAGCGGTTCGGGATTGCCGGCGCCGAAGGGGCCGGCCGAAGCGATCTGCTGCGCCAGGGCGATATTGGCGCCCGCGGGCGAGGAGACCGCATCCAGATAGAGATCACCCGCCGCGGCCAGCGCCGCGGAATTTATTTGACCATTGGCGCCGCCAAATTGCGCCTCGACGAATTTGCGAAACCCCTCCAACTGCGCCGCCATCAGCGAAAAGCCCGCCGCCATACCGTGGCCGCCGCCATATTCGATCACACCTGCCTCCGAGGCGGCGCGGATGATATGGCCGACATCGATGCCGGGGATGGAACGCACCGAGCCCCTTCCCATGCCGCCTTCAAATCCGGCGACGAAGGCGGGTTTGGAAAAACGCTCCTTCAACCGGCTGGCGACAATGCCGACCACGCCGGGATGCCAGCCCTCGCCCGCCACCAGGACGAAAGGCGCATTGGCCTGGCTCGCCGCCATGGCGCTGGCTTCTTCCAGGATCAGTTTTTCGATCGCCTGGCGCTCCTTGTTGTGCAGGTCGAGCTGGGCGGCGAAGTCTGCCGCCCTGTCCGCGTCGCGCGCGGTCAGAAGATCGACGCCCAGCGAAGAGCGGCCAACCCGTCCGCCGGCATTGATGCGCGGACCGAAAATGAATCCGAAGGTATAGGGCGTGAAAGGCGGCTTGGCGCCCGCCACGCCGGCCAGCGCCGCCAGGCCCGGACGCGACAAGGTTCCCAGCTGTCCCAACCCGAAGCGCACAAAGGCGCGGTTGACGCCATTGAGCGGCACCACATCGCAGACCGTCGCCAGGCCCACCAGATCCAGGAATAGCCGCAGGTCCGGCTCGGCCATGCCGCGATCCCGGTAAAAATCGCCGTCACGCAGATGCCGGTTCAGCGCCACCAGAAATAGAAAACTGACCCCGGCGGCGCAAAGATGTCCGAGACCGGAACTGTCACCCGGCTGGTTGGGATTGACATGGGCCACACAAGGCGGCGAGGCATCGACCCGGTGATGATCCAGCACCACCACGTCCAGCCCCAAACGCTGGGCTTCTTGAAGCGCCACGGTCGCGGCCGCGCCGCAGTCCACCGTGATCGCCAGCGAGGCGCCCTCGACATGCAGCGCGCGCATCGCGGCGGGCGACGGGCCATAGCCCTCGGTCATGCGATCGGGAATATAGACGCGCGGGGCCGCGCCTAGGGCAGAGAAAAAATCCGACAGCAGCGCGGCGGAGGCCGAGCCGTCCACGTCATAGTCGCCGAACACCGCGATGCGCTCGCCTTTGGTCAGCGCCGCCGCCGCCCGTGTCACCGCCAGGTCCATGTCCTTGAGGATCAGCGGGTCGGGCAGAAGATTTTTCAGCTTTGGCGCCAGATAGTCCGCGGCCTCGGCAAGCGCGATGCCGCGCAGCGCCAACAACCGCGCCACCACGGGCGACAGTACGCGCAGCAACGTGGATTCCAACTCTACATTGACCGGCTGAAGCAGCCAGCGGCGGCCCGTGAAAGAGCGCGAGACGCCGAAAGCCGGTCCGCTTTCAGACACTGGCGTCGCGGCGGTGGCGCGCCTTGATCCAGCGCACCGTGCCCGTCGAGGACCGCATCACCACGCTTTCGGTGGTGATGAAATTGCCGATCCGATGAACGCCGCGCAGCATCGCGCCGTCGGTGACGCCGGTGGCGGAGAACACCACATCGCCGGAGATCATATCCAACAAGCCATATTTGCGCGTCAGGTCCGCAATACCCCATTTGGCGGCGCGCTTGCGTTCGTCTTCATTGCGGAACACCAGCCGCCCCTGCATCTGGCCGCCGACACAGCGCAAGGCCGCCGCCGCCAGCACGCCCTCGGGCGCGCCGCCTATACCGATATAGATGTCCACACTGGTGGCGGGATCGGTGGTTTCGATCACCCCCGCCATGTCGCCATCGGTGATCAGCTTCACCTTGGCGCCCGCCTTGCGGATCTTGGCGATCAAGGTTTCGTGGCGCGGCCGATCCATCACCAGCACGGTGATATCGCGCGGCGTGACGCCTTTGGCCTTGGCCAAGGCGTTGATATTGTCGCCGGGCTCGGCATCCAGATCGACCAAGCCTTCTTTGAAGCCGGGGCCGATGGCGATCTTGTCCATATAAGTAGTGGGCGCGTTGAGCATGGTGCCGGGTTCGGCCATTGCCATGACCGCCAGCGCATTGGCCATCGCCTTGGCGGTCAGGGTGGTGCCTTCCAGCGGGTCCAGCGCGACGTCCACCGCCGGCCCCCCCTGCCCCAGCTTTTCGCCGATGAACAGCATGGGGGCTTCGTCGCGTTCGCCTTCGCCTTCGCCGATCACCACCGTGCCGTCGATGGGCAGCGTATTGAAGGCGGCGCGCATCGCTTCCACCGCCGCCTGGTCGGCGTCATGCTCATTGCCGCGTCCGATCTGGGCGAAGGCGGCAATCGCAGCCGCCTCGGTGACGCGCACCGCTTCCAGCGCGAAGGCGCGGTCCAGCGGTTTGCCCACAGCGGACGGACGGGTCTCGGTCATTCTTCTAGGCTCGATCTCGATATCAACTTCGTTCAGCGACCCAGAGCGGAGCGCAGGGGAGCTGAACCACTCAAGACTCCATCGGAATCATACATGGCCGGGCCCGCACCTTGTCGGAAGCCCCGATCGCCTTCAAGGCGCGTTCCACGCTGTGCTGGGCGGTCTCATGGGTGATCATGACAATCGCAACCGGTTCGCCCGGAGCGCGGCCGCGCTGGATCATACTTTCAATGGAAACACCGGCATCGGCCAGGTGCCGGGTGATGGAGGCCAGGACACCCGGCACATCCAGCACTTCGAAACGCAGATACCAGGACGATACCGCGCGGCTGCCGTCGGCGGGATCCAGCCGCGCCAGGCTGGCGGCGGGACGGCCGAAGACGGTGCTGGGCGCGCCGCTGGCGGCCTCGACAATATCGGCGATCACCGCGCTGGCGGTGGGCGCTTCACCGGCGCCGCGGCCCGAAAAGAAAAATTCGCCCGCCTCGCCCGCATCCACCAGCACGCCGTTGGCGGCGCCACTGACATTGGCCAAGGAGGAGCGGATGCGCACCATGGCGGGATGGACCTTCTGGTCGATTTCGCCGCCCATTCTTCGGGCGACGCCGAGCAGCTTGATGCGGAAACCGAACTCGGACGCAAAGGCGATGTCGTCGGGAGAGATGTGTTCGATGCCTTCCACCGCCACCGCAGCCAGGTCGGGCACCGTGCCGAAGGCGATGCTGGTCAGCAGCGCCAGCTTGTGCGCGGTGTCGCCGCCGCCCACGTCAAGCGCCGGGTCGGCCTCGGCATAACCCTTGGCTTGGGCTTCCTTCAGCACATCGGCGAAGGCACGGCCCGAAGCCTCCATTTCGGTGAGGATGTAATTGCAGGTGCCGTTGAGGATGCCTTTGACCGCATCCACGCCATGCGCGATCAGCCCCTCGCGCAGCGCCTTGACAATGGGAATACCGCCCGCCGCCGCCGCCTCGAATTTCAAGGTGACGCCGTTCTGTTCCGCCAGATCGGCCAGCGCCTTGCCATGCTTGGCCAGCAGAGCCTTGTTGGCGGTCACCACATGCTTGCGATTGGCCAGCGCGGTTTCGACCAACTGGCGTGCCACGCCCTCATCGCCGCCGATCAGTTCGACCACGATATCGGCATTGGCTTTGGCCAGCGACAAGGGATCGTCTGTCCAGCCGGTGACGTCAAAGCCCCGCGCCTTGTTCTTGTCGCGCGCCGACACGCCGGTGATTTCCAGCTTGCGTCCGGCGCGGCGGGACAGCTCGTCGCCGCGCGCGGCCAGCGCCTTTACAACGCCGCCCCCGACCGTGCCGAGCCCGGCGATGGCAATTCTGAAGGGCTCTGTATTCATTTGAAGCCAGTATTCATTTGAAGAAGGTCATTTCGCGGACGCCAGGTTTTTCTTGGGCGAGCCGGATTTCTTGGGATCGGCGGGCGCGCCGTTGCTGCCCTGGGTGAGGAACTTTTTCACATTGCGCGCCGCCTGGCGGATGCGGTGCTCATTTTCCACCAGCGCCACGCGCACATAACCCTCGCCATATTCGCCGAAGCCGATGCCCGGCGACACCGCCACCTTGGCATGGATCAGAAGATCCTTGGCGAACTCCATCGAACCCAACGACTTGTACTTCTCCGGCACCGGCGCCCAGGCGAACATCGAGGCGGGCGGCGCGGGAATATCCCAGCCCGCCGCCGCCATGCTTTTCACCAGCACGTCGCGGCGCGCTTTGTAGATGCCGCGGATTTCCTTGGCGGCATCCTGCGGACCATTGAGCGCGGCGGCGGCGGCGACTTGAATCGGCGTGAAGGCGCCATAGTCCAGATACGATTTGATGCGCGCCAGGGCCCCGATCAGCTTTTCATTGCCGGCGGCAAAGCCCATGCGCCAGCCGGGCATGGAATAGGTTTTGGAAAGCGACTGGAATTCGATGGCGATGTCCTTGGCGCCGTCGATCTGCAGGATCGAGGGCGGCGGATTTGCGTCGTCGAAATAGATATCGGCATAGGCCAAGTCGCTGAGTACCCAGATCTCGTGCTTCTTGGCGAATTTGATGACCTCTTTGTAGAAGTCCAAATCGACCACCTGCGCCGTGGGGTTGCTGGGATAGTTCACCACCAAGGCCAGCGGCGACGGCACCGAATGGCGGGTCGCCACGCCGATCTTGCTGAGATACTCCTCCGGCGAGGTGGCGGGGACATGGCGGATGGCGGCGCCCGCGATCATGAAACCGAACGCATGGATGGGATAGGCGGGGTTGGGCACCAGCACCACATCGCCCGGCGCGGTGATCGCCATGGCGAGATTGGCGAAGCCCTCCTTGGAACCTAGCGCCGCGATCACTTCCTTGTCGGGATCCAGGGTGACGCCGAAGCGGCGCTGATAATAGGCGACATGGGCCTTGCGCAGCCCCTTGATGCCGCGCGAGGCCGAATAACGATGGGCCCGGGGATCGCGCGCCGTCTCGCACAACTTGTCCACGATATAGTCGGGTGTCGCCATGTCGGGATTGCCCATCCCGAAATCGATAATGTCTTCACCGCGGGCGCGCGCGGCTGCCTTGAGGCGATTGACTTCCTCGAAGATATAAGGCGGCAGCCGCTTGATGCGGTAAAAGTCGGTATGCATGACTCAAGTCCTGAAAATCGCCCGAGAGTCCGGGATTTACGCCAGCGGCGCAATGATTTTTGGGTTAAAATACGGCGCTTTCGTGCAAGTCGGTTATTCGGATTGAGCAGGCCGATGGCGGCTTAAGGGTACGGCGTTTGTTTCGACAGCTCCCCGGCCGCTCGCCCAAGCTCGCGGCGTCCCCGCCTCGCGTCGCGCTTGGCCGCGCGCCGCTGCGGCGTTCGTCGCTCTCGCAGGTCCACTGGACCTGCTCGTCCGCCTTCGCTGACGCTCAGGCGGATCGCTCCTCACCCCTGCACAAATATCTCGGCGCGGCGGTTGCCGTCCTCACCCTTGGGCATGGATTCATAGAAGATCGGCTGGCTGTCGCCGACCGCCTCAATTCGCACCCGGTCCGCCGGCACCCCGGCCTTGATCAGGGCCTGGGCCACGGCATTGGCGCGCGCCTGGGACTTTTGGAAGATCACTTCCAGATGCCGCTCCACCGACATGTTGGCAGTGCGGCTGGAGGCATGGCCCACAACCTTGACCGTCCCGGTTCCGCCGCCAGCCTGGAAGGCGGCGACAGCCTGGCTCACCTTGGCGCGGGCTGCCCTGGGCAGGCTGGTGGTATCGCCCGGGAAATAGATGATCTCGGTGGGCGCAATGCCGCCATTCATCGCCGCCACCATGCCCAGCGGGGTTCCCGGAACGGCATTCATATTGGCGACGACATCCTGGGGCATGCCGCCGGGCGTGCGCGCGCCCCTGCGTCCCGAGGCAGCGGGAACGGCCGGTACCGCCGGCTGAGAGGTGCCGGCCGCGCCGGCCTGGGACGCCGTCTGGCGGTAATGCGCCAGGATCGGCGGCGACACCCACTGCGCCACGCCAGCGTTCAGGGCGGGAGCCGAAGACGGCCGGAAGCCCAATTCGGCATCGGACGGATTGTTCATGGCCATGCGCCGGGAAGCGGCGGTCATCGGCACCGCCGGAACGGCAGGCTCTGCCCCCGGAGGAGCGGCGATGGGCGCAGGCGCCACCGGCGGCGGAGCGACAGCGACGGGAGCCTGAGGGCGCGGTGTGGCTCTTGGCGGGACGGCACTGGTCGACGCAACCGGCGGCTCGGAGGCCATCGGCGGAGCATCGCTGGCGGTTGGCGCAGCAGTGGGTGCCGCTGCGCTGGCTAAGGCCTGGCGGGTGACGTTGGCGTCGGCTGCGGCCGGCGGCGGAGCCGCGGCGTCGGTTCCGGCGCGCAAGGCATCGGCGCTGTATTGCGCCTGGGCGCCGGCGGCGGTGACCTGCTGGGTGGTATCGGCTTGGGCGCCCGCATTCGGCGTGACCGGGCGGGCGGGAATACTTGCCAGATCGGGCGTGGTGGTGGCGGCATCGGCGGCGGCTTGTTGATCACTGTCGGTGGGGAACTGGCTTTCCGGCGCGGGCGAGTCATCGCTGAGCAGACCGGTGGGATCCAGGTCGGACATGGTTTCACAGCCCGTGGTGCCGACCGCAAGAAGGATCGCCAGCGCCGTCATCGCCAAAGGCCGCGCATATGTCTTGGTCATGCCCTAACTGCCTTCTATCCCCAGCACCCAGCGCCAGCCCCCGCCCCGCACGATAGCGCGGGGCACCAACCCAGCTCTCAGGATATACCGCGACCAAAGCGCCCGCGCCAGCAAAAGAGCGGGTAAATATCGTGAATGATTGCCATATTCCTGCGTTACGGACCCGCTTTTTACGCGCCTTGCGGGTGGTGCCGCGCGCGGTTATCACGGAATTCACGAAAGGCGCTTCCCGCGATGCCCCCCGAAGGCCCATCCCAAGCTGCACCCGAATCGGCGCTGGCCGTCGACACCATCGATACGCGCGAATTCGCCCGCAACATGCTGACGGTCGGCGTGAAGAGCCAGAAGCTGATGCTGGACTTCATCGCCCGCATGAGCGCCCGCGAAGATCCCGGGCCGGTCGATCCGCTCAACATTTCCGGCGCCATGCTGGCGCTGGCCAAGGCGATGGGCGGCGACCGCGAAGCGGTGGCGGCGGCGCAGGCCGAGTGGTGGAACAATGTCATGCTGCTATGGGAAACCACGGCGCGGCGCATGCTGGGCGGCGAGGCGCCCGCCGTGGTGGAGCCGGCGCCCGGCGACCGCCGCTTCAAAGCCGAGGAATGGCGGCAGAACGAGATCTTCGATTTCATCAAGCAGAGCTATCTGCTCACCGCCAATGCCATGCAGGAGATGGTCGGCAAGCTGAACGGGCTGGACGAAAAGGAACGCGGCCGCGTCGCCTTCTACACCCGCCAGTTCGCCGATGCCCTGGCGCCCACCAATTTCCCCCTCACCAATCCCGAGGTGCTGAAGGCCACCATCGCCTCCAATGGCGAGAATCTGGTCAAGGGATTGGACAATCTGCTGGCCGATATCGAGCGCGGCCAAGGCGAACTTTCCATCCGTCAGTCGGCCGATGGCTTTGTGGTGGGCGAGAACATCGCCACCACGCCCGGCAAAGTGGTGTTTCGCAATCAGATCATGGAGTTGTTACAATATTCTCCGGCTACGGATGAAGTCCATGAGCGGCCGCTGCTGATCTTCCCGCCCTGGATCAACAAATACTACATCCTCGATCTGAGGCCGCAGAACAGCTTCGTGCGCTGGCTGGTGGCCCAGGGCTACACCGTCTTTCTGGTCAGCTGGGTCAATCCCGATGCCGACATGGCCCAGAAGGGCTTCGAGGAGTATATGCAGGGCGGCATTTTCGCCGCCCTGGAGGCGGTGGAGCGTGCCACCGGGGTGCGCGACCCCAACTGTGTCGGCTATTGCATCGGCGGCACGCTGCTGGCCGCCACCCTCGCCTATATGGCGCAAAAGGGCGACGACCGGATTCATTCCGCCACCTTCTGGGCGGCGCAGACCGATTTCAGCGAAGCGGGCGAATTGTCGGTGTTCGTCGACGAAGCCCAGCTCGATGCGCTGAAGCAGAAAATGGACAGCCAAGGCGGCGTGCTGCCCGGTTCCAAGATGGCGGGCGCCTTCAATATGCTGCGCGCCAATGATCTGATTTGGTCCTTTGTGATCAACAATTACCTGCTGGGCAAGCAGCCCATGCCGTTCGACCTGCTCTATTGGAATTCCGACACCACCCGCATGCCGGAGAAGCTGCATCTGTCTTACTTGCGCAATTGCTACAAGGAGAATGCGCTGGCGTCGGGCAAGATGAAGATGGCGGGCGTGAAATTGGACCTGTCGAAGGTGACGGTGCCGGTCTATCTGCAATCGGCGCGGGAAGACCATATCGCCCCTGCCAATTCGGTGTTCAAGTCAGTCAATCTGTTCGGCGGTCCGGTGCGTTTCATCATCGCAGGGAGCGGCCATATCGCGGGGGTGATCAATCCGCCAGCGGCCAACAAGTACCAATATTGGACCAATGACAAGGGCGCGACCAACATCGAATCCTGGAAGAAAGGGTCAACCGAGCATCCCGGTTCCTGGTGGCCCGATTGGGATCAGTGGCTTTCAAATCTGTCGGGACCGAAAGCGCCCGCGCGGCAGCCAGGCGACGGTGAGTTGAAAGTGCTGGGCGATGCGCCGGGTACGTATGTCAAAGTGAAGGCGCAGTAATTTATCTGTCATTCCCGGCCGAGCGAAGCGAGAGCTTCGCGAGGGGAAGGGGATCCAGGTGGATAGAATCCGCTCGCTCTATCTACCTGGATCCCCTTCCCCTCGCGGCTGAACGCCGCTCGCCGGGGATGACAGAGGCGTTGATTTTTAGCGCACGAGAACAATGTGCGTCGCAAACTCCGTCGGTACCTTTTCCGCCACGCGATAGCCCAGCGCGGGCAGGTCGATGCCCGCGAACATCGCTTCACCCTGCCCCAGGAAGATCGGTGTAATGGCAAAATGCAGTTCATCGATCGCGCCTGCCAGCAGATACTGCCGCACGGTTGAAACCCCACCGCCGATCTTGACGTCTTTGGCGCCCGCTGCCGCCTTGGCCTGTTTCAGCGCCGATTCAATGCCATCGGTGACGAAATAGAAAGTCGTGCCGCCCTCCATTACAATAGGATCGCGCGGATGGTGCGTGAGGATGAATGTGGGCGTGTGATAGGGCGGGTTTACGCCCCACCAGCCTTTCCAGTTTTCATCCGGCCAGCCGCCGCGAATGGGCCCGAACATATTGCGGCCCAGTATGAAGGCGCCGAAACCATCCATCGAGCGCTTGGCATAGTCTTCGTCAACACCATGGCTGCCACCGTCCTTGCCGAACAGGGTGCGAAAAGTCTTGGTGCCGACAAACCACTGGTGCAGCTCGGTGCCGCGCTTGCCCAGCGGATCGTTCAAACTCTGTTCGGGCCCCGCGCCATAGCCGTCGAGCGACACCGTGAAACCGGCAACACGGACTTTCCCCATTCATTCCACCAAACGAAAATTGCGACTGGGAGACTACGCGATCCGGCGAAAGCGTCAATTGATACGCCCCGGCAGCAGCTTTTCGTTTTCTCCGCCAATCTGGTGATAGAACCCCGGTCCCTCCGCGCCGCTTTGCCAATAGTCACGGCGCGGCCGCACCAGAAACATGTCACCCTTGATGTTGTGGACATAGCCGAAGCGCAGCACCGTCAGATAGGTGGCGGCAAGATCGGTCTCCGCGCATTGGTCCCGAAGACAGCGGAGCGAGATGCGGGTCGCCAGCAAAGTGGGATCGCGCGGCACCGGCCTGGGCGCACCCGGCGAAGCACAGCGCATCGACAGCGCCACCGCGCCGACCAGCGGCTTGGCCCAGCCGGCATCGCCGCCGGGCGCCAGGGCGATCCAAAGCGCGATGCGTCCGCCGGTAACGCGGTACAGGACAAAGCCCGCCCCGCCCTTGCTGTTGCCGAAGTCGCGCACGACAAAGCCGAAAGGCCGGATCTGGGGCGGCGTCATCACCACTGGCGCGCCAAAGCTGGCTTGCAGGAAATCCCGGACAAAGTCTTCAGGCACCGCACCATTCAGATTGCCTGACTTGTAAATGGCGTGCGCGAAACTCTCCTGCGCCATCACGTGAAACAGCGAATTGTCGGATGCATGCGCCGCCACCCGCCATCCGAAGGGCACGAAAACGTTGCACTGCCCTGCCCCCAATCCGCTCAGCGCCAACGGCTTGATAGTGGGCCCGCGCAGAATCCGCTTCGACCATGACGCATTGGCGGCGGCGGTGGGGGGATGGAAATACGCCTTGGCCAAAGTGCGCGGCGGGTGGACCGAAAATTTCTTACCCACCGGCGGCGCGGCGTCGAACACCAGCGAGACGGACTGGGGATGCACCTCCCCCTGGGTGATGTCGTAAAGGGTGAGGTTGATACGCTCACCGGCGGTGCGGACGCGCACCATGTCGGACGCCTGGCGCGCGGATGTGATGGCGGTACCGTCGATCGCCGAGACCACGGCGCCGGGCGGAATTTTCGCTTTGCCGGCGGGACTGTTCTGCGCCACCGCCGCCACCTGCGCCCCGCCCTGCGCCAGCAGCGGCGTGCGCGCCGCCGCCGCCGGGGTAAGCGGCGCGAACTGAAGACCGGAAAAGCCGCGCGGCTTGGGCGCGCGATGCACGGCATGGAAAACCGCTCCGGCGAACAGCGCCAGGGCGATCGCCACCGTCAGCAGGATACCCTTGCCGCCACGAAACATGGTGCATCTCATATCACATTCTTGACGCGCAGTATTTTGTGGCCTGAGCAGGAGCGTCGCGCGGAGCGGGCCTAGAGCCCGTGAGCACGCGCGACGCACTCAGGACGCAAAATACAAGCGTTTAGAGACCAGTGGTCTCAGCGAATCCCAGCATGATGTTGAGATTCTGCACCGCAGCGCCGCCCGCGCCCTTGCCCAGATTGTCGAACGCCGCCACCAGCCGGACCTGCTGCGTCTTCTCATTGGCGAAGACATAAAGGATCAGGCCATTGCTGCCCGCCAGGATCTCGGCATCCAGGGTTTTGACCGCGGCCGCATCCTCCAGCGACGCGACCTTGACCAGCGGCCTCTGCGGATAGGCCTTGACCAGAGCGGCATGGATGTCGCGCGGCGTGGGCCTGGCCGGCAGCGCCCACAAGTGCAGCGGCACCTCCACCAGCATGCCGCGATAGAAACGGCCCACGCTGGGCTGGAACAAAGGAGGATGCGTCAGCCCGGCATGTTTTTGCATCTCTGGAACATGCTTGTGCGCCAGATTGAGGCCATAGAGGCGCGACACCGTCTCGACATAACCGGCGCCAGCCTTGTCCTGGAATTCCGCGATCATGCTCTTGCCGCCGCCGGAATAGCCGGTGACGCCGTTGGCGCTGATCGGAAAATCCGCCGGCACCAAACCCGCGCGCACCAGGGGGCGCAGGATGGCCAAAAAGCCGGTGGGCCAGCAGCCGGGATTGCTGACGCGCTTGGCCTGGACGATGTCGGCATAGCCGCCGGCTTCCAGTTCGGCGAAGCCATAGGTCCAGCCCTCGGCGACCCGGTGGGCGCTGGAGGCATCGATCACCCGCACCTGCGGATTGTCGATCAGCGCCACCGCTTCGCGCGCCGCCTCGTCCGGCAGGCACAGGATCACCAGATCGGCGGCGTTCAGCGCCGCCTTGCGGGCGCCCGCGTCCTTGCGCTCAGCGTCCGACAGGGCGATCAGCGCCAAGCCCGGCCGGCCGGCCAAACGCTCGCGGATCTCTAATCCGGTGGTGCCGGCAGCGCCGTCGATGAAGATTTTCGCCTGTTTGCTCATCCTTACGCGCTCATTCCTCACCCTGCCCGCATTGACATGCAGGTCATGTGGTTCTTAGCTCAATTCGCCCTCTAAGGGGCGCGTTCCGGTCCTGCGCCGGGCGCAGGGCCGAACCTAGTCCGCGAGAATGGCGACATACGCCAAAGACGCGGCCGAAAACAGGGGCATGGCATGGATTTCCAGGCGATTTTCGACAACTTCCGCACCGCCGTCTTCGAGCATTATTTCGACATGAACGGGCGGGTGGGCCGGGCGCAATTCTGGTACTTTGTGCTGGCCTATGTCGCTTTTGCGATCGTGGCTGGCCTCCTATCGGCCATCACCTTCCTGCCGGTGGCGGGGCTTTATGGCTTGGCGATGCTGTTGCCCTCGGCCGGAATGGGCGCGCGCCGCCTACAGGATATCGGGCGCGACGGCAAGCTGGTCTGGATTTTCATCTTCGCCGCCTTTGTCGTGCAATTGACGATGGTGATAACCGCGTTCGGCGCGCTGGCGATGGGTTGGTTTGGCTTTTTGGTTTTTGGGCCGTCACTGTTGCTCTTGTTTTTGCTCAAAATCGCGCTGCTGGTGGCGATGGTGGTGCTGATCTATTTCTGGTGCCAGCCCGGCGATCCCGGTGCCAATGCCTATGGCCCGCCGCCACCGGCGTTCGATCCGTCCCGTCGTGTTTTTCCATCGCCCTAGTGTCGTGGTTTCGAAGTTCGCACTATCATCGATATCGAGCCCTTGGCGAATTTCGGAATCGGGACACTAGCGTCGGCGTCCCGCGCGGTAAGTACAAGTCCCTAGCCGGCGTTTAACGCCTTTTAAGCGGCGCGCTGCCTATCATGATGCCCAAGATCCGAGCCCGCCAAGAGGTGAGGATGTTGATCGGGTGTCGAAGACGAGCACAGTGTTGCGTATAACAAAGCATGCGGGACTGGCGGCCGGGTTGAGCGTGACCGCCAGTCTCGCCTCACGCAACGAGCCGCCTTCAAAAGCGCGCCTGGACCGGTCCAAACCGGCTTTTAAGGACAGCCCGGTATGGGCGTGTCGTAGCTATAACTTTCGCCGCCATAATTGACGACAAGCTTGCCGCGCTGACAGACATTGACGGACCCGGCTTCCCAGACGCTCCAATAGATCTTGCTCTTGCCCTGCGAGCTTTGGCGCATGGTGGCGTCCGAACTGGCGATCATCCCGACCAAGAGCGGAGGAATCTTATCGGGCGTTACTTCCGTCAAGGCATCGCCCGCGCCATTGCTGAGCTGTACGCCCTGGACGTCGTCCCAGCTTGTCGTGCCGTCGGCTGCCCGGCGGGTGTGGGCGATGGAAAGGATGATGTACTTGTCCAGCAGCGGCTTCACGGCCGGCGAGGGAACCAGCAGCGATGCCATCCAGGCTATTGCGATACTTTCCCCGGCCTTGTTGTGCGTAACAGTCAGATAGTCGATCAGCTGCTGTTGCGGCGTCGGTTTCCATAGCCGTGCCGCGGCAGGCGTAACCGCGGCAAGCAACAGCAGGACGAAAGCAAGGGCGCGCATGACGCCTCCTTGAGGTGGCAGCCGCCACCATGCACCCCGCCACGGCCCGGCGACAAGCGACCACAAAGAAAAACGGCGGCCTTTTGGACCGCCGTTTCGTTAAAGATATTCCTAAACGAAGGGATTTAGTTTGCACCCCGGGACTACCGCCCTCGCCCGCTACGCGGGCTCGAAGCGGGGCCAGTTTTTCTAAGCTCGCTTTGCTCGCAAAGAAAAACTAGGCCAAAGATCACGCTTACCGCTTCGAGAATTGGAAGGAACGGCGAGCCTTAGGCCGGCCATACTTCTTGCGTTCCACCGCGCGCGGATCGCGGGTGAGGAAGCCGCCCGGCTTCAGAACCGGGCGCAAAGTCGGCTCGTAATTCACCAGGGCGCGGCTGATGCCGTGGCGCACCGCGCCGGCCTGGCCCGAAAGCCCGCCGCCATTGACGGTGACGACGACATCGAACTGGCCGTCGCGGCCGGCCGCGATCAGCGGCTGGCGCAGGATCATGCGCAGCACCGGACGGGCGAAATAGACGGTTTCGTCGCGGCCGTTGACGGTGATCTTGCCGGTGCCCGGCTTGATCCAGACGCGCGCGACCGATTCCTTGCGGCGACCGGTGGCATAGGCGCGGCCCTTGGAGTCGCGCTTGTTGTCGACCTTGGCGGCGTCATCGGCGCCCGGCTGCTTGGCCTTGATCAGGGTGGATTTGAGTTCGGTGAACTTGTTCTCTTCGGCCATGGTTAGGCTGCCTTTGTCGTATTCTGGGTTTTATACTGGGTGTTCTTGGGATTCATCGCCGCCACATCCAGCACTTCAGCCTGCTGCGCTTCGTGCGGATGGTCGGGGCCGGGATAGACACGCAGATTGGACATTTGGCGGCGGCCGAGCGGACCGCGCGGCACCATGCGCTCCACGGCCTTTTCCAGCACGCGCTGCGGGAACTTGCCCGCCATGATCGCACCGGCAGTACGTTCCTTGATGCCGCCGATATAGCCGGTGTGGTGGTAATAGACCTTCTTCTTCAGCTTCTGGCCGGTCAGCAGCACCTTGGCGGCGTTGATGACGATGACATTGTCGCCGCAATCCATATGCGGGGTGTAAGTGGGCTTATGCTTGCCGCGCAGGCGCATGGCGATGATCGAGGCCAGACGACCCACGACCAGACCGGTGGCGTCGATCACGACCCACTTCTTTTCAATCTCACTGGCTTTCGCCGAGTAGGTTTTCATGACGGGAATCCACTAATTTCGGGGCGGCTTATACGCAGCCCTCTGCCCCGGGTCAACAGAAATGCAGGAATATCAGGCATTATCGCAATACGGTATTATAATACCGTATTATGACTGACTGTTTGTCCATCTACTCCTCGCTTGCTAGCATTTTTGGGCTGTTTGGGCAGAAACCGGCCCCGCGCCGGACAAGGGGGGCGCCAATGACTTTCAAAAACGCCATCACATCCTGCTACCAAACCAACTATGTCGGCTTTACCGGCCGGGCGTCGCGCTCGGAATATTGGTTTTTTGTCCTCTCCTATGTCTTGTTGACCATGGTCGTAGCGGCGGTCTGCGCCCTTCTGGGTGGATCGATCTTGCTCTGGATCGGGATCGGAATCGTGATGCTGGGCGTGTTTTTGCCCTCCCTGGCCGCCCAGGTGAGACGGTTGCATGATACCAACGCATCCGGCTGGTGGATTTTGATAGGGCTCATTCCCTATATCGGCGGCTTGATCATGCTGGTGTGGTACTGCATCCCGGGAACCAAGGGCGAAAACCGCTTCGGTCCCGATCCACTGCAGCAGGATGTGGCGGAAGTTTTCACCTGACATAACTTTTGTCATGCAAACCGGGAATGGCATGTCGGAAGTCTGCGCCGCCGGTACGGCATTGTTCCGCCCTCATGGCGGCCCTACAGTCGCGTCATGGATTCATCGCCGCCCCTGCTGCTCACCGCCCATGCCTCGGGCGTGCTGCGCCTGATCCTCAACCGGCCCCAGGCCCGCAACGCCTTGTCGCGGGAGCTGATGGTGGCCATCCAGATGGCGTTGGAAGGCGCGGCGGGCGACAATGCCACCCGTGTGATCGTGATCGCCGCCGAAGGCCCGGTCTTTTCTTCCGGCCATGATTTAAAGGAACTGGCCAAGCACCGCGCCAACGGCGATGCCGGTCGCGCCGCCTATGCCGCTCTGTTCACCCAATGCTCGGCCATGATGCAAGCCATTATGCGCCATCCCAAGCCGGTGATCGCCCAGGTCCAAGGCATGGCGACCGCCGCCGGCTGCCAGCTGGTGGCGAGCTGCGACCTGGCGGTGGCCTCGACTTCAGCGCGTTTCGCCACCCCAGGCGTGGATATCGGCCTGTTCTGTTCCACCCCCATGGTGGCGCTGTCGCGCAATGTCGGCCGCAAGGCGGCGATGGAAATGCTGTTGACCGGCGAGCCGATCGACGGCGAACAGGCGGCGCGGATCGGGCTGATCAACAAAGTGGTGGCGCCGGAAATCTTGGAGGGCGAGACCATGCTCTTGGCCAACCGCATCGCCTCCAAGCCGCGCGGCGCCTTGAAGACCGGCAAGGAAGCCTTTTACCGCCAATTGGAAATGCCGCTGGCCGAAGCCTATGCCTATGCCAGCAAGCTGATGACCGAAAATATGCTGGACGCGGAAGCCTGCGAAGGCATCAGCGCTTTCATTGAAAAGCGGGAACCAAAATGGCCGGCGTGAGTGACGGTGTCGCGCTGCCGCAATATTCCGACAGCCTGATCAAATCGATCCTGCGCAGCGTCAAGACCATCGCCATGGTGGGGGCGAGCGGCAACGACATCCGCCCGTCTTATTTCGCCATGATGTATCTGTTGAACAAGGGTTACAAAGTCATTCCGGTCAATCCCGGCATGGCGGGAAAGCAGATCCTGGGTCAGACGGTCTATGGATCGCTGAAAGACGTGGCTGATGCGGGCATTGGGCCGGTGGACATGGTGGATATTTTCCGCGAGGCCCAATACGCCCCTGACATCGCGCGCGAAACAGTGGCCGAAAAGGACCGTCTTGGCGTCAAGGTGTTGTGGATGCAGTTGGGCGTGATCAGCCCGGAAGCGGAAAAGATCGCGCAGGATGCGGGACTTACCGTGGTGATGAATCGCTGCCCCAAGATCGAGCATGGCCGTTTTTCCGGCGAGATCGGCTGGATGGGCGTCAATCGCCGAGTGATCGACAACCGCAAGCCCTTGCTATTCGGCAAGGGCGGTAGCCTGCGAAACAACTGACGCTAGAGCAAAATGCTTTCAGACGGAATCGGGGCCCCTCACCCTTCGACAAGCTCAGGGTGAGGAAATAAGATAATCCTCATGCTGAGCTTGTCGAAGCATGAGGTCTGCGTGGTTACGTCTGAACGCAATTTGCTCTAGCAACGCACTGGGGAAGTCATGTCTCTCGATAATGCCACCATGACGATTTTCGGCGACTCCATCTCGGGCAATTGCCTGAAGGTGAAGTTTGTAGCCGACCGGCTGGGCCTGGCCTATGATTGGGTCGAGATCAGCGTGCTGGCCAAGGAAACCCGCACGCCGGAATTTCTGGCGATGAATCCGGCAGGGCAAGTGCCGGTGGCGCGCTTTGCCGACAAGGGCGTGTTGGCGCAGTCCAATGCCATCATGCTGCATCTGGCGGAAAATACCGATCTGATCCCCGCCGACGCATTTGAGCGCGCCCTGATGTTTCAATGGCTGTTCTGGGAACAGTATAGCCACGAGCCCGCCATCGCGGTGCTGCGCTTCCAGCGTCTATACTTGAAAAAGCCGCCCCATGAGATCGACCCCGATCTGGTCGCCAAATGCTTTAAGGCCTTGAGCCTGATGAATGCCCATTTGACCGGCCGCGGCCATTTCGTGGGCAACAAACTCTCGCTGGCCGATATTGCCCTGGTGGCCTATACCCGCTTTGCTCACCAGGCCGATTTGGACCTGGGCGCGTATCCCCATGTCCATGACTGGGTGCGCCGCATCGAAACAGAGTTGAATATCGAACATCTGGCATAGCCCGGACGCGCCAAACTTATGATCAGGAGACGATAATGGCCGACTATGGCTTTAATACCCTCGCCGTTCATGCCGGCGCCCAGCCTGATCCCGCCACCGGCGCGCGGGCGACCCCGATCTACCAGACCACCGCCTTTGTGTTCGAGGATGCCGACCATGCCGCGGCTTTGTTCAACCTGCAGGTGTTCGGCAACATCTATTCGCGGATCATGAATCCCACCAATGCGGTGCTGGAAGAGCGGGTCGCCGCGCTGGAGAATGGCCGCGCCGCTTTGTCCTGCGGCTCGGGCCATGCCGCGCAACTGCTGGCGCTGCACACCTTGATGGGCCCGGGCGACAATATCGTGGCGGCGCGCCAGCTTTACGGCGGCTCGATCAACCAGTTCAGCCAAGGCTTCGCCAAATTCGACTGGCATGTGAAATGGGCCGATGCGACCAAGCCCGACAGTTTCAAGCCGGACGCACGCACCAAGGCGATCTTTGTCGAGAGCATCGCCAATCCCGGCGGCATCATCACCGACCTCGAAAAGGTGGCCAAGGTCGCCCATGACGCGGGTGTGCCGCTGATCGTGGACAATACTTTGGCCTCGCCCTATCTGATCAAGCCGCTGGAATGGGGCGCCGATATCGTGATCCATTCCGCCACCAAATTTTTGGGCGGGCATGGCAACTCCATGGCCGGGGTGATTGTGGATGGCGGCAAGTTCGATTGGGGCAGCGGCAAATTCCCATCCTTGTCGGAGCCCTGCCCATCCTATCACGGCATGAAATTGTGGGAGACCTTCGGCGACATGGCCTTCGCCATCGCCTGCCGCGTCTTGGGCTTGCGCGACCTGGGGCCGGCGCTGTCGCCGATGAACGCCTTTTTGGTGCAGACCGGAATCGAGACCTTGCCCTTGCGCATGCAACGGCATTGCGACAATGCCCTGGCGGTGGCGAAATGGCTGAAGGCCAATGCCAAGATCGGCTGGGTGAATTATGCCGGGCTGGAAGACAATCCCTGCTTTGCCTTGCACAAGAAATACTGCCCCAAGGGCGCGGGCAGCGTGTTTACCTTTGGCCTAAAAGGCGGCTATGAGGCAGGCGTGAAGCTGGTCAATGGCGTCAAGCTGTTCAGCCATCTGGCCAATATCGGCGACACCAGAAGCTTGATCATTCATCCCGCCTCCACCACCCATCGCCAGCTTTCCGACGAAGACCGCGTGAAGGCGGGCGCAGGCCCGGACGTGGTGCGGCTGAGCGTCGGGATCGAGGATCCGGCGGATATTATCGCCGATTTAGAGCAGGCGATGAATTAAAGCTGAGTGTCATTCCCGGCGAGCCACGCGACTTCGCGTGGTGAGGGAAGGGAACCCAGGTGTTCCACACCTAGGGGTCTGCAAGACCTGGGTCCCCTTTCCTCAGCGCGCCATAGGCGCGCTTCGCCGGGGATGACACGGTGAGATGTATCCGCAACTCATAGGCATGCCACACCGCCGCGCAGAGCAGTGCCGCCGCCATGATCTGGTGCAGCGCCGACAGCCAGACCGGCGCCATCAAAAGCAGCGACGCAATGCCTAAGAAAATCTGCCAAGCGACAATGACTGTCACAGCCTTGGCGCTGGTCTTGGCGTAGCCACTGAGCTTCACGCCCTGGACATAGATCCAGACGGCGAAAGCGGCGACCAGATAGGCGCCGATGCGGTGGTCGAACTGGGCCAGCCCGTCATTCTCGAAAAAATTGATCCACCAGGGCGAAGCGTGGAAGGCATTTTCCGGAAAAATCCGTCCATTCATGTCGGGCCACGTGTTGTAGATCAGCCCGGCATGCAGCCCAGCCACCAGCGCGCCCAACAGCATCTGAAAATAGACCAGCCCGACAAAGGCGCATGCGCGCTTGGACAGGCCGGTGCTTTTGCCGCCACGCAGATATTCCAGCGCGATCCATAAAATCGCCACCAGCAGGAGCAGCGCCGCGCCCAGATGTATCGCCAAGCGGTACTGGCTGACCGAGACGCGGGTCTCCAGCCCCGACGTCACCATCCACCAGCCGATGAATCCTTGCAGCCCCCCCAGCAGAAACAGCACCACAAAGCGCAGGGCTTCGCTGCGCCGGATCGCGCCGGTGGCGGCGAACCAGACAAAGGGCACAAAGAACACAACACCCAACAACCGGCCCAGGAAGCGATGGGTCCATTCCCACCAAAAAATGCTTTTGAAGCCTTCCAGGCTCATGCCGCGATTTTCCAGCACATACTGCGGAATGCGCTGATACTTGGCGAAGGCCTCGGCCCAGGCCGCGTCGCTTAGCGGCGGCAACGCCCCCATGATCGGCTTCCATTCGGTGATGGAAAGGCCCGATCCGGTCAACCGCGTCAGCCCGCCAATGGCGATCATGCCTAAGATCACCAGCGCCACGGCAAGCAGCCAAAGGCCCACGGCGCGTCGGCTTTTCCAGAAATTTTCAGACGCGTTCATGCGGGGCATCTGATAGCCTTCCGGCCCGCAACCGTCAAAGAATCCGAATGTCCCGCCGCACCAAGACCCTGATCGCCGCCATTGTGATTATATTTGTCTGGTTGCCTGCCTATGCCCTGTTCATCGCGGGTTTGCAGTGGCGCATCCTGCCGGGCGCGGCCTGGTATGTCGCCCTGCTCTTCTATGCCCTGGCCGGGACCCTGTGGATCGTTCCCATCGGGCTTTCGTTACCCTGGATGTACCGAGAGCCTGCCAAGAAGTGATCGACAATAAGCAAGAGAGCCGCTTCGAGCGGGAAGAGAATGGCCTGCGGGTCTGGGCCACTTACCGCGTCCGTGACGGCCAGTACCAACTTCCCCATGTCGAAGCCGACCCGCCGTTGCGCGGCACCGGCGCGGCAGGACGGCTGATGCAAGAAATTGTCGAACATGCCCGTGCCCGGCAGTTGGTGATCGTGCCGCGCTGTCCTTATGCGCGCGCCTGGTTTGCGCGTCATCCGGAGGCTCAGGATGTGCTGGATTAGCGGTGTTTCGATCTCCTCCCTAAAATTGTCACGGCCCGGAAATCCGGGCCGCCCAGGTGATGCCAATCGCGTATATTGAAGTGGAATCGCAGCCGAATTCTTTGATATCGAAAATATCCCACCTGGGTGGCCCGCATTCGCGGGCCATGACATTCGGGGATAAAATTCAACCATGAATGCTCCGTTACGACATGTCACATGGGCGTACGCTCTGTGACCGGATCGAATTGAACCTGGGAACTGATAAAGGGAATAGCGCATGTGGCGGGTCAAATCCCTGGACGCGGTGCTGGCCACCGCCGAGAAGAAAAGCCTGCACCGCAGCCTGGGCCCGTTCCAGCTCACCCTTTTGGGCATCGGCGGCATCATTGGCACCGGCATTTTCGTGCTGACGGCGGAAGCCGCCCAAAAAGCCGGACCCGGCATGATGCTGTCCTTTGTGCTGGCGGGCGCCGTCAGCGCGGTGGCGGCGCAGTGCTATGCCGAATTGTCTTCCATGGTGCCGGTATCCGGCTCGGCCTACACCTATACCTATGCGGTGCTGGGCGAGTTGATGGCCTGGCTGGTGGGCTGGGCGCTGATCCTGGAATATGCCGTGGCGGCCAGCGCCGTATCAGTGGGCTGGTCCGGATATGTCGTGGGCCTTTTGGCGCATCTGCCCCATCCCATCATCGTTCCACCCGAATTGGCGGCCGGTCCTTATGCCGGCGGCGTGGTGAATGTGTTGGCGGTGGTGGTAGCGCTGGGCGTGACAGGGCTTCTGGTGATCGGCACCCGCGAGAGTGCCACCGTCAATGCCTGTCTGGTCGCGGTGAAGCTGGTGGCGCTAGGCGCTTTCATCTGGCTGGCGCTGCCGGTGATGAACAGCGGCAATTTTCATCCTTTCGCGCCTTTTGGCACGGCCGGAGTGATTTCAGCGGCGGCCTCGATCTTTTTTGCCTATGTCGGATTCGACGCAGTGTCCACCGCGGCGGAGGAAACCAAGAATCCACAGCGCAATCTGCCCATCGGCCTGATCGGGTCGCTGGCGATTTGCACCATCATCTATCTGTTGGTAGCGGCGGGCGCCATTGGCTCTTATGGCGCGCAGCCGGTTTACGGTCCCCATGGCGAAGCGCTGGAGCCGGGCAGCCTTGCCCTGCAGAGCCAATGCGCCGGCCTTGCCAGCGCGCCGCTGGCCTGTTCGCGCGAGGCGTTGGCGCATGTGCTGCGTTCCATCAACCATCCGCTGGTGGGCAATCTGTTGGGATTGGCGGCGGGCGTCGCCCTGCCCACGGTCGTCTTGATGATGATCTATGGCCAGACCAGAATCTTTTTTGTGATGTCGCGCGACGGTTTGTTGCCGCAAGCCCTTAGCCGGGTGCACCCCAAATTCCGCACCCCGCATGTGGTGAGCTGGATCACCGGGTTGCTGGTGGCGTTTGCGGCCGCCTTTTTGCCGGTGGGGCAGTTGGCCGACATCTCCAATTCCGGCACTCTGTTCGCCTTCGCGGCGGTTTCGCTGGCGGTGATGGTGCTCAGGCGCACGCAGCCCGGCCGCCACCGTCCGTTCCGCGCGCCCCTGGTTTATCTCATCGGGACACTGGCGGTTCTGGGTTGCGGGCTGTTGTTTGCTTACCTGCCCTGGCAGGCGAAGCTGTTGTTTCCCATCTGGTCGGGGATCGGACTGGTATTCTATTTCAGCTATGGCTATCGCCACAGCCATGTGGGTAAGGAACGGTTCGCCGTAGGCGAACGAAATGGTCCAGTGGAGTGAGGCACGACCGGTTTGCCGGTCAAATCGGTCCAGTGGACCGATTTGAGTGCCGAACGCCCGGAGCGCAAGCGAAGGGCGGAGAGTGACGCCTCCCTCGCTTCGCTCGAAGAGGGGCAAGTTTTTCTAGGCTCGCTACAGCTCGCCAAGAAAAGCTAAGCCAACGCGCGGAGCATAAGCGATGCGCCGTGGCAAACCGCTAAAACCTACGCACCCTCTTCCTCCACCGCGCGCTTCACCAGCACGAACAACGCCGCCAGGGCGCATCCCATCACAATGCCGTAGGTGAGATCCTTGATCAGGGTGAACACAAAGGTGGCAATCAGCACCACCGCCTCGCGCCAATTACCAAGAAGGCGCCAGAACTCCCGCTTTTCGGCCATGTTCCAGCACACCACCACCAGCACGCCGGCCAGCGCCGCCAACGGGACGAAACTTGCCAGGGGCGCCGCGACCAGCATGAACAGCAAGAGAAAAGCGGCGTGCAGGATGCCGGAGACAGGGCTTTTGGCGCCGGCACGGATATTGGTGGCGGTGCGCGCGATGGTACCGGTAACGCTGATGCCGCCGAACAGCGCCGAGGCGATATTGGCCAAGCCCTGCGCCACCAGTTCCATATTGGAGCGATGCTTGCGGCCGGTCATGCTGTCGGCGACCTTGGCCGATAACAGGCTCTCCACCCCGCCCAGCAAGGTGAAGGACAAGGCGCTGGGCAGGACCAGCCACAACAGATGTGGCGTGATCGCGGGCAGATATGGCAGCGGCATTCCATGCGGCAAACCGCCGAACCGGCTGCCGATGGTTTCCACCGGAAGATGCAGCAGCAGGGCGGCCAGGGCGGCGGCGATCACCGCGATCAACATGCCGGGCCAAGCGGGTCTGAACCATCGCAGGAAAAAAATCAGCGCGGCGCTGCCAAGCCCAACACCAAGCGCCGCGGGATTGAGGCTGGGCAAGGCATGCAGCAGGATCGCCAGCTTGGGAAAGAAGGGGCCGGGCTCGGCGCGCTCCAGGGTCAGCCCGCCAAGGTCTCGGAGCTGACTGGCCAGGATGGTCATCGCGATCCCTGCGGTAAATCCCACCGTGACCGCGTGTGGAATGTGACGGATCAAGGATCCCAAGCGCAGCAGGCCCAGGACCGTCAGCATCGCGCCCGACAGCAGAATGGCGGCCAAAAGCCCGGCAAGGCCGAACTGCGCCACGGTCGCGGCGACCAGCACGATAAAGGCGCCCGCCGGACCGCCGATCTGAAACCGGCTGCCGCCCAGCGCGGAGACCAGGAAGCCGCCAATGATCGATGTGTAAAGACCGCGTTCGGGTGAAACCCCGGAGGCCACCGCGATCGCCATGGAGAGCGGCAAGGCCACGATGGCCACCGTCAGTCCCGCCATTGTGTCGGCGCGAAAATGGCCCCAGCCATAACCTTCCGCCAAGATGGTGAGCAGCTTGGGACGGTAGAGATGGGCTGTCGCGCTGCCGTCGGGCATGGTTCGTTCGAATCGATGACTGAATTCAGGTTAGCACGCCGTCGCGGCGCCACCCCAGGAACGGCGCCGGGTCTTCGGTGAACCGTGCACCAAAGAGTTCCCCGCGGAACAAAAGGCGTGCAGAATAAAGGCTTGCTCTGCCTCTTCTTTCTGACATGATCGCCCGGGGTTGGGTTGGGCTTTGAACAGGGCTGTTCATGCTTGGAATGACCCATAGATCCGAGATCCCCCGAAACAGGATCTTGCAGGACGAGGCCCAGGAGCCTCCCTCTTTCCTTGGCCCCGGCGTCGGGATTGAAGGTGTGCTCGAGATTGAGGGCGAGATGGTGGTCTCGGGCCTGGTGAAGGGCCGTATCGCCGCGCTCAAGCTGGTGATCGCCGCCGGCGGTACCGTCGAGGGTGACATCGTCGCGCGCGAGGTGGTGATCGCCGGGCGCCTGAACGGGCGGGTCTTTGCCCCTAACGTGTCGATCGAGGCCAGCGCCGAGATCGAGGGCCGCATTTTCCATACCAATGTCACCGTCGCGCGGGGCGCGCGCGTGACGGCCCGGATGCCATGGCGGCCCGTCAGCTATTTTGAGACCCTCGATCAACTTCCGGAGGTGCGTTCATGAATCTGTTTAACCGCAACGACAAGCCGGGAAGCGACAAGCCCGGCGATGCGCCTGCTCGTCCGCAGGCCCAAGCATCGCCATCCCAGGGTTCGCAACCTCAAGGTTCGCAACCTCAGGCGCGGTCCTCGCAAACACCACAGGCCGGGAGCCCCAAGCCGCCGCCCAGTCCGGCCCCTCTTGCCCAATCTTTCCAGCCCCCCTCAGCAAAAACAGGAGCACACATGGCATCGGTCATCAGCAAGGCGCTCAAGATCACAGGTCAACTCGAGAGCACCGAGGACATTCAGATCGACGGCGAAATCGATGGCGATGTGCGCGGCGTGGGCGTGAAGATCGGCCAGAATGCCAAGGTGAAAGGCACCGTCTATGGCGAGGAGGTCGAGCTGGCCGGCGCCATCGAAGGCAAGATCGAAGCCAAGAAAGTCATACTCACCGGCACCGCGCGCATGACCGGCGATGTCGTGCATCAGGATATCAGAATCGAATCCGGCGCCTATGTCAGCGGCAATCTGAAGCCGGAGATCGGCAAGTCCGACACCAAGCCGGCCCTCAAGCCGGTGGCGCATGCCGCATCCGCGAGCCTTTCACCGATAAGTCATTAGTCGCACACCGGTGCGCGGTTCATTGCAGGTTGATTGCTGGAGTCGGGGAAAACAACCTGACCCCAGTTTTACTCTGCGCGCGAACTCTTCCGTGCCCACCAGCATGGCGGATTTTCCGTCACAATGGTGTCAGCATCGGGTTTCGCAGGCCACATCTATCCTTGATAGCACATGCCGGCCTTTAAGTTCCCTGTATACAAATGGGTTGCGGGAATTTTTCCCATAACAACTACTAAAGTAGTTTTTTCTATTTACTTCTCGTAGATTCCTGCCAAGGTGATGGCGGGCGGGGTTTTGCCATCGCACAAAGAGGAGACCTCTTCATGTCGCCGGTTTTCAAAACGTCCCTACGAAACGCAAGCGTGCTTGCGGTTTTTCTTTTCGCCGGCGCACCCGCCCATGCCGGCGCGATTATTACCCAGACCAATCTGGTTTCGAATGTTGCCGGACTTGCGGCGATCACCGACCCGCAGCTGGTGAACCCCTGGGGCTTTTCGCATAGCGCCACGGGCCCCTTTTGGATTTCGAACCAGGGGAGCAACAACGCTACGTTGTATGCCGTCACTGGCAGCACCAATGTCAGCAAGGTCAATATCAATCCACCGGCCGGCTTTGTCGCGATCCCGACAACGGCAGGCGGTCCTCAGGGTCCGACCGGCCAAGTCTTCAATCCCAACGCAGCCGCCTTTCAGGTGAACAATGGCGGCAACGGCGCCAAAGCCAATTTCATCTTCGCCAATTTGAACGGCACCATTTCAGCCTGGAACGGCGGCACGACGTCCTTCATCCAGGCCACGGTTCCCGGCGCGGTCTATACCGGGCTGACCATCAACGGGGCGGCAACCCAATTGTATGCCGCCAACGCGGCGTCCGGCGGCATCGACGTCTTCAACAGCTCCTTTGGCCAGGTCAGCGTCGGCGCGGGCGCCTTCGCGACGCCTCCCGCGATCAGCGCGCTTGGGCTGGTGCCCTTCAACACGCAGGATATAGGCGGCAAGCTATATGTCACCTATGCCCCGGCAGGCCTGGCGGCCCAGCGCGCGGCCACTGGCGGACAGGGCGCCGTGGCGATTTTCGACGAATCCGGATTGCTGTTGAACACGATCATCAACGGCGAACTGGCCTCGCCCTGGGGCATCGCGATTGCCCCAGCCGGGTTCGGCGACTTCGGCAATGCCTTGCTGGTCGGCAATTTCAGTTTCCTCGAAAGCGAGATCAACGCCTTCAACGCGGTGACCGGCGCGTTTCTGGGCTCGATCGCGATCGATACCGGGAGCGCCACGCCCGGCGGGCTTTGGCAGATCGGTTTCGGAACCGGCGGCAACAACGGCAGTCCCAACACCCTCTATTTCACCGACGGCATCAATGGCGAGCGCGGCGGATTATTTGGCGCCATCACGGCGGTGCCGGAGCCAATGACCATCACGCTTTACTGCGTCGGTTTGATGGGCTTGATGGGTTTGGCCGCGATGCGCGGCCGGAAATTCAAGACTGCCTGAATAGCCGGTTGCCCCACACGGCTGGAGTAAGGCGCGGTCCGCCGGCGCGAAAGCGCCGGCGGACCAGCATGTCCGGCGCTGTCGCGCGGGATGTCTGTGCGGGACTGCCTGCTGCCGCGGGCCGATTGACGGCGCCGGGCGGCAGGCCGGTGCAAGATTTCCTGCCGCGGCCGGGCTCAAGTCGCTGTCGCGCGCCCGGCCTTGCCATTTCTTTTGCCGCCCGTAGGAGCGGCAAAAGAAATGGTCGGAGCGGCGGGATTTGAACCCACGACCCCCAGTCCCCCAGACTGGTGCGCTAACCAGGCTGCGCCACGCTCCGATACCGTTTTTGAGGGCATTTTCCCTCGGGGGCGCGGACCATAGCGGCGGCGCCCTCCCCCAGCAAGCCCGTATCTGAAAGGGCTTTTTGTCGCCGTTATGAGCGCTGCCTGGCAACCCGCAGGCGGTTTTTCAGACCCTCAAGCTCGTCCAGCAATTCCTCCAGCCGCTCGCGTTCCTCGGCCGCCAAGATATCGTCCCGAAGCGCATGGCTGACCGGTTCCACCACAGGCTCCACGACTTCGTCCGGCGCCTCTTCCACCCGCACGGGCGCGGTATCCAGCACGGGGAATTCCCGCGCCGGCACCGGCTCGTCAAAGAAGGGCAAGGACGGCGTGAGTGGCACCGCGCGCAGATGGGTGGGACGCGCTTTCTTGACCGGCGCGGGCGCCACGACAGGCGCGGACGGCTTTTCGACATAGACGATCTTCTCGATCACCACCGGCGCGGGCGCTTGGGGCAGATCGCCACGGCCGACATCGGCGACATGGCGCAATCCGCGTTCCTTCAGAACCTTTTGCACGCCCTTGATGGTGAAGCCGTCACTGTAGAGCAGCGCCCGGATGCCCTTGAGCAGATCGACATCCTCGGGACGATAGTAACGCCGCCCGCCTGCCCGCTTGACCGGCTTGATTTGGGTGAAACGACTTTCCCAGAAACGCAGCACATGCTGGGGCACGTCAAGTTCACTGGCGACTTCGCTGATGGTGCGGAAGGCTTCCGCCGACTTGTGCGGAAAGGCGTATGCCGCAGACGACATCAATCCTCACCCTCGGGAGACGGCGTCTGGCCATTGATCACGGCCTTGAGCACATGGCTGGGACGGAACACCAATACCCGGCGCGGCGCGATCGGAACTTCATCGCCGGTCTTGGGATTGCGGCCCATGCGCTGGGACTTCTGGCGCACCGCGAAAGTACCGAAGGACGACAGTTTGACCGTTTCCCCCTTGGCGAGGGCACCGCAAACTTCTTCCAGCATGTCTTCGACCATCTGGGCCGAGTCGGTGCGGGAAAGCCCCACCGACTGGAAGACGGCTTCGGTAAGGTCGGCCCTGGTCAAAGTTCCCGTGGTCATGGTCGCGACTCTTTGGTTGTTCATGTCACGGTAGGCCTGCCGCGAATATGCGTCAACATCAAAGACTTGCTTGGGGTGCTTAAAGCGGGGGCCAGATTGGGCCGGAGGTGATTAGTCCCCTGTCAGCCCGCGCGATGGATTTTGGCCGTCCCGGCAGGAGCGAGGAGCGATGTGGGCTAAAACGCCCATGAGCGACGAGCGACGAACCGGGCGGGCAAAAGCCACGCGGGGGCTACCAGCGGATAAGGGCTGCGCCCCAAGTAAAGCCGCCGCCCATGGCTTCCAGCAGGATCAGGTCGCCCCGCTTGATCCGACCGTCCTGAACCGCCGCAACCAGGGCCAAGGGCACCGAGGCGGCCGAGGTGTTGCCGTGCTGGGCCACGGTGGAGATCACCTTGGCGGGGTCGATGCCCAGCTTGCGGGCGGTGCCGTCCAGAATCCGCTGATTGGCCTGGTGGGGCACGAACCAGTCGATGTCGGCAATGGCGACGTTGGAAGCTTGCGCCGAAGCAGTAATGGCGGCGGCGATATTGGTCACCGCATGCTTGAAGACTTCCTTGCCCTGCATGCGCAGCTTGCCCGCCGTCTGGGTCGAGGACACGCCGCCGTCGGCATAAAGCATGTCGTGCAGCCTGCCGTCGGAAAACAGCCTGGTGTTCAAGATGCCGGGATCGGAATTGTCGCCTTTGCCGTCATGGGCCTGCAGCACCACCGCCCCGGCGCCGTCGCCGAACAAGACGCAGGTGGCGCGGTCGCTCCAGTCCAGCAGCCGCGACATGGTCTCCGCGCCGATCACCAGAATGGTGCGGGCCGAGCCGGTGCGGATCAGGCTATCGGCGATCGACAGGCCATAGATGAAACCGGAGCACACCGCCTGCACGTCAAAGGCCGCGCCGCTTGTCATGCCCAATCGCGCCTGCACCATAGTGGCGGTGGCGGGAAAGCTTTCATCCGGCGTGGTGGTGGCGCAGATGATCATGTCCAATTCGGGGGCCGCGATCCTAGCATCGGCCAACGCCGCGCGGGCCGCGCCCAAGGCCAGGTCCGAAGTCTTCTCGCCGTCCTGGGCGATATAACGCTGGCGGATTCCGGTGCGCTCGCGGATCCATTCGTCCGACGTATCCATGCGCTTGGCCAGATCGTCGTTGGTGACAATGTTGGACGGCAGATAGGCGCCGCTGCCTATGACGCGCGACCGGATCACAAAACACCCATCATGGTTCGCCTGCGCTCATAGGTCCCCCACTTTGGCGCCGGCGCTTTCGGCGGCAATAGCCGAACGGTCGGCACTGATGCGGGCATTGATATCGGCGCGGGCCATGTCGATGGCGGTATCGACGGCGCTGGCGAAGCCCACGGCATCGGCGCCGCCATGGCTTTTCACCACAATGCCGTTCAGGCCCAGGAATACACCGCCATTCTGGGTGCGCGGATCCAGCTTGCGGCGCAGGGCCTGCAGCGCGCCCGAGGCCATGACCGCGCCCAGCTTGGACAAAGGCGAACGTTTGAGCGCCTGGCGCAGCCAAGAACCCACCAGCCGGGCGGTGCCTTCGGCGGTCTTGAGCGCGATATTGCCGGTAAAGCCATCGGTCACCACCACATCCACCGTGCCCTTGGCGATATCGTCGCCTTCGACAAAACCGTGAAAGGCCATGGGCAGATTGGACGCGCGCAGGATCTGGGCGGCGGCGCGCACGCCGTCATTGCCCTTTTGGCCCTCGACACCGACATTGAGGATGCCGACGGTCGGTTTGGCCAGGCCGAACACGGCATGGGCAAAGGCCTCGCCCATCACCGCGAAATCCACCAGCTGTTCTTCGCTGGCGGTCACATTGGCGCCCACATCCAGCACGATGCATTGGCCCTTCAAGGTCGGCCAGATCACCGCGATGGCGGGACGCGAAATGCCTTCGATGATGCCCAGGCCGAACATCGACACCGCCATCAGCGCGCCGGTATTGCCGGCGCTGATCGCGACATCGGCATCGCCGGCTTTCACGGTCTGGATGGTGTGCCACATGGAGGTGTCCTTGCCCCGGCGCAGCACATGGCTGGGCTTATCCTCCATCGAGACGCGGTCCGGCGCATGGCGCACCGTGACGCGGCCCTTGAGCTTGGGTTGACGCGCCAGAAGCGGATTCAACAACGCTTCATCGCCATGCAGGATGAATTGGACGTCGGAATGACGCTGAATGGTCTTGAGCAGCGCGCTCACGACCACGCCGGGCCCGGCATCGCCGCCCATGGCATCGATCGAGATGGTCAGGGCGCGGGTCACGGCCACCTTTTCGAAAAGGGGCCTTTAGCTCTTGGCCTTCACGACTTCACGGTCGGCATAATGGCCGCAGGAACCGCAGACGTGATGTGGACGCTTGGGTTCGCCGCAGTTGGGGCAGTCGCCATGGGCGGCCGCCGTCAAGGCGTGATGCGAGCGGCGCATATTGCGGCGCGACGGCGAGGTTTTTCGTTTCGGGACCGCCATGGCGGAAAACTCCTAATGGGCCCCGGCCATACGGTATGGGAGAGGCGAAAACAGGCGCGGTGGGTAGCAGGAAAGGCAGTGAACTTTCAAGCCAAAAGCCGGGCTCCAGAAGGGGTTAAAGCCCCTATTTCAGACCTTTCAGCACGGCAAAAGGGCTCGGCGGGGGATCAGATTCCCCGGTTTTGGGGGCGAATTCCACACCTTGGCGGCGGGGATAGGGGTCCAGGGACAAGACAAACTCCTCCAGGGCCGGGACCGCCAGGTCCTGGTGCAGGCTGGTAATCTCTTCCGGGCCCTCCTCCCCCTCCTCCGGATCAAAGGCCAGTACGATCTCTGATTCGGCGGGTTTTGGGGACTGCGCCGTCCGCTGCCGGGACGGTCCCGTAAAAACCAGCTCGCGGCTGAAGCTGTGCTGAATACCGGCCGGCACCGGCTCCAGGGTCACGACACAGGCCTGGGTGACCTCCGCCGCCAGCGCGAAGCTCAGGCCATAACGATTGGGCGCGCGCTTTTTAATCTGGACCCGTACTTCCAGCTTTTCCACGGACAGCACGCCAGCCCATTTTGCCAGCGCGCCGCGCTCAGCCTCGCTGGCGGCGAAATATACCTCATCGCCGGCATTCCCCAGCCGGGCGAGATTGTAGGAATGGCTCAGCGGAAGGCCTTGGGTCATGGGTTCTATATAACCGCCCCTTAGATTTCAGGAAGTGCCCCGAAATCGAGCCCATCGGGCAAGGAGCGGCGCAGCAGCGCGCGGGCCCGCAGAGCATAGGCCGCCAGCGCGCGGGCACGCCCATCGACCACCGCGCCGCGCCAGAGATTCTTGGCCAGCGCCTGCGCCAAAGCCGCTTCATCCTTGGCCGCGTCATAGGCGGACAGGCGGCCGTAAAAAGCATTCGCCATCGCCTTGAGCTTGTGGCCGATCCCCATATCGCCGGCGCCCTGCTCACGCATCGCCTCGTCAAAACCAGTGAAAATGGCGTCGGTCAGGCCCTGTGCCGCCGGGGCCCCCTTGAGTTCGGCCAGCACCATCCAGGCATGGAAGACCAGGACATCGAAACGCCCGTCGATGCTGTCGGCCACGCCAAAATCCGCGAAAAACACCGGTTCCCGGGCCCGGCTTACAAGCCCGTCATACAGGGCCTGGCCATTCTTCTTGCGCTGGTGCGAATTCCTGAGCAAATTCAACATCAATTATCTCGGCAAAGTCCCGGTTTGGTCCGGGCTGGTCTTGTCAGCCCGCTGCCCGACAGGTTAGCACATCGGCGTTGCCCAAAGTCATCAAGGCCTAAGACATGACGTCTGTTTCGCTCAAGCTGGTTTGTGGGGCCGCCCTGGCCCTGCTGATCGCCTGCGCCCCGGTGATCAGCCAGCGCGGCTATGTCCCCGACCCGGCGAACGAGGGCGCGATCAAGGCCGGCGCCGACACCAAGACATCCGTCCAGTCGCGGCTGGGCTATGCCTCCACCACCGCCACGTTCGGCAATGACAGCTGGTACTACATCTCCGCCACCGAAAAACAGGTGGCCTTTTTCACGCCGACGGTGCTGAAACGCCAAATCCTGGCGGTCTATTTCGACAAGGCCAACAAGGTCACGGCTGTGCGCCATTACGGGCTAAAGGACGGCCATGTGATCGCGTTTGAATCGCGCGAGACGCCGGCGCGCGGACGCGAAACCACCTTCCTGCAGGAATTGCTCAAAGCCACGCCGGGCTCTTCGGCCACCAACATCCAGGAAACCAATCCCGGTAACGGCGGCGGGCCTGTTCCGTAATTTTCGACGGTCCCCTTACGGCCTTCGCAGAGGAATCGTGTCTGTGAAATACGACATTGTGGTGGAAACCGCGCAGGCAGAACTGATCGCGGCGGTCCGGGCCACGGCGCCCATCAACGGTATCGCGCGCGTATGGAAGCCGGCGCTCGATCAAGTGTGGGCGTTCTTGAAAACGAATGGCGGGCTGCGCCCAGGACACAACCTGTTCCTATATCACCACCCCGAGTGCCGGAATGAGGCTATGAACATCGACTTCGGCGTCCAGGTTGCCTTCCCGTTCGAACAGGAGGGCGAAGTGCGGTGCATCAAGACGCCGGCCGGCGAGGTCGCGACGACTGTTCATGTCGGACCTTATGATCGCTTGTGTGACGCCCATGATGCAATCCATGCATGGTGTGCCGCGCAAAACCGCGGCATCGGCAGGGCTTCATGGGAAATCTATGGTGACTGGAATAACGATCCGTATCTGCTCGAGACGACGATCAAGTATCTGCTGATTTAAAAAGCAGTCTTCCGGTGGAAGGGCCAGATCGCCGGGATGGGAAAATGCGCCCGCCCTTCGCCTTGCGGCCGTTTCAACCGGCGAACGGCGCGGTGTTGATATAGCCATAGCGCAGATTGCTGGGATCGGGCCCCGCCCGGTCATACTGGCGCTTGCGAAGGGCGAAGCGGTCCCGGCCCAATTCCAACGCCGCCTTGGTCTTGTTGATGCCGTAAAGCCGGGCATTGTTGTCGCCGAAGATCGCCGTCTTGACCGCGCCGCGCGCCGGTCCCAGCGGGGCGAAGCCGTGCTTCTTTTGCATATCCTCGGGAATTTCCAGACGGCGCAGACCTTCGATCTGCCATTGCGGCGAGCCGGTCCATAGCGCGTCGCTCCCCCACACCACCCGGTCGGCGCCCAAGCCGCGGATCAGTATGCCCATGATCGCGGCGCAGACGCGCGGCTGCGCCACCAGCGTCGAAGCGAAAATCTGCCCCAGATCGCCATAGACGTTGCGTACGCCATGCTTTTGCGGAATGTCGGCCAGGTCGCTGACCCATTCCAGCCGCCCGCTGCGGTCGAACTCCGCCAAGGACGCGGCAGGATTTTCGTTGCGATAGGCCGAATGGTAGATAATGAAATTAAGCTGCGGCCAGTCCTTGGCCGCCTTCGCCACGTCCGAAACATCGGCATAGGCTTCCAAATTGGGAAAATTTTTCGCAGTGGCAGCGGTGAACAACCCCTTATGGACGCAGACATTCTTGATGCCCGCCTTCACCATCTTCTCATAGCCCTTGTAGGTGACTTTTTCGTCGTCCATCCGCCAGGGATATTTGCTCAAATCCTTGTGCGTGTTGTCGCCCACCGTATAGCCCTTGGCTGACTCCGGCTTGAGCGCGAGGGCCGCATCCAGATCGTCCAGCCAGCCGGGACGCCCCGGCGTGAAAATACAATGGGCGAACAGGCGGCGTGCGCCGGCTTCCTGGTTCACCCGCATCCGGGCATCGGCCATCTGCTGATTGGTGAGGAACCAATCTTGCGGGATTTCGGACGGGGCAGAGGAAATCAGCGCGATCTTGGTGTCGCTGTCGAGAAACATTTCCTTTTTGTAGTTTTCGAACTTCAGATCCTCGATGGTCTGTTCTTTTTCGGCCAGCGTCTTGTTCCAGCCAGACTTGCCCACGCTGGCGCGCATGGCGACAAAACCGGTCAGGCGCGTATCGTCGCGCAGGAAATGGGTGTGCATATCCATGATGAACTGGTCTTTGAGACTGTCGGCGCGGGCTTTGGCCTGATCCGGCGTGGCGGCTTCAGCGGGGCTGGCGTCGAACAATCCGCCATAGACCTGGTTCATCGCCACAAAGGCAGCCGCCATGCCGGACGCGGTCTGGAAAAATTTGCGCCGGTTCAGGCCGGATTTCTTGCCCAGTGCATCGGCCATGCTGAGCAAGCGCGCTTCCACTTCGCGTTGCTTGGCATTTTGAGGCGCGGGAAAATACTCGTCACTGGACACCATCTGGGTGGGGATGGGCGTGCGATGGGGACAAAGTTCGGAAGGCACCAGTTGCGACAGTTCATTATCGCTGAGCAATCCGGTCATGGCAGGGCTCCCTCCGGCTTACGCAAGGATGTTAGTCCAACCGCCGGAAAAGAAAAAGGCGCGGGCGTTCGGCCGGGCAAAAGCTCTACTGGAACTTTTGCTTTTCCGGCCTCACCCCGCGCCTTTTGTCTGGGTGCATCCGTTCAGGACAAATGCGCGAGCGTCGCCAGCAGCAACAGCGCCACGATATTGGTGATCTTGATCATCGGATTGACCGCCGGACCGGCGGTGTCCTTGTAGGGATCGCCCACCGTGTCGCCAGTCACCGCGGCCTTGTGGGCCTCGCTGCCCTTGCCGCCGTGATGGCCGTCCTCGATATACTTCTTGGCATTGTCCCAGGCGCCGCCACCGGAGGTCATGCTGACGGCGACGAACAGGCCCGTTACGATCACGCCCATCAACATGGCACCAACCGCGTTGAAGGCCTGGGTCTTGCCCGCGATCCAGTTCACAAACACGAACAAGACGATGGGCGAGAACACCGGCAGCATGGACGGGACCACCATTTCCTTGATCGCGGCCTTGGTCAGCAGGTCCACGGCGCGGGCATAGTTGGGCTTCTGAGTGCCCTGCATGATGCCCGGCATTTCGCGGAACTGCTTGCGCACTTCTTCCACCACAGAGCCCGCGGCGCGGCCCACCGCCGTCATCGCCATGCCGCCGAACAGATAAGGCAGCAGGCCGCCGAACAGCAGACCCACCACCACCCAGGGTTCGGACAGGCTGAAGGTCGGCAGCTCAAGCCCGGCGAAGAATCCGGTGCCCTGGGCGGCGAAGTACTTCAGGTCCTGGGTATAGGCGGCGAACAGCACCAGCGCGCCGAGACCGGCCGAACCGATGGCATAGCCCTTGGTGACGGCCTTGGTGGTGTTGCCCACCGCGTCCAGTGCGTCGGTGGTCTTGCGGACATCGCCCTCAAGACCGGCCATTTCGGCGATGCCGCCGGCATTGTCGGTGACCGGGCCGAAGGCATCCAGCGCCACCACCATGCCCGCCAGCGACAGCATCGTGCTCACCGCGATGGCAATGCCGAACAGGCCCGCCATCATATAGGTGACGATGATGCCGGCGCAGATCACCAGCGCCACCGGCGCCGTCGATTCCATCGAAATCGCCAGGCCCTGGATCACATTGGTGCCGTGACCGGTGACCGAGGATTTGGCGATGGATTGCACCGGACGGAAGTTGGTGCCGGTATAATATTCGGTGATCACGATCAGCGCGCCGGTGACGGCAAGGCCGACCACGCCGCACCAGAACAAGGTCACGCCGCTATAGTCCACGCCGCCGGAATTCAGCGCCGTGTCCATGCCGATCATATGGCTGGTGAGCGGCCACAGGCCGATCAGCGACAGGATCACGGTGGCGATCACCCCCTTGTAAAGCGCGCCCATGATGTTCTTGGAGGCGCCCAGGCGGACAAAGAACGTGCCGATAATCGAAGTGACGATCGACAGGCCCGCAATGGCCAGCGGATAGAGCATCAGCTGGGCCTTGACCTCGCCCGAGAAATAGATCGAGGCCAGAACCATGGTGGCCACGGTGGTCACCGCGAAGGTCTCGAACAGATCGGCCGCCATGCCGGCGCAATCGCCGACATTGTCGCCGACATTGTCGGCGATGGTGGCGGGATTGCGTGGGTCGTCTTCGGGAATTCCGGCCTCGACCTTGCCCACCATGTCGCCGCCGACATCGGCGCCCTTGGTGAAGATGCCGCCGCCCAGACGGGCGAAGATCGAGATCAGCGAAGCGCCGAAGCCCAGCCCGACCAGGCTGTCCACGATCACGCGATTGTCTTGCGGGACGTCGAGGTTCAAGTGCAGGCCGCAAGTGAGGAAAGCGTAGTAGCCCGCCACCGCCAACAGACCCAGGCCCACCACCAGCATGCCGGTGACGGCGCCGGAGCGGAACGCGACCGACAGACCCTGGGCCAGGCCGGAGCGCGAGGCTTCGGCGGTGCGCACATTGGCGCGGACCGAGACATACATGCCGACATAGCCGGCGGCGCCCGAAAGGGCCGCGCCGATCAGAAAACCCACGCCCACCTGCCAGCCCAGGAAAAAGAAGGCCAGCGCGAAAATCACCGCGCCGACCATGGCGATGGTGGTGTATTGGCGATTGAGATAGGCGGCGGCGCCTTCCTGGATGGCGGCGGCGATTTCCTGCATCCGGGCATTGCCGGCCGGCAGGCTTAAGACCGACCGGATGGTCCAAAGGCCATACAGCAGCGCAAGAACGCCGCTGGCCAGAACAAGTTGCAACTCCATATTCGTCCCCTCGTGATGATTTCAGTGGGTCGGAGAAGCATCCCTCTTGCGGAAGAAGGGATTGGCTCTCGCCGATCCCCATGGCCGGTGTCTCGGGCGCAAAGGCCGGACTCGCCGCTTCAAGGGCGGGCGGAGATTGCCAAAAGCCTCTTTCCTAGGCAACCAGGCAAATCGTCCTGTTCCATAACAGCTTGGTGACAGGCCCGGTTCGGCCACGCGCCGCTGCGGACGATGCGGTTAGAAGGTCTGGAGTTTGCTGTCTGTCCCGGCCTCGGGCCGTGCTTGGGCGCACGGCCCTGCGGCGTTCGGCACTCAAATCGGTCCACTGGACCGATTTGCCCGCGCCACTACGCTGTCGCTAAGCGCCGCGGGTCGTGCCTCACTCTTCGCAGCGCGATTTTATAGGGTTTTTGGGCGTGGTTCCGGCCGGGATCATCTGCTCGGGCGGGGTGTCCCGTGCCGGGGTCTGAACCGGCTTAAGCGGCGAAATATGGATGGTGCAGATGGTGATCAACTTGACCTTGCCCGGCCCCATCACCTTGGCAGCGGAGGCCAGCAGCCGTTTTTCGGTGGCGGCGATGTCGACTTTTTCCGGATCGTCATGGGTGGTGACAGGAGTCGTATTCACGTCCCGCACCATTAAATCTTGGATGAAGGGCAGCTTGGCGCGCACGGCGGTGCCGCCGCCTTCCGCGGACGCGGTCAGGCGGCTGGAGATATAGGCATAGCCGGTGAGCTTGCCGTCGGCATCGATCAGGGGCGCCATCAGATAGGGCATGTCGACATTGGTGCCGGGGGCACCCTTCTTGGCCTCGCCATGTTCCGCCTTGGCAGCACCATGTTCGGCCTTGGGGGCGCCATGTTCGGCTGCGAACAAGCCTTGTGCGAAGCCAGGCATCGCCAAGGCCGTAACCAGAACAAGGGTCGCCGCTTTTCTCATGCGGACAAGCTGACAAAACTCAGTTAGCGAATGGTTAAAAGTGTTTATAGCCCGGCTTTGCAACGGCGATTTGCTTGCCGTTTCGGGTGAGGCAAACGCCCTGCCCGGCGTCCACTCGGCCGATTTGGGTGAAGGGTCCGGAAAGTCCCGGCGGCGCGGTGAAGGCGATTTGGTAGTCGTCGCCCGCGGTGACGGCACGGAGTAATGTGTCTTCACCCCACAGGGCGCGCAGCGGCTCTGACAACGGAACGCGCTCGCCTTCGACAACAAGGCGGACGCCGGATGCGGATGCGATATGACCCAGATCGGCGATCAGTCCGTCGGAGACATCCACGCTGGCATGCGCGATGGCGCGCAATTGGGCCGCGAAAGCAACTGGCGGCTGGGGCACGCGATAGCGCTCAACCAGATAGGCACGGCTCGCATCGTCAAGGCCATGCTGCTGCCCTTTCAGCAACGCCAATCCGCCGCCACTGTCTCCGATCGTGCCGGTGACATAGACCGCGTCGCCAACATGGGCGCCGCCGCGTTTCACCATCGCGCCCTGCGGCACAAAACCGAAGGCGGCGATGGTCACCGAGAGCAAGCCTGCGCCAGTGTCTCCGCCCAGCAGCGAGATGCCGAATTCCTTCTGGTCGCGTTCCAGACCGGCGGTGAAACACGCCAGCCAATCTTCGCGCACCGCATGCGGCAGAGTCAGATTGAGCAGATAATGGGCCGGCTCGGCGCCCTTGGCGGTCAGATCGGACAGATTTACCCTCAGCGCCTTTTGCGCGATGGTGTCGGGCGGATCGGCGGGGAAGAAATCACTGCCTTCGGCGATGGTGTCGGTGGTGACAACCAGATCATGGCCGGGGCGCGTTGGCAAAATGGCGGCGTCATCGGTCAGGCCGAATGAGCCATCGCCCGCTAGCGGCGCGAAATACTTTGCGATCAAGCCGAACTCATCCATGCCGCCGTTATAGAGCCCCAAACCACCTCATGTCATGGCCGGCCTTGACAAGCTATGTTTAGAACTCCAGCTCGCCTTCTGGCGTGGGGAGGCCGAACTCTGTCGCCCGTTTGCGCCTGGCTATGGTATCGAGCGCGCCATTGACGAAGCCGGGTTCGTCGCCGCCAAAAAAAGCCCCCGACACCGCGACATATTCGTCGATCACCGCCTTGGCGGGCACATCGCGGCGCGCCACCAGCTCGAACACCGCGCAACGCAGGATGGCGCGCAGGATGGAATCCACCCGCTCCAGCTTCCATTTTTCCGACAGCGCGGCGGCGATGGCGCGGTCGATTTCCACCTGATGATCCGGCACGCCATTGACGATGGCGACGAAGAATTCCCCGTCGGGCGGAACCGGCAACTCGGCAAAGCGGTGCTCGGCGAATTCCCGCGCCACCTCATCGGCGCCGCCGCCGGCCATTTCCATCTGATAAAGCGCCTGCACCGCGCCCAGCCGGGCGGCGTGACGAGCGTCACTCTTACTGTCACTCATGGCAAATTACTCGATACACGAGATGGAAATGATCACCGGGAGCGGCATCAATCCTTCTCGTCGCCTTCGAGTTCTCCGATCAGCGCCTCGAAGTCGCGGGTCTCACGGAAATTCTTATAGACCGAAGCGAAGCGGACATAGGCCACCTTGTCCAGGCTGGCCAAGGCCTGCATCACCAACTCGCCGATCACATTGGCGGGGATTTCGTTCTCGCCCATGGATTCCAGGCGGCGCACGATACCGGTGATGGTGCGGTCCACCCGCTCGCGCTCCACCGGGCGCTTGCGCAGCGCGTGATTGATGGAGCGTTCCAGCTTGTCGCGGTCGAAGGATTCGCGGCGGCCGTTTTTCTTGACCACGATCAGTTCGCGCAACTGCACGCGCTCGAAGGTGGTGAAACGTCCACCGCATTCCGGGCAATGGCGGCGGCGGCGGATGGCGGAATTGTCCTCGGAAGGACGGCTGTCCTTCACCTGGCTATCGTCATGTCCGCAGAAGGGGCAGCGCATGTTTTCCTCTTATGGATAGATCGGGAATTTGTTGCACAGTTCGCTGACCCGGCGCGCCACGCTCTGCTCCACCTGGGTATCGCCGGCTTCATTCTTGGCGACCGCATCCACCACTTCCACGATCAGCTTGCCGATTTCGCGGAATTCGCCCACGCCGAAACCGCGGGCGGTGCCGGCGGGCGAACCCAGCCGGATGCCGGAGGTAACGACGGCCTTTTCGGTGTCGAAGGGCACGGCGTTCTTGTTGCAGGTGATGCCGGCGCGATCCAGCGCATGTTCGGTGGGGCGGCCCTTGGCGCCCTTGGGGCGCAGATCCACCAGCATCAGATGGGTGTCGGTGCCGCCAGTGACGATGTCCAGGCCACTGCTCTTGAGGACTTCCGCAAGCGCTTTGGCATTCTCCACCACATTCCTGGCATAGGTCTTGAACTCCGGCTTCAGCGCTTCGCCGAACGCCACCGCCTTGGCGGCGATCACATGCATCAGGGGGCCGCCTTGCAGGCCGGGGAACACCGCGGAGTTGATCTTCTTTCCGATCGCCTCATCGCGCGACAGGATCATGCCGCCGCGCGGGCCGCGCAGGGTCTTGTGGGTGGTGGTGGTCACCACATCGGCGTGCGGCACCGGGCTGGGATGCACCCCACCCGCCACCAATCCGGCGAAATGCGCCATGTCCACCATGAACAGCGCGCCCACTTCGTCAGCTATTCTGCGGAAGGCGGCGAAATCGATGATGCGGGCATAGGCCGAGCCGCCCGCCAGGATCAGCTTGGGCTTGTGTTCGCGCGCCAGGGCGGCGACCTGATCCATGTCGATGCGCTGGTCGTCGCGGCGCACGGTATAGGGCAGCGGCTTGAACCATTTGCCCGAATAGTTGGCCGGGTGGCCGTGGGTGAGATGGCCGCCTGCCGCCAGGTCAAGCCCCATGAAGGTATCGCCCGGGTTGAGCAGGGCATAGAACACCGCCTGGTTGGCATTGGCGCCGGAATGGGGCTGGACATTGGCGAAGGCCGCGCCGAACAGCTGCCGGGCCCGGTCGATCGCCAGCTGCTCGGCGACATCGACATACTCGCAGCCGCCATAATAGCGCTTTCCGGGATAGCCTTCGGCATACTTGTTGGTCAGCACCGAACCCTGGGCCTCCAAGACGGCCTTGGAGACGATGTTCTCGCTGGCAATCAGTTCGATCTTGTCGCGCTGGCGGTTGAGCTCGTCCTGGACGCTGCTCCAGACTTCGGGATCGGCGGCCTCCAGCCCCTGGGTGAAATAGCCGGAATGTTTGTCCATGGAGTTGGCGGCAGCCGACATCAAAAGAGCCTCTTTGCAACCGGAAAGTGCGCGAGGGCCGATCTAGCGCCCCCGCGCAGGAATGGCGGGTTTACCGCTTCCCCGGCACCAAATCTAGCGGCTTGGCCAAGAAATCAGGAGCGCCTTGCAACATGCGGGAAAAGCTGAGATTTCCTCGTTCTCAGGACCTGTCCTATGGTGACGGGCGGCAACATCGGGCATGGCATGGGCAAGGATAGTGAGGACGATATTCTCAAGCTGGTGACCGAGATCGTCTCGGCCTATGTCAGCAAGAATCCGGTCGCGGCCCACGAGCTGCCGGGCATCATCAAGAATGTTCACGCCACCCTGGGCGGCTTTGCTGGAGAGGCGAATGACCGTGCCATGCCCCGGGCCCCGGCCGTGCCGATCAAAAAGTCGGTGCATGGCGATTATATCGTCTGCCTGGAGGACGGCAAAAGACTCAAGATGCTCAAGCGCTATCTGCGCTCGCGCTACAAACTGTCGCCCAGCGAATATCGCGAAAGATGGAACCTGCCGCCCAATTATCCGATGGTGGCGCCCAACTATGCCCAAAAGCGCAGCGACTTCGCCAAGAAGATCGGCTTGGGCAAGGGCGAAGGCCGCAAGGGGAAGAAGAAGAAGAAGGATTAGCTCTGCTTCTTCGCGACATATTCTAGTTTTCTACATGCAGCTTCGGCGAGCGCGGCGCGCGGGGCGCCAGCCGGACCGATCACACTGGCTTCCAGGCCGGATTCCGAATCGATGGCAGTCACCTTGACGGTGTTCCCCATGACGACGAATTCGACGTAGATTTCCTTGCCGGGCACGGCCTCACCCTTCGACAGGCTCAGGGTGAGGAGAATCCTCGGCCCTCCGCTTACGCTCCGGGCGTTCGTCGCTCAAAATGGTCCACTGGACCATTTTGTTCGCCTTCGGCGAACCGCTCCTCACCTCAGGCGGCACGCGCGATCTTGTGGGCGTCCCACACGATCACCAAGGCTTCGACCAACGCATCCATCATGGCATCGCTATGGGCCGGCGACGGGGTAAAGCGCAGCCGCTCGGTGCCGCGCGGCACGGTGGGATAGTTGATCGGCTGGACATAGACGCCATGGTCGCCCAGCAGCGAATCCGACACCGCCTTGCACAGCACCGCGTCGCCCACCATCAAGGGCACGATATGGCTGTGGCTTTCCATCAGCGGCAACCGGGCGGCGGCGAATTTTTTCTTCAGGGTCGCGGCGCGTTCGGCCAGCGCTTCGCGTTCGGCATCCGACGATTTCAGATGACGGATGGACGCCAGCGTACCCGCCGCGATGGCCGGAGCCAGGGAGGTGGTGAAGATGAAACCCGGCGCGAAACTGCGGATGCAGTCCACCAGCTCGGCGCTGGCGGCGATATAGCCGCCCATCACGCCAAAAGCCTTGGCCAGAGTGCCTTCGATAATGTCGATACGGTGCATGGTGCCGTCGCGGGCCGCCACGCCTGCCCCGCGCGGACCGTACATGCCCACGCTGTGAACTTCATCGATATAGGTCAGGGCGCCATATTTATCGGCCAGATCGCAGATGGCGGAGGTGGGCGAGAATTCCCCCTCCATGGAATAGACGCTCTCAAAGGCGATCAGCTTGGGCGCCGAAGGATTGGCCGCCGCCAAAAGCTCTTCCAGATGCGCCATGTCGTTATGGCGGAAGACGTATTTGGGCGTGCCGCCATGACGGATGCCTTCGATCATCGAGGCGTGGTTGAGTTCGTCGGAGAAAATAATCAGTCCAGGCAGTACCTTGGATAGGGTACTTAAAGTGGCATCGTTGGAGACAAAACCGCTGGTGAAGAGCAGCGCCGCTTCCTTGCCGTGCAGGTCGGCCAGCTCGCGTTCCAATTCGACGTGATAATGGGTGGTGCCGGAGATGTTGCGGGTGCCGCCCGAGCCGGCGCCCACCGCATCCACCGCCTCATGCATCGCCGCCAGCACCTTGGGATGCTGACCCATATTGAGATAATCGTTGGAGCACCAGACGGTGACGGGGCGTCCCGCCTCGCTCGCATGCTGGCCGGATTTATAAGACGCTTTGGGAAAAGACCCGCGTTCGCGCAGAATATCGGCGAACACCCGGTAACGGCCTTCACGCCTCAGCGCGGCAAGGGCATCCTGGAATTTGGACTTATAGGAAAACGCCATGAGTCATGCCTTTGCACCGGGCCGCGCCCGCATCCGGCACGATAACCTGAAACAAGTGTTTGATTCCACGCAATTTGTCACATGACTGTCCCGGTTTTTTCGCCCCCGATCTGGGGCCTGATCTTCGCGATTTCGAGCGCCACCTTGCTGTGGCTGCTTTCGCTGAAACTGCGCGATGTCAGTATCGTGGACATCTTCTGGGGCCCCGGCATTGCGGGCGTGGTGGATATCGCCGCCGCCATCGGCCATGCCAGCGGCCCGCGTGCCGCCGCCGTGCTTTTGTTGGTGAATCTGTGGGGGGTGCGGCTGGCGGCCCATATCTGGACCCGGCATCGGGACGAAGATCGCCGCTATACCGCCATGCGCGTCAGGTTCGGGCCGAACTGGTGGTGGATCAGCCTGATCCAAGTGTTCCTGTTGCAAGCGATTCTCATCTGGTTCGTCCCCGCCCCTCTGGTCACGGCGGTGCTGTTCAGCCACCGGCCCATGCTCTGGCTGGATCATCTGGGGATCGGGCTAGCGGCTTTCGGCCTGGCGCTCGAGGCTCTGGCCGATTTCCAGCTTTCCAGTTTCCGGCTCAATCCCGCCAACAAGGACAAGGTGATGGATCAGGGCCTGTGGGGCTGGTCACGCCATCCCAATTATTTCGGCGAGGCGGTTTTATGGTGGGGCTTTTTTATCATCGGCTTTGCCGCCAGCCATATGTGGTGGCTGATCCTGTCGCCGCTGTTGGTCACCGCTCTGTTGTTGCAAGTGTCCGGCGTCGCCCTGATGGAAGAAACCATCACCCAGCGCCGCCCCGGCTATGACGACTATAAGCGTCGGGTCAGCGCCTTTGTGCCCTGGCCGCCCCGGAAGTCTCACTCTTCGACAAGTTCAGGGTGAGGATCAAGTCAGAGACGGAAGCGGACCTGATCGATCCAGAAGCGTTCCAGGCGCTTGAGCGTGGTATTGAGCCCATCCAGATGGTCGACGCCGACATTGCCGACGGCTTCCAGCGAGTTCAAATGGCGGTCGAACAGTTCGCGCAGCATGTCGCGCACCGCCTCGCCCTTGCGGGTCAGACGCACCAGCACCGAGCGGCGATCGGATTCAGAGCGCTCGTGATGGATGTAACCGCCTTCCACCAGCTTTTTGAGATTGTAGGAAACATTGGAGCCCAGATAGTGGCCGCGGGTGCGCAGTTCGCCGGCGGTCAATTCCTGGTCGCCGACATTGAACAAGAGCAAGGCCTGGACGGAGTTGATCTCGCGCTCGTCGCGGCGATCCAGCTCGTCCTTGATCACATCGAGCAATTGCCGATGCAACCTCTCCACCAGGTTGAGAGCTTCGAGATAAGCACTGCGGACTGACGATACGCTGTTCAGCGCCGCCGCCGCCTGCGGTTTGGCCAATGCCGTCATCTGTTTTTCCCCGCTTTTTCGCGGAGCCCACCTATTGTTACGGCCACAGTAGGCTTGATGTCTTAAAGACGCGTAAAATGTCGGGGCCGGACGGGAACTGTTTCGCGGTCGCGGCGAGAGTGTCAATCCATGGCAAACAAGAGGTAAACGGCTTCCATCAAATCAGAACAACTCATCTTCGCCCAAAGACGCGAAATATCCGTCGAGATTGCCAACGCCGGCAAGGGAATTGGGCTGCCATTTGGGATTGCGATCCTTGTCCACCAGCGCGGCGCGCACGCCTTCGCGAAAATCATGCGCCTCCAGCACCCGCAAGGCCAGCCGAAGTTCCATGGCCAGGCATTGCCGGAGCGAAAGTTGCCGCGCCGCCTGCAATTGGCGGAACACCAGCTTCAGGGAGGTTGGAGAACGGGTGCGGAGTTCTTGCGCGACGCCGCGCGCGAAATCGCCGCCGTCACGGTCCAGCCGTTCCAGAATAGCTTCCACAGAGCCCGCGCCAAAAAAGATCGCGATGGAACGGCGATGTTCGCAGAGCGCGCCGAGCCCGGCCTTATAAGCGAAACTCTGGATGGTTCGATCCAGCGCGCCGCCCCGCGCCAGGCCTTCTATCACGGCGTCAAAATCCACTTTCCGCACGGCATGGGTCATCAGGCCGGCATCCAGCGCATCGCTCAAGCCGATGCGCGCGCCGGTCAGGCCCAGATACAAGCCGATTTGGTCCGGCAGGCGTGAGAGGAAATAGCTGGCGCCGATATCGGGAATAAAGCCGATGGCGGTTTCGGGCATGGCGAAGGACAGTGTCTCATCCGCCAGCCGGTAGCGGCCATGCACCGACACGCCCGCGCCGCCACCCATGGTGATACCCTGCAACAGCGCGACATAGGGTTTGGGATAGCCGCCAATCAATGCGTTCATGCGGTATTCGTCGCGCAGCAGGGCGGCGCCTTCGCAGGCGTTGCCCGCCACCACCGCCTGCTGGACGGCGCGGATATCGCCGCCGGCACAAAAGGCACGCTCGCCCGCGCCCCGGATCGCCACCGTTTCGATCGTGTCGTCCACCACCCAGGCCTCAAGCTGGCTGGCCAGGGCCTTGATCATGCCGTGGGTCAGGGCGTTCAGCGCCTGAGGCCGGTCCAGGGTCAAAAGGCCCAGCGGCCCACGCTTTTCGCACTTAATATGAGGGTCGGTTACCAGCATCCGGAGCCAGACTTGCAAGGCCCGGCCTGAATTGGCAAGACGGGGGCGACAGCCGGAGCGACCGAAAAGAAAGTCGACATGAGCAGCTACCCTGCCCTTCGCATGCGCCGGTTACGGCGTCACGACTGGACGCGCCGCTTGGTGGCTGAGAGCACGCTATCACCGGCCGACCTCATTTGGCCGGTTTTCGTGATCGAAGGCCAGAACAAGCGCGAGACGGTATCCTCCATGCCCGGTGTGGAGCGGCTGTCGGTCGATCTGGTGGTGGGTGCGGCCAAGGAAGCCGCTAGCCTGGGCATTCCCGTGATCGCGCTGTTTCCACAGACGCCATCTGCGCTCAAGACCGAGGACGGGCGTGAGGCGATTAACGGGAACAATCTTGTGTGCCGCGCGGTGCGCGCCATCAAGCAGGCGGTGCCCGATATCGGCGTGCTCTGCGATGTGGCGCTCGATCCTTATACAAGCCATGGCCATGACGGCGTGCTGAAGGACGGCGACGTGCATAACGACGCCACCTTGGAGCTGCTGGTGCAGCAGAGCCTGGTCCAGGCCGCCGCCGGCTGCGACATCATCGCGCCTTCCGACATGATGGACGGACGTATCGGCGCCATCCGCGCCGGGCTGGAAAAAGGCGGGCATCATCATGTGCTGCTGATGGCTTATGCCGCCAAATATGCGTCGGCCTTTTACGGCCCGTTCCGCGATGCGGTGGGCAGCGCCCAATCCCAATCTCTTCAGGGATTGGCGGTGGGCGACAAGCGCAGCTATCAGATGGATCCGTCCAACGGCGACGAGGCCCTGCGCGAAGTGGCGCTGGACCTGGCGGAAGGCGCCGACATGGTGATGGTCAAGCCGGGCATGCCCTATCTCGACATCGTGCGCCGGGTGAAGGAGCGTTTCGGCGTGCCCACCTTCGCCTATCAGGTGTCGGGGGAGTATGCGATGTTGTCGGCGGCCTTCGAAAAAGGCTGGCTGGAACGTGACCGCGCCCTCATCGAGGCGCTGACCGGCTTCAAGCGCGCCGGTGCCAGCGGCATCCTTACCTATTTCGCGGTCGAAGCAGCCCGGCTGCTCAAACGGTAAGTCCGCTTCCAAAGAATTTCGACATAGCGGGAACCACCGGCTGATCGAGGCGTTGTGCGGGCGCGAGGAAGCCGCATGCCTCATTTTTCCGAGTTTTCCACGAATTTTCCTTTGGTCCGAAACCAGATGGTGGAGGCTCAAATCGCTTGCCGGGGCGTATCCGATCGCCGTGTCCTGGCGGCGATGCGGATTGTGCCGCGCGAAATCTTTGTTGCCCCCTATTTGAAGGAGGCGGCCTATGCGGACAATCCGGTTCCCATCGCGGAAGGCCAGACGATTTCACAGCCCTATATTGTGGCGGCGATGCTGGAAGCGGCGGAACTCCAGGACCATGACAAGGCGTTGGAAATCGGCGCCGGCTCCGGCTACGTCACCGCCCTGATGGGCCGCTTGGCGGACAGGGTCTATGCCATCGAGCGCCATCCCGCCCTGACCGAGGCGGCGCGCGAGAGGCTGCGCGCCCTGGGATATGACAATGTGGAACTTAAGACCGGCGACGGCAGCAAGGGTTGGCCGGACGCCGCGCCTTTCGACGCCATCATCGTGTCGGCTTGCGTGCCCAAAATTCCGCAAAGCCTGAAAAGGCAATTGGCGTTCGCAGGACGGCTGGTCATTCCGGTGGGCACGCCGGACGGGCAGCGGCTGATCCGCCTGACGCGGATGGGCAGGACGGAGTTCCAGGAGAAGGATCTTGGCGCCGTGCGCTTTGTCAGGCTGATCGGAGCGGAAGGCTGGAAAAGCGCGGACGAGCCCCAAGCACACTGAACAATGAACCAAACAATTATTGGTCGGCGGGAGCGAAACGATCCGGAGCGGCGCGCGTTGTCAGCCTGTGGGAATTGCCGCAGGGGGCGCCATGAAAATCTATGAAATTCGTATCATGGCGGGACGCCAGTGTGGCCCGGATATCTATTCGGGCTCCCACTTGAACGATCATGCCGCGGTGCGCCGCGCCATGATGCTGGTCAAACCGCGCCAATGGGTCGAAGTGTGGTGCGGCGCACGCTGTGTCTATGCCGGCTCTCCGGCTTGCACGCCCCAGCCGATGATCGTGCCTCAAATGTCTAGAGAAAATTGCGTTCAGACGTAACCACGCAGACCTCATGCTTCGACAAGCTCAGCATGAGGATTATCTTATTTCCTCACCCTGAGCTTGTCGAAGGGTGAGGGGCCCCGATTCCGTCTGAAAGCATTTTGCTCTAGATCGTCGCCTCTGCCGATGAACTGACGCCTGCCGGGTTCCCGCGTTGCTCAAGGCGACCGAAGAAAGCGGGTTCCGTCAATCCCGCGCGGTCGAGAACAAGCTGCGCAAGATAATTTCCGCCCGCGCCGGCAGGACATGCAGTCCCGAGCGGCGCTGGCCCAGGTCGATCACATTCTCCAGCACCAGCATGGCCAGGCCGTGAATCGCGGACCATACCGCCAGGCCCAGGGCGGAATCATGCAGCGCCGATCCGATCTCGGCGCCGATGGAGTCGGCTTTCTTCTCCAGGGCGGGAAATTGGTCGCGGTTGGGCAACTGCCCGCCGAACATCAGCCGTGCCAGCGCCGGACGCTGGGCGACAAACCGCATATAGGCGGCGCCGATGGTGGCGATCTTGTCGGATTCACTGCCGGAGGCCTTGGCGGCGTCGGTGATGGCCGCGCGCAGTTCGTCAAACCCTTCCGCCGAAAGTTCGACCAGCAGCGCCTCATGGTTGGGAAAATGGCGGTAAGGCGCGGCATGGCTGACGCCAGCCTTGCGCGCCACGGCCCGCAAGGTCAGGGCCGAAAGCGACTCCTCTTCCAGGATTTCGCGTGCTGCTTGCAGAAGACCGTTGCGCAAATCGCCGTGATGATAGCCACGCCCTTCCACGCCCTTGGGTGCCCCCTTGGACGCGGCCGATACCCGCTCGTCACTCATAATAAGCAAACCTCTATGACTTGTTACCCCGGCGTGCGGTCTCCTGGCGCACGAAAAGGCTGGACGTGTCCCAGCGTTTGCCCCCCAAATTCTCAACTTCCGCGTAAAACTGATCCACCAACGCGGTCACCGGCAAGCTAACACCCTGCTTGCGGGCTTCGTCCAATGCGATGCTCAAGTCCTTGCGCATCCATTCCACGGCGAAACCGTGATTATACTCGCCCGCGCTCATGGTCTTGATGCGGTTCTCCATCTGCCAGCTCTGCGCCGCGCCCTTGGAAATCACTTCCACCACGGCTTCGATGTCCAGTCCCGCCGCCCGCATCAGGCTGTAGGCTTCCGCCATGCCCTGCACGATGCCGGCGATGCATATCTGATTGGCCATCTTGGTGAGCTGGCCCGATCCGGCCGGCCCCAGCCGCTTGGCCATCTTGGTATAGACCGCCATCACCGGCTCGGCGCGGGCGTAACCGGCTTCGCTGCCGCCGCACATGATGCCCAACTTGCCGTTGACCGCGCCCGCCTGCCCGCCGGAAACCGGCGCATCGACGAAATCGAAGCCGCGTTTTTGCGCTTCCGCCGCCAATTCGCGCGCAATACCGGCCGAAGCGGTGGTGTGATCGACAAATAGACTGCCTTTTTTCATGGCGCCGAACGCGCCATTGGGGCCCAGCGTCACTTCGCGCAAATCGCTGTCGCGGCCGACGCAGCAGAACACGATCTCCTGGTCCTTGGCGGCCTCGGCAGGCGTGGCCGCGGTGTTGCCGCCATACTCGGCCTTCCACTGCTTCGCCTTTTCGGCGTTGCGATTGTAGACCGTCACGTCATGGCCACCCTTTTGCAGGTGACCCGCCATCGGATAGCCCATCACGCCCAAACCGATGAATGCCACTTTCATTAACGCACCACTTCCATATTAAGGGTTGCGCCCGCCGCGAAGGACGGACGTTTCATCTGCCATACACCGCAAGCACAGGCATTAAAACCACGAACATGAAGGAAATCATTTGCGTGGGCCTGCACTTGCGCCCGGTATTCTATGAGAGAATTTCGATTTGCCAACCCAAAAGGTATCTGTGGATTCGCGATGGCGCTGCCGATATTGCGCACCAGATTCGTCAATCCGGCGCTTCCGGTGCACAGATGTGGCGAAAGTGTCGCAAAGGCCATCATGCTGATAGGGACAAAGACCAGCCCTATTCCCACGCCCTGAGAAAATGTCACCTGGCAAACCGCTGGGACAAAGAACGAGGCCCGCACCCCTCTCGTACGCCTAGAGCACGTTGCGTTCCAGCGTAACCGCTCTGACCGCATGCTTCGACAAGCTCAGCATGAGGATTAACTTATGCCCTCACCCTGGTCGCACTACGCTGCCGCTAACTGTGGAGTCTCAACAGGTTGTTCGCGGCTTTGGGGCATCTGCTGATAGGTGGCATTGATCCAATACTACCATGTGGTCTGTGCCAGTTGTAGCGATGAAGCCATTTTGGCAGTTCGGCGGCTCTTTCAAGCGAT
>DATFEF010000021.1:0-33563 GCA_035251465.1 Rhizomicrobium sp. | reverse complement strand
TTCGTCTTCAAGCGCGAGCTGGAAGATATCCATCTCAACATCGAGGCCCGGCTGGCCGAGCTGATCGGCCCCGCGGCGGGCCGGCTGCACACCGCGCGCTCGCGCAACGATCAGGTGGTCACCGATTTCCGTCTTTGGGTGCGCAGCGCGTGCGAACGCGCCGACCAGGGCCTTTTGACCTTGCAACGCGCTTTGTGCGGTCAGGCCGAAAAGCATGTCGAGACCATCATGCCGGGCTTCACCCATATGCAAGTGGCCCAGCCGGTGACCTTCGGCCACCACATGCTGGCCTATGTCGAAATGTTCGGCCGCGACCGTGGCCGTTTCGAAGACGCCAGGAAGCGGCTCAATGAATCGCCCTTGGGCGCGGCGGCGCTGGCGGGAACCTCCTTTGCCATCGACCGCGATAACACAGCGCATGCGCTGGGCTTTGCGCGCGCCATGCGCAATTCCATGGACGCGATTTCGGCGCGCGATTTCGCGCTGGAATATCTTGCGGCCTGCACCATCGCTGCGGTGCATTTGTCGCGCCTGGCGGGCGAGCTGGTGCAATGGTCCACGCCGATGTTCGGCTTTGTGAAACTGTCGGACGCTTTCACCACCGGCTCTTCGATCATGCCGCAAAAGCGCAATCCCGATGCCGCCGAACTGATCCGCGGCAAGACCGGGCGGGTGCTGGGCGATTTTGTGGCCCTGGCCACCGTGGTCAAAGGCCTGGTCCTGACCTATGGCACCGACTTGCAGGAAGACAAGGAGCGGGTGTTCGACGCCGCCGATACGCTGGAACTTTGCCTGGCGGCGATGGCGGCAATGGCGGCCGATCTGACGGCGAATCCTGCGCGCATGCGGGCCGCTTGCGAACCGGGCTTTCCCACCGCCACCGATCTGGCCGACTGGGTGGTGCGGGTGCTGAAAAAGCCGTTCCGCGAGGCGCATCACATCGCCGGTTCGATCGTCAGGTGCGCCGAGGAAAAAGGCGTAACCCTGGATAAGCTGCCGCTGGCCGACATGCAGACAATCGAGCCCGCCATCACCGCCGAAGTGTTCAAGGTGCTTTCGCCCGAGGCCAGCGTGAATTCGCGCATGAGCCTGGGCGGTACCGCGCCGGCGCGGGTGAAGGAACAGCTGGCGCATTGGAAAGGCGTTCTGAGATGAAGCCCGCCCTGATGATTATCGCGCTGTCGCTGCTGGTCACGGCCTGTGGGGTGAAGAACGATCTGGTGAAACCCAATGGCCAAACGACCCGGAAGGACGAGAACGATCCATCCAAACCGCCCTATCCTCTGGGACGGTAGGCGTTCGTCCGATGAACCACTTCCACTATAAGGACGGCGTGCTGTGCGCGGAAGACGTGCCACTGGATCTGCTGGCTGAGGCGGCGGGTACGCCCTTCTATTGTTATTCCAGCGCCACCCTGCAGCGCCACTATAAGGTGTTTTCCGACGCGCTGCCGCAAGGCTCGCTGATCGCCTTCTCGGTCAAGGCCAACGGCAATCTGGCGGTGCTCAAGACTCTCGCCAAGATGGGCGCGGGCGCCGATGTGGTTTCGGGCGGCGAGCTGTTCAAGGCGCTGGCCGCGGGCATTCCTGCATCCAAGATCGTATTCTCCGGCGTGGGCAAGACAGGCGCCGAAATGCGCAGCGCGCTGGAAGCGGGCATCTATCAGTTCAATGTCGAAAGCGAACCGGAACTGGCGGCGCTAAACGAAGTGGCGGCCAGCCTGAATGTGCGCGCGCCCACCACCTTGCGCATCAACCCCGATGTCGACGCCAAGACCCATGCCAAGATCACCACCGGCACCGCCGAAACCAAGTTCGGCATTCCCTTTGCCCGGGCGCGGCAAGCCTATGCCCATGCCGCAAGCCTCGCGCATATCGAGATCGTCGGCATCGACGTGCATATCGGCAGCCAGATCACCGATCTGGAACCCTTCGAAGCCGCGTTCAAGCGCGTTGCCGAACTGGTCGCCAGCCTGCGCGCCGACGGTCACGCCATTACCCGCCTGGATCTGGGTGGCGGGCTGGGCGTGCCTTACGAAAACAGCAACATGCCGCCGCCAGATCCAGAGGCTTACGGCAAGATGGTCAGCCGGGTGACCAAGGGGTTGGGCTGCAGCCTGTCCTTCGAACCGGGCCGGCTGATCGCCGCCAATGCCGGCGTGCTGGTGTCACGGGTGATCTATGTCAAGCATGGCGAGGCCAAGACCTTTCTGATCATCGATGCGGGCATGAACGATTTGATCCGGCCTGCCTTGTATGAGGCGCATCACGAAATCGCGGCGGTGGCGGAACCGGCCGTCGGATCGGCGCGCCCAAAATACGATGTGGTGGGACCGGTGTGCGAAACATCCGATCTTTTCGCGGCGGACCGGCCCTTGCCGGAACTCAAAGGTGGCGATCTTGTGGCCATTCTGTCGGCGGGCGCCTATGGCGCGGTGATGGCCAGCGACTACAATGCGCGCCCCGCCGCGGCCGAAGTCTTGGTCTGGGGCGAACATTGGGGCATCGTAAGGCCCCGGGAGACCTATGCCGACCTCATCGCCAAGGACCGCATACCAGACTGGCTGGCGGATTAATTCGCCGGTGCCCTTTCGGGGCGGTGATCCCTTAAGCTGGTGGATCGCGCGGACCCAGGCGGTTCTGGCGATCGAGCGGGTGCTGCCGCGGCTTTGGCCCGCCTTTGGTTTCATCGGCCTGTATCTGGCGCTGGCCTTGGCCGGAGTCTTTGCTTTTGTGCCATGGCCGCTGCAAGCCTTGGTGCTGGCCGCCACGATCACACTGAGCGCGCTGGCGCTGACCGAAGGTTTTTCGGATTTCGCTTGGCCACGCGACCTGGATGCGGAGCGGCGGCTGGAGCGCGATAGCGGGCTGGTCCATCGCCCGGTTTCCGAGCGCCATGACATGCCGGTGGGCGATGATCCCTTCGCGCGGGAATTGTGGGCACTGCACCGGGCCCAGGGCCTGCCCAAAAAACTCCGCTTCACCTTGCCCCGCACCGATATCGCCGCCCGCGATCCGCAAGGCCTGCGCTGGTATTTGCTGATGGCCCTGGCAGTGAGCCTTGTCTTGGCGCGCAACGACTTGGCAGGCCGCCTGATGAGCGCCTTCGACAGCGGCGCGGGCGCCGCCGCCACCTTGGATGCCTGGATCGATCCGCCGCCCTATACCGGCTTGCCGCTGACCTCCCTGCATATCGGCGACACGGCGCCGATCCGGGTGCCTCAGGGTTCGGTGCTAAATTTGCGGGTGCATGGCGCACCGCGCACCCCGGGTCTTGCGGCGGGCAACAATGCCGCGCCGCGCTTTGCCGGCGAAGACGGCGAATATTCCAGCAATGTGATCCTTTCCACCGATGCGCGGGTGCGGGTGCAGGTGGGCGGCCATGCCATCGGCAAATGGAATATCCAAGCAGTGGCCGATGCGCCGCCGGTCATCGTCTTGACCGCCAAGCCGTCACGCACCGAACAGCTTGCCACCGCATTCGCCTTCAAGGGCGATGACGATTATGGCATCGCCAATGCGCGCGCCGTGCTGGTGCCCCTCAAAATTTTAAAGGGTGGCGGCCACGGCAAGCCGCTGGTAGCGGAGCTACCGCTACCGGAATCCGCCGCCAAGCATGTGGAGCAGAACAGCTATGTCGATCTCACCAGCCATCCCTATGCGGGTTTGGTGGTGGAAGGGCGGCTGGAAGCGCGCGACGCCATCGGCCAAAAAGGCGTGAGCGCGCTGTTTCGCTTCCGCCTGCCGGCTCGCGTCTTCACCGATCCCCTGGCGCGGGCGCTGGTGGAGCAGCGCCAGCATCTGGCGACCTCCGATGCCGCCGGGCGGCGCGTGGTGCTGCTGACCCTGGATGCGCTGACGATCGATCCGGAACGTTTCTATCAGGGCAAGAATGACATCTTTCTTGCCCTGCGCACCGCCTTCCATGGCGTGAAGACCGCCAAGAAAGAAGCCGACATTGTGCGAGTGGAAGACCTGTTGTGGCAGACCGCGCTGAAGCTGGAACGCGGCGGGCTTTTGTCGGCGGCGGAAGAACTGCGCAAGCTGCAAATGCAGATCACCCAGGCCTTGGCATCGGGCGCGCCGCAGGAGGTGATCGATGAACTGCTCAAGCGCTATAACGAAGCGATGAAACGCTATGTTGACGCGCTGGCAGCCAATCCCCCGCCGGCCGATCAGACGCCCATGCCCCCCGACGCGAAGACCTTGGGGATGGACGATGTGCAACAGCTTATGCAGATGATCCAGAAATTGTCGCAAGCCGGCGAGCGCGAAAAAGCGGCGCGGCTTTTGGCGGCGCTGCAATCCATGCTGGAAAATATGCGCATGACCCAGGGCAAGAGCGGCCAGAATGCGCAAAACAAGGCGCTGAACCAGAAGCTGCAAAAATATGGCGAGTTGATGGGCAAGCAGCGTGCGCTGCTGGACAAGACATTCCGCCAGCAACAGGGCCAGGCCGATCCCAAGGATGGCGGCACCCAGGGCCTGCAGAAACAACAGCAGGAGCTGGAAAAGGAGTTGCAGGATTCCCTGAAAGGCATGGACGGCAAATCGGCGCAGAAGCTGCGTGAAGCCGGCAGGGCGATGGGCGACGCGCAGAACGCCTTGGGCCGCAAGGATCTGTCCAATGCCGGAAGCTCGCAGAATCAGGCGCTGGATGCCCTGAAACAGGGCGCCCAGGCGCTGGCCGACGAAGCCGAACGAGGCACCGGCCGCATGGGCGGGGGCCGCGAAGACCCGCTGGGCCGCAGCCCTTCGCAGTTGGGCAATTCCGGCGTCAAAATTCCCGGTGCCGCCGATTTGGCCCGCGCCCGCCAGATTCTGGAGGAGCTGCGCCGCCGCGCCGCGCAGATGAACCGGCCGCAGCAAGAACGCGATTATCTGGACCGGCTGCTGAAGGCGTTTTAGCGTCGCTTGTGCTCGACTTCCCTCTCCCCTTGAGGGAGAGGGCGTAAAATCTTGCATTTGGCGAAGCGCCAGCGAAGCCAAGTGCTTAGATTTTGCGGGTGAGGGGTTACGATGCAAACTCACCCCTCGCCTGAAAAATCAATGGGTTCAGCGTCGCTATCGCTCCGCTAACCCAATGATTTTTCTTCCTCTCCCTCAAGGGGAGAGGAAAGTTGTGCATTAACTCGGCACTTTGCCGATATAAGGCAGCCCGCGATAGCGGCCCGCATCGTCCATGCCATAGCCGATGACAAAATCATCGCCCACCGCAAAGCCGACATAGTCGGCCTTGGCCACGGCATCGCCGCGCTGCTTGTCCAGCATCACCGCCACCTGCACGCTGGCCGCGCCCGCTGCCTGGATCAAGGACACCGCCTTGGCGATGGTGCGCCCGGCATCCAGCACACCGTCGATCACCAGCACATGGCGGCCCGCGATCTGTTCGGACGGACCCGCGATCATGGAGATGGCGCTGGCCACGCGTTTGTCGCCATAGGAACGCAGCCAGATCATCTCCACGTCCATCGGCACGCCTTCCCAGGTCAGGGCCCGGATCAGGTCGGCGGCAAAAACAAAGCCGCCCACCAGCACCGGCATAGCGACATCGGGGACCAGCGGGGCGGCCGCGATAGTGCGCGCCATCGCCCGCACCCGCTCCTGGATCTGTTCGGCGGTGAAGAGAACGTCCGGCGCCATCAGAGCATCAAGACCCGTCTTTGGAAAAACTCACGTCCAGAATGCGCGCGGCGGAAGGCGGGCTGGCAAGCCGCGTCAAAAAGGGCACCGACTGGCCGGGCGCCAAAACCGTGACACTGGGCTTGAGGGTCCAATGATAAAGCTCGCGCTTGTCGGCGCCGCTAAGGGTGATGCGCACCGTTTGCGGCACCGGCAATTGGCGCGAACTGGTATTGACGATCTCGCCCGACACCGCCAGCACAATCTGGCCGTCCTCGGTCTCGCGGCGATAGCCCACCTTGCGGAAATCCAGCCCGCTGGCGTTCACCGGCAGACCGATGCCGTTATAGACCCCCGCCGACTGAGGCCAGATGCTGGCGATATGCTGGCGGTATTTCACCGCCGCGAAGGCAATCAGCAGCACCACCACGAACAGTCCGATCCAGCCCGCTATGATGGCGAGCTTGGGGGCCAAGGGGGCGCTTGGCTCGGGCACAACCGATGGCGGCGCAAAGTCGCGGGTCGGGGAAAAACCGCCATCCGCAGGCTCGGGGACCGGTGTTTCGGGCGTGCCGTCAAAGGCGGGGGCCGGTGGCTCGGGCAGCGGCTCCGCCGCTTCTGCAGCCTGATGCCAGCTATGGCCGCATTTGGCGCAGCGCACGGTGCGGCCGGCAGCCGGAAACTTGGACCCGTCGACCGAATAGCGCGTGCCGCAAGAGGTGCAGGTGAGAATCATACGCTAGTGTCCCGATTCCGAAATTCGCGTCATCTCCATATCGAATTCCATACGAATTTCGGAATCGAAGGACACTAGCATCTTATTGATTCCTAGGGTCGTTTCGGTTTCGAAGTTCGCCTGGAGCTTGATATCCATGATATGCGAACTTCGAAACCGCGACCCTAGCGCCTATACAGAATAAAAGCGAAAATAGGGGGCAGGGAGATCGACCGCAAGCGGCGCGAAACCCGGCTTTCCCGGCACGATACTGACCCTACTTTCCTACCAAAATATGAGTATCTTCGCGCCCATGGTTCGCTTCGAAAATGTCGGCATGCGTTATGGCTCGGGACCCGAGGTTCTGCGCGATATCAGTTTCTCGCTGGAACCGGGGTCTTTCACCTTCCTGACCGGCCTATCGGGCGCGGGCAAGACCACCCTGCTGAAGCTGATTTATATCGCCGAGCCGCCCAGCCGCGGCCTAATCACCCTGTTCGGCGCCGAACTGGCCATCGCGCGCCGCCGCGACCTGCCGGGCCTGCGCCGGCGTATAGGCGTGGTGTTTCAGGATTTCCGGCTGCTGAATCATCTTTCGGCCTTCGACAATGTCGCGCTGCCACTGCGGCTGGCCGGCAAACGGGTGAGCGACTTCTCGCACGACGTGCGCGAGCTTTTGTCCTGGGTCGGCCTGGGGGACCGGATGCAGGCCAAGCCGCCTACGCTGTCGGGCGGCGAGCAGCAGCGTGTGGCCATCGCTCGCGCCGTCGTAGCGCGCCCGGATTTGTTGATCGCCGACGAACCCACCGGCAATGTCGATCCGGAAATGGGCGCGCGCCTGATCCGCCTGATCGCCGAACTCAACCGGCTGGGCACCACCGTTCTGATCGCCACCCATGACCGCGCCCTGATCGAGGCGACGCGGGCGCGCGAGATGCGGCTGATCGAAGGCCGGCTGGTGGAATTGCGAGCGTCCCTATGAGGGAAAAACCATGAGCGCGCGCGCCAACTATATCCTGCCGCGCGATGAAGGCGCCGCACCGCTGGATTTTGTGATCGCGGTGATGGCGTTCCTGGCGGCCCTGGCCTTGGGTGCTTCGCTGGTGGCGACGCGCGCCGCCCATGGCTGGCAAAGCGGCCTGTCGGACCGCGTCACAGTGCAGGTGATGCCGCCCGAACAAGGCGATCCGCGCGCCAGCCTGGATACGGAAACCAAAGCCGTGCTGTCGGTCTTAAGCGCAACCCCGGGCATCGCCCATGCCAGTCTGTTGTCGGACGCCGAGATCAACGCCTTGGTCGAACCCTGGATCGGCAAGGACGGCGCGGTGGCGGGCATTCCGCTGCCACGGCTGATCGATGCCACGATCACACCCGGCGAGGATGTGGATGTCGCCGCCCTGGCGGTGAGATTGAAGCAAGCCGCGCCCCATGCCAGCGTCGACGATCACCGCCGCTGGATCGCGCGTCTGCGCGGCGTGGCGGACGCAGTGCGCTATTCCGCTTACGGCATTCTGCTGTTGATCGCCGGCGCCACGGCGGCCGCGGTGTCCTTTGCCACCCGTGCCGGCCTTGAGGCGCATCACGAGATGGTGGCGCTGCTGCACCAGATGGGAGCCCTGCCGGGTTTCATCGCCCGCGCCGTGGAATGGCACTATTTCATTTCCGCCCTGATGGCGGCGGCGTTGGGCACGGTGTTCGCGGCGCTGCTGTTTTTGGCCGCCGGCGGCCTGGAAGTGTTCGGACTGGAGGCGGTGCCATTCCTGCCGCCGATTTCCCTGAAATGGATCGAGATTCCCTGGCTGCTTGCGGTGCCGGTCGCCGCATCGCTGATCGCCTGGGCCACGGCGCGCATTTCGGTCTTGTCGGTGGTGAAAGCCATCTATTGAGCCTGGCGAAAGCTGTTTGCTATCCTCGACTTCTGTTTTGGGCTTGACCAACCGGAGCCATGCCTTGCGCGTCTTCCTGGCCGTTATCTTTCTGGCGTTGCTCGGCTATGGGCTCGGCTTTGTGCTGTTCGTCAGCAGCCTTCCCTACCCGCTTGCGCCGCCGCCCCAAAATGCTTTGAAGGCGGACGGCATCGTCGCCTTGACCGGCGGTGACGAGCGTCTGGATACCGCTGTGGCGCTGTTGGAACATGGCGCGGGCAAGCGGCTCTTGATCAGCGGCGTGAGCCAGGAGACCAGCAAGGAGACGGTGGGCAAGATGTCGGACGGCGGCGCGCGTTTTAACTGCTGCGCCGACATCGGTTATGCCGAGGACACCCATGGCAATGCCGAGGAAGCCGCCGCCTGGATGCGGGAGCATCACTTCAACAGCCTATTGATCGTCACCGGCCGCTATCACATGCCGCGCGCCATGCGGGAATTTTCCGCCGCCCTGCCGGACAAATCCCTGATCGCCTATCCGGTGGACCAGAGCCGCATCGATCTGGGCGGCTGGTGGCGGCATCCGCGCACCGCGCAGCTGCTGCACCGCGAGTATGTCAAATATCTCGCCAGTCTGGTGACGACACGGCTGTCGCAATGATTCTCTGGCTGCGCTCGGCGCTATTCCTGCTGTGGTTCCTTCTGGTGACCATCGCCTTGTCGCTGATCTTCCTGCCGGTGCTGGTGCTGCCGCGCGGCGCCACGGTGTGGCTGGCGCGGCTGTGGTCGCGTCTCACCTTCTGGGGATTGAGAGTCTTTGGCGGAATCGGCTTTGAGGTGCGAGGGCGGCCGCCAAAGGGCCCGGTCTTGGTGGCCTCCAAGCATATGAGCATGTGGGACACGCTGGCTCTGTATCTGGTGCTGAACGAACCCGCCATCGTGCTCAAGCGGGAATTGCTGCGCATACCGTTCTATGGCTGGTTCTTGGGGAAGGCGGCCGCGATCGCGATAGACCGAGCTGCGGGCGCCGGCGCGCTACGCAGAATGTCAAGCGCGGCGCGTCAAGTGCTGGGCGAAGGGCGGCCCATTCTGATCTTCCCGGAAGGCACGCGCAAAAAGCCGGGCACCGCGCCCGACTACAAACCCGGCGTGGCGGGCCTCTATGCGCTGCTGGGCGTGGACTGCGTGCCGGTGGCGCTGAATTCGGGCGTCTATTGGACAGGCTTTCTCAAGCGGCCGGGCACAATTGTATTGGAATTTCTGGAACCGATTGCGCCAGGACTGAAGCGTGACGCCTTCATGGACCTACTGGAGAAGCGCATCGAAACCGCCACCAACCGGCTGTTGCCATGACCGCACGCCCCTGACCGCATTGGCCAAGCGGCGCGTATTGGCGCCAAAATATATTGTAGAATCAAATGGATAGATTGCAGCCTCGGGGATGAAATAGGCCCGTCGCAAGCCCATATTAGCCAGAGTGTCTGGCCATGGTGGCGGACCCCCGGACGGATATGATTGTTATCGCCCCATGAGCGACATTTCCCGCCAGATCTGGGACATGAAATACCGGCTGAAGGCGCCGGACGGCACGCCCATCGACCGCGATGTCGCCGACAGCTGGTCGCGCGTGGCGCTGGCGCTGGCGGAAGCCGAAGCTCCCGGCAAATGGGTTGCGCATGCTTTGGATTTTGCCCACGCCTTGGCGGGCCATAAATTTCTTCCCGCCGGACGCATCCTGGCAGGCGCGGGGACGGGCCGCAGCGTCACTTTGTTCAACTGCTTTGTGATGGGCGGCATCGAAGATTCCATGAATGGAATCTTTTCGGGTCTGCGCGAGGCGGCCTTGACCCTGCAGCAGGGCGGCGGCATCGGCTATGATTTTTCCACCCTGCGGCCCAAGGGCGCCGCCGTCGCGGGGGTTGGCGCGGATGCCTCGGGTCCCGTTTCCTTCATGGATGTGTGGGATGCGATGTGCCGCACCATCATGAGCGCGGGTTCACGACGTGGCGCGATGATGGCGACGCTGCGCGTGGATCATCCCGATATCGAGGATTTCATCACCGCCAAGCGCACCCCGGGGCGCCTGTCCAACTTCAATCTATCGGTATTGGTCAGTGACGCCTTTATGGCGGCGGTGAAAGACGATGCCGAATGGCCGCTGCAATTCGCGGGCAAACTCTATCGCACGGTCAAGGCGAAAGCGCTGTGGGACAGTATCATGCGCTCGACCTATGACTATGCCGAACCGGGCGTGATCTTCATCGACCGCATCAATGCCCAAAACAATCTGGGTTATTGCGAGACCATTGCCGCCACCAACCCGTGCGGCGAACAGCCCCTGCCGCCCTATGGCGCCTGTCTGCTGGGCTCCATCAACCTGGCCAAGCTGGTGCGCCGTCCCTTCGAGGATAACGCGGCATTGGACGTGGAAGAGCTGCAACAGCTTGTCGCCACCGCCGTGCGCATGATGGACAATGCCATCGACGTGTCGCGCTTTCCCTTGGAGGCACAAGCCCAGGAGGCGCGCGCCAAGCGCCGCATCGGCTTGGGCGTCACGGGCTTGGCCGATGCCTTGATCTTTTGCCGGGTGAAGTATGGCGCGCCCGAAAGCCTGGCACTGATCCGCGCCTGGCTGGCGGCGCTCAGCCATGCCGCCTACCGCGCCAGTGTCGCATTGACCAAGGAAAAAGGCCCCTTCCCGCTTTACGACAGGAATGCCTATCTGTCGCGGCCCTATATCCAGGCCTTGCCGCCCGACATCTACCAGGCCATCGCCGATCACGGCATCCGCAATGCCCTGCTGACCTCGATCGCGCCCACCGGCACCATCTCGCTGTTCGCCGACAATGTCTCCAGCGGCATCGAGCCGGTCTTCGCCTTCAGCTACCGGCGCAAGGTTCTGCAACCCGACGGCAGCAGGCGCGAGGAAATCGTCAGCGACTATGCCGTGCGCCTCTTCCAGCAGAAGTTCGGCGCCGATGCCGCCCTGCCGGATTATTTCGTCAACGCCCAGACCTTGTCGCCGTCGGATCACCTGGCGGTGCAGGCCGCCGCCCAGCCCTTTATCGACAGCGCCATTTCCAAGACCATCAATGTTCCGGCGGCGATTTCGTTTGAGGATTTCAGTCATGTCTATCTGGAGGCCTATGCGCTGGGCTGCAAAGGCTGCACCACCTATCGTCCCAATGCGGTGACGGGGTCGGTGCTTTCGGTCGAAGCTCCGGCGCCATTCGTATCTGACACCAAGGAACCGGAACTGCCTCTTCCGCCGCCGGAACCGCGCTTGCCCGCAGAAAAAGGCGGCGTGGTCTACATGACTCGGCCGCTGGACCGCCCCGAGGCGCTGTTGGGACGCACCTACAAAATCAAATGGCTGGACAGCGATCACGCCTTCTACATCACCATCAACGATATCGAGAAGGACGGGCGGCGGCGGCCCTTCGAGGTCTTCATAAATTCCAAGAATATGGAGGCCTATGCCTGGGCCCTCGCCCTGACCCGTATGATCTCGGCGGTGTTCCGGCGCGGCGGCGATGTGTCATTCGTGGTCGATGAGATGAAGGCGATCTTCGATCCGCGCGGCGGCCAATGGATGAACGGCCGCTATGTCCCTTCGCTGCTGGCGGCAATCGGCGAGGTGATCGAACGTCACATGATTGAGATCGGTTTTTTGGTCCCGCGCGAGTCCGGCTTTGTCCCCGAAGTCCCGGTGGAAGGCGCCCGCGCCCGCTATTGCCCCCGTTGCGGCGACGCCAGCTTCGTGAAACTGGAGGGATGCGATTCCTGCTTGTCTTGCGGCTATTCCAAATGTAATTGATGGCCGTGTTTCGATATTCCAGCCGCTTCTGGCTCTACGCTCCCACCGCTTTGTTCGCAGCTCTGGCCGCTGCCGTGATGATTCACTGGTGGATGCTTGCTGGCGCTTTGGAAAAAAAGCTCGCCGCGCTGAAAGGCCGTGAAGCGATCCCAGGGGTCACGCTGAATTGGGACAAGGCCGAAGTCGGCGGCTTTCCCTTCCGGTTGGACGCCAATTTCCAGAATCTGCGCATCGCAGGCGCGGGCGCGCATGGGCCTTTTTCCTGGCGCAGCGATAAATTCGCCATGCACGGCCTGACCTATGGCCGCAGCCAAGATGTCTATGAAGCAGCGGGAAGGCAGCAGATAAGTTGGACAGAGCCCAATGGCGAAGCCCGCGCCGCCGCCTTTCAATCGGGCAGCATGCGCGGCAGCAGCATTCTGGGCCTGCAAGGGCTGATGCGCTTTGACTTGGATATTGCAGAACTGGTTGGGCCTGATTTCACCCTGACCCGCTTTCAGTTTCACGTGCGGCAAGGTCTCGACGGCAACAGCCTGGACCTAATGATCAGCACCGATGGATTGCCGGTTGGAGCCAAGAAGCTGGAGCATCGCCAGCTTTACGTCACCCTGACGAAAGCCGAGCCATTACTGCCGCTACTGCGCGGTGAAGCCTCTTGGCCTGAAGCCGCCGGGCGCTGGCGCGCGGGAGGCGGAAGCGAAAAATTGTCCAATGCCCCTGGCACACAGAACTTGGCTAAGCTGCTGAAGCCGCTCTACTAGCGCCGGGAGCGCCGCGCCATTTTTTTGGCCTTCTTTTTGGCGGCAGCAGGCTTTTTGCCGGATTTCTTTGACGTCTTGGCGCGCTTTTTCGTCTTTTCCGGCTCGGGCGCGACATAGAGCTGAAACGGCAGGCGGCCGAAATTGGGCGCCGCGGTATCCTGGCCGATATCGATAATGGCGCGGCGGATGGCGCGCGTACGTGTGAACAGGTCGAACAGGGTCTGGCCGTCGCCATTGCGCACCGCCCGCTGCAACTGGCTGAGATCCTCATTGAAGCGGCCCAGCACTTCCAGCACGGCATCGCGATTGTTCAAAAACACGTCGCGCCACATGGTGGGATCGGAAGCGGCGATGCGGGTGAAATCGCGAAAACCGCTGGCCGAATATTTGATCACTTCGCCTTCGGTTACCTTCTCCAGATCATGCGCGGTGCCCACGATATTGTAGGCGATCAGATGCGGCAGATGCGACGTGATGGCCAAGACAAGGTCGTGATGGCCGGGGTCCATCACATCCACCTGGCTGCCCAGCCCCAGCCAGAAATCCTTCAGCCGGTCGACGGCGCGCAAGTCGCTGCCCGGCACCGGCGTCAGGATCGCCCAACGGCCGTCGAACAGGCTGGCAAAGCCGGATTCCGGGCCTGAGAATTCGGTGCCGGCGATAGGGTGCGCGGGAATGAAATGCACGCCCGCGGGGACGGACGGTCCCACATCGCGGACTACCGCGCTTTTGACCGAACCGACATCGGAGAGGATCGCGCCCTGCGCCAAATGCGGCGCAATCGCCCGGGCAATACTTTTATAGGCGCCGACCGGCGTACAGAGAATGACCAGCTCCGCGTCCTTTACCGCAGCGCCGATATCGGCATGCAAACTGTCGCAAAAGCCGATGGCGCGCGCCCGCTCCAGCACATCGGCGCTGGCGTCATGACCGGCGATCTGGCTGGCCAGATGGCCACGCCGCGCGGCATGGGCAATGGACGAGCCGATCAGGCCCAAGCCGATAATGGCGATCTTTTTCATGGGCCCCATTTATGCTGCCATGAATTTCTGGATCAACGATACCGCCAGCCTATTCTGTTCTTCGGTGCCGACCGTCATGCGCAAGCAGTTGGGCAGCCCGTAACTGGCCACGCCCCGTAGTATAATGCCATTTTGTGAAAGGAAAGCGTCTGCCTTGACGGCGGTCTTTTCGCCACCAGTTCCTGCGGCGCCGGGCGGCGGGAAATGGATCAGCACGAAATTGGCCGCGCTGTTATCGACACGAAGCCCAGTTTTGCGGATTTCCGCCGTGATCCAAGGCAGCCATTGGCTGTTGTGGTTCACCGCCAGCCGGAAATGGTCGCGGTCGCGTACCGCCGCCGCCCCCACCTGCTGCTGAAGGGTCGAGGTGTTGAATGGACCCCGGATGCGGTTGAGGACGTCGCAGACGGCGGCGGGCGCGTACACCCAGCCCAGCCGCAGGCCGGCCAAGCCGTAGAGCTTGGAGAAAGTGCGGGTCATCACCACATTGTCGTGGCGCGTGACGAGTTCGATTCCGGCCTCATAATCCTTCGTGGTGACATACTCGGCATAGGCCGCGTCGATCACCAGCAGCACATCCTTCGGAAGACCGGCATGCAGCCGCGCCATCTCCTCGCGGTTCAGCATCGAGCCCGTGGGGTTGTTGGGATTGGCGATATAGACGATCCGGGTCTTAGGCGTCACCGCCGCCAGCATGGCCTCGACATCCACCTTGATGGCGCTGTTGGTGGTCCTTTCCGGCACCATCACCGGCGTGGCGCTGTTGGCGCGGGTGACGATCTCATAGACCAGGAAGGCGTGACGGCTGAGGACCGCTTCATCGCCGGGCTGGAGATAGGCATTGGCCAGGAGGGTCAGCAATGGACCCGAACCCTCGCCGCCCACCACGATCCGATCCGGATTCAGGCCGTGCACTTCACCGATCGCCTCGCGCAGCAGACGCGCGCTGCCGTCGGGATAGAGCTGCAGGTCGTGGGCCGCGGCGGACAAGGCTGACATCGCCTTGGGGCTGGGACCGATAGGCGACTCATTGGCGGACAACTTGACCACCTTGGCCACCCCGGGAATGGCGGCGCGCCCGCCAACATAGAGCGAGACTTCCAGAATGCCAGGCTTGGGCGTGGGGCTCATCGGGGCGGGAGGCAATTTTAAAAACCGCGGTATTGATAGGGCGGGAAAGCCCCAAAAGCAAAGCAGGGCTGGTATTCCCCAAGTGATTGTGGAGACGCTTCGTTGACTTCACCAAGGCGCGGCCTTAGCTACGGCTCTTCAAGGATTTACCGATGACCGAGGCCCCTCGTTTCCTGCGCCCGGTGACCGCACCATCGGCCGATGTCGGACTGGCGGTCACCTTCGAGACCCCGCTGCCGCTGGATTGCGGCCGCGCGCTGACGCCCTTCACGGTCGCCTATATCACCTATGGCACGCTCAATGCCGCCAAGAGCAATGCGATTCTGATCTGCCATGCCCTGACCGGCGACCAGTTTGTGGCATCCAACCATCCCATCACCGGCAAGCCCGGCTGGTGGACCACCATGATCGGGCCCGGCAAGCCGATCGATACCGACCGCTTCTTTGTGATCTGCGCCAATGTGCTGGGCGGCTGCATGGGCTCGACGGGCCCGGCCGAAATCGATCCGGCGACCGGCAAACCCTATGGCTTGAATTTTCCCCTGGTCACCATCCGCGACATGGTGCGGGCGCAAAAGCGGCTGATCGAGCATCTGGGCATCGAAAAGCTGCTGATGGTGGTCGGCGGTTCGATGGGCGGCATGCAGGTGCTGCAATGGGCCGCGTCCTATCCGGAATCGGTGCGCGCGGTGGTGCCGATTGCCTGTGCCGCGCGCCATTCGGCGCAGAACATCGCCTTCCACGAAGTCGGACGCCAGGCGATCATGGCCGATCCGGACTGGAAAGGCGGCGAGTATCAACTGCACGGCACCAAGCCCTCCAAAGGCTTGGCGGTGGCGCGCATGGCCGCGCACATCACTTATGTTTCGGAGATGGCGCTGCAGCGCAAGTTCGGCCGCGCCTTGCAGAACCGCGAGGCGCTGTCGTTCCAGTTCGCGCCGGATTTTCAAATCGAATCCTATCTCCATCATCAAGGCGCGACGTTCGTGGATCGCTTTGACGCCAATTCCTATCTCTACATCACCCGCGCCATGGACTATTTCGACCTGGCCGAGGAGCATGGCGGACAATTGTCCGACGTGTTCGCGCTGAATTCGGCGCGTTTCTGCATCATCGCCTTCACCAGCGATTGGCTGTTCCCGCCGGTGGAAAACAAGCGCATCGCCCACGCCCTCAATGCCGTGGCGGCACAGGTGAGCTTTGTCGAGATCAAAAGCGACAAGGGTCACGACGCCTTCCTGCTGGACGAGCCGGAAATGTTCGCCACGGTGCGCGGCTTTCTCAATCATGCGGCCACGGACCTGAAATGACCATCGCGCTGCGTCCCGACCTGGCGGCGATTGCCGCGATGATCCGTCCCGGCGCGCGGGTGCTGGATGTCGGCTGCGGCGACGGCGCCTTGCTGGAGCATCTCAAGACCAAGAATGTGGACGGACGCGGCATCGAGATTTCTCAAGCCAATGTGAATGCCTGCGTGGCGCGCGGCTTGGCGGTGGTGCAAGGCGACGCCGACACCGATCTGGTGGATTATCCGGCCCAGGTGTTCGATGCGGTCATCCTGTCCCAGACCATTCAGGCGACGGAAAAACCCCGTGCGGTGCTGGAACATTTGTTGCGCATCGGACGGCGCACCGCGATTTCACTGCCCAATTTCGGCTATTGGAAAGTGCGCGCCTCGCTGCTCACGGCCGGGCGGATGCCACGCACAAGCGCGCTGGATTATTCCTGGTGGGCGACGCCCAACATCCATCTTTGCACCCTGGCGGATTTCGTCGACCTGACGCGGGAATGCGGCGCTGCCATCGTAGAAGCCCATGCCCTCAACAACAACGGCACCACCTCGGCGATGAATCCCAAGACCCTGACGCATGGCTTTTTCGGCCCCAACCTGTTCGCCCAGGGCGGCGTGTTCCTGCTGAAGAAGAGCTAGTTCGACGCTTTGAGCGCAATGGTGGCGCCCTGGGGCAGGCCTGGCTTGGCGGCGGCGTAAAGCGACTTGGCGGCTTCCACCACATGCACGCCGCCGATGCCGGAAAACAGCCGCGATCCCACTTTCTCCCAGCCGGCGCCCGAACGTATGACGGTTTCGAAAGGCGGCGCATACAGTGCGCGCGACCAGCGCGTCGATTCGAACTGCCCCTCGGTGAGCAGGCCTTCCAGCTCCATCTTAGAAAAAGGACGGCCATGGCCGAAGGGCGATCTCTGCACCTGGGCCCACAGGCTGGCGCGGTTGGGCGCCACCAGCAGAATGCGTCCTTCTGGCGCCAGCACGCGCCAGATCTGGCGCAAGAGCGCGCGCAGCCCTTCCGACGATTCCAGTCCGTGCACGATCAAGATGCGGTCGAAAAACATGTCGGGAAAAGGCAGCGCATCTTCCTCGCACAGCAAGGTTGCGTTCTTGCCGTCAGGCCAGCCGAAATTTTCCCCCGTTGGGCCTATGGCCGCGGGCAAGGCAGCGATGGTGCGCTCGGTCCCGGCAAAAGTGCGCAAATAGGGAAGGGCGAAGCCATAGCCCAAGAGCCGGTAGTTGCGCAGATTGGGCCAGATGCCCTGAATCTCGCTCAGGATCGCGCGGCGCGCCATCCGGCCCAGCGGCGTGTGATAAAAAGCGGTCAGATCGCGAACATCCTGCGGCATGGAGACAGATTAGGGCCGAAGTTCGTTTGTTCAAAGACGCAGCTTTGGTAACCTCGCTATTAAAGGAGACACTATGACCAGCCAGATCGAGATCATCCCCTGCCTGTCGGACAACTATGCCTATCTGATCAAGTCGGGGACGCAATGCGCGGTGGTGGACCCTTCGGAGCCAGGGCCGGTTCAGGCCGCCCTGGCGAAAAAGGGCTGGAAGCTGACCCATATCCTCAACACCCATCACCATCTGGATCACACCGGCGGCAATCTGGTCCTGAAAGAAGAGACCGGCGCCCAGATCGTGGGGCCGGGCAAGGATGCCGCCCGCATTCCGGGCCTGGATGTGGGCGTGGACGAAACCACCGGCTGGGAATTTGACGGCCGCAAGGTTCAGGTGCTGGAAGTGCCGGCCCATACCAGGGGCGCCATCACCTTTGTGATCGACGGCAATGCCTTTACCGGCGACACGCTGTTCACCCTGGGTTGCGGGCGGCTGTTCGAAGGCGATCCGCAAATGATGTGGACCAGCCTCAGTAAGCTGATGACCTTGCCCGACCAGACCTGCATCTATTGCGGCCATGAATATACCCAGAGCAATGGCCGTTTCGCCCTCACCCTGGAGCCCGGCAATGCGGCGCTGAAAGCGCGCATGGAAGAGGTGACGGCGGCGCGCCAGGCGGGCAAGCCGACTGTCCCATCGACCATCGGTCTAGAGAAAAAGACCAACCCGTTCTTGCGCCCGGATTCGGAGGAGATTCGCAGGTCCTTGGCGATGGAGAAGGCGGGCGATGTCGCGGTGTTCGGCGAGATCAGGGCCCGGAAGGATAAGTTTTAAACTCCTTCTCCATGGGCGGCCTCCGAGCCGCCCATCCAGAGTTCGAGTCTCTGGCCCTGGATGGCCGGGTCATCAAGCCCGGCCATGGAGAATTATTTGGATGCTTTTTCTTCAGACTTGTCGCCGCCGAACGGCGCCGTGACGACATCCGCGGTGGTGGAAACCACTACCGTCCCCGTGCCGACCACTGTGCTGGCGGCGTCATAGGCCATGCAGCCATAAAGCAGGATGGTCATGGCGGCGAAGACGGTGGCCGTGACCGGGGCGGATGCGGCGTTTTTCATGATGCGGGCCGAGTGGATTTGACAGCGGCGGACCTTAGCGGCCCAATGGTCAAAATATTGCTAACCATAGAAGAGGGCGATGTCGGACGCGCTGTTTGTCACCAGATTGTACAAAGGCCGCATCGCTCTGCTGCGCGACCTGGAAAAGACCTGCCTTTCCATTGCCGCCGATGACATGGCCGGCCAGCGCTGGTCGCGCCGGCACGGTTATGGCGGCTATACCTCCTATGCCTCGCTCAACGATTTGCCCCGGCGCGCCAGCCTGTTCGCCGATCTGGAGCGCGCGATTGTCAAACATGTCGCGTCTTTCGCGCGCGAGTTGCAATTCGACATAGCGGGCCGCAGGCTCAAGCTGGACAGCCTTTGGATCAATGTGATGCAGAAAGGCGCGGTCCACGCCCCGCACATTCATCCTCATGCGGTGATCAGCGGCACCTATTATGTGACGGTGCCGTCCAAATCCGGCGCTATCCGGTTCGAGGACCCGCGTTTGCCCATGATGATGGCCGCGCCGCCCAAAAAAACCAATGCCAGGCCCGAAAACCGCAGCTTTGTGGATGTCGCGCCCAAGCCCGGCATGCTGCTGCTATGGGAAAGCTGGCTGCGCCATGGGGTGGAGACCAACCAGGCGCGCGGGCGGCGGATTTCGGTGAGTTTTAATTACCGGCTGGACTGACGCACTGGCGGTTTTGAGCCTATGATAGCTCCAAAGACAACAGGGAGGACGTCATGAGCATCTTCACCGGTTCGATTGAAATCCAGATGCTATGCTGGGCCGTGGTGTTGGGACTTGTCCAACTGGCGATCGCCGCCAGCTTGGCGACCAAAGACCAGGGTCTGTCCTATAATCTCAGCTCCCGCGATGTGCCGCCGCCGCCCGTCACGCCGCTGACGGCGCGCTTCCAAAGGGCCTTTGGCAATTTCCGCGAGACTTTCGTCTATTTCGCGGTGGCGGTTCTGGTGGTGACAGCGCTGGCCAAGAACAGCCCCACCTCGGCCCTGGGCGCGCAGATTTATTTCTGGTCGCGTCTCGCCTATGTGCCGGTCTATGCCGCGGGCATCGCCGGGCTGCGCACCGCACTATGGACCGCCTCAATCGTCGGGCTGGTGATGGTGCTGCTGGCGGCAGTCGCGTAGCCCTCCCCCTTCGACGAGCTCAGGGTGAGGACTGTAAAACTTCCTCATGCTGAGCCTGTCGAAGCATGAGGAACCCAGTTCAGCTGTGCCGCCGCCGGATGATTCCATCCAGCTTGCTGGACAGCTTGGAGACGAAATGCTCCCGGTCCCAGGCGATCTTGGCCTCGTCGAAAATCTTTTCCTGGACCTCGCGCGGCAGATGCGGCCAAGCGGTGATCACCGCCGAGCCCAGCCGGCGCACCAGGCATTCTTCCTCAGCCGGATATCTAAACTGCTTATCTTCCACGAACGCCATGCGCACGCCTTCTCGCTGGAGGGATTAAGATGGTCCGGGGCAGATGGGAACTCTGGCCGCGTCGGACATTTGCAGGGAGCCAAGCTCAACCCGGAAAAAAGCCTAAATCAGGGCGAGGCGCTTTGGAATGAAAATTTTTTGACCTACCGCCGTGCCTTAGCGCGTGGAATTTTGCGGCCTGAGCAGGAGCGTCGCGCGGAGCGTGCTTAACGCACGTGAGCACGCGCGACGCACTCAGGCCGCAAAATTCCACGCGCTAACTAACGGCCCTTCTTTTTCGCCGCCTTACGCGCCGCATAGCGCGCATCGCGGCGGGCCTTCTGTTCGGCCTCCAAGGCTTCCTGCGCCCGGATGCGTTCCTCGTGCTCGCGCTCGGCCTGCTTCTTGGCTTCGATCTCGGCCAGGCGGCGCTGTTCTTCTTCTTCTTGGCGGCGCTTTTCCGCCGCGATAACGGCCAGGCGCTTTTCCTCGGCCCGCTTGGCGGCGCGTTCCTCGCGCGCGGCGGCAATCGCCATGCGCTCACCGGCCTTGGCCTCAAAATTGGCTTTGGCGGCTTCGGCCCGGGCCTTGGCCTTGGCCAGCATCTCGGCGCGCGCCTTGGCGGCGGTATCCAGGCGGTTGGAGAATTTTTCATTATCTAGGCGGGGGGGCATGTTTACTTCTCAGGTTTCCATAATGCGCAGATTGGGCGCCAGCGGGCGGTTGTTTGCGTCCACCAGCAGAATCCGGGGCGAAAAGCTCTTGGCTTCGGCCTCTTGCATCCGTGCATACGCGACAATGATGACAAGATCGCCTTTCTGGGCGAGACGGGCGGCGGCGCCGTTGATCCCGATGGTGCCCGAACCGGCGGGCGCTGGGATGGCATAGGTGGTAAAGCGCATCCCATTGTTGATGTTGAGGACATCGACCTGTTCATGGGCCAAGATGCCGGAACGCTCCAGCAGATTGGCGTCCACCGAGATCGACCCCTCATAGTTGAGGTCGCATTGAGTCACCGTGGCGCGGTGAATCTTGCTCTTGAGCAAGGTGAGCTGCATCAGTTGTCCAAGAAGCTTCTGAGCTTCCGGCTCCTGGAAGGATGCTTGAGCTTTCTAAGCGCCTTGGCCTCGATCTGGCGGATACGCTCGCGGGTGACGCTGAACTGCTGGCCGACTTCTTCCAACGTGTGATCGGTATTCATGCCGATGCCGAACCGCATGCGCAGCACGCGTTCCTCGCGCGGGGTCAAGGTCGCCAGCACGCGGGTGGTGGTTTCGCGCAAATTCGCCTGGATGGCGGCGTCGATCGGCAGCACCACATTGGGGTCCTGGATAAAGTCGCCCAGATGGCTGTCTTCCTCGTCGCCGATGGGGGTTTCCAGGCTGATCGGCTCCTTGGCGATCTTGAGAACCTTGCGGACCTTTTCCAGCGGCATGGCCAGGCGTTCGGCCAGCTCTTCCGGGGTGGGCTCGCGGCCGATCTCATGCAGCATCTGGCGCGAGGTGCGCACCAGCTTGTTGATGGTCTCGATCATGTGCACCGGAATGCGGATGGTGCGCGCCTGGTCGGCGATGGAGCGGGTGATGGCCTGGCGGATCCACCAGGTCGCATAGGTCGAGAATTTATAGCCGCGGCGGTATTCGAATTTATCGACCGCCTTCATCAAGCCGATATTGCCTTCCTGGATCAGGTCCAGGAATTGTAGACCACGATTCGTGTATTTCTTGGCGATGGAGATGACCAGGCGCAGGTTGGCCTCAATCATTTCCTTCTTGGCGACGCCGGATTCGCGCTCGCCCTTTTGTACCGTCTGGACGTTGCGGCGGAATTCCGACACCGACTGGCGGGTTTCCTGCGCCAGCTGCTGGATTTCGTCGCGCAGCGCCTTGATCTTGTCGCGCTCGTCGGTGACGAACTCGTGCCAGCCCAGGCCGGTCAGGCGGCCGACGCGGCGCGCCCAGTTGGGGTCCAGCTCATTGCCGAAATACTGTTTGAGGAATTCGGCGCGGTCCACGCCATGGCTTTCGGCCAGGCGCAGCAGCTTGCCTTCCAGGCCCACCAGGCGGCGATTGATGCCGTACATCTGGTCGACCAGGGCTTCAATGCGGTTGTTGTTGAGCTTGAGCGACTTGACCAGATCCATGGTCTCGTTGCGCAGCTTCTTGAAGCGGCGTTCCTGGCCGGTGGACAGTTCGTCGGAGGCCAGCGCGGCCTCGACCGAGGCGTCCTGCAGCTTGCCCAATTTCTTATAGAGGCCCGCGATGGCATCCAGCGACGCCAGCACCTGGGGCTTGAGCGCCGCTTCCATGGCGGAAAGCGGTAGATTGCCTTCATCGTCGAAATCATCGCCGTCATCGGCGCCGGCCGCGGCAGCTTCGCCTTCGCTGCCTTCCTCGCCTTCCGCCTTCGGGGCCGGCTTGGGTGCCGGCGGCGGGGGTGGTGGCACCGGCTTCTTGAATTCCACCGGTGGAGCCGCGCCGTTGACGGGCGGATTTAAGGGCTGGCCGTCAGGTCCGACCGGCGGCGGCACATTGGCGGGCTGACCGTCGGGACCGGCGCCATACATGGCTTCCAGATCGATGATGTCGCGCAGCAGAACCTTGCCTTCATTGAGTTCGTCGCGCCAAACCGTCAACGCCTCGAAGGTCAGCGGGCTTTCGCACAAGGCGCCGATCATCAATTCGCGCCCGGCCTCGATGCGCTTGGCGATGGCGATTTCGCCTTCGCGGCTGAGCAGCTCGACGCTGCCCATTTCGCGCAGATACATGCGCACCGGATCGTCGGTGCGGTCATACTGCTCGCCCGACTTGGCCGTGGTGGCCAGGGCTTTGCTGCCGGAGGCTTCGACAAGGGTGCCGCCCTCCTCGCCTTCCTCGGCCTCTTCGCTTTCGATGACATTGATGCCCATCTCATTGAGCATCGCCATCGTGTCTTCGATCTGCTCAGACGAGGTCTTGTCCGACGGCAGAACCTTGTTCAGTTCGTCATAGGTGACATAGCCGCGCGCCTTGGCCTTGGCGATCATTTTGCGGACGCCGACATCGGACATGTCCAGCAAGGGCGAATCCGCGTCGCCCGGCGTTTCATTCTCGCCCGGCTTTTTGGGCGCGATCTTGCTGCCCGGCTTGGGCGGCACCAGCGGCGCGGCGTCGGCCTTTTTCGGATCGGCCTTGGTCTGTTTCAACGCGGCCTTGGCCTTGAGTTTTTCTTCCTTGGCCAAAGCGGCGAGCTGCGCCTTGGTGAGTTTCTCAACCTTGGCGGGCTTGGCTTTGGCATGGGCGGCGGCAGCCTTGGCCGCCGGCTTCACCGGCTTGCCCGGCTTGCCCGGCTTGGCTTTTGCCTTGACGGCCGCGGATTTGGCGGGGGCCTTCTTGGCGGGCGCCGATTTGGAGGCGGCGGCTTTCGCCGCCGGCTTTTTGGTGGGCTTTGCCGGTTTCTTGGAATGGGACGCTTTGGCCACTGATCTTCTACCTAACTATTACCCGCGCCCGTCGCCGGGCCGTTGGAAGCGCTCTTTGCGGCGCTCCAACAGACGCCGCGCATCGTCCCTATGCCCAGAAATCTCGCGCAGATCAGCCATTGCGCGCTGAAAGCTGGCAAGAGGATTCTCGGCCTGAGCACCGGCGAAACGCGCCAGCAAATCGGCCAATCCCGTACGTATGAAGTGGGCTTGAACCCCAGCTTTTTCAAGGCTGGAGCCGGAGGCGGCGAGGTTTAGAAGTTCGTGCCGCAGCCTGTCAAGCGATGGGTCGGCCAGATCCAGGACCGCCAGGGCCTCGGCCTCTATGGGTACGATTTCCGGGGATTCAACCAGAAGTCGTCCCAGCTCTAACTCCTTGGCCTGGCGGGCTCCCGTCTGGCCGGACCGGACCAGGGCACTGGCCTGGACGCTGGCCGAAACCGCTTCGGGGCTCCCCGGCAGGGGGCGCGGCTTGAAGTCGCCCCGGAACTTGCCGCCCGGCTTCCCCGCCCCTGCCATGGAACTTCGGGCCTGGTATCGAGCCCCATCGCGATCGGCCCTTGGCTGGGCCGATCGCCGCTTGAAGTTCTCGAAGACCAACTGCTCGAACCCCCTGCGGTAGTAATCCGCCACCTTGGCATCGCCGATACGCTCAACGATTTCCTTCAGATTGTGTTCCAATCCGGCGCGGCGCTCGGGGGTGGAAAAATCCTTGCCCTCGGTTTGGGTGCGCCACAAAAGCTGCGACAGGGGAAGAGCGGCTTCCAGCAGCACCGCCATCGCGCCCGCGCCATTGTGCGCGATGTAGCTGTCGGGATCCTCGCCGGTCGGCAAAAAGGCAAAGCGCAAGGAATATCCCGCCTTCAGATGCGGCAGAGCCAGATGAGCGGCGCGATGCGCGGCTTTCAATCCCGCCGCATCGCCATCAAAAGCCAGGATCGGTTCGGGCGCGGTGCGCCACAACAGATGCAACTGATCCTCGGTCAGGGCGGTCCCCAGAGGCGCCACGCTATGAGCAAATCCGGCGCGCACCAGCGCGATCACATCCATATAGCCTTCGGCAACCAGGATGGTGCCCGCTTTGATGGCGGCGGCGCGGGCGGTTGCGAAATTGTAAAGCTGCGAACCCTTGGAAAACAGCGCGGTTTCGCCGGTATTGATGTATTTGGGCTTGGCATCGGTTTCCAAGGCGCGAGCGCCGAAAGCGACGATGCGGCCACGTCCGTCGGAGATAGGAAACATCACCCGGTTGAAGAAGAAATCGCGCATCGCCCGGCCTTCCTCGGCCGGTTTTGCCAGCCCGGCGGCGATGATGTCGTCCTGGGTGATGTTGTGTTCGGTCAGATGTTGGATCAGCGCATTGCTGGCTGATGGCGCATAACCCAGGCGAAATTGTTTGGCGGCGGCACCGTCCAGCCCGCGGCCCTTCAGATAGTCGCGCGCTTCGCGCCCCGCCGCATCGAACAGTTGCGCCTCATAGAATTTCGCCGCCAGTTCCACGATGTCGTAAAGCGATTTGCGCTTTTGTTCCCGCGCCTCGTCTTCCGGCGACCATTTGGGCAGCTCGACCCCCGCCTCGCCCGCCAACTTCTCGACGCTTTCCGGAAAAGACAGGCCCTCGGTCTCGATCAGCCATTTGAAGGCATCGCCGCCCTTGCCGCAACCGAAGCATTTGTAGAGCCGCCGCTCATTCTCGACCTTGAAGCTGGGGGATTTTTCCTGATGGAAGGGGCAGCAGCCCCACATCACGCGGCCCTTGCGCACCAGCTTGACGCGGCGGCCCACCAGCGCGACCAGATCGGTCCGCCGCCTGATTTCCTCCAGCAAGCCTTCGCCATAGCGCATGGGGCCAACTCTAGGGGAAAGACGCCGGTATGGGGGAAGGAAAGCTGCTGATTCCTGTGAATCAGGGCTCCAAAATGGCGAAAACCGCCCGGTTTCAGAGCTTTTTGGCGAAATGGAATGAGGAGATAGCAAGCCCCATTCGGAAATAGAACTTGTGCGCCCCGGCGCGCTGGGTCCCCGAATCCAGGTGCATTTCGGTGCAATTCTCCTCACGGGCACGGTTTTCCATCCAGGCCATCAGCACGTCCGCGAAGCCCTTGCCGCGATGGCTTTCGGCGCAGATCAGATCGTCGACATACAGCACCTTACCCCAGGCCAGGTGCTCCAGAATCCGAAAGGAGGCCGCCGCGACCGGCGCGCCGTTATCTTCGACATACAGAAGTTGCCAGCCGCGTTCGGTCCGGCGCTGACGTTGCACACGGGTGACGAAATCCGCCGTATCCGCGATATGGGTGCGTAACGCGTGCATGACGGAAAAGACGCGCGCGACCTCTGCATCGCTGATGGCGAGCTTGACCTCACTCATTTCCCGCTCAGCACATCTTTCGTCGCGGCGCTGGCTTTGGAGAAATCCATCTGCCCGGCATAGCGCTCTTTCAGCACCGCCATCACCTTGCCCATATCCTTGATCGAGGCGGCGCCGACCTCAGCGATCACTTTCTTGACCGCCTCCTTCATCGCCGCCTCGTCCATCTGGGCGGGCATGAAGGAGCGGATGATGGCGATTTCCTCACGCTCGCCCGCCGCCAGTTCGGGCCGATTGCCGGAATCATAGGCGGTGGCGGATTCCTCGCGCTGCTTGATCATCTTGGCCAGCAAGGTGAGAATTTCGTCGTCGCCCAACAGCTCTCTGGAGGTTTCGCTGCGCGCGGCGATGTCGCGGTCCTTCAGCGCCGCCAGCATCAGGCGCACCGTGGCCAAGCGCTTGGCGTCCTTGGCCTTCATGGCCTCTTTCATGGCGTCGTTGAGCTGGGCGCGCAGGGACATGAGAAACCTCCAAAATCGGGCCGGAAGTTACAGTCACCTGATTCCAGAGGCCAGCCTCCCCCGCGCGCTGGCCACGCGCTGGCGGGGGAGCTCAACGAGCGAGGCGATTGCTGCGGGCGGGAACGACCGAGCAGCCGAGCGCAAGTTGAAGCCGGAGGGGGCACAAAGGCGTGGATAATTCCAACCCGTTGAAATATCTCGATAAGTTCTGGTTGACGGGCGCACGACGCATACCTATTTTCGCGCAAATTCGAGGCCTCCCATGATCGACGCATCCAAAGCCCACGCCGCCACTGCGGCGGTAGCGTTTTCGTGTGCCCCCTTCAGCAAAGGAGGCTTGATGCTGGCGGACGGCACTTTCTTTGAAGGCGCCGGCTTTGGCGCGCAAACCTCCGCGATCGGCGAAGTCTGTTTCAACACCGCCATGACCGGCTATCAGGAGATCCTCAGCGATCCGTCTTATGCCGGCCAGATCGTGGCCTTCACCTTTCCCCATATTGGCATCGTCGGCACCAATGACGAAGACATCGAAACGGTGACGCCGGCGGTGCGCGGGCTGATCGTGCGCGCCGATGCGCAGCATCCGTCCAACTATCGCAACTTGCTGGCGCTGGATGGCTGGCTGAAGAAGCACAATATTCCGGCGGTGGCGGGGATCGACACCCGCACCTTGACGTCACTGATCCGCGAAAAAGGCATGCCGCATGGCGTGGTGGTCAATCTGGGCGGCGCCGAGCTAGACCGCGATGCGCTGATCCAGCAGGCCAAAAGCTTTGCCGGCCTAGAAGGGCTCGATCTGGCAAAGGATGTGACCGCGGGCCAGACCAGCAAATGGAATGAGACGCCTTGGGTGTGGGGCGAAGGCTACAAGAGCGAAGGCAAGCCCAGCTTCCGCGTCACCGTGATCGACTATGGCGTGAAGCGGAATATCCTGCGCCTGTTGGCGGGCATGGGCGCCGACATCACCGTGGTGCCCGCCAATGCCACCACCGAAGACGTGATGCGTCATGCGCCGCATGGCGTGCTGCTTTCCAACGGCCCCGGCGATCCGGCGGCGACCGGCGCCTATGCCATTCCCACCATCAAAGGCGTGATAGACACCGGCACGCCGGTATTCGGCATCTGCCTGGGCCATCAGATGCTGGGCCTGGCCTTGGGTGCGAAAACCAAAAAGATGGCGCAGGGCCATCACGGCGCCAATCATCCGGTCAAGGATCTGACCACCGGCAAGGTGGAAATCGTGTCGATGAATCACGGCTTCACGGTGGATCGCGACACGCTCCCTGCGGGTGTCACCGAGACCCATGTCTCGCTGTTCGACAACACCAATTGCGGCATCGCGGTCGAGGGCAAGGACGTGTTCAGCGTCCAGTATCACCCCGAAGCCTCGCCAGGGCCGATGGATTCGCACTATCTGTTCGAGCGTTTTGCGGAAGCGGCGAAGAAGAGAGCTTAAATCTTATCTGTCATTCCCGGCCGAGCATGGCTTCGCCATGCGAGGGGAAGGGAACCCAGGTGGTAAGACCGGGCTTGTTCTTTCCAGCTGGGTCCCCTTTCCTCGCCGCGCGTAACCGCGCGGCTCGCCGGGGATGACAAATTGGTTTATCGCGCGAACTCGACAACGTCGAGCAACGATTCCTGCACCGCCGGTATCTCCAGCCGCAGGTGATTGTCGCCAATGCCGGTGAGCAATCCGATCTGATCGTCTGGCGTCACTTGCGCACCAAGCGCGGGCGATGGGCCGGAATAATGATGCCCGGATTCGCCGCGAACGCTGGAGGCGCCCAGATAGACCCAGGCGCCTTGCTCCGGATACAGAAAACCGGCGAAGCGCTGGCTGCCGCCGGTCTTTTCCAGCAACAGCCCGCCGCGCGTGGAACGGATGGTGCAGGTAAACCAGCGGTCATAGACCATAGTGGAACTCATCAGGCCCAGCTTGATCTGGCGGCAGCGCCAATTTCCGGTCAAGGCGTTGGCGGGAATGGTGCGGGCCTCAAGCTTCATCACCCGCACAACAGCGCGCCAGTCACCGGCCTTCGCGTCGGCGATGGCCGCCTCACGGATTTGCGGCAACTGATTCAGCCGGTCGATTTCGGCGGCAGACGCATCCTGCTGCCAACCCGCGAAAGCAGTGGAAGACGTGAAGACCGCCGCCAGCGAAAGCGCCAGCATACGGAACATCCTAGCCGTCGGAATTCCCATCGGAGGTACCATTCTCCTGCGGCGTCCAACCCTTCAGATCCGCGGTCGGCGGCATGCCGATGACGTTGAACCCGGCATCAACGAAATGCACTTCGCCGGTCACACCTCCTGCCAGATCACTGAGCAAATACAAGGCCGCTCCCCCGACATGGTTAAGCTCGACGGTCTTCTTGAGTGGGGAATGGCTTTTGTTCCACTTGAACACCATGCGGGCATCGCCCACCGCCGCGCCCGCCAGGGTGCGCATCGGTCCGGCGGAGATGGCGTTGACGCGAATGCCGTCCTTGCCCAGGTCGGCGGCAAGATAGCGCACGCTGGCTTCCAGCGCCGCCTTGGCCACGCCCATCACATTGTAGTTGGGCATCACCCGCTGGGCGCCCAGATAGGTGAGGGTCACCAGGCTGCCGCCATTTGGCATCAGCCGCGCCGCGCGCTGCGCCACGGCGGTGAAGGAATAGCAGGAAATATCCAGGCTCTTGGCGAAATTGGCGCGGCTGGTATCGACATAGCGGCCCTTCAATTCCTCGCGGTCGGAAAAGGCAATCGCATGGACCAGAAAATCCAGCGAACCCCATTGCTTTTCCAGGATCGCAAAGGCGCTATCCAATTGCGCGTCGCTTTCCACATCGCCGGGCAGCACGATGCTGGAACCGATCGAGGAGGCCAGCGGCCCCAGCCGTTTCTTCTGGGCATCGCCTTGATAGGTGAAGGCTATCTCCGCGCCCTGGCTCGCCAGCATCTGGGCGATGCCCCAGGCAATGGAATGGTCGTTGGCCACGCCCATCACCAAGCCGCGCTTGCCCGCCATCAATCCTGATTTTGCGTCAGCCAAAAGATCCTCGCGGGGCGTTTTCTGTTCCATTCGGGACATCACTTCTCATAGCGCTGGAACACCAGCGAGGCGTTGGTGCCGCCAAAGCCGAAGCTGTTGGACAGAGCGACATCGATCTTGGCGTTGTCGATGCGGCGGCGCACGATATTGGCGCCCTCCACGGCGGGATCGATCTCCACGATATTGGCACTTTCACAGATGAATCCCGCCTGCATCATCAGCAGAGTGTAGATCGCCTCATGCACCCCGGCCGCGCCCTGGCTGTGGCCGGTGAGCGACTTGGTGGCACTGATCGCGGGCGTCTTGCCGCCGAACACGGTTTTGATGGCATTGATCTCCGGCACATCGCCCACCGGAGTCGAAGTGGCGTGGGGATTGATGTAATCCACCGGCGCCTTCACATTCTCCAGCGCCATCTGCATGCAGCGCACCGCGCCCTCACCCGACGGCGCCACCATGTCGGCGCCGTCGGCGGTGGCGCCATAGCCCACCAGCTCGGCATAGATCTTGGCGCCGCGCGCCTTGGCATGCTCCAGCTCTTCCAACACCAGGATGCCGCCGCCGCCGGAAATCACAAAGCCGTCGCGATGGATATCATAGGCGCGGCTGGCATTCTCGGGCGAGGCGTTAAACTTGGACGACATCGCGCCCATGGCGTCGAACAATTCGCTTAAGGTCCAGTCCAGCTCCTCGCCGCCGCCGGCGAACATCATGTCCTGTTTGCCCCATTGGATCAGCTCAAAGGCATTGCCGATGCAATTGGCGGAGGTCGAGCAGGCGCTGGAGATGGAATAATTATAACCCTTGGTCTTGAACCAGGTGGAAAGATTGGCGCTGACGGTGGAGGACATCGCCTTGGGCACCGCAAAGGGGCCCACCCGCTTGGGCGAATTGTTCTGGCGGGTGATGTCGGCAGCCTGAACGATCGCCTTGGTGCTCGGCCCGCCCGAACCGACGATCAGACCGGTGCGCGGATTGGAAACGTCCGCCTCTTCCAGTTTGGCGTCGGCAATCGCCTGGTTCATCGCCACCCAGCAATAGCCGGCGCCGTCGCCTTGGAACCGGCGGGCGCGGCGGTCCACCACCTCGTCCAAATTGATCTTGAGCGAGCCATGCACCTGGGAGCGGAATCCCAGGCGGATATAGTCTTCCGCCGCGACGATGCCGGACCGCGCATTGCGCAGCGATTCCGTGACTTCCCCGGCGTTGTTGCCGATCGAGGACACAATGCCGAGACCGGTAACGACCACTCTTCTCATGAGAACCTTTATGCCCTCATGCTTCGACGAGCTCAGCATGAGGAGGGGTTTTTAGATCCTCACCCTGAGCTTGTCGAAGGGTGAGAACGGAGTTTGTCAGGCGGAAGTGGGCACCGCGGCCGCGTCGGTGAACAGCCCGACCTTCAGGCCCTTGGCTTCATAGACCACTTTTCCGTCCACTTTCATGATGCCGTCGGCGATGCCCAACACCAGCTTGCGCATGATCACGCGCTTGAAATTGACGATATAGGTGATCTTCCTGGCGGTGGGCAGCACCATGCCGGTGAACTTCACTTCATCCACGCCCAGGGCGCGGCCCCGGCCCAGGCCGCCCATCCAGCCCAGGAAGAAACCCACCATCTGCCACAAGGCATCCAGGCCCAGGCAACCCGGCATCACCGGATCGCCCTGGAAATGACATTTGAAGAACCAAAGATCGGGATGGACATCGAATTCCGCCACCACTTCGCCTTTGCCGGCCTCGCCGCCATCCTCGGTGATGGAGGTGATGCGGTCGAACATCAGCATGGGCGGCAGGGGCAATTGCGGATTGCCGGGCCCGAACAGTTCGCCCCGGGCGCAGGCCAGAAGGCCCTGAAGGTCGAAGGAGGATTTGCGCAAGGGTTGGTCCACTTTTGTATTCTTCCTTGAAAACTTGGGCGTTTCCCCGGGATTCCGAGGGTTGTTCCCTACCCCAAAAGAGGGGGATGGGCTACCGCGAAACGCCGGACTGCTTGCTTAGAATGGTTCTAATAGATATCCTTTACAGTCTAGCAGGGTTGCACCGCCCCTTACAGGCGGGTCACCTTCGACAAGGACAGAGTAGATGGCCAAAGCCTCGCGTAGCGGCAAGAGCTTGACCGCCCAGACCACCGCGCGGTTGCGCCAGTTCGGCCTGCGGCCCACGCGCCAGCGGGTGGAACTCGCCAGTTTGCTATTCGACGACTGCGACCGGCACGTCACCGCTGAAAGCCTGCACGATGAAATCACCAAGGCAGGCGCGAAAGTGTCTCTCGCCACCGTCTACAATACCCTGCATCAGTTCACCGAGGCGGGCTTGCTGCGCCAAGTGATCGTGGATGCCGCGCGCAGCTATTTCGACACCAATACCGGCGATCACCAGCATTTTTTCCTCGAAAAGGAAGGCATGCTGATCGACATTCCGGGCGAGGCCATTTCGGTGGCCGGCGTTCCCAACCCGCCGCCGGGACTGACGGTGGACCGGGTCGATGTGGTGGTGCGCGTAAAACGCGCTTAGTCCGGCCAAATTGAGACTCATTCTCACAGTTTAGAATCGTTCTAAACTGTTGACAGGTGCTGCCGACAGAGACAGTCTGGCGCCCGGAATTTTCACCGCCTAGGAGGCCCGCATGCCCGCACTGAAAAACACCAAGACCTGGGAAAATCTCAAGGAAGCCTTCGCTGGCGAAAGCCAGGCGAACCGCCGCTATCTCTATTTCGCACAAAAGGCGGACGTGGAAGGCCATAACGACGTGGCCGCGGTGTTCCGCTCCACCGCGGAAGGCGAAACCGGCCACGCCCATGGCCATCTGGAATATCTGGAGGAAGTGGGTGATCCGGCGACCGGCGAGCCCATCGGCGCCACCGACGCCAACCTCAAGGCTTCGATCGCGGGCGAGACCCACGAATATACCGACATGTATCCGGGCATGGCCAAGACCGCCCGGTCGGAAGGCTTTGACGAAATCGCCGACTGGTTCGAGACCCTGGCCAAGGCGGAGAAGTCGCACGCTGGCCGCTTCCAGAAGGCGCTGGATACACTGGGCCAGTAATACTCCCTGTCATTCCCGGCCTCACACCGGCGCGTCAGCGCCGGTGTGAGGGGAAGGGAACCCAGGTAACCAACAACCAACAGGTTTCAAAAGCCTGGGTCCCCTTCCCTCGCACTCACTACGTTCGCGCTCGCCGGGGATGACAGTCAGGAAAATTCCCATGACCGGCGAAGGCAGCCTCGACGCCCCCACCCGCGAAATCCTCAAATGGCAGGACCCCGATTTTGCCGATGCGGCCAAGCTGGACGCCGAAATGCGCCGGGTGTTCGACATCTGCCATGGTTGCCGGCGCTGCTTCAATCTGTGCGATTCCTTTCCCCGTCTGTTCGACCTGATCGACAACAGCCCCAAAGAAGATGTCGAGCATCTGGCGTCCGAAGATTTCAAGCCGGTGGCCCAAGCCTGCACGCTTTGCGACATGTGCTTCATGACCAAATGCCCCTATGTGCCGCCGCATCCCTTTATGCTGGATTTCCCGCATCTGATGCTGCGCCACCGCTTTGTCGAAACCAAGAAAGGCAATACGGAATTCGTCCAACGCCAATTGGCGGAGATGGACCGCAACGGCAGCCTGGCGCGCTTTGTCTCGCCCATCGTCAACTGGGCCTCTGGCCAGGACAACAAGCCGGTGCGGGCGCTGATGGAAAAGACCGCCGGCATCGACGCCAAGGCGCCGCTGCCCAAATTCCACGCCCGCACTTTTGTATCGGCCGCCAAGCAGCAGGAGAATGAAGTCAGTAAGGCCGCGCCTGCCTTCGGCAAGCGCAGGTGCGCGCTCTATGCCACCTGTTTCGTCAACTACAACAAACCGCAAACCGGGATGGATGCCCGCGCCGTGCTCAATCATATCGGCGTGGAGACCAGGGTTGCCTATCCCGGCTGCTGCGGCATGCCATTCCTGGAACAGGCCGCGTTGGCGCGCGTGGCGGACAATGCCGCCAAGGTTTCAAAGGAACTGGTGAAGCTGATCGATGACGGTTACGACATCGTCGCCCTCACCGCCTCCTGCGGCTTGATGCTGAAATTCGAATGGGCGCTGATCTGTCCCGACAATGCCGATGTGAAGCGGGTGCAGGAAAACACCTTCGACAT
>DATFEF010000027.1:0-8259 GCA_035251465.1 Rhizomicrobium sp. | reverse complement strand
AATGAAGAGGGCAAGGAGACTTTCCGCCACCGCCAGACCATGGCGGGAGCGGTTCGGTTCTCCACCGACGAGCTGGCCAGCCTGGCCTCGCGCATCGCCGAAAGTGGCGAAGCGGCGCTGGCGCAGGAAGCCGCTTTGTTCGACGCAATGGCGATGCTGGCGCTGGAGCATGGCGAGGCTTTGTCGGCAATCGCCGAGGCGCTGGCGGTGCTGGATGTGGCCTCGGCCCTGGGCGAACTCGCCATCGCCGCCCGCTATGTGCGGCCCAGAATGGACAATGGCCTGACATTCGACATCAAGCGCGGGCGGCATCCGGTGGTGGAGGCCGCGCTGCAAGCGGTGAATGCCGGGCCCTTTGTGCCCAATGACTGCGACCTGTCACCCAACGCAAAAGGCCGCTTATGGCTGGTCACTGGTCCCAATATGGCGGGCAAATCCACTTTTCTGCGCCAGAATGCCTTGATCGCGATCCTGGCCCAGATGGGCAGCTTTGTTCCGGCCGAGGCCGCCCATATCGGCGTGGTGGACCGCCTGTTCAGCCGGGTGGGCGCGGGCGACGATCTGGCGGCGGGGCGTTCCACCTTCATGGTGGAGATGGTCGAGACGGCGGCCATCCTCAACCAGGCGACCGCCAAGAGCCTTGTTATTTTGGATGAGATCGGGCGCGGTACTGCCACCTATGACGGCCTCGCCATTGCCTGGGCGGCGGCCGAGCATCTGCATGAAGCCAACAAAAGCCGCGCGCTGTTCGCCACCCATTATCATGAGATGGTGGCCTTGGCGGAACGGCTGAAGTCCATGGCCTGCTACACCATGAAGGTGCGGGAATGGAACGACAGCATCGTCTTCCTGCATGAGGTGGTGTCGGGTGTCGCTGACCGCTCCTACGGCATCCATGTCGCCAAGCTGGCAGGTCTGCCGGACGCCGTGGTGAACCGCGCCGAGGAAGTGTTGCGGGCCCTGGAAGAGGGGCGTGAAGGCCACAAGCCGCTGGCCAAGATCGACGACCTGCCGTTGTTCGGCGCCACCGCGCCCAAGCCCAAGAGCAGCGCGGTGGAAGACGCCTTGAAAACTATTGAACCCGATGCCTTGTCACCCAAAGAGGCGCTGGAAGTTCTCTACAGCCTGAAAAAGAAACTACCCTCCCCTTGAGGGAGGGTCGAAGGCGGCTTCTCGCGTCAGCGTGAAGACGGCTTCGGGGAGGGGTTGGAAAGTACGGAGTCGGACCCCTCCCCGAAATTCGCTTCGCAAATTTCGACCCTCCCTCAAGGGGAGGGTGAAACTGTTTCTCTGATCCTGTAGCCTGACCCCATGAGCAGTCCTGCCCCGCGTGGCCCCCGCAAATTCCTGGTCGTGATCGACAAGACCAAGGAATGCGCCGTGGCCTTGCGTTTCGCCACCCGCCGCGCCCAGCATACCGGCGGGCGGGTGACCCTGCTTTGTCCCGCCACCCTGCCGGACTTCCAGCAATGGCGCGGGGTGGAAGAGATCATGCGCGACGAAGCCTATGCCGAAGCCGAAAGTCTGGTGCTGGACGCCGCCAAGGTGGTGAACGAGCTGGCCGGCATCGTGCCGGAACTGGTGATCCGCTACGGCCTGACCACAGAATGCCTGGGTCAGTTGCTGAAGGAAGACCCCGATATCTCCATCTTGGTGCTGGCCTCGGGCATCGCCAAGGAAGGTCCGGGTCCATTGGTCTCCATGTTCGGCACGGCGGTGCAGGCGATTCCGGTGACGATTGTTCCCGGAAACTTCACGGATGAGCAGATTGACGCGTTGGCGTAGCGTCCTTCTGTCATTCCCGGCCGAGCGCCGCTCAGCGGCGCGAGGGGGTGAGCCTGCGGCGCCGTCAGGCGTGAGCATGTCCAGTGGACATGCGAAAGCAGGCGAACGCCGCGAGCCAAAGCGAGCGGCCGGGTGGGAACCCAGGCGGTACGATTGGGCCCACAGACTTTCCACCTGGGTCCCCTTCCCCTCGCATTGCTTACGCAATGCTCGGCCGGGAATGACAGATGTGGCTTATGGCGCGACTGGCCGGACTTGGCGGGCCCCCGGTACCGGGCGTAAGAAGCGCCCATGGGAAAGATCCTTGTCGGCGTCGCCGTCGCGATTGTGTTCGTGGTCCTGTGCTTGGGCCTTTATACTCTCTGGCGGGGCGGCGACACGGCCCGCACATGGTCCAATAAACTCATGCGAATCAGGGTGTTAGCCCAAGCCCTCGCCATCGTGATCATCATGACCGTGCTGTATTTTTCGCAGCGTTGAACAAAGACCCCGAGGCTTATATGTAAGCCGCCCAAAGACCGAAAAAGCCGACCCAAAGAGCACTGACATGGCCAAGACGCTGCCAAAAACATTGTACGACAAGATCTGGGACGCGCATCTGGTGGACGCCCCGCCTGGCGAGACTCCCGTGCTCTATATCGACCGGCATCTGGTGCATGAAGTCACCAGCCCCCAGGCCTTTGAAGGCTTGCGCCTGACGAACCGCAAAGTGCGCCGCCCCGAGCTGACCCTGGCGGTGGCCGATCACAATGTGCCGACCAAGGACCGCGACAAGGGCATCACCGAGCCGGAATCCAAGCTGCAGGTCGAGACTCTGGAAAAGAACGCCAAGGATTTCGGCGTCGAATATTTCGCCATGGACGATATCCGCCAGGGCATCGTGCATATCATTGGGCCGGAACAAGGCTGGACCCTGCCGGGCACCACCATCGTCTGCGGCGACAGCCACACCTCGACCCATGGCGCCTTCGGCGCGCTGGCCTTCGGCATCGGCACGTCGGAAGTCGAGCATGTGCTGGCGACCCAGACCCTGCGCGCCCAGCCTTCCAAGAACATGCGTGTCATTGTGAACGGTAAGCTGCCGGACGGCGTCACCGCCAAGGACATCGCCCTGGCGGTGATCGCCAAAATCGGCACCGCCGGCGGCACCGGCTATGTCATCGAATATGCCGGCGAGGCGATCCGAGGCCTTTCCATGGAAGGGCGCATGACCTTATGCAACCTGACCATCGAAGGCGGCGCCCGCGCCGGCTTGATCGCGGTGGATGAGGTCACCCTGAATTATGTGAAAGGCAAACCGCGTGCGCCCAAGGGCGCGGCCTGGGAAGGCGCGGCGATGTACTGGAAGACCTTGCAGTCCGATCCGGATGCCAAGTTCGACGCCGAAGTGATTTTGGACGCGCGCGACATCGTGCCGATGGTGACCTGGGGCACCTCGCCGGAACAGGCGCTGCCCATCACCGCGAACGTGCCCGATCCGCACCTGATGACCGACGCGCACAAGCGCGAAGCGGCGGAACGCGCTTTGGCCTATATGGGACTGACCGCCAATATGCCGATCACCGACATCAAGGTGGATCATGTCTTTATCGGTTCCTGCACCAATGGCCGTATCGAAGATTTGCGGGCCGCCGCGGTTATCGCCAAGGGCAAAAAGGTTGCCCCTGGCGTCAACGCCATCGTGGTGCCGGGTTCGGGCCTGGTGAAGGAACAGGCCGAGGAAGAGGGCCTGGACAAGGTGTTCGTCGAGGCGGGCTTTGAATGGCGCGATCCGGGCTGTTCCATGTGCCTGGCCATGAATGCCGACAAGCTGAAAGAGGGCGAGCGTTGCGCCTCGACCTCCAACCGCAATTTCGAGGGCCGTCAGGGCCGCGGTGGGCGTACGCATCTGGTCTCGCCCGCGATGGCCGCCGCCGCCGCCGTCACTGGCCATCTGACGGACGTGCGGACGCTTTAGAATACGCGCTTGTCATCCCCGGCGAACATCGCGCGCCAGCGCGATGTAAGGGAAGGGGACCCAGGCTGTTTGATATCACGCGGTGGTGAGAGCCTGGGTTCCCTTCCCCTCGCATCCGCCAACGCGGATGCTCGGCCGGGAATGACAGTGGAGTTCAGAAAAAACTCACCGGGTCCACATCCACGGCGACGCGCACGGAAGCCGGGACTTTGACCAACGCCAGCCAGGCCTTGAGATAGGCCTGCACATCCACCCCGCGCGCCGCCTGCACCAGCAAGCGTTCGCGCGTCTGTCCGCGCAGCAGGGCATAGAAAGCCGGCGTCGGGCCCCATACTTTGACATCGCGCGCGTTGGGCGCGGTCTTACCCAATTGCCGCGCGATGGCGCGTACCGTCTCGCCGTCATAGCCGCTGATCACCAGGGCAGCGAGGCGGCCAAAGGGCGGCGACTGGCTGGCTTCGCGGAACTGCCGTTCCTGTTCGTAGAAACCGTCGCGGTCGCCACGCGCCAGCGCCTGCATCACCGCATCGTCGGGATTGCGGGTCTGCAGCAGCACCAGGCCCGGCTTTTCCGCGCGCCCGGCGCGGCCCGACACCTGGTGCAGCAACTGAAAGGTGCGCTCGCGCGCCCGTAGATCGCCGTCACTGCCGCCCAAATCCGCATCCACCACGCCGACCAAGGTCAGCTGCGGAAAATGATGCCCCTTGGCGACGATCTGGGTGCCGATCAAGACATCGATCTCCCGCCTGGCCATGGCGCGGATGGCGGCCTGGGTTTCAGCGGGTCCATGCATGGTGTCGGACGAGGCGATGGCGTAACGCGCGGTGGGAAAGAAGTGCGCGAATTCTTCCGCCACCCGTTCCACGCCGGGGCCGCAAGGAATCAGCGTACCCGTCTGGTTGCATTGCGGACATTGCGTCGGCATCGGCAGTTCATAACCGCACTGATGGCAGGCCAAGCGCTTTTTATATTTGTGCTCCACCAGCCAGGCCGAACAATGCGGGCAGGTGAATTTGTGGCCGCAGGCCTCGCACAGGGTCAGCGGCGCATAACCCCGGCGGTTCAAGAACAGCATCGCCTGTTCACCCGCCGCCAGCACCTTTTCCAGCGCGGCGCGTAGCGGCGGCGACAGCCATTGGCCCTTCTTTTCCGTATCCGGCGCATCCCTTTCGTGGCGCAGGTCGATCAGCTTCACCTCGGGCAGTTCGGCAATGCCATGCCGCGACGCCAAGGTCAGATAGGTGTAGCGCCCGCTTTTGGCATTGACGAAACTCTCCAGCGATGGCGTGGCGCTGGCCAGTATCACCGGGCAATCCTCGATGCGGGCGCGCACCACCGCCATGTCGCGGGCGTGATAGATGGCGCCGTCCTGCTGCTTGAACGCCTGCTCATGCTCCTCGTCCACAATTACCAGGCCAAGTTCGGGAAACGGCAGGAACAGCGACGAACGCGCCCCCACCACCACCTGGGCCTCGCCCTTCATCACGGCGCGATAGGCGCGGCGGCGCTCCTTTTGCGACAGATCGCTGTGCCATTCGCAGGGCCGCACTCCAAAGCGCGCCGCGAAGCGTTCCAGGAACTGCACCGACAGCGCGATCTCCGGCAGCAGGATCAACACTTGTTTGCCTTGTTGGAGTGCCGCCGCCACCGCCTCGAAATAGACTTCGGTCTTTCCCGATCCCGTGACGCCATCCAGCAAGGTCGCGGAAAATTTCTTCGCCTCCACCGCATCGCGCAAAGCGGCCGCGGCGCGCGCCTGATCGCCATTCAGCTCGGGTGCGGCAAACCCGGCATCCGGCACAGGAAACGGCACAAATTCCGGCAGACCGGTGGGGATCAGCGCGCCTGCCTGGATCAGGCCGCGCACCACCGCCGGTGAGACATTGGCGTCTTCCGCCAGTCCGGTGACGCTGCGCGCCAATCCGTCACAAGCGATTTCCAGGGCGCGGACGCGCGCCTGCGACAGGCGCGGCGGCGTCACACTGCTTTTGACGTAAGCGACGCGGCGCGCTTCCGGTTCGAAAGCACCTCTGCTGCGCAGCGCCATGGCCAGGATCGCGCCCGGCGGATTGAGGGTGTAATCCGCCACCCAGTCGATGAAGTCGCACAGCTTGGGCGGCAAGGCCGGCGCGCCTTCCAGCGGTTCCGCCACTTTCAGCCGGTTGTCGCCGACCGTGCCTTCGGCTGTGCCCCATACCGCGCCCAGCACGGTGCGGTTCCCCAAAGGGGCGCAAACCAGCGCGCCGCGCGGCGCCGTGATACCGGGCGGCAGCTTATAGTCATAGGCCCCCGCCAGCGGCAGCGGCAGCAGCACGCCGATGACGGGCTTTTGCGGCAAGTCTGGCGGCGGCGCGGGGTTTAAGCGGGTGCGCATCATGGGCTAGTATGACTCACGGTTACACTTCGCCCCGCCCCATCCCCAGGTCAATAAATTAAGGTCAGACGCCCATGAAAATCTTTCTCGATACCGCCGATGTGGCGGAAATCCGCGAATATGCCGCCAGCGGCCTGGTCGATGGCGTCACCACCAATCCCTCGCTGGCCGCCAAGACCGGGCGCGACTATGTCGAATCGCTGAAGGAAATTTGCGGCCTCGTGCCGGGCGCGGTGAGCGGTGAAGTGCTGGCCACCGACTATGACGGCATGATGAAGGAAGCCGCGGTCCTGACCAAGATCGCCAAGAACATTGCCGTGAAGGTACCGCTGACCTGGGACGGGCTGAAGGCCTGTGCCGCGTTGGCCAAGAACGGCACCATGGTCAATGTCACGCTGTGCTTCTCACCGGTGCAGGCTTGGATGGCGGCCAAGGCGGGCGCCAGTTTCATTTCGCCCTTTATCGGCCGCGTCGATGACGCGGGTGAGGACGGCATGGGCCTGATCCGCGATATTCGCGCGGTCTATGACAATTACGGCTTCAAGACGGAAATCCTGGCGGCTTCGATCCGCACAGTCAGCCATGTGCGCGAGTCGCTTCTGGCCGGCGCCGATGTCGGCACCATGCCGACAGACATTTTCAAGAAGCTGCTGAGCCATCCCCTGACCGACAAGGGTCTGGCCGCCTTCGTCGCCGACGCCAAAAAGGCGAACGTCACCATCAAGGGATAAATGTGACGGAGGGCGCCGACGCGCTGCGCAAGAACTGGTTGGCGGCGCTGGCGCATGAACGCCGTGCTTCGCCGCACACCTTGCGTGCCTATGGCGATGATGTGGCGCGGTTCATCGGTTTTCAGGCCGGCCATACCGGCGGCGCGGTGACGCAAAAGACGCTGGCCAAACTCACGCCCGCCGACATTCGCGCCTTTATCACGTTCAGGCGCAAGGAAGGCTTGGGGCCGGGCGGAGTGCAGCGGGCGCTGGCGGCGGTGCGCAGCTTCTACAAATTCCTCGCCAAGGAAGAAATTCTGGAAAATGCCGCCGCCCGTTCGATTCGCACGCCGCGGGTGCGGCGCGGGCTGCCGCGCCCGCTTTCGCCGCAGGATGCGCAGCGCGCCATCACCGAAGCAGGAGAACACGATGTCGAGTGGCTGGGCGCGCGCGACGCGGCTCTGCTGACGCTTTTGTATGGCGCGGGCTTGCGTATTTCCGAGGCGCTGGGGCTGAAGCGCGGCGACGTGCCCTTGGGCGAAACCCTCACCGTGATCGGCAAGGGCCGCAAGGAGCGCAGTGTGCCGGTGTTGTCGCTGGTGGCGTCGGCGCTCGGCGATTATGCCGGAAAAATTCCCTTCACCGGCGCGCCGTCATCGCCGCTGTTTTTGTCGCGGCGCGGAAGGGCGATGAGCCCGCGCGAGGCGCAAGGCCTGATGCAACGCTTGCGCGGGCGGCTGGGCCTGCCGGAAAAGGCTACGCCGCATGCGCTGCGCCATTCTTTCGCCACCCATATTTTGCAAGGCGGCGGCGACCTGCGCAGCGTACAGGAATTGCTGGGCCATGCCTCGCTCTCCACCACCCAAGTTTACACCGCCATGGATACGCGGCAGCTTTTGGAAACCTACGCCAAGGCCCATCCGCGTGGTCGGGCTCGCAAGGCCTGACATTGCGCGCCGCAAAGCTGCAAGTTAGGTTTGGCGCGGAAAACAGCCAAAAAACGCCAGCAAAACCGCCTGCGAAAACTGCAAGGGGAGGAATTCATGACCAGGACACTCTCTGTTGTTTTCATGGCGCTGATGGCCGCCGCGCCCGTGCTGGCCGCCGAGCCCGATGGGCTGATCTTGCCGTCCGGCTTTCATGCCAGTGTGGTGGCCGAGGGGCTGGGCCCGATCCGGCATATGGCGCTGCGCGGCCACGACATTTATGTCTCGACCCGTCACGGCCAGAGTCAGCCTTCGGTCGGTATTGTGGCGCTGCGTCTGGGTCCGGATCACAAGCCGATGCAGACCGATAAGATCGCCGGCATCGATCAGGGCACCGGCATCAAGATCTATAAGGGCTATCTCTATGCCGCCAGCGGCACCAGCATCCTGCGCATCCCGCTGGATGATTATCTGGTTCCCAAATCCAAGCCCGAAACGATTGTCGAG
>DATFEF010000004.1:0-49285 GCA_035251465.1 Rhizomicrobium sp. | reverse complement strand
AGGTGGTCAGCGCCGCGCCCTTGTTGCCGCGTTCTTCCTTCACGACCTGCACCAGGATGATCTGGCGGCGCTTGATGACTTCCTGAATCTTGTAATGCTTGCGGCGCACCCATTTCTGCGGCGGGCGCTGAGCCTGCAACGCCTGGGCTTCCTGCGGCTGGTTCTCGCCTTGCGGCCCGCCGGAGGTTGCAGCGGTATCGCCGCCGGCGGGGTCTTCCGGGCTCTCTTCCTGGCCGCTGGGTAGATCGCCGGAAAAAGACTGGTTGGCGGAAACCGGCTGGATCTCGCCTTCATTCTCCTGGGTCAATTCGGCGGCTTCGACGTCCGGATCGCCGCGATAGTCGCTCAAACCCTCGGCGGCCGCTTCCGGCTTGGTTTCGGGCAATTCCTCGTCATGGTCGTGCTCGACGGCCGCCCCCCCGTGATTGACGAACACATCTTCCTCATATTCGTCTTCGGGGCCTTCGGAGGAGGTTTCCTCCTCGTCGCTTTCGGGGGCGGCATCCAGGGGCACCAGCGGCGCCATTGGGGCGCTGTCCTCGCCTGTGTCGTCCTCGGCTTCGTCGCCAGCCTCACTGTCGTCAGCCTCGCCATCCTCGGTCTTGGCGCCAGTGATCTCGAAACTTTCGATATCGTCTTCCTGGCGGCGGCGGGCCTCGGCTTCCTGCTCGGCCAACAACGCCTGCCGGTCCGCCACGGGGATCTGGTAGTAATCGGGATGGATTTCCGCGAAGGCCAGGAAGCCCTGGCGATTGCCGCCATATTCGACAAAGGCGGCCTGCAGCGACGGCTCAACCCGCGTTACCTTGGCAAGATAGATATTTCCCTTGAGCGGCCGTTTGGAGGCGGCCTCGAAATCAAATTCCTCGACCTTGGAACCGTCGAGAATGACCACCCGTGTTTCTTCCGGGTGGTTGGCGTCGATGAGCATGCGCTTGGTCATGGAATTCTCCGGCGCGCGCGCGACCCAGGCCGGCGGCACGGAGTGCGGCGGGCAAATAGGGGCGGCGCGAATTGTTGATGGAACGGACACGCGCGATCTCATCCGTCGAAACGGCCAAAGACATCACACGGTCTTGGGCCGGGACAGCGTCGAATGGGAGCGCAAATTTGACAGTCATTGGCACTTCGGGGCCCTGCGGCCAAAGAGATTACCCTGCGGGGCCGTTGGGCTCGCGTTGGTCGCGGGGCATGCCGGGCCGGGTCAGGGGTCACGCGGCAGCCGCGAGAATCGCGAAGTGTGCCGCCGGACGTACTTTTTGTAGGGTGTACCCACAGTTTCAACAAGCGATTAATGGGCCAAATCGGCAAACCCGGACCGCGTTCGTTATAATTATATGTAAAATCAATTGCTTAGTCGGTTTCCGGGCCGCCCGCCGCCAAAGATTACTTCGCACCGCTTCCAGCCGCATCCGGTTGTTCCAGGTCATCTATTAAGTCCTTCCAGGCCGTCCCTTCGTTCAGCGCGTAAAGTTGGCTGTGCTGGAACGCGTCCGGGATCATGCTCTCGATGAAGTGACGGATACTGGAGCAAGTTGGGCGGACGGATAGATGATCGTGATGCGCGGAAGCGCGAAATCGCGGAACGGCGCGGAGCGCGCATAGCGAGGATCGGGTTCGCTGGCCTGGAGATTGGAAATCCGGCCATTCACGAACGGAATCTTGAGGCTGAGTTCCTGCCGCCGCGCGACATCCGCGGGTTTCAGGAAATCTTTTATTTCCAGAAATATCGACAGTCCCCGAACCATGGAACAGCAGCAAAAGCAAACCGATGAAACAAACTCCCATGTTAGTCTGCCATGTCCGATTCGGAGCCGATCTTTGCGCAGTCCCGCAGCTTTCTTGATGGCCGCCGCGTTTCTCGCCGCGGCAATTCCGATGGCTGCTGGCGCGGACGACGCCATCACCAGGCTGTTGCGCTCCCAAGACGAGGCGGCCAAGCGTCTGCCCGTCGCGCCGTCCAGGCCGGTGCCGCAAAAACTTCCCGGGCCGAGCGTGGGGACTAGGCCGCAGGGTCCGTTGCCGATCGTGATGAGCGCGCGCATCGGCGAGCATCAGGACCGTACCCGGTTGGTGATCGAATTGTCCGATCCGGTGAATTTGCGCGCCTTTGCCTTGGCGAATCCCGATCGCGTGGTGATCGACCTGCCGGAAGTTTCCTGGCGGCTTGGCGCGCCGCCGCGTCCCAGCGGATATGGTCCCGTCAAATCCTATCGCTATGGCCAATTTCGCGCCGGAAATTCGCGCATGGTGATCGACCTCAACGCACCGGTGACGGTGTCGGATGCCCTGGTGATCCCGCCGTCTTCCGGCTTCGGTTATCGCGTGGTGATCGATCTTTTCCCCGCCAGCCGCGCCAAATTCGATGCCCAGGCGGGCTGGCCCGCCGACCTCAAGAAGCGCGAAAGCGATGCCGAGAAACTCGCCGCCTTGATCGCCGCCCAGACGCCCGCCACCAGTAGGGGCAAGAAAGTCGTTGTGCTGGATCCCGGTCATGGCGGCCTGGATTCCGGGGCTATCGGCGTCAACGGGCTGATGGAAAAAGACCTGGCGCTGGCGGAAGGACTCAAGCTGGCGCGGGAATTGCGCGGCCGCGGCTATGACGTGTTCCTGACCCGCGACAATGACAGTTTCATCCCATTGCGCCAGCGTGTCGCCATCGCGCGCGCCAAGAAGGCGGATCTTTTCATTGCGCTGCATGCCGATTCCCATCCCGATTCCGAAACCACCGGCACTTCGATCTATACCCTCAATGATGGACGCTCCGACCGGGAAGCCGCCGCTTTGGCGCGGCGCGAAAACCAATCCGATGTGATCGCCGGCGTCGATCTGTCGGGCGAGAACAATCCGGTGGCGCCGATCCTGATCGGCCTGGCGCAGCGCGATACCCGCAACAAATCCTCGGAGTTCGCCACCAATGCGCTGAAAAGCCTGGGGCAGGTGACGGATCTTTTGGCGCGCAGTCCGCATCGCAGCGCCAGCCTGGCGGTGCTGGTGGCGCCCGATGTGCCCGCCGTGCTGATCGAGTTGGGCTATCTGTCCAATCGTGGCGATGCCGCCCGGATGAATACCGATTCATGGCGGACCAAGGTCGCCGGCGCCATCGCCGATGCGGTGGATGCCCAGTTTACGCGGGCGCCCCCCTCCCAGGCGGCACGGTAAAGTGTTCTTTCAGGCCCCTCTTTTACTTCCTCATCTTTTACCCCCTCTGGCAACCCCATCCCGGCACCTTTATAATTCCACGATCACATGCAGGCTTTACTTTCCCGTCTTCTGAAATGGCTGGCCCTGGCCGCGGCCGCGCTGGTCGTGGTGTTCATCGGGCTTTCGGCCTTCTGGCTGATCACCCTGACGCGCGATCTGCCCAGTGTGGAGACCCTGCAAGACTATGCCCCGCCCATCACCACCCGGGTCTATGCCGGTAACGGAACCGTGCTGGGCGAGTTCGCCCATGAGCGGCGTATCTTCGTGCCGGCCACCTTCATTCCCAAGCGGGTGAAGCAGGCGTTCATCTCGGCCGAGGATCGCAATTTCTACAACCATCCCGGCGTCGATCCGTCCGGCATCCTGCGGGTCGCGATCAAGGATGTCTTCCTGCTGCTGGAAGGACGTCGCCCGCAAGGCGCTTCCACCATCACCCAGCAAGTGGCGCGCAACTTCCTGCTCAACAACGAACTCAAAATGGCGCGCAAGATCCGCGAGGCTATCTTGGCGGTGCGGATCGATGCGACCTATCCCAAGGAAAAAGTCCTGGAGCTGTATCTCAATGAGATCAATCTGGGCCAGAACTCTTATGGCGTGGGCGCCGCCACGCTCAATTATTTCGGCAAATCCCTGGACGAGTTGACCATCTCGGAAGTCGCCTTTCTGGCGGCCTTGCCCAAGTCGCCCAGCCATTACGATCCGCGTTTCCATCACCAAGCGGCGCAGGATCGGCGCAACTGGGTGATCTCCCGGATGCTGGAGAACAATTTCATCACCAGGCAGCAGGCCGCCGCCGCCAGGGCCGAACCGCTGGTGACCCAGACAAGAGCCTTGGGCAGCCAGGCCGCCGACGTCGATTATTATGTCGAGGAAGTGCGCCGGCTCTTGATCGGACGGTATAAAGGCAAGGGCCTTTATGATGGCGGCTTGCAGGTCCGCTCCTCGCTGGATACACGCTTGCAGAATTATGCGGTCGGCGCCTTGCGCAGCGGCTTGGTGCGCTATGACCGCCGCCATGGCTGGCGCGGCGCCAAGAAACATATCGATCTGGCAGACTGGAAAAAGCAGCTCGACGACATTCCGGAAGCCTCGGGCATCGAGACTTGGAAGCTGGCGGTGGCGCTCGCCTATGAGGGCAAGAGCGTGAAACTCGGTTTCGCCGATGGCAGCACCGGCCTGCTGCCCTATGACGGCTATAAATGGGCAAACCGGCAATTGCCCGGCGCGGTCTGGGGCCCCCGCCCGGCCACACCGCAGGAAGTCGTCAAGCCGGGCGACGTCTTCTATGTCGAATCCTTGCCGGCGCCTGCCAAGGCGGGCGAGTTCGGGCTTCGTCAAGTGCCCGAGATCAATGGTGCGATTGTGGTGATGGATCCGCACACCGGGCGGGTGCTGGCCATGTCCGGCGGGTTCTCCTACGCCTCCTCGCAATATGACCGCGCGATGCAGGCCAGGCGCCAACCGGGCTCTGCCTTTAAGCCCTTTGTTTATGCCACCGCGTTGGACAATGGTTACACCCCGGTCAGCAAGGCGCTGGACGCGCCCTTCGAATTGGACCAGGGGGCGGGACTGGGTGTCTGGCGGCCGGAAAATTTCGAGAGGGGCGAATATCTTGGCGATACCACCTTGCGCCGTGGGTTGGAATTGTCGCGCAACCTGATGACCGTGCACCTGGCGAACGATATCGGCATGAATGAAGTGGTGAAAATGCCGATCCGCTTCGGCGTTTACGACAAGCTGCCGACCTTGCTGGCCAATTCGCTGGGCTCTTATGAGACCACCCTGATGCGTCTGGTCACCGGCTATGCCGAATTCGTCAATGGCGGAAAAAAGATCAGTGCCTCGCTGGTGGACCGCATCCAGGACCGCAACGGCAAGACCATCTGGCGTCATGATGAGCGCAAATGCGACGGCTGCAACGATCCCAATTGGCGCGGCCAGGAAGAGCCGCTCTTGGCCGATACGCGCGAACAGATTATCGATTCCCGCACCGCTTATCAGATCGTCTCCATGCTGCAGGGTGTGGTTCAGCGCGGCACCGCCGCCTATGCGGTGGGGGCCCAGATCCCCAAGCCATTGGCGGGCAAGACCGGCACCTCGTCGGACGCCAAGGATGTCTGGTTCATCGGTTTTTCGCCCGATCTGGTCGCCGGCGTTTTTGTCGGCTTCGACAATCCGCGCACTTTGGGACCGCACGAACAAGGCGCCACGGTGGCAGCGCCGATCTTCCGCGACTTTATGAAGGAGGCGCTCAAGGATGCGCCGCCCACGCCTTTCCGGATCGCACCCGGCATCGAGGAAGTGCCGATCGACTGGAAGAGCGGCAATCCGGTTCCTGCCGGCACGCCGGGCGCCATTATCGAAGCCTTCAAGGCCGGCACCGCGCCGGGCGAAGCCAATGCGCCTTCGTCGGATGAAAATGCGCCGGGAACGGCCACCGCCAACACCCCCGTGCCGCCGTCGGCGGTTGGGGAAGGTACCGGTGGACTTTATTAATGTTGTCATGGCCCGCCGGAGTGCGGGCCACCCAGTTGAACAAATCCACGCCGCCGAATATTGAACTGCGGCTCATCTTTTATAGACGGGAGTTTGGATCACCTGGGTGGCCCGGCCCTCTTCTAATGGAAGATGGGCGGGTCATGACACCGAGGAAGACAATGCGCCCCGAAATCGCCCGCGCCGCCGATGACATCCAGCAGGCCCTTGCCCTGCTGAGGAGGCATCTTTGACTGGGATGCCGCCAACCGCCGCCTGGATGAGCTGAACGCCAGGGCTGAAGATTCCACATTGTGGAACGATCCCGCCGCCGCCCAAAAGCTGATGCGCGAGCGGCAAAAACTGGACAGTTCGCTGAGCGCGGTCACCAGGTTGACCAACGAACTGGCCGACGCCACCCAGCTGATCGAGATGGCGGAAGCGGAAAACGATGCCGCGATGGTGGCGGATGCGGAAAATTCCCTGCTGGCGCTGAACAAGCGCGCCGAGCAGATGCGCCTGGAATCCATGCTGTCGGGCGAAGCCGACGGCAATGACAGTTATCTGGAAATCCATGCCGGCGCCGGCGGCACCGAAAGCCAGGATTGGGCGTCGATACTGCTGCGCATGTACACGCGCTGGGCCGAGCGTCATGGCTACAAGCTGCAACTGATTGAGGAAAGCGAAGGCGAGGGTGCGGGCATCAAGTCCACCACCTTGCTGGTGAAAGGCGAGAATGCCTATGGCTGGCTGAAGACCGAAGCCGGCGTCCACCGCCTGGTGCGCATCTCGCCCTTTGACGCCAATGCCCGGCGGCATACCAGCTTTTCCAGTGTCACCGTCTATCCGGTGATCGATCAGTCCATCAACATCGACATTCCCGAAAAGGACGTGCGCATCGACGTCTATCGCGCCAGCGGCGCCGGCGGCCAGCATGTCAACAAGACCGAAAGCGCGGTGCGCATTACCCATTTGCCCACCGGTATCGCGGTGGCCAGCCAGTCGGAGCGCAGCCAGCACCAGAACCGCGCCATCTGCTGGGACATGCTGAAATCCAAGCTTTATGAGATCGAACTGGAAAAGAAGAAGGCCGAGACCGGGGCCTTTGTGGGGGAAAAGAAAGAGATCGGCTGGGGCCACCAGATCCGCTCCTATGTCTTGCAGCCCTATCAGCTGGTAAAGGATCTGCGCACCGGCGTGGAAAGCCGCACGCCCTCGGACGTGCTGGACGGCGATCTCGATCCCTTCATGGCCGCGGCCTTGGCGCAGGAGGTCGGCGGTAAGCCGAAAGAAAAGATCGAGGACCTGGAATAGTGGCGGACAGGCGGCGCGGGAAGGACAAGACGGTACCGGCGCCGCGCCTGGCGGGACGCGCCATTCTGCTGGACGCAAGCGGACGGGTCTTGTTGATCCATTTTGCTATGCCCAGGGGCGATGAGGTTTACAGTTTCTGGGCGACGCCGGGCGGCGGCGTGGAGCCGGGCGAGAGCGCCTTGGCGGCGGCGAAGCGCGAGATGCTGGAGGAGTTGGGCCTCGCGCCAGCGCTGCATGGCCCGGTTCATACCGCCGTCGGTATTTTCGAATATGACGGGGTGATGGTGGAGAACACCGATACGTTTTTCCTGGGCCGCTGCGATGTCACGCCCGTATTGCAGGGTGTGACGGACAAGGAGCGCGCCGCGCTTCTGGCGGTTCGCTGGTGGACTCCGCAAGAGATTGAAAATACCGGCGAGGATGTCTATCCGCGCGACCTGGCCGAAGTGGTGCGGCGGTTGACGCGAATGTTTCCTGGCGGCTGAAGCGCGCAGTCTTCAGAGCAATGCGTCTGCGGTTATGACGGTGCAGTATTCGCCGTCGAGATTGGCCAGCGACATGGCGTGAACGTCTTCGGCGGTACGCCAGGTTCCGGTCCAGTCCTTGCGACCGAAGGTGAAGCAAGCATCTTCCACCAGCCATGTGACAAAACCCAGATTGCCCGCCATGCGCACGGTGGCTTCCACCGAATTGTTGGTGATGACGCCCGCCACCACCAGTGACTGATGTTCAGCGCGGCGCAACTGAGCTTCCAGGCCAGTGCCGATGAAAGCGCTGTTGGTGCGCTTTGCAATCACGGTTTCACCCGGCAGGGGCGCGGTTTGCGGCCTGAAATCGTGACCAGACTGACCTGGACGGTAAGGGGACGCCGGGTCCTGGGAATCGTGACGGATATGGATCAGCGGCCATCGGCGCGCGCGCCAACGATCGAGCAACCGCGCGAGTTGAACCTCGGTCCCGGGATTGTTGCGCCGACCCCAGGCGGGCTCGTCAATTGCCCGCTGAAGATCGATCAGCAGCAGAACCGCGCCATCGGGTGGTTTGCTGGCGGGGCTTATGTCGCGACCCGGCTCAGCGGCGCGAACAGGCCGGCCGTGTCCGAAGGCCGCGCCGGGGCTTCAAAGCCCTGGGTCTGGTCCGCCTCGGCGGCGGCCGGGACCGCGTTGCCCAGCGGATTATCGGAATGCCGGCAATTGCCTTCAAAAAAGGCGCCCGACTCCACCGCGAAGGCTTCGTGCAGGATATCGCCCTCGACGCGGCTGGTGGCGGCCAGCAGCACTTTGCGGGCCCTGATGTGGCCGACAACCTTGCCGCGCACCGTGACATCCTCGGCATAGATCTCGCCATGCACCTCGGCTTTTTCGCCGATCACCAGGCCGATGCTGCGGATATCGCCTTCGACGCGCCCGTCGATCTGGATATCGCCATTCGAGCTCAAGCTGCCTTGCATCGTCATATCCGTGCTGATGATGGAAGGCGCGGCCAGGCCGCGGCCGCGCTTGACGGCAGGCGGCGCGACCGGTTGCGGTGCCGCAATGCTGTCCTTGCTTTTTCTAGAGAACATGGCGGCCCGCTTCGATGAATTTGTTGGGATTCCTGGCGACGTCATCATACCAAACTTCGTAATGGACGTGCGGTCCGGTGCTGCGCCCGGTGGAACCCACGCGCCCCAGGCCGGCCCCCCTGCCGACATGGGTTCCCACGCGCACGCTGATGGCCGACAGATGGCCATAGCGGGTGTGGATGCCATAGCCATGGTCCACTTCCACCATATTGCCATAGCCGCCGCGATTGCCCGCGAACACCACCGTGCCAGGCGCGGTGGCACGCACCACGCTGCCCCAGGGACCGGCGAAATCGATCCCGGGATGAAAGGCATAGCGGCCGGTAAAGGGGTCGACACGCGCGCCGAAGCCGCTGGATTTGTCGAAGCCGGTGATCGGGACGGGGGCCGCCAGCGGCACATGGCTCATTGCCGCCGACAGGCCGTTGAGCTGGTCCAGCACCGCGCTAGCGCTGAGATAGGCATGGGAAAAGCCGGGGTCGGATATGCCTTCGATCCGTACCTGGTTCAGCGGGATTTCCGGACCGCCGACGCCCTGGCTACGCGCGATCTTGCGGGCGAATACGTCGGGATTGATGCCGGTTCTGCGCATCACATCGCGCAAATTGCCGACCCCCTGACCCAGCGTGCCCTCCGCCTTGGCCATCAGGAGATTTTCCGCCTCTCCGAGACGGGCGATCCGCGAGGTCTGTTGCGCCAGGAATTGCAAGCCGGGATGGCGCGCGGTGATTGCGGAATTTTCGCGCGGCGGCGCGGCATGCAAGCGCTGGCCCGTGGACTGGAACACTGCGGCGACGCGCCGGAACGTGCCCTCGAGCAGGCTGGATTTTACCGGCAGTCCGGTGCGCGGCTGCGGCGCAGGCGATCCCGGCATCATCACGAGCTGCGAGGAATCCTCCCCGGCCAGACTTTCGGCATTCGGGTCTGCTGTTGCTGAGGATGGGTGCGCCGGCAAGCCTCGCGCGCGGCCGCCCAGGGAAGTCTGTACCTGGCTGGCGCGATCGAGGAACCTGGCAATCGCGTTTTGTTTGGTCTGAAGCGTGTCGGCCGCCGCCTTGAAACGGTCTTGGGCCGAAACCAGGGCCGCATTCAGCTCGTCATAAGAGGTTTGCAGGTCGGCGACGCGATTTTCATAGGCGGCCTGCATCTGCTGATAACGGTGATCCTTGGCGGCAATGATGCGGTCCTTGAACACCACATTGACGGTGGCAAACGCCACCCAGCCCAGGAAAATCAGGACCAGTCCCGCCAGGGTCGCCTGCAGGGACGGGCCGAAGGTGAAGAACTGAACCCTGCCGTCGCTGCGGATATAGATCTGGCGCTCCGGGAAGGTGGCGTGAATCCATCGCCAGGCGCGCTCCGTCAGCCGGCCCTGCGAACCGTCTGCATCGGGGACCGCGGCCGGCACCGTGTCGCCGGCGCGCGGCTTGCCGATCAGGCGCCGGTGCCAGAAAAAGGACCGCGAAACCGGCCGTGGAGACGGCGCGTGCCGCCAAAATTTTTTGGCCGGTTTCTTCATGCCGCGCCCGGCAAGCCCTTGGCGGCCGCCAACACCGTTTCGACATGGCCGGGGACTTTGACCTTGTGCCAAGCCTGTTCGATGACGCCCTTGGCATTTACCAGGAAAGTGGCGCGCTCCATGCCCATATATTTGCGGCCATAGAGCGACTTCTCGCCCCACACGCCCCAGTCCTGCGCCATCTTGGTCTCGGGATCGGAGCCCAGGGCGATTTTCAATTTATGTTTCTTGCGGAACTTGGCATGGGACTCCAGGCTGTCCTTGGAGATGCCGATGACCGGCACGCCCAGCCTGTCGAATTTTTTTAGGCTTTCGGAAAAGCCAATGGCCTGTTTGGTGCAGCCCGAGGTATCGTCCTTGGGATAGAAATAAAGCACGTAAGGCGTGCCCTTGAGGCTGGACGAGGAAATGCTTTCGCCGCCGTCGGTTGCGATCTTGAAGGAAGGTGCCCGGTCGCCGGCAAACAGGCCGCCCGCAGACAATTTCCCCTTCCCCGCAACCATGGCTGTTTCCCAAGCTCTTCTCGCCCATTGGATTTAACCCTAACCGGTGGGGACAAGGCAACCAGGGCCCGGGGCCAAGGGGCTGGGATATTTGCCCTTTTTAGGCCCAACAGTCGTATTACAGCAGCCAGATTCCTGAGAAACACCGCGTGAAGCTGCCTTTCGCCAATTTCATCAAGGCCCACCACATCAGCCGGGCCGCGCTTTGTGCCGGGGCGGTAGTGGCGGCGATTGTGTTTTTCGTGGCCGGAGCGGGTCTGCGCCTGTTGTGGGGGCCGGTATCGCTGGGACCGTTGCGCGGTACCCTGGCCGGGGCCATCCACGAGGCCTTGCCGGGGATCGACCTGGACTATGACCAGGCCGCCATCGAATGGACCCGCGACCAGGGCAGGGTGAATCTGGTGGTGCTGGGCGCCCGGATCCGCGATGCCCAGGGCCATGTCGTCATCCGCGCGCCCAAAGCGGCGATCGGCCTGGCGGCGGCGCCATTCCTGCATGGCGAGTTTGTGATCAAGCGCATCACCCTAGTGGGGGTGGAATTCTCCCTGGTTCGCTTCAAGGACGGACGTATCCGGCTGGGCAACCAGAAAGACGCCGGCAATGATGACGTCATCGGGCGCATCCGGGACATTATCGACGCGCGCGGTGGGCAGTCTTCCTCGCTGGAAAGCTTCGCGGTGCGCAATGCGCGGATGGGCCTGGCCGACGAAGTCACCGGCCTGCATGTGACGTCATCGCGCGCCAATCTGGTGCTGCGCTCCCGGGGCAGGACCATCGGTACCACCTTCGATGCCGACGTCACCCTGTCGGGACATACCGCGCATGTCACCGCCGATCTGACCCTGCCCTCCGGCGATGGCCTGGTGCAGGGCCGGGCGAATTTTACCGGCCTGGACCTGCGCGGCCTGGGTGCCAATACCGCCATGTTTTCGGGCGTGAAGAATATCGCGGTGGTGCTGAGTGCTTCGACGCAATTTCGCATGCGGAGCGGCGGCAGGATAGAGGCGGCGGCGTTCGACATCACCGCGCGTGGCGAGGTCCCCTATGCCGCGATGCAAAGCAAGGCGCTGCATATCACCAGCCTCAGGCTGGTGGGCCGCTACGACGGCGCGGCGAGCCGCTTGGCGCTGACCACCGCCGATCTCGATGCCAAGGAGGCCCGGGCCCATCTGAAAGGCGGCGGGACTTTTTATTACGATGCCGGCGGCAAGCTGGAACGCGTCAAGGCCGATCTTTCCGGCGAGAATATCGCCCTCAACATGCCCGGTGTGTTCCCGCAGCCGGTGAATTATCAATCGCTGAAGATTGAGAGCGATTACCTGACCGGACCGCGCCAGTTCGACATCACCAAGCTGAACTTGCTTGCCGCCGGTTTTGCCCTGGAGGGTTCGGGCACGGTGACCATGAATGACAATGGTTCGCCGGGCCTGGTCGCCAAGGCGCGCATTCCCGCCATGCCGGTACGCGCGCTGTTGCGCTATTGGCCGATCCCCGTCGCGCCGGGCGCGCGCGAGTGGATCGACGGGAATATCTTCGCCGGCCATATCGGACCGCTGGAAGCGCAAACCAATTTCGCGCCCGGCATGCTGGACCAGGATATTCTGCCCGAAGAATCCCTCACGCTAACCTTCGCGATGAAGGACATCGAAGGCAATTATGTCAGAGGGTTGACCCGGGCCACCGGCGTGACCGGGGATGCCGTCCTGACCGGCGACACGTTCAAAGCCAGTTTCACCAGCGGACGTATCGGTCCGCTAAGCGCCAGCCGCGGCACCGCCTTGATTCCAAACCTGCACCAAAGAGGAACCGCCGGCCGGTTCGGCGTGCATATCGAAGGCGCCATGTCCGATGTGATGACCCTGATCGACATGAAGCCGCTGAACTATCCCACCAAGTTCGGCATCGATCCCAAGACCACCGGCGGGCGCGCCAGCGCCGATCTGATGTTCAGCGTGCCCATGCTGGCCGATCTGCCGGTGGATGATGTCGGTATTTCGGTGAAGGCGGCGGTGAACGATTTTGCCGTCACCCTGGGCGGCAAGACGCGGTTGACCGAGGGCGCGGTGAATTTCGAAATCGACAACAGCCATTTGCATCAGAGCGGGATGGTCAATCTGGCGGATGCGCGGTTGAATGTGGATTGGACCGAGGATTTCCGCACCAAGGACGACATCACCACCCGGCTCACGGTCAAGGGCCCGATGACCGAGGGCGGCCGGCTGGCGCTCAATATCGGGCTGATGCGCTATCTGCGCGGCACGGTTCCGATCAGCGCCGATATTACCGGTCATCGCGGCAGCTTAAGGCGTGCGGACGTCTCGGTGGATTTCACCCCCGCCACCCTGTCGGTGCCCATCGTCAATCTGGAGAAGACGCCCGGCCAGCCTGCCTCGGGACGCATTGGCGTCAATTTCGCGGCCGGCAATGTGGTGCAGGATCAAACCATCCGCATCAGCGGTCCGGTGCTGAATTTGAACGGCACCGCCGATTACGACCGCAATGGCGAACTCAAGGTGCTGAATTTCCCCTCGGTCCGCATGGGGCCGCTCAACGATCTGTCTTTTATGTTCTCGCGCGGCAGCAATGGCGACGAGTATCTGGTGCGCGGCCGTTCGATGGATGGCTCCAAGATCGGGCGCACCGGCTCCAACGAGCAGCCGGGCGGTGCCGCCGGTCCGCCGCCGGACGACACGCCCACCGGAAAGTTTCATATCAGCGCCAAGCTGGACCGGCTGGCGATGCGCGCCGGCGTTTCCATCATGCCCTTCTCTTTCGATCTGGCGGGCATTGGCAACCGGCCCTCGGCGCTGGCGCTGAGCGGCAATGTCACCATGGGCGCCAAGAGCACGCCGATCGCGGCCAATCTGGAGGCCGGTCCCACCGGGCGCAAGGTGACATTGACCAGCAGCGATGCGGGCATGTTGGCGCGTGGCGTTTTCGCCTTTGAGAGCATGCGCGGCGGCGAGCTGTCCGCGACGGTGAATTTGCCGGGTCAGGCAGGCGATGTGACCGCCCCCGGCGGCACGGCTCCCGATTTCACCGGCATGCTGACGATCAAGAATTTCCAGATGGTCAACCAATCCCTGATCAGCCGCCTGTTCTCGGCGGCGAGCCTGACCGGCTTCGGCGATCTGATGGGCAGCGACGGCATCGGCATGGAGGAATGGAACATGCCGTTCAGCTCCAAGAATAATGTCATCAGCGTCAACGGTTCGCGTGCCGTGGGGCGCGGGATCGGCGCCAGCGCCGACGGTTATATCGACCGGCCGCACAACAGCCTGGCGCTCAAGGGCACCCTGGTTCCCGCCTATGGATTGAATTCGGTGCTGAGCAATATTCCGCTTCTGGGTGATCTGTTGGCGTCCAAGAAGGGCGAGGGAATTTTCGGCGTGACCTATTCCATGACCGGCAATGCCGACCAGCCCAATATCAGCACCAATCCCTTGTCGATGTTGACGCCCGGCATTTTGCGGCGGATTTTCGAAGGCCATATCCCGACGGGGCGGGATGCGCCGTCTAATATGGTCGCTCCGCCTCGCGGTGACGCTCCGAACGCGCCGGCGCCGAAGGCGCAACCGCAAGAACCCGCGCGGAAGCCGCAGGCCCAAGCGCAAGAGCCCGCGCCGAAACCGCCGGCGCAATAGCAAGCTATTGGGGTTTCACTAGAACGTGCTTTTTCTTACCGCTGGAAAGTTTCAGCACGCCATCGCTGTTAAGCGCCGAAGCATCCACTGTCAGACGTGGATCGCTAACTGTTGCGTCATTGAGCTTCAGCCCATTGTTGGCGATAAGTTTGCGGGCTTCGGAATTTGACGCCGCCAGTCCCGCCGCCGTGAGGAGCGGTTCGCCGAAGGCGAACGAAATGGTCCGGTGGACCATTTCGAGCGACGAACGCCCGAGCGTAAGCGAGGGCCGCAGCCTCAAACTGGCTTTACCAGGGCAATTTTCTTTTTTCCAAATTGAACTTTGAAGGCGCCGGTTTGCGGATCTACATCAGTAATATCAAACCATTGGCCCGGGTCATCGATTTGTTTGTCATTGATTCGAACGGCCTTATCCAAGGTAATTTTCCGTCGCGCATCTGACAAGGTGGTGGCAAAGCCTGAGGCTATGAGGATTGCTTCGGCACGCCTCTGTGTCCAATTCTGTTCTCCGGCACGTTTAGCCGCCGACCAATCCATAACGAAAGTTGGTAGATCGGCGGAAGTTGTCCCGTGTTCGAATGCGGCTTCAGCTGTCTGGCGTACTTTATTTGCAGCCTCTGTGCCATGCAGGATTGCTGTTGCCGCATCCGCCAAAGCCTTTTTGGCGTCGTTCAGCTCCGCGCCCTGGAGCTTTTCCAGGCGCGCGATCTCCTCCAGCGGCAGGTCGGTGAACAGGCGCAGGAAGCGGCCGACATCGCCGTCCTCGGTGTTGCGCCAGAACTGCCAATAGTCATAGACGCTCAGCATCTCCTTGTTCAGCCACACCGCGCCCGCCGCCGTCTTGCCCATTTTGGCGCCGGAACTGGTGGTGATCAGCGGCGTGGTCAGGCCGAACAGTTGTGGGGAGCCCATGCGGCGGCCGAGCTCGATGCCGGACACCACATTGCCCCACTGATCCGAGCCGGACGATTGCAGGCGGCAGCCATAGCGCTTGTTGAGTTCGACGAAATCATAGGCTTGCATGATGGAATAGTTGAATTCCAGGAAGGACATGGGCTGGTCGCGATCCAGCCGGAGTTTGACGCTGTCCATGGTCAGCATCCGGTTGACCGAGAAATGCCGGCCGACCTCGCGCAGGAAGGGGATATATTCCCAGCGGTCCAGCCAGTCGGCATTGTCGACCATGATCGCGTCCGACGGACCGTCGCCGAATTTGAGCAAATGCCGCACGCCGCTCAGCATGCTGCGCTTGTTCTCATCGATTTGTTCGGGCGACAGGATCAGCCGCGTTTCATCCTTGCCGGAGGGATCGCCCGCCTTGGTGGTGCCGCCGCCCATCAGCAGGATGGGACGGTGGCCGGCCTGCTGCAGCCGGCGCAGGGTCATCAGCTGCACCAGATTGCCGATATGCATCGACTTTGCGGTACAGTCGAAGCCGATATAGGCGGTGACGCGCTCGTTTCTGAACAGCGCATCCAGTTCGCTGGGCCCCGAACAGTCGTAATAGGCCCCGCGCGCCACGAATGTGCGCAAGAATTCGGATTGAAAGGGCGGCGCGGCGGGCATGGCGATACTCGTGCTCTCATGCTTCGACAGGCTCAGCATGAGGATGTTAAGACTCGTCCTCACCCTGAGCTTGTCGAAGGGTGAGGGACGCGGGAATAGCACAAATGACGGACTTTTCTAAATATGAAGTGGGGCTGAAAGTCATCGGCCTGATGAGCGGCACCTCGCTGGACGGGATCGATGCCGCCCTGCTGGATACCGATGGCGAGGCGAGGGTGGCGCCCGGTCCCAGTCTGACCATGCCCTATGACGGCCAGACCCGCGCCTTGCTACGTGCCGCGCTGGATGCCGCGCGCGATGCCGCCCGGAACCAGCCCGTCCCGGCGTCCATCCGCGAGGCCGAACGGGTCTTGACCCAGGCCCATGCCGAGGCGGTCAAGGCGCTGCTGCAAAAGACTGGATTGGGCCCCGGCGATGTCTCGCTGATCGGCTTTCACGGTCAGACCATCCTGCACCGGCCCGGCCAGCATTGGACCTGGCAGATCGGCGATGGCGGGCACTTGGCGCATCTGACCGGCATCGATGTGATCAATGATTTCCGCAGCGCCGATGTCGCGGCGGGCGGGCAGGGCGCGCCCTTGATGCCGCTCTATCATGCGGCGGTGGCCCGTAAGTCGGGGCTGGCAGAACCCCTTATTGTAGTGAATATCGGCGGCGTGGCCCAGGTCACCTATATAAATGGTGACGAGGTTCTGGCCTTCGACACCGGTCCCGGCAACGCGCCGATCGACGACTGGATGCAGCGCCATACCGGCAAGCCGGTGGATGAGGGCGGCGCATTGGCGCGCAGCGGCATCGTCGATGACGCGGTGCTGGACCGGATGATGATGAATGCCTATTTCGCCCGGCTGCCGCCCAAATCCCTGGACCGCATGGATTTCGGGATGGCGGCGGTGGATGCGCTTTCGCCCGCCGATGGCGCCGCGACCCTGGCGGCCTTTACGGCCGCTGCCATCGCCAAGGCGGCGGATCATTTTCCGGCTCCGGGCCAGACCTGGATTGTTAGCGGCGGCGGCCGCCACAACAAATTTCTGATGGAACAGTTGCGCGCCCAGGTGAATGCATCTGTCCTGAGCGCCGAAAATGTGGGCTGGGACGGCGATGCGTTGGAAGCCCAGGGCTTCGCCTATCTGGCGGCGCGCTCGAAAATCGGATTGCCGCTGTCGCTGCCGACCACCACGGGTGTGAAAGAACCAATGATTGGCGGGCAATTGCATCTGAAAGGGCGGCCATGATCGCGGTTCGCCTTCTGTCTCCCCAAGAGGCGCGCGCCCGCCGCGCTGAACTGGCCGATCTGCTAGTGGATTCCGTGCAAAGCGGCGGCGCGGTGAATTTTGTCTGGCCTATGACACAGGCCAAGGCGGACGCATGGTGGGATGGCGCATTGGCCAGTCACGATGCCGGGGAAAGACTGATCCTTGCAGCAGAGTCCGGCGGCCAGATGATCGGTACCGTGCAGCTTATCCTGGCGCCGCAGGAAAATCAGCGCTTCCGCGCCGATGTCGCCAAGATGCTGGTTTTGAGTTCTGCCCGTCGGCAGGGCATCGGTGCGGCGTTGCTTACCGCGGTAGAAGAGGAAGCCCGGCGTATCGGGCGGACGCTGCTCACCCTCGACACGCGGACAGGCGCAGCCGGTGAGCGGCTCTATGCACGCATGGGATGGCAGAGGGTCGGGGAAGTGGCGGATTATGCCATCAATCCCGACGGCAACGGACTGCACGGCGCGACCTTCTTTTTCAAGAAGCTTTAACGACCCTCGCGAGGCTTCGACATCATATTGGAGACATATTCCTTCACCGTCTCCACCACATCGGCTTCGTGTTTGTCGAAGAAGTGATTGGCGCCGTCGATCTTGTTGTAGGTGATCTTGATGCCCTTCTGGGCGGTGAGGCGGTCCACCAGCTTCTGCACATCCGGTTCGGGCACCACATTGTCGCGGGTGCCGTGCACGATCAGGCCGCTGGCCGGGCAGGGCGCCAGGAAGGCGAAGTCGTACATGCTGGCGGGCGGGGCGATGGAGACAAAGCCGGTGATCTCCGGACGGCGCATCAGAAGCTGCATGCCGATCCAGGCGCCGAAGCTGATGCCGCAAACCCAGACATTGGAAGGATTGGGATAGAGCGTGTTCATCCAGTCCAGCACGGCGGCGGCATCGGACAGCTCGCCCGCGCCATTGTCGAAACTGCCCTGACTGCGGCCGACGCCGCGGAAGTTGAAGCGCACGGTGGTGCAGCCCAACCCGTGGAACATGTGGAAGAGGTCATAGACCAGGGGATTGTTCATGGTGCCCCCGAATTGGGGGTGGGGATGCAGCACCAGCGCCATGGGCGCGCCGGGATTTTTCTGCCGCTGGTAACGCGCTTCGATACGCCCCGCCGAGCCGGGCAGAATGATGTCAGGCATGAATTCCCCAAAGGCTATTCTATAAGCAAAAAACTCGGTTTTTCCGGGGTGTTGGCCCCTTTAAAAACACTGTTATTTCATATGCTTATATGATAGCCAACCAAAAGACCGCGAATACTTGACCAAACTACTCAGGAACTCTATATCCCGGGCCATCAGGCGTGCCTTCTGGCTTGGCGCTCTCTCTACACCGGGAGGGGGGTCGAAAAGCAAGGAAAAACGCCTCTTTACCAAAGGGAACCTGATATGCGGCTGAGCACCAAGGGACGTTATGCGGTGATGGCAATGGCCGATCTGGCCGGGAATGCCACAAATGCCCAAATGCCGGGCGAACCCCGCCCCGTGGCGCTGGCCGATATCGCCGCCCGCCAGGACATTTCGCTCTCCTATCTGGAACAGCTTTTCGCCAAGCTGCGGCGCGGCGGGCTGGTGACCAGCGTGCGTGGCCCCGGCGGCGGCTATCGCCTGTCGCGGTCCAGCGGTGAGCTGCGCATTGCCGACATTATCCTGGCGGTGGACGAGCCCATCGCCGCCACCCGTTGCAAGACCGGCAGCACCAAGGGCTGCACCAAGACCGGGGCGCGTTGCGTCACCCATGATTTGTGGGAAGAACTCGGCCAGCAGATTCACGTCTTCTTGTCATCGGTGTCGCTGGCCGATGTGGTGGAGCGCCGGGTGCTGGGCCGTTCCAAGCCCTGCAACGATATCAATGCGGCGCCCCTGAGCGAGACCGCGGCCGCCTGAGCACATAGAAATGCATTATCTGGATCACAATGCCACTTCGCCGCTGCGCCCCGAGTGCCTCTCGGCGGTAACCCACGCCTTGGCGGTGAGCGGCAATCCGTCTTCGGTTCACGCCAATGGCCGAGCCGCGTGCGCCATCGCGGAAGAAGCCCGCGCCCGCGTCGCCGCGCTGGCCGGTGCGGCGGCCGATGCGGTGATCTTCACCAGCGGCGCCACCGAATCCAACAATCTGGCGCTGTTCGGCGCGGTGGAAGGTTCGCTGGAAGGCGAGTCATCTCGCATCACCCGCATCTTCGTCAGCGCCATCGAACATTCCTCGGTGTTGGCCACGGCCGACCGGCTGGCCGAACGGTTCCCCTGGGTGCGGGTGGCGCGTTTGCCGGTGACGGCGGACGGCGTGATCGATTTAGAGGCGCTGCGCGTGGCGCTGCGCGAAGGCAAGGGCCGCGCCTTGGTGGCGGTGATGGCGGCCAACAATGAGACCGGAACGGTTCAGCCCATCGCCCAAGTCTCCGAGCTGGCGCGTGAAGCGGGCGCCCTGCTGCTGGTGGATGCGGTGCCCGCGGCCGGCAAGACGGCAATCGATTTTTCGCACTGCGATTATATGACCTTGTCGGCGCACAAGATCGGCGGCCCGCAAGGCGTGGGTGCGTTGCTGGTGCGCAATGGGATGCCTTTGGCGCCGCAACTGGCGGGCGGAGGCCAGCAGAAGGGATTGCGGGCGGGAACCGAGAATCTGTCCGGCATTGCCGGTTTTGGCGCGGCGGCGCACGCCCTGGAAGATGGCGCGGGCGAGCGCGCCCGCATGGCCCATCTGCGCGATCATTTCGAGGCCGCGCTGAAGACGGCGGCGCCGGAAGCGGTTTTCTTCGGCGCCAAGGTGGGGCGGTTGTGCAGCACTTCGGCTTTCGCCATCCCGGGGTTGACAGCTGAAACCGCGTTGATCGGGCTTGATCTGGACGGCGTGATGCTGAGTTCGGGTTCGACTTGCTCGTCCGGCAAGGTCGCGGTCAGTCATGTGCTCACCGCCATGGGCGTGGACGAAAAGCTCGCTTCTTGCGCGCTGCGTGCCAGCTTCGGCTGGTCCTCCACCATGGATGATGTCAACGCGGCGATTGAGTCGCTGCGTAAGCTGCGCGAACGGACAAAAGCAAAGGTGGCCGCATGAGCATCGCTGCCGAAACCAAGAGCCAGGTCGCCGAACTGGGCGAGAAGTACAAATACGGCTTTGTCACCGATATCGAGATGGAGCGCGCCCCCAAGGGGCTGTCGGAAGATACGGTGCGTTATATCTCGGCCAAAAAAGGCGAGCCGGCATGGATGCTGGAATGGCGACTGGGCGCGTTCCGCCGCTGGCAGGCGATGACCGAGCCCAAATGGGCGCGGGTGCACTATCCCAAGATCGACTATCAAAACGCTTATTACTACGCCGCGCCCAAGAACACGCCCAAGAAACAGTCCTTGGACGAAGTCGATCCCAAGCTGCTGGAGACCTACAAGAAGCTGGGCATTCCGCTGCATGAGCAGATGGCGCTGGCCGGGGTGGCGGTGGATGCGGTGTTCGACAGCGTTTCGGTCGCCACCACCTTCAAGGAAAAGCTCAACGAGGCGGGGGTGATCTTCTGCCCGATCAGCGAGGCGATCCGCGATTACCCCGATCTGGTGAAACGGTATCTGGGCAGCGTGGTGCCGGTGACCGACAATTTCTTCGCCACCCTGAACGCGGCGGTGTTCTCGGACGGCACCTTTGTCTATGTCCCCAAGGGCGTGCGCTGCCCGATGGAGCTCAGTACCTATTTCCGCATCAATGCCAGCGAGACCGGCCAGTTCGAGCGCACGCTGATCATTGCCGACGAAGGTAGCTATGTCAGTTACTTGGAAGGCTGCACCGCGCCCAAGCGCGACGAGAACCAGCTGCATGCCGCGGTGGTCGAGCTGGTGGCGCTGGACGATGCCGAGATCAAATATTCCACGGTGCAGAACTGGTATCCGGGCGACGAAAACGGCTTGGGCGGCATCTTTAACTTCGTCACCAAGCGCGGCGATTGCCGGGGCAAGAAGTCCAAGATCAGCTGGACGCAAGTGGAAACCGGCTCGGCCATCACCTGGAAATATCCCAGCTGCATCCTGCGCGGCGAGAGTAGCGTGGGCGAGTTCTATTCCATTGCCATCGCCAATCACTATCAGCAGGCCGATACCGGCACCAAGATGATCCATCTGGGCGCCAATACCCGTTCGCGGATCATTTCCAAGGGTATTTCGGCGGGCAAGGCGCAGAACACCTATCGCGGCTTGGTCAGCGTCTATGGCAAGGCCAAGAATGCGCGCAATTATACCCAGTGCGACTCGCTGTTGATCGGCGGCGAGTGCGGCGCCCATACCGTGCCTTATATCGAAAGCCGCAACAAAAGCGCGCGCATCGAGCATGAGGCGACCACCTCCAAGATCGCCGAGGATCAGCTGTTCTATTGTTTGGCGCGCGGCATCCCGCAGGACGAGGCGGTGTCCTTGATCGTCAATGGCTTTTGCCGGGAAGTGTTGCAGCAGCTGCCGATGGAATTCGCGGTCGAGGCGCAGAAGCTGGTCGGTATTTCTTTGGAAGGCTCAGTAGGTTAGTCATGCTCGAGATCAAGAACCTTCATGTCGCGGTTGACGGCAAGGAAATCCTCAAAGGCCTGAGCCTGACAATCGGTGCCGGCGAAGTGCATGCCATCATGGGGCCCAACGGTTCGGGCAAGTCCACGCTGTCTTATGTCCTGGCGGGCCGCGCCGGCTATGACATCACCCAAGGCAGTATTCTCTATAACGGCGAAGACCTGGCGGCGCTGGCGCCGGAACAGCGCGCCGCCAAGGGCGTGTTCCTGGCGATGCAGTATCCGGTGGAAATCCCGGGCGTCACCACCATGACCTTCCTCAAGACCGCGCTGAATTCCCAGCGCCGGGCGCGGGGCGAAAGCGACATCGACGCGGTTGGCGTGCTCAAGCTGGTGCGGGCCAAGGCTAAGACGCTGAATGTGTCGGAAGAGATGCTCAAGCGCGCCTTGAATGTCGGTTTTTCCGGCGGCGAGAAAAAGCGCCTCGAAATCCTGCAGATGGCGATCTTCGAACCCCAGTTGGCGATTCTGGACGAAACCGATTCCGGATTGGACATCGATGCCTTGCGTCTGGTGGCGGAAGGGGTGAATGCCCTGCGCGATCCGTCGCGCGCCATGCTGGTAATCACCCATTATCAGCGCCTGCTGGATTACATCGTGCCCGACCGCATTCATGTGCTGGCCAAGGGCCGCATTGTGGCGGAAGGCGGCAAGGAACTGGCGCTGGAGCTGGAAGCCAAGGGCTATGAGCATATTGTGAAGGAGCCGGCATGACGCTGGCACTGAACCTCGATCGCAAGGCTGAGGCTGCCGCCGTGGTGCATGGCCACGGCCTGCCGCATCGCCGGATCGAGGAATGGAAATATACCGACCTCAAATCGGCGCTGGGCGAAAAAGGCCTGGGCGCGGTGACGGCCGGGTGGCTGGTGGGCAACCTGCCCAGCGGGGTGGAGATGTTCGATCTTGCCCAGCCCGATCCGCCCGCTTGGGTGATGAACCATTTTGCCCGTCCGACCCAGAATGTGATGCGCGCCGCTTCCCTGGCGCTGTCGGCGGGCGGCGTGGCGTTCCGAGTCCCCAAAGGGACACAAATCGCCGATGTGCTGAAGCTGGATTTCTCCGGCCCCGGCCATGTTCGCGGTTTGCTGGTGCTGGAAGCGGGCGCTGCGCTGACCCTGGTGGAAGGCGTGGGCATCGCCGATTTCCGCAATGTCGGATTTGAGATTGTGTTGGGCGAAGGCGCGAGCCTGGAACATGTGCGGATTTCGCCCGAGGACGGCGAGGCCGTGTTGGTGGAAGAAGCCTCGGTGCATCTGGCGGCGCGGGCGCGTTATCGCGCCCATTTCGCCGGCTTCGGCAGCAAGCTGTCGCGCATGGAGTTGGAGATCGCGCTGGAAGGCGAGGGGGCGCAGGCGCATCTCTCCGGTGTCGCGGTATTGGACGCACATGCCCATAGCGATGTCACGACACATGTGATCCACCGGGTGGGCAACACCAACAGCACCCAATTGTTCAAGCATGTCGCGTCCGGGAGTGCGCGCGCCGTCTATCAGGGCAAGGTGACGGTGGCCAAGGGCGCCGACGGCAGCGACAGCAACCAGAGCGCCAAGGCGCTGCTGTTGGGCGACGCGGCCGAGGCCGACCTCAAGCCGGAGCTGGAAATCTTCGCCGACGATGTCAAATGCGCCCATGGCGCGGCGGTGGGCGACCTGGATGCGGAATCGCTGTTTTATCTGCGGGCGCGCGGCATTCCGGAAAGCCAGGCGCGCGGCTTGTTGCTGCAAGCCTTTCTGGAAGACGCGGTGGCCGAAATTGGCCATGCGGACCTGCGCGAATTGGTGCGCACCGAGCTATTGACGGCGCTGAGGGCGATCGCATGAACGCGCCCGGAAAAATCGCAGCCTCTTTTGACGCGGAAAAGGCCCGCGCCGATTTCGAAATATTGTCGCGTCAGGTCTATGGCAAGCCGTTGGTCTATCTGGATAGCGGCGCCAGCGCCCAGAAACCGCGCGTCGTGCTGGACGCGATGCGCACCTTCGCCCAAAGCGAGTATGCCAATGTCCATCGCGGGGTGCATTTTCTCTCCGCCGCCGCCACTGACCGCTATGAAGCGGCGCGGCGCACGGTGCAGAAATTCCTGGGTGCGAGCCGCGAGGACGAGATCGTCTTCACCAAGGGCGGCACCGAGGCGATCAATCTGGTTTCCTATTCTTACCTGGCACCGCTGATCCAGCCGGGCGACGAGATCGTGCTGACGGTGATGGAACATCATTCCAACATCGTGCCCTGGCATTTCCTGCGTGAACGTCATGGCGCGGTGCTGCGCTGGGTGGATGTGCGGGACGATGGCAGCCTGGATATCGAGGCGCTGGATGCCGCCATCAATGGCAAGACCAAGCTGGTCGCCGTCACCCATATGTCCAATGTGCTGGGCACCATCACGTCCTTGAAGGATATCGTCTCCCGCGCCCATGCCAAGGGTGTGGCGGTGCTGGCCGACGGTTGCCAGGGCGCGGTGCATGAAGTGGTGGATGTCCAGGCGCTGGACATCGATTTCTATGCCATCACCGGCCATAAGCTGTACGGCCCCACCGGCATCGGCGCGCTCTATGCCAAGCGCGCGCATCTCAAAGCCATGCGGCCCTTTAATGGCGGCGGCGAGATGATCCGGGACGTGATGAAGGACCGCATCACCTATGCCGATCCGCCGGCCCGCTTCGAGGCGGGAACCCCGCCGATCATCGAGACGGTGGGCCTGGCCACGGCGCTGGATTATCTGATGGCGCTGGACCGCAAAGCGGTGGCGGCGCATGAACATGACCTTCTCACTTACGCCCGCGAACAGGTGAAACAATTCAACTGGCTACGGGTGATTGGCGATGCTCCCGGCAAGGGCGCAATCCTGTCCTTCGAGGCCGAGGGGATGCATGCCCACGATCTGGCCACCATATTGGACCGGGAAGGCGTGGCGGTCCGTGCCGGACATCACTGCGCCCAGGTGTTGATGGAGCGTTTTGGCGTCGCCTCCACCAGCCGGGCGAGTTTTGCCTTGTACAACACGCGCGCCGATGTGGATGCGTTGATTGCGGGCCTTTCCAAGGCGCGCGGGATACTGACGTGATGAGTTTGGCATGACGGACAATGCACTTCGCGAACTGTATCAGGAGGTCATTCTCGACCATTCGCGTCATCCGCGTCATTACGGCGCGCTGGAAGGCGCCAGCCACAAGGCGGAAGGCTATAATCCGCTGTGCGGCGACCGGGTGACGGTCTATCTCAAGCTGGGCCAGGACAATCGCGTCGCCGACATCAGGTTTGAAGGCAAGGGTTGCGCCATCAGCCAGGCCTCGGCTTCGATGATGACCGACATGCTCAAGGGCCGCACGGCCCGGGAAGCCGACCGGCTGATGCGCGGCTTCCTGCATCTGGTGAAGGGCGAAGACGCCAGCGACCTGCCGGAAGACGATCGCGAGCGGCTGGAAGTGATGGGCGGTATTTCGGAATTCCCCATGCGGGTGAAATGCGCCACCCTGGCCTGGCATACCTATAGAAATGCGGTGGAGGAGGGCGCGACATGAACGACACCGCTGCCACTTCGGCCCCCCAAACCTCTGCCTTAAGTCAGCAGGAACTGGACGACTTTACGCGCCTGCTGGTGGCGGCGCTGAAGACCGTCTACGACCCGGAGATCCCGGTTGATATCTATGAACTCGGTCTTATCTATAAGGTGGACGTCGCCGACAACAAGGACGTCACGGTGGACATGACTTTGACCGCCCCCAATTGCCCGGTGGCCGGCGAAATGCCGGGCATGGTCAAGGCGGCCCTGCAATTGGTGGACGGAATCGGCGAAGTCACGGTCAACATGACCTTCGATCCGCCCTGGACGCCGGAACGCATGAGCGAAGAAGCCAAACTCGAATTGAATATGTTCTGATGGACACGCAGACAAGAAAGCGCAGAGAACGCCCCAAGCCGGTCAAACTGACCGAGGCCGCCGCCGCGCGCCTGCAGGACATCATGGCGAAGGCGGACGGGAAGTATCTCGGCCTGCGGGTGGGAGTGACCAATGGCGGCTGCGCCGGCATGAGCTACACCATGGCCTATGCCGAGGACAGCAAGCCTTTCGAAGAGGTCATGGAAGACAAGGGCGTCAAGATCTTCATCGACCCCAAGGCGATTCTGTTTCTGATCGGCACCGAACTGGATTTCGTCCAGGAAAAGCTGGGCGCGCGGTTTGTCTTCAACAACCCCAACCAGACTTCGGCCTGTGGCTGCGGGGAGAGTGTGCAGATCACGCCTGCGGAAGGATGAAGCGGGATACTTCCCGCTTCGACGATCTGTTTCAGTATTTCGGCCGCATTACTGTTCGCCGCATGTTCGGCGGCGAAGGCATTTATGCGGGCGAGCAGATCATCGGGCTGGTGGTGGACGACCGGCTCTATCTGAAAACCACGGACAGCAACCGCGCCGACTATCTGGCTGAAGGCTGCAAGCCTTTCACCTTTCGGCGCGGCAAGAAGATCACCGCCACATCTTATTATGCCGTGCCGGAGCGGTTGCTGGATGATCCGGAGGAATTTGCGGCCTGGGCGCGAAAAGCGCAGGCCGCCGCACTTGCTCCCAAGGCGCGCAAGAAATCGCGCTAGGCCTCCCTGTCGCTCGCCTAAGCTCGGGACGTTCGGCGCTCGAAGTGGTCCTAAGCTCGCTGTCATTCCCGGCCGAGCGAGGCGCTAGCTTCGCGAGGGGAAGGGAAGCCAGGTGCGTGTCACCGTGACGGTGTAGAGGCCTGGCTCCCCTTCCCCTCGCGCCGCGTTGCGGCGCTCAGCCGGGGATGACAGAGGGGCTATTTACCGCCAAATCTCGGCTCGCACTTTTCCTGAAACGCCGCCAGGCCTTCCACGAAATCCGCCGTCATGCCCGCTTGTTGCTGGGCCTGGGCTTCGCGCGCCAATTGTGCTTCGTGACTTTCGCGGTCCCAGAACAATTTTCGGGTCGGGGGCAGAGCGGCGGGGCCTTGCGCCAGGCGCCCCGCCAGCGTCCTGGCTTCGTCCATCAATCGCGCGTCTTCCACCACCTGGTTGATCAGACCCCATTCCAGCGCCTTCTCGGCCGGTAGCGGGTCCGCCAACAGCGCCAGCTCGCGTGCCCGCGCCAGGCCGATCCGGCGCGGCAAGGTCCAGGTAATCCCACCATCCGGTACCAGCCCGATGCGCGAGAAAGAGAGCAGGAAATAGGCGCTAGCGCCCGCAACGATCAGATCGCCCATCAAAGCCAGGCTCATGCCGATCCCCACCGCCGGGCCGTTCACCGCCGTCACGATGGGCATGTCAAGATCGCGCAGCCGGCGGAAGACAGGGTGAAAGACGCGCTCCAGAACCAGACCCGCGCCTTCGCTTTTGTAGCCGGGCAATTCCTTCATATCGGCGCCGGAACAGAAGCCGCGGCCGCCGCCGGTCAGGATTAGGGCGCGAAAGCCGCCGGATTCAACCGCATCCAAACCCGCATTCAGCCCGGCCATCATGGAAGCGGACAGGGCATTGATCGTGTCGGGCCGGTTCAAGGTCAGCGTCGCGACCTTATCTTCGGTTGTCAGTGTGACGAAATCGAATGTCTGGCGCACGAAACCCTCTATCGAACCGGCAAGCAGCATAGCGCGGATTCGCCCGCTCCGTATCCTGTCTATACTTTCTACAGTTCTTGCCGTCATTCCCGCACCCCGATCCGCGCAAAGCGCGGCCGGAGTATAAACTCCAGCGGGAATCCAACTTTGTCAGACGTTTAGTTGGATGCCCGCTTTCGCGGGCATGACAAGAGTGGGTTTAGGCCGCGCTGGTTTCGAGGGCGGCCATGCGCGGGTCTTTCTGGTTGATCACCAGATTGCGGCCATTGTGCTTGGCGCCATAGAGGCAGGCATCGGCGCGGCGCAGAACCTCATCGATGGCCTCTCCGGGCCCGATTTGGGAGACGCCAATGGAAATGGTGATGGTGCCCAGCACGTCGCCGGTGGACTTTTTCACCAGCTTCTTGGTCTCGACGGCGGTCCGGATCTGGTTGGCAACCCTGGTGGCCGCTTCCAGGCTGGTGCCGCGCAACAGCACGGCGAATTCCTCGCCGCCATAACGCGCCGCGGTGTCGCGGCCCTTGACGTTCTCCGACAGGCAAGCCGCGACAAGGCGCAGAACCTGGTCGCCGGTCTGATGGCCCCACGTGTCGTTGAAATTCTTGAAATGGTCGATGTCGCACAACAAGACCGAGGTTTCCTCGCCCTCATTGGCGGCCGCGGCGATCGCCGAACGCGCCGCTTCGTCGAATGCCTTGCGGTTGGCGATGTTGGTCAATGGATCGGTCAGGCTTTCCTTGCGCACATCCGCCAGCTTGCTGCGCAACTCAGTGACCTGTTGCGAGGAGGCCTGCAATTCGCTTTCCAGGCTCTTGGCGCGGTGTTCCATGGCGCGAGTGGCGGAGATCAGGCCGTCCACCAGTTTTCGCACATCGGCGGGGCTGCGCTCGCCGCCCAGTTCGCCGGTGGCGGCGGACAGCGTGTCCTTATAATCGGCGGTGTGGCGGGCCGAGCTTTCCAGCTTGCCCAGCATGTCGGCGATCAGGGTCTCGATATTGCCGCCCACCGATTCCATCGCCATGGCGGTGCGCGCGCCCGACAGGCAACGCAGGCGCAGGTCGGTGAGAACCTCGGGGGTGAAAGGCTTCTTGGTCTTGATGAAGGCCGCCATCACCTGAGTCAAAGCCGGGTTCTCACCCGAAGTGTAGGCATAGAAGAGTTCGAAATTGTCGGGAATTGCGGCGACGCCAACCTCGGCCATCAGCGCGAGCGCCGTTTTGGCAATATTCTGCTCTCGGTTATGACCGAACACGAACACCATCCCCGTCAGGTTACATCCCGCTGAGACTGAGTTTGCATGCCTTGATGTATAAAAAGCGTTAAGTAGCGCCGCTTTTCAAGCGTGAAATTTAAAAATGCACGGCAATTTCTTGCCGGTTTTACAGCCACTTAGGTTATGGCCTGGGCTAGCAGGCCCCGCGAACCTTCTCTATTGCGGATCGGGCTTTTTCACCGGCACGGGGCGGAACAGGAAGGCCGGCAAATCGCTCTTGTCCACGGCCTCGCTGCGGGCGGCCTGCTCGTTATGTTGCCGCTGACTGCCGCGCTTTTCCGGGTGGGGCCGTTTTTCATGCCGGCCGTGATGGGCCTCCCGCGGCCGATCTTCACGCGGCTTGTCTTGGTGCCGCTTGCTCTGATGGCTCGGCTTCTGGGCATCCGGACGCGCTTCTTGGACCGGGGCCGCGGTCTGGACCGCCGCCGGGGTCGCGCTGGCCTCCACAGGTTCCATGCTGGCGACCTGATCGTGGAATTTTCCGCCCGGCGGACGGCGGTCGTGATGCTTGCCATCGCGGCCACGGCCGCGATCCCGGCCGCGCCCACCCTTGGCGCCACGGTCATCGCGGCGCGGACGGCTTTCCTCGCGCACCTCGATGTCCATCATCTCGCGCCGCGCCAGTTTCTGTCCGGTGATCTTTTCAATCGCCTCGATATATTTGCCGTCACGATGCGAGGCCAGCATATAGGCGGCGCCGCTGCGCCCGGCGCGCCCGGTGCGGCCGATGCGGTGGACATAATCGTCGGCATGGATCGGCACATCGAAATTGAACACATGGCTGACGCTGGGTACATCCAACCCGCGCGCCGCCACGTCCGACGCCACCAGGATCTTCAATTCGCCGGAACGGAATTTCTCCAGCGTCTTCATCCGCAGCGACTGGTCCAGATCGCCATGGATCGGGGCTGCGTCGAAGCCATGCTTGGCCAGGCTCTTGGCCACCACATCGACGTCGCGCTTGCGGTTGCAGAAGACGATGGCGTTGTTGAGGGTGGGTTCCACTTCCCGGATCAGGCGGCGCAGCGCCTCGCGCTTGGCCCAGTCATTGGCGGGGATTTCCACCAGTTCCTGGGTGATGTTGGTGGCGGTGGTGGCGGGGCGCGAGACTTCGATGCGCACCGGATTGTGGAGGAACTGGTCGGTCAGGCGCTGGATTTCCGGCGGCATGGTGGCGGAATAGAACAGCGTCTGGCGGGTGAAGGGCAGGAGCTTGCAGATCTTTTCCACGTCGGGAATGAAGCCCATATCCAGCATGCGGTCGGCTTCGTCGATTACCAGGATGTTGACCTGTGAAAGCAGGATGCGGCCGCGCTCGAAATGGTCCATCAGCCGGCCCGGGGTGGCGATCAGCACGTCCACGCCGCGATCCAGCTTCTTGACCTGATCGTCCATCGAGACGCCGCCGATCAACAGCGCATGGCTGAGCTTGGAATATTTGCTGTAGCGGTCGAAGCTTTCCGCCACCTGGTCGGCCAGTTCGCGGGTCGGTTCCAGCACAAGAGCGCGCGGCATGCGGGCCTTGGAACGGCCGCGCGACAGCATCTCGATCATGGGCAGGGTGAAGCTGGCGGTTTTGCCGGTGCCGGTCTGGGCGATGCCGATCATATCGCGCCGCTGCAGCACATGGGGAATGCCCTGTGCCTGGATTGGGGTCGGGGTGGTGTAGCCGCTGTCGGCCACCGCCTTGAGGACCTCCGGGGCGAGGCCCAGACTGTCAAAGCCGGTTTTCACCACAGGATTATCCGGGGTGTCTTGGGTCGAAGATTGAGGGTTTTCAATAACTTCGATTAATCCGGCTTCCGCGCCGGAACTCGTCACACTGGTCGTAGCACGCTCCTGAAAAGGGGCGCGACGTGTGGCGCCCATGGCCGTATGCCCGGATGGCGATACGACTCTTATCGCAGTGCACAATAGGGATATTCCTCGAAAATGCAAGATATGCCTGTATTTTCTTAGCTTTCACGGAACTCGAGGGCGATTTTGGGACGGATTTGGGCCTTGGCGGCGCTGGCCGCCGGCATCTGGTTGCTGAATGCTTATGGCCGGTCGCAGCCGCACGCCTTGGGCCTGGAGGCGCCCGCCACCCAATTCTCCGCCGCCCGCGCCGATGCGGTGCTAGGCCGCATTCTCGGCGAAGAGCGGCCACACCCGGCAGGCTCGGCGGAAAATGCGGCGGTGCGGCTTCGAATTCTGAAAGAGCTGGCCGATCTGGGCGTGCCCGCCCGCATGCAAACCCAGATGAGCTGTTACGGCGAAGGCCGTTGGGGCGCGATTTCCTGCGGCACGGTCAACAACATCATCGCAAGCGTGGCGCCGGGGCAGGGCAAGGAGATTTTGCTGATGGCGCATGGCGACTCTGTCGCCGCCGGACCGGGCGCGGGCGATGATGCGTCCGGTGTCGCCACCATCCTGGAAACCATCCGCGCCTTGAAGGCGCGCAACTTGCCGTCCGGGCATCCCATCATCGCGCTGTTCACCGATGGCGAGGAGAACGGGCTGCTGGGCGCGGCCGCCTATCTGCGCGATCCCATGGCGCGCGCCCGGACCGGGGCGGTGATCAATATGGAGGCGCGGGGGAACCAGGGACCCAGCTATCTGTTCCAGACCGGTGCCGGCGATGCACGGCTAATCGATCTCTATGCCGGCGCGGTGCCGCGATACGCCGCATCGTCGCTCTACGCCGAGATCTACAAATATCTGCCCAATGACACCGATATGACGCCGTTTCTGGCGGCGGATATCACCGGTTACAACTTCGCCTTCATCGGCAATGCCGCGCAGTATCACACGCCGCTTGACCGCCGCGAGAATATCGATCCGCGCACTCTGCAGCAGCATGGCGACAATCTACTGGGCTTGACCGATGCGCTGAGCCACGCCGATCTCGCCGGTCTGAAAAGCGAAAATGCGATCTATCTGGATGTGCTGGGGCGCTGGCTGCCGCGGCTGCCGCAAAGCTGGTCGCTGCCTCTGTCCATTGCCGCCTTTGTGCTGATCGCTTTGGCCGGATGGCGGCGCGAGCGGCAGACGATCAAGCCATGGCTGGCAGCCGCACTGATGCCGCTTTTGTTGTTGTCGGGATGTATCGGCATCGGATTTCTGCTTCATGGCCTGGCGGCATGGGTCTGCGGATATCCCGATCCGTCTTTCGCTTATCCGGTTCGGATGCGGCTGTCTTTGGCCTTCGGCGTCTTTGCGGTGGCACTGTTGGTGGCGGGACGCGCCGGCGCCATTGCCTGCTGGCTGTGGCTGGCGGGTCTTTCCATCGTCTGCGCTATCTGGGCGCCCGGATTGGCGCCTTATTTCCTGTTTCCCGCGCTGGTGGCGGCGCTGTTATTGCTGGCGCGTGTGAACAATCTGACCTTGTTCGCCGCTTCATTGGGCGGCGTGGTGATCTGGCTCGGCCTCAATCAGGGCGGCGAAGCGATCATGGGTCTGCGGTTGCATCCTTTGTTCACAGTCACGGCGGCTTTCGCGCTTCTGCCGCTATTGCCTTTGCTGGCGGCGGCGAAAGGCAAAGGCTTTGCGGCGGTACTGTCGCTGGTTCTGGCTATCGGGCTGGCCGTGGCGGCAGGCCTGCAGCCCGCTTACAGCGAAAAAGCACCGCAGCGGCTCAATCTTCGCTATGTCGAAAGCGAGGGAAAAGCCTGGTGGCTGGCAGACCCGGTGCCGCGGCTGCCGCAAAGCCTGCGGGCCGCCGCGCAATTTTCGCCGGCGCCGCGGCGCATGGTGGAGACCGGCTATGTCGCCCCGGCGGGCGTGGCGCGATATCCCGCGCCATCGGCCTCTGTAACGCGGCTGGGCGATATCGTGACCCTGGATCTCAAGGCGGAAGGTGACGGCGTGGTCTTGGATGTTCCGGCGGACGCCAAGCTGCGGGCCGCCACGGTGGGCGGCGTCACGGTTCTTGAAAATGAAAAGCGCACCGCCATCGTCTGCGGCACGCCCGATTGCGGCAGCGTTCGCATGATCCTGCGGCTGGGTTCGTCGCGGCCGGTCACGCTGGACTTGCGGGCCTATCGCTCCGGCTTGCCGCCGGAGGGTGCCAAGCTGCTCAAGGCGCGCGGGTCCCATGCCGTGCCATCTCAAGGCGGCGACCGCACCGTGTTGGCGGCCAAGATCGCGATACCGGCGCGCTAGTTGCTATGAGTGTTTTTGGGAGGCGGCAAACGCGGCCTTCTGCTCTGGCGTCGCGTCTTTCTGGTATTTTGCCTTCCATTCTTCGGTCGGCATGCCATAGACCTGTTGGCGGGCCTGTTCTTTGTCGAGGCTGATGCCTTTTTCAGCCGCCGCCTCGCCAAACCAGTCGCCCAGGCAGTTGCGGCAGAAACCGGCGGTGATCATCATGTCGATATTCTGCACATCGGTACGTTGGCGTAAGTGCGCCACCAACCGGCGGAACACGGCCGCTTCCAGCGCTTCCTTGGTCTGGTTGTCCATCATGCCTCCTGACCGGCGTCAAACGTCTACCGCTTCCCGCGCAAATTCTGCGTTCTCCTGAATAAATTGGAAGCGCAGTTCCGGCTTTTTGCCCATCAGCCGCTCGAACAGGCTCTCGGTCTGCTGGATGTCGCCGCTGGGAATGTGAACCTGCAACAGGGTGCGATGACCCGGCCGCATGGTGGTTTCCTTGAGCTGTGCCGGCATCATTTCGCCCAGGCCCTTGAAGCGAGAGACTTCCACCTTGGCGCCGGCGCGGAATTCTTTTTTGAGAATCCGCTCGCGGTCGGCATCGTCGCGGGCATAGATGGTCTTGCCGCCCTGGGTGAGGCGATAGAGCGGCGGCATGGCGAGATAGAGATGCCCGCCGGCGATCAGCTCCGGCATTTCGCGATAGAAAAACGTCAGCAACAGCGAAGCGATGTGGGCGCCGTCGACATCGGCGTCGGTCATCACGATCACCCGCTCATAGCGCAATTGCTCTTCGCTGTATTTGGCGCCGGTGCCGCAGCCCAGCGCCTGCACCAGGTCGCTGAGTTCCTGATTCTGTTGCAGCTTGCCCGCAGCGGCGGCAGCCACGTTCAGGATTTTGCCGCGCAGGGGCAGGATGGCCTGGGTGGCGCGGTCGCGCGCCTGCTTGGCGCTGCCGCCGGCGCTGTCGCCTTCCACCAGGAAAATCTCCGTGCCCATGGCTTCGTCCCGGCTGCAGTCGGATAGCTTGCCGGGCAGCCGCAGCTTGCGGGTCGCCGCCTTGCGGCTGACTTCCTTTTCTTGGCGGCGCTTCAGCCGGTCTTCGGCACAGTCGATCACAAAACCCAGCAGCTTGTCGGCTTCCGCCGGGCTCTCCGCCAGCCAATGGTCGAAGTGATCGCGCACGACGTTTTCCACAAGACGCTGCGCGTCGGGACTGGAGAGTTTGTCCTTGGTCTGGCCTTGGAACTCGGGTTCGCGGATGAAGACCGACAGCACCGCGCAGGCCGCGTCCATCACATCCTCGGCGGTGATGAGGGCTGTCTTGCGATTGTTCGCCCGTTCGCCATGGGCGCGCAGCGCCTTGGTCAAGGCATTGCGCAAACCCTGTTCATGGGTGCCGCCCGCAGGTGTGGGAATGGTGTTGCAATAGGTGCGGATAAAGGCGTCGCGCGACGGCGCCCAGGTGACCGCCCATTCCACCGCGCCCCCCTTGCCCTTTGCAGTCCCGTCCTTGTTCTCGGTGCGGCCTGAGAAATCGCGCGGCGTCACGGTCTGGGCCTTGCCGACCTCGCTCTTCAGGAAATCCAGCAAGCCGCCGGGGAATTTCAGCACATCCTCGGCCGGGGTTTCGTCCTGGATCAGCGAAGGATCGCAGGTCCAGCGGATCTCCACCCCCCGGAACAGATAGGCCTTGGACTTGGCCATGCGGTGCAAGCGGGCGGGCGAGAATTGGGCGTCCGCGAAAATCTTCACATCGGGCTTGAAGGTGGTGATGGTGCCGCGGCGGTTGACCGCGCCCAGATCCTTCAATTTTCCGATCGCATGGCCGCGCTCGAAGCGCATTTTGTGGGCGCGGCGGTCGCGCGCCACCTCCACGTCCATCCATTCCGACAAGGCATTGACCACCGAGGCGCCCACGCCATGCAGGCCGCCGCTGGTGTCATAGGCCTTGCCGTCGAACTTTCCGCCGGCATGCAGGGTGGTCATGATCACTTCCAGCGCCGACTTGTTCTTGAATTTGGGATGCGGGTCCACCGGGATGCCGCGGCCATTGTCGCGCACCGACAGGATGTTGTCCGCCTTGAGTTCCAGCTCGATGCGGGTGGCATGCCCGGCCACCGCTTCGTCCATGGAATTGTCGATAATCTCCGCCGCCAGATGGTGCAGCGCGTTAACGTCAGTGCCGCCGATATACATGCCGGGGCGGCGGCGCACGGGCTCCAGCCCCTCCAGCACCTCGATGTCCTTGGCGGTATAGGCCTTGGAGGAGGAAGAGTTGTCGAACAGGTCGGGGTTGTTTTTGGCCATGGCGGAATGGATGACATTTTAGGGTGAACGGAATATCCGGCAAAAAGCGCGAATCGGGCGCTTTTCACCCTGTTTTACTTTTCCTCAACCATGAAAAGCGAGCCCAAAGGAGGACAAGTGAAAATACGGGGGGCCAAGCCTTTATTAAGAGCCGCCCGCCATAATGGCCCGGTAGAGGAAAAGGTTTCCTTGCGTGTCGATTTTTCGGATTCTCGCGGAAGGCCAGGAAAGTGAGCCGCGCGTCTTGAAGGCGCAGCTCACCTTGGCCGCTGCCACGGCGCGCAATACCTGCGTGATCGCGCCGGTCTGGGCCGCCGCCGCCGCCATTCTCTGCTCCACCGGAACTTTCGGCAATGTCAGCTTCGCGTCCACGCTGTTTCTGCCTTTGGCGGTGGCCGCGATCATGGGCGCCAGCGCCCTGATGGCGACGGCGTATCAAAATTACAGCGACAACGACAACGACAGCGAAGGGGATGCGCATTCCTGGCTGCACGGTTTTGTCGCGATCCAGGCTTTGAGCAGCGCCGCCTGGGGCCTGATGGCCTGGCTGTGCTGGGAACCGGGCAATGCCCTCAACCATATGTTCCTGGCGGCCTGCGTGATGGCTGTGATCGCCAGCCTGGTGGTGGCGCGCGGCAGCAATATCATGATGTATGTCGCCAACCTGTTGCCGTTGGCGCTGATGACCTCGGCGCGCTTCCTGCTGGGCGATTCCGTCACCGATATGGTGATGGGCGGGCTGGCGCCGTTCGTTGCGTTCCAGATGTGGTACACCGGCCGGCCGCTGGTGCTGCGCATGGGCGAGGACGCCCGCCTGCGTTTCGAGGTCGAGGATCTGGCCGGCGAACTCAAGGATGCCCGCGACGAAGCCCTTAAGAAGCGTTTCGAGGCGGAGACCGCCAATGCCTCCAAGACCGCCTTCCTGGCCAATATGAGCCACGAGCTGCGCACGCCGCTCAACGCCATTTTGGGATTTTCGGAAATCATCGCCCAGGAATGTTTCGGACCCGTAGGCTCCGACCGCTATCGCGATTATGCCAAGGACATCCATTCCTCGGGCGCGCATCTTCTGTCCCTGATCAATGATCTGCTGGACGTGGCCAAGATCGAAGCCGGACGCATGGATATAGCGCCCTATCCGTTGGAGGCGGACCGGGTATTCGACATCGCGCTGAAGCTGATCAACACCAAGGCGCGCGAAAAAGACCAAGTCCTGTCGATCAAGGTCGAGCCGTCGGCGCCGCCGCTATGGGCCGACGAGCGGGCGGTCAAGCAAATCCTGATCAACCTTGTTTCCAATGCCGTGAAATTCACCCCCATGGGCGGACGCATCGATGTGGTGGGTGGACGCGCCAAGAACGGCGATTTCCAAATCATGGTGCGCGACAACGGCCCAGGCATCCCGCCGGAAAAGATGGATATGGTTTTCAAACCCTTCAGCCAGGTGGACAACCGCTTCGACCGTCAGGCGGGCGGCACCGGTCTGGGCTTGGCGCTGGTGCGCGGCTTGGCCGAACTGCATGGCGGCGCGGCCTGGATGGAAAGCGAATATGGCAAGGGCTGTTCGGTGTTCGTGACCTTGCCGGCCAAGCAGCAAGCGGCCGTCGAGGCGGCTTAAACCACTGTGCTAGCCAAAGAAAAAAGGCGCGAGATGAACTCGCGCCTTTTTTCTTTTCGATGATGGGTCCGATCAGACCGAATAGTACATCTTAAATTCAACTGGGTGCGGCGTGTGCTCAAAGGCATACACTTCTTCCATCTTGAGCTCGATATAGCTGTCGATGAAGTCCTGGCTGAACACGCCGCCCTTTTTGAGGAAGTCGTGATCGGCCTTCAGGCTGTCCAGGGCTTCGCGCAAGCTGCCGCAGACCTGGGGAACTTTGGCCAGTTCCTCGGCGGGAAGGGCATAGAGATCCTTGTCCATCGGGCCGCCCGGATGGATCTTGTTCTCGATCCCGTCCAGGCCTGCCATCAGCATCGCGGCATAGGCGAGATAGGGGTTCGCGCCCGGATCGGGGAAGCGAACCTCGACGCGCTTGCCGTTGGGCGAAGGCGAGAAGGGAATACGGCAGGAGGCCGAACGGTTGCGGGCCGAATAGGCCAGCAGCACCGGCGCTTCAAAGCCGGGGATCAGGCGCTTGTAGCTGTTGGTCAAGGGATTGGTGAAGGCGTTGATCGCCTTGGCATGCTTGATGATGCCGCCGATGTAATACAGGCACAGGTCCGACAGATCGGCATAGCCCGAACCGGCAAACAAGGGCTTGCCGCCCTTCCAGATCGACTGGTGGACATGCATGCCCGAGCCATTGTCGCCATAGACCGGCTTGGGCATGAAGGTCGCGGTCTTGCCGTAAGCCTGGGCGACTTGGTGGATCACATACTTGTAGATCTGCATGTAATCGCCGCACTTGGTCAGGGTGTTGAACTTGAAACCAAGTTCATGCTGCGCGCTGGCGACTTCGTGATGGTGCTTTTCCGGGTTGATGCCCATGTCGCGCATCACCGCCAGCATTTCGCCGCGCATATCCTGTTCGGAGTCGATCGGGGGAACCGGGAAGTAGCCGCCCTTCACTTTGGGGCGGTGGCCCAGATTGCCTTCGGGATATTCGGTGCCGGTGTTGTAGGCGCCTTCCTTGGAGTCCAGGTAATAGAAGCCATGGTTCATGGCGACGTCGAAACGCACATCGTCGAAGATGAAGAATTCGGCTTCCGGACCGAAATAGGTAGTGTCGCCCACGCCTGAGGAATTCACAAAGGACTCGGCGGCCTTGGCGATGGAGCGCGGGCAGCGTCCATAGCGCTGACCGGTGGTCGGCTCGTGCACGTCGCAGATCAGGATCAGGGTGGTCTGGGCGAAGAAGGGATCGATCACCGCGGTGTCGAGATCCGGCTTCAGCAGCATGTCGGATTCGTTGATGGCCTTCCAGCCGGCGATGGAGGAACCGTCGAACATGGTGCCTTCGTTGAGGAAGTCGTCATCCACCATCATCAGGTCGAAGGTGACGTGCTGCCACTTGCCGCGCGGGTCGGTGAAACGGATGTCGACATATTTGACTTCCTTTTCCTTGATGAGCTTGTGGATGTCGGCGGCGGTCGTTTTCTTGTCGGCCATAGTTCAGTCTTCCCTTCAACATTGATTTCCATGCTGCCCCACCGGGCGGCGTTGTTGCACAAGTACCCTTGCCCTGTACCTTGATCTGGGGGCGAGGGCTATTAGATGGCGTCCGTGCCGGTTTCCCCGGTGCGGATACGGATGGCTTCCTCGACATTGAGGACGAAAATCTTGCCGTCGCCGATGCGGCCCGTGCGCGCAGCCTTCTGGATGGCCTCGATGGCGGCCTCCTGGCGGTCGGCATTGATCACAATCTCGATTTTCACCTTGGGCAGGAAATCCACCACATATTCAGCTCCCCGATAGAGCTCGGTATGGCCTTTCTGGCGGCCGAAACCCTTGGCTTCGGTGACCGTGATGCCCTGGACCCCGACTTCCTGTAGCGCTTCTTTCACCTCGTCGAGTTTGAACGGTTTAATGATGGCTTCAATTTTTTTCATGCTGCTCCTCCGCGCGCCTGGACGGCGCGACGTTCCGTTAACGCTTTAGCAGGACTTGTGCCGGTTTCTGCCGGGAAAAAGTGCAATAAATCCAGCGCGTTATGCAAGGGGCGAAAACGAAGGCAAAAAACTAGCCTAATATGTGTGCAAAGTGAACTGTAAATAGGCAGTTTTGAAGGGCGCAGGACTTTGCCCGGCGCAAAGGCCTTGAGCCGGACGCCGCGCCTGCGCCACAAAAGCTGGCGACATCTTCGAAACAGCCCCGATGCCCAATCCGGTTTTCTCCAGCCTTCCCATCAGCATCTTCCAGCACATCACCGTGCTGGCCGGAAAGCATGACGCCATCAATCTGGGCCAGGGCTTTCCCGACCAGGACGGGCCGCTGTCGCTGCGCGAGGTTGCCGCCCGGCAGTTGCTGGAAGGGCCCAACCAGTATCCGCCATCCAAGGGCCTGGCTGTGCTGCGCCAGGCGGTGGCGGCGCATGCGGCCAAATTTTATGGCCTGATCTACGATCCGGAAGACGAAGTGCTGATCACCTCCGGCGGCACCGAAGCCATCGCCGGTACCCTAATGGCGATGGCGGGGGTGGGCGATGAAGTGGTGATGATCGAACCCACTTATGATTCCTATCGCCCCATGGCCGAGGCCGCCGGCGCGGTGGTCAAGGCGGTGACGCTTGAGCCGCCAAACTGGCGGCTGACCGAGGAAGCCCTGCGCGCCGCGATCACGCCCAAGACCCGCGCCGTCCTGATCAACTCGCCGCACAATCCGGCCGGCCGCGTCTTGAGCCGCGAAGAGCTGGAGGGCCTGGCCAGGGCGGTGTCGGGCACCGAAATCGTGGTGATCTGCGACGAGGTCTATGAGCATCTGGTCTATGACGGCAGTGCGCACATTCCCCTAGCGACCCTGCCGGGCCTGCGCGGGCGCTGCCTGAAGATCGGTTCGGCGGGGAAGATTTTTTCTCTCACCGGCTGGAAAGTGGGCTGGGTGATGGGACCGCGCGAGCTGGTCAGTGTGGTGGCCAAGGCGCACCAGTTCCTCACTTTCACCACCTCCCCGGCGCTGCAGCTGGGCGTGGCCCATGGGCTGAGCCATGCGATGGACTATCCTCTTGCCTTGGCCAAACGGCTGCAAATCAACCGCGACCTGCTGGCCGCCGGGCTGACCAGGATGGGATTTGAGGTGCATCCCTGCGAAGGGACCTACTTTTTGACGGCAGGGATCGCCAAGCTGACCCAGGAAAAGGATTTCGCCTTTTGCGAGCGGCTGATCCGCGATGCCGGTGTGGCCCCGATCCCGCTTTCGGCCTTTTTCAAAAGCGGCACGCCGGATAGGTTTGTGCGCTTTGCCTTCTGCAAGCAGCAGGACTTGATTGAGCAGTCGCTGGAGCGGCTGGAAAAATATTTCGCGAAATAATCATGACCGGCGAAATCCTCACATGCGCGGAAATGGCCAAGGCCGATGCCTTTGCGGTGGCGCATGGGGTGCCGTCCCTGATCTTGATGGAGAATGCCGGACGCGCGGTGGCCGAGGCGGTCATGGCGCGCTTCAAGCCTTGTGCCGTCACCGTGCTGTGCGGGCCTGGCAACAATGGCGGCGACGGCTTTGTGGCGGCGCGGCTGTTGGACGAGAGTGGCTTCACGGTCCGTGTGGCGCATGACGCCGATCACAAAGGTGATGCGAAAGAGATGTCCGCGCGTTGGAAAGGTGCGCGTGAAGCGCTGACTCCGGCGGCACTGGATGGCGCCAAGCTGGTGGTAGACGGCTTGTTTGGCGCAGGGCTGTCCCGCCCGCTCGATGGCGCTTATGCGCAAATCGTCGAAGCCCTGAACGATCTGCCGGTGGTGGCGATCGACATGCCCAGCGGTGTCTCCGGCGATACCGGGCAACCATTGGGCGGCGTGTATGTCAAAGCCGCGCTGACCGTCACTTTCTTCCGCAAAAAGCCGGGACATGTTTTGCTGCCGGGCCGCGCGCTGTGCGGCGAGGTGGTGGTGGCCGATATCGGCATACCGGCGCAAGCGGCGGCCGCGAACCTGCACGAGAACACGCCGTCGCTTTGGCATTTTCCCTGGCCGCGATTGGATGGTCATAAGTATACGCGCGGCCATTGCGTGGTGGTGAGTGGATCTGCCCATGCCACCGGCGCAGGCCGCCTGGCGGCGCGCGCGGCGCTGCGTGCCGGCGCGGGCCTGGTCAGTGTCGCCTCGCCGCCGGACGCGGTGGCGGTCAATGCCGCCCATCTCACCGCCATCATGATCAAGCCTTTCGAGGGTGCGGCGGGATTGTCTGAATTGCTGTCGGACAACAGGCTCAATACGGTGGTGCTTGGACCCGGGCTCGGGGTAGGAAGTAAGACGCATGAGATGGTCGTCGCGGCGCTTACGTCGGGTGCAGGAGCGTCGGCGAAAGCCGGAGCGACCAAAAAAGGCGTGGTGCTGGATGCCGATGCCATCACCGTGTTCGAGGACGACTCCGAATTCCTCTTCCGGCTGTTGCATGACCGCTGTGTGCTGACGCCGCATGCGGGCGAGTTCGAGCGGTTGTTTCCCGGCCTGCTCGACCAAAGCGCCAGCAAGCTGGACGCCGTGCGCGCCGCCGCCAAGCGCGCCGGCTGTGTGGTGTTGCTCAAGGGTGCCGACACCGTCATCGCCGCGCCGCTGGGAAAAGCGGCGATCAATGCCAATGCGCCGCCAAGCCTGGCCACCGCGGGGGCGGGCGATGTGCTGGCGGGATTTGTCGCCGGGCTGATGGCGCAGGGGATGGCGGCTTTCGACGCCGCCGCCTGCGGGACTTGGCTGCATGGCGAAGCGGCCCGCCTTTTTGGCCCTGGCCTGATCGCAGAAGACCTGCCGGAAATGCTGCCCCAAGTTTTGACCGCCCTGGCTGCCAACCGGGCCTAGCAACCCCCCAAAACCCCTGCTATAGGGGCCCGCTTCGGGTGGAATTGTGCCCAAAAGGCGGATCTTTAAAAGTGGTCCGCATGAATGCGGACATGGCGGAACTGGTAGACGCGCTGGATTTAGGTTCCAGTGACGAAAGTCGTGGGGGTTCAAGTCCCTCTGCCCGCACCATTCCGTCCGGCCCGTTCCGGGCCGAACGGAATGACAAGCGGCCCGCGGTGACCTAGCGGCAGCGTAGGTCACGCGACTTGAGGACCGCGCGTCAGTGGATGGTGCGGCGGATTTATAATTGAGTAGAGAAAGAGACGACATGCAGATCAGCGAGACCCTTTCCCAGGAACTGCACAAGCAGTTCACGGTCACCATCCCGGCCAGCGAGCTGGAAGGACGGGTCAATGCGCGGCTGGAGGAAATGAAGCCGCGGGTGAACCTCAAGGGTTTTCGCCCCGGCAAGGCGCCGGTCTCCTTCCTCAAAAAGCAGTTCGGCAAATCCGTCATGGGCGAGGTGGTTGAGGCCGCCGTCAATGAAGGCAGCCAGAAGGCGATCTCCGACAACAAGCTCAAGCCCGCGCTGCAGCCGCGCGTCGAGCCGGTGGGCAATGTCCAGGACGTGGTCGAGGGCAAGTCTGATCTTACCTTCAAGGTCATCGTCGATCTGATGCCCGATTTCCAGACCACCGATGTCTCCAAGCTGACGGTCGAACGGCTGACCGCGGACATCACCGATGCCGATATCGACGAAGCGCTGGACCGGCTGGCCAAGAATGCCCGCAGCTACGCCACCAAGGACGGCGCCGCCGTCAAGGACGATGTCGCGGTGATCGACTATGAGGGCAGCATCGACGGCACCCCTTTCGCGGGCGGCAAGGGCGAGGATTTCAGCCTGACTTTGGGCAGCGGCACCTTCATCCCCGGTTTTGAAGACGGGCTGATCGGCGCCAAGGCGGGCGAGGCCCGCGACGTGAAGGTCACCTTCCCCGCCGAATATCATGCGCCGGAGATGGCGGGCAAAGACGCGGTGTTCAAGGTCGCCGTCAAGGAGATCAAGGCGCCGGAAGCAACGCCGATCGACGACGAATTGGCCAAGAAGCTGGGCCTGGCGAATCTCGCCATGCTCAAGGATCGCGTGCGCGAACAGCTGGAAAGCGATTACAAGGGCGCCAGCCGCATGCATCTGAAGCGCCGGGTGCTGGACGCGCTGGACAATGCGCATGATTTTCCGCTGCCGCCCGCCATGGTCGAGCATGAATTCGCCAGTGTCTGGACCCAGGTCGAGAACGAGTTGAAACGCGAAGGCAAGACCGCCGCCGACGAAGGCAAGACCGAGGACGAGCTTAAGGCGGAGTATCGCAAGATCGCCGAGCGCCGCGTGCGTCTGGGTCTGGTGCTGGGCAAGTTGGGCGAGCAGAACGGCATTACCATCGCCGGCGACGAAGTGCAGCGCGCCATCATGGCCCGCGCCCGCCAGTTCCCGGGTCAGGAACAGCAGGTGTTCCAGTTCTATGCCCAGAATCAACAGGCCCAGGCGGAAATCCGCGCGCCGTTGTTCGAGGACAAGGTGGTGGATTTCATCGCCGAACTGGCCACGGTCAATGACCGCAAGGTGGACAGGGATACTCTGTTCGCCGATCCGGAAGACGAGCCTGCCAAGGCTTAATCTCTTAGTGTCATGGCCCGCGAATGCGGGCCACCCAGGTGACGCCAGCGTTCCACTTGCAGGAATTAGACAGAATTCAACCGGGTGGTCCATTCGCACGCCGCCGCTACGAACTTGCGGGCCATGACAATTTGGGCTTACGGGTCGTAATCGGTTATAGACACGCTATATTAAACGTTGCCGGGAGAATTTCCGGTTACTGTCCGCTGACGAATCAAAGGCGCTCCCATGGCTGATCCCACAGAGTTCTACAACAACACCTTGGTTCCCATGGTGGTCGAACAGACCGCCCGCGGCGAGCGCGCCTTCGACATCTATTCCCGCCTGCTCAAGGAGCGGCTGATCTTCATCACCGGTCCGATCGAGGATTATGGCGCCAGCCTGCTCACCGCCCAGCTTCTGTTTCTTGAGGCCGAAAATCCCAAGAAGGAAGTCCATATGTACATCAACTCGCCGGGCGGGCTGGTGACGGCAGGCCTGGCGATCTAAGACACCATGCAGTATATCCGTCCGGCGATTCACACCTATTGCATCGGCCAGGCGGCTTCGATGGGTTCGTTGCTGCTATGCTCGGGCGTGAAGGGCCAGCGCTATGCTCTGCCCAATGCCCGCGTCATGGTGCATCAGCCTTCCGCCTCCTTTTATGGCCAGGCCGCCGACATCGCCCGCCATGCCCAGGAGATCGTGAAGCTCAAGAAGCGGCTGAACGAGATCTATGCCAAGCACACCGGCCAGACTGTGGAAGCCATTGAAAAGATGCTGGATCGCGATACCTATCTGACGGGCGAGGAAGCCAAGGCTTTCGGGCTCATTGACCAGGTCATGGAACGCCGTCCGGACACGGAAACGCAGCCTTAAGCGTGTTTTTTGTGCTAAACTTCCGTAATCTCAGGAAAATTCGGCTCTGTCCGGATTAAACAAATCTTGATCCCGGCGGCCTTAGCATGGTCGTATGTTGGGAGATGGGAGTGCTTCGGCACGGCCCTAAGCATTGTGCAGAGCAGCATAGGCCGTCTAGGCTGAAGGCTGCCGATGCCCCGCGAGGGGGAACATTACCCCGCAAGGGGAATTAAAGTCTCGCAGGGGAAGGTCCCTGAAGGGGCGAAGGGTCGAAAGGGCCCGGTGGAAGACGATGAGCAAGGCCAGCGGCGGCGAGTCCAAGAACACGCTCTACTGTTCTTTCTGCGGCAAGAGCCAGCATGAAGTGCGCAAGCTCATCGCGGGCCCGACGGTATTTATCTGCGACGAATGCGTCGAACTCTGCATGGAGATCATCCGGGAGGAGAACAAGACCTCCTTCATGAAATCCAAGGAGGGGGTTCCGACTCCGCAGGAAATTTTCAAGGTGCTGGACGATTATGTCGTGGGCCAAAGCCACGCCAAGAAGGTGCTCTCGGTCGCCGTCCACAATCACTACAAGCGCATCAATTCGTCCGGCAAGAACGGCGATGTCGAGCTGGCCAAATCCAATATCATGCTGATCGGCCCCACTGGCTGCGGCAAGACTTTGCTGGCCCAGACCCTGGCGCGCATCCTGGACGTGCCCTTCACCATGGCCGACGCCACCACTTTGACCGAAGCCGGTTATGTCGGCGAAGACGTCGAGAACATCATCCTCAAGCTGCTGCAGGCCGCCGACTATAATGTCGAACGCGCCCAGCGCGGCATCGTCTATATCGACGAAGTCGACAAGATCAGCCGCAAGTCGGACAACCCTTCCATCACCCGCGACGTGTCGGGCGAAGGCGTGCAGCAGGCGCTGCTCAAGATCATGGAAGGCACCGTCGCCTCGGTGCCACCCCAGGGCGGCCGCAAGCACCCCCAGCAGGAATTCCTGCAGGTGGATACGACCAATATTCTGTTCATCTGCGGCGGCGCCTTTGCCGGCCTGGACAAAATCATTGCCCAGCGCACCGCCGGTTCCTCGATGGGCTTTGGCTCCAATCCCAAGGGCCCGGACGAACGCGGCACCGGCGATCTGCTGCGCGAAATCGAACCGGAAGATCTGCTCAAGTTCGGCCTGATCCCCGAATTCATCGGCCGTTTGCCGGTGCTCGCCACCTTGGGCGATCTGTCGGAAACCGCGCTGATCGAAATCCTCACCCGTCCCAAGAACGCGCTGGCCAAGCAGTATATGCGCATGTTTGAGATGGAAGGCGTCAAGCTGCGCTTCCAGGAAGAAGCCTTGCATGCCATCTCGCGCCGGGCGATCCAGCGCAAGACCGGCGCGCGCGGCCTGCGTTCCATTCTCGAAGGCATCCTGCTGGAGACCATGTTCGAGCTGCCGACCCTCTCGGGCGTGCAGGAAGTCGTCATCACCGCCGATGTGGTGGATGGCAAAGCGCGTCCGCTCTACACCTATTCGGACAAGGCCGAAGCCCGCGAGAAGTCGGCTTCGTAAACGCGCCCGGCCACAGCGCCCTAGTGTCGTGGTTTCGAAGTTCGCACTATCATCGATATCGAGCCCTTGGCGAACTTCGAAACCAAAACGACACTAGAAATCAATAAGTTGGCTAGTGTCCTTACGATTCCGAAATTCGCCAGAGCCCGATATCGTGATCATGCGAATTTCGGAATCGGGACACTAGCGCGCGACGCAATCCTGCCGGTTAAGCATTTCGTCCCCTTTTTTTAGCCTTTCCGGAACGCTAGGACTGTCATGCGATGCGGGCAAATCCGCCACGGGTCCGCGAAAAACGGAGTTTTCCCGCGGCTTTCTGTGAACCGGCGGGAACTTGCCGGGGTTAAGCCCTTGGACCGCCTTGAAACCCCTTGTTAGGGGGCCCACTTTACCCTGACCGGAGTCGGCCCATTTCATCGGGGCGGTTTCTTCGTCAAGGTTTCGCCCAGTTGGGGAAGCCCAATAGCGCCGGAGGTTTCCGGCAGGAGCATGTACATGGCGGATGACGCCACCAAGAGAGTAGAGACTGCGGACCCTTCCAGCGTGCCGGTTTTGCCGCTGCGCGATATCGTTGTCTTTCCGCACATGATCGTTCCCTTGTTTGTCGGCCGCGAAAAATCCGTGCGCGCGCTGGAGGAAGTCATGAGCGAGGAGAAGCAGATTTTGCTTCTGACCCAGAAGAATGCGGCCGAAGACGATCCCACCGCCGAGGGCCTGCACACCATCGGCACGCTGGCGACGGTGCTGCAACTCTTGAAACTGCCCGACCAGACCGTCCGCGTGCTGGTCGAGGGCAAGGCGCGCGCCCGCGTCACCGGCTTTTCCCCGCGCAGCGATTTCTTCCAAGCCACGGTCGAGAAAATTCCGGAGGAAGCCGCCGCGCCCGCCGAATCCGAAGCCTTGATGCGCACGGTAAAGACCAATTTCGAGCAGTACATCAAGCTCAACAAAAAGATTCCGTCCGAGACCCTGCAGGCGGTGGCCCAGATCGACGATCCGGCCAAGCTGGCCGATACCGTGGCTTCGCATCTGTCGGTCAAGATCGGCGAGCGCCAGGGCTTGCTGGAGACTTTCGGCACCACCGAGAGGCTGGAAAAAATCTTGTCGCTGATCGAGGCCGAGATCGGCGTGTTGCAGGTCGAACGCAAGATCCGCAGCCGCGTCAAGCGCCAGATGGAGAAGACCCAGCGCGAATATTATCTCAACGAACAACTCAAGGCGATCCAGAAGGAACTCGGCGAAGGCGAAGAAGGCCGCGACGAGATGAACGAACTGGAAGACCGCATCCGCAAGACCAAGCTGAGCAAGGAAGCGCGCGACAAGGCGCAGGCCGAGGTCAAGAAGCTGCGCTCGATGTCGCCCATGTCGGCGGAAGCCACGGTGGTGCGCAACTATCTCGACTGGCTGCTGTCCTTGCCATGGGGCAAGAAGAGCAAGGTCAAGCGCGACATCGTCGCCGCCGAGCTGGTGTTGAACGACGACCATTTCGGCCTGGAGAAGGTCAAGGAACGTATTCTGGAATATCTCGCCGTGCAGCAGCGCGTCGGCAAACTCAAGGGCCCGATCCTGTGCCTGGTCGGCCCTCCGGGTGTCGGCAAGACCTCTCTGGCCAAGTCCATCGCCAAGGCGACGGGGCGCGAATATGTGCGCATGAGCTTAGGGGGAATGCGGGACGAAGCGGAAATCCGCGGTCACCGCAGGACCTATATCGGCTCCATGCCCGGCAAGATCATCCAGTCGATGAAGAAGGCCAAGTCCAGCAATCCGCTGTTCCTGCTGGACGAGATCGACAAGCTGGGCGCGGATTATCGCGGCGATCCTTCCTCGGCTTTGCTGGAAGTGCTGGACCCCGAGCAGAACTCGACCTTCAACGACCATTATCTGGAAGTCGATTTCGACCTTTCGGATGTGATGTTCGTCACCACGGCCAACAGCCTGCATATGCCGCAGCCGCTGATGGACCGCATGGAGATCATCCGCATCCCCGGCTATACCGAGGATGAGAAGATCGAGATCGCCAAGCGTCACCTGATCCCCAAACAGCGCAAGAATCACGGGCTGAAGGAAGAGGAATGGAAGATCACCGATGAGGGCTTGCGCGACCTGATCCGCTATTACAGCCGCGAAGCCGGTGTGCGCAATCTGGAACGGGAGATCGCCAATCTGGCCCGCAAGTCGGTGAAGGAGATTCTATCCAAGAAGGCCAAGACGGTGGAAGTCACGGCGGACAATCTCGGCATCTATGCCGGGGTGCGCCGTCACCGCTTCGGCGAGGCGGAGAGCGAGGACCAGATTGGCGTGGTCACCGGTCTGGCCTGGACGGAAGTGGGCGGCGAAACGCTGACCATCGAATCCGTCATGCTGCCCGGCAAGGGCCGCTTCCAGGCCACCGGCAAGCTGGGCGATGTGATGAAGGAGTCGATCGACGCGGCGCGGTCCTATGTCCGCTCCAAGGCGACCAGCTTCGGCATCAAGCCGCCGCTGTTCGACAAAATCGACATCCATGTCCATGTTCCGGAAGGCGCCACGCCCAAGGACGGCCCGTCGGCCGGCCTGGCCATGGCCACCTCGATCATCTCGGTAATCACCGGGATTGCGATCCGCCGCGATGTGGCGATGACCGGCGAGGTGACTTTGCGCGGGCGGGCGTTGCCGATCGGCGGGTTGAAGGAGAAACTGCTTGCCGCGCTTCGGGCCGGGATCACCACCGTGATCATTCCCAAGGAGAATGAGAAGGATCTCGCGGAAGTGCCCGACAATGTGAAGGTCGGTCTCAAGATCGTACCGGTCTCCACCATGGGTGAGGTTCTGTCTGTCGCTCTGGTGCGCCAGCCCGAGCCCATCGACTGGGTCGAGCCCGAAGTCCCGGCGGCGCTGCCGCTGGCCGACGGCGACGCCGACACGATGGTGACGCACTAAACTAGGTTAACGCACCGAGCGGGGCCTGGGCGTCGTGCCCGGGCCCCTCTTTTTAAGCCTCACCAAGGCAAAAATCCGCTGAATCCGGGGTTTTTCGGCTTTACTGGCCGCTTTAACCCCTCCTAGAGTCCTGGAACGGGAAAGAATCGCGTGGAGCAACCCCGGTGTGTGCCGGGGGCGGCCAGAGAAAAGGAGCTATCCGTGAACAAGAACGATCTCATCCAGAAGCTTTCGGACACGACCGGCTTGCCCAAGAACGACGCGGCCAAGGCCGTGGATGGGGTGTTCGACCTTATCGCCGCCACCCTCAAGGCCGGGGATGAGGTCCGCTTGACCGGTTTCGGCGTATTCGTGGTGGCGACGCGCGCCGGCGGCAAAGGGCGCAATCCCCAGACCGGCGAGGAGATCACCATCAAGCCGTCCAAGCAGCCGCGCTTCCGTCCCGGTAAGCAGCTCAAGGATTCGCTGAATTGATACGCCGCTTTGGCGGCGTGTCATCCCCGGCGAGGCGCGTCCAGCGCCGAGGGAAGGGGATCCATCCTTTCTTTTCCTTTTGCGAGGATTGATGTTTCGGAAGGGATCGCACGCCAAATCCACCATCCTGCCGCTGGTTCTGTTATGGCTGGCGGTGCATGCCGCGCTGCTGGCCATCCTTCTGGCGATGAAGTTCCTCTTTACCAAGACGGCGCTGGTCGCAATGCTGGTGATGGCGGGTTTGACCTTTTTGTTCATCAGATTTCGGGCAGTCCCGCGAAAACTGTCTCACAGTCCCGTGATATAGGGGACATCAGACACCCGGTATTGGGGTCATCAGGGCGGTTAGCTCAGCTGGTAGAGCATATCGTTTACACCGATAGGGTCGGTGAAACGCGCTCGATACCGCATGAGTGGGAAGTCCCTGATTTGCAAGCGCATAATAGCTTTTTCGTTCCGTTGTTACCAGTGAACGAAGCCGCTTCGACCGCCATGGGGGCGGCAGGGG
>DATFEF010000049.1:0-26140 GCA_035251465.1 Rhizomicrobium sp. | reverse complement strand
GAAAGAGCCGCCGAACTGCCAAAATGGCTTCATCGCTACAACTGGCACAGACCACATGGTAGTATTGGATCAATGCCACCTATCAGCAGATGCCCCAAAGCCGCGAACAACCTGTTGAGACTCCACAGCTAGCGACAGCGTCGTGCGACACGGCGCAAAAGACCCGCTTAGATCGTCACATTGCCGGTCTTGGCCGCCTTGACCAGATGATCGGCGCAGCGATAGGCCAGGGCCGAAATGGTCATGGTGGGATGGTTGCGCCCGCCGGTGACAAGGCTGGAGCCGTCCACCACGAACAAGTTCGGCACATCATGGGCGCGGTGATATTTGTTGACCACCGATGACTTGGGATTATTGCCCATGCGGCAGGTGCCGCGGGCATGCGACCCGCCCTTGCTGTCGGAAACCCCCTCCGTCCAGACTTCATAAGCGCCGGCGGCCTTCAATATCTCCAAAGATTTGTCGACGAAGAACTGCATCGCCTTGAAGTCGTTCTCATGGCTGGTGGAGGTGATGCGCATGGCGGGCAGGCCCCAGGCGTCCTTCACCTCGGGATCCAGATCCACCATGTTGGTTTCGAGTGGCAGCTGGGAAATAAAATTCACCATCGTCAGCCTGCGGTTGGCCTGTTCGATCAGCGCCTTCTTGTAGCCGGCGCCCCAGCTGGGCGCGCCATGCGGGCCCGCCAAGCCATATTGGATAGGCGACATCTGACCGCGCGCCGTCATGCGGCCGCCGCCATACCAGCCGCGGCCCTTCACGTCATTGGGCACATAGCTCAGCACTGCGGAGCCGGTGACGCAGCCCTTATACTCGTTCAGTGGATCGCTGAAGAGGCCGGAGGCGCCGCCGCCATTGCCGCACATCAGATACTTGCCGACGATGCCACTGGAATTGGCCAGGCCCTGCGGGAAGCGGTTGGATTTGGAGAGCAGCAACAAACGCGGGGTCTCGGTGCCATTGGCGCTCAGCACCACGCATTTGGCCTTTTGGAAGACTTCGCGATTGTCGTTGGCCTTGTCGAAATAGGTCACGCCGGTGGCGCGGCCCGACGCATCGACAGTGATTTCGCGGACATAGGAATTGACGCGGATCTCGCAATTGCCGGTCGCCACCGCGATCGGCAACAGCGCCACCGCCGAGGAGGACCGCGCCTTCACCTGGCAGCCATAGCCCGAGCACATGCCGCAATTGATGCAGGCGCTGCGTCCGTTCATGGGCTCGGTGATGATGGCCGCGACGTTCGGCGTCACCGTCAGGTTCAGCTTGGCCGCCGCCTTCATCATCAGCGCGCCAGAGCTTTTCAGCGGCAGCGGCTGGCAAGGATATGGCTTGGACATGGGCGCGATCAGCGGCGTCTTGATGTTGGGGCCGGAAATGCCGATCTCCCACTCCGCCTGGGTATAGTAAGGCTCGAGCTCATCATAGCTTATCGGCCAGTCGGCGATGCCGGTACCCGCGATGGTGCCGAAACGGCTGGCTTCATCGAACTCGTAGGGCAGATGCCGCCAGCTCGACGCGCCATAGGTGACGGTGCCGCCGCCCACCACGCAACCATAACTGTGACTGCCGGATACCGCCTTTTCATTGGCGTTGCGCCGGAAGGTATTGCGCTGCCGCTTGGGGTCGCTGATCATCTTGTCCTGCTCGGTGGGAAAGCGATTGGACAGCTCGTCCTTGGTGTAATCCTGATCGTGGCCATAGGCGCCCCAACCGCCCTGCTCCATCACCACGACGGAGAAGCCGGCCACCGCCAGCTGCTTGGCCATCACGCCGCCGGCCGCGCCTGAGCCGATCACCACAAAATCAACTTCTTCGGAGGGATTGTATTTCTTCATCGGTTTTCTCCCTCAAGCCTTGTCATAGGCGCCGAATGGCGCGCGGAAATTGAGGCTGTCGTCGAACCCGATCTGGGTCCAACCAACCTTCTTGTAGTTGCCGCCATGCTGGGGCGCGGAGAACATGCCCATGATGGTGTGATCGCGCACCGTCTTGAAGAAGGGCGTTTTCTCGATGGACGTCAGCAGGGCGATCTGCTCGCCGGACGGCAGCGAAGCGAAACGCTTGCCGCCGGTCCGGGTCGAAAGATCGGCCAGGCCCTTGGCATAGATGTCTTGCTTATCCTGGGCGAAGGTCACCAGCGCCAGATCGATGAAATAGATCACCTGCGCTTCCTTGGCGCCGGGCGTGGAGTCGCTGGGATAGACCTGGGCCGCGATGGCATCCACGTCCGCCGCCTGTTCGCGGGTGAAATAGGTGAAGGCGCCCATGCCAAAGGCCTTCTCGGCCGCCGCGACCTGAGCCGGCCAGTTTGCCGCCAGCCAAGCGGCGCCGCTGGCGCCAAAAGACTTGACCAGGAAGTTTCGCCTACTGTCACTCATGGCCGCTTCTCCTTCGAAGCTGATTGTTTCAAATACCGCGTGATGCCGTGCGGCGCGACATTCACCGCGCCATATATAGTGCCGTCAGGCATGGCCATCACGCCTTCGCCCGCTTTTTCGTCCGGCACAAAGGCTTCGGCCTTGCCGCTGGAGATGCTGCCGATCCACACCCCCTTCTTCCAGCCGGGATGGATGGCTTCGGTGGAATCGGGGTCGATGGCATAGAGCCGGTCGCCGGCGATGTGTATGCCGGTCGGACGGCCGAACTGTTTCCAGTCGGTGATGAACTTGCCGTCCTGGGTGAATATCTGGATGCGGTTGTTGACGCGGTCGGCGACATAGAGCCGGCCTTTGGCATCCAACGCCAACCCATGCGGGGTGATGAACTCGCTATAGCCCTTGCCGGCCTTGCCCCATTTCTTGAGGAATTTGCCTTGGGAATCGAATTTCATCACCCGCATGTCCAGTCCCGCCGGAATGACGGACGCGATCGCAGCGTGGCCGTCCGCGACGAAGATATCGCCATTGGGCGCGGTGACCACATCGGTGGGCGACTGGAAATGCGTTTCATCGTCGCCGCGCTGCCCCGCGGTGCCCAGCGTCATCAGCACCTTGCCGTCGGGCGAAAGCTTGGTGACCTGCAGGCCCTTCTTGCCGTCCTTGGAAATCGCACCGTCGGTGACCCAGATATTGCCGTGCCGATCCACATGCAGGCCGTGGGGAAACACAAACAGCCCGGCGCCAATGCTCTTGATCGCCTTGCCAGTGGCCAGGTCGATCTGCACGACGGGAGCGCGATCGGAGCCATCGCAGCCGTTGGCGCCGCAGCGGTCGATCGCCCAGACTTCGCCATGCGGGCCGCGCTCGATGCCCCCGCTCGAACCCCAGGAGCCGGATGGCAGTGACGCCCATTGACGTTCGGGCGCGGCATAGGGATTGGGGATCGCATCCTGCGCCAAGGCGGCGCCAAGAGAAGCAAGCGGTAAGCAGACAAGGGTCAAGGCAAAGACAGATTTCAAAGCGTACATCCTTCCTCCGAGTGGCCGAGTTCCAGGCCTTTTTTTGCGACGCTATCCCCCGGGTCGCGGCGCGTCAAAGGCACAATATGCGAGAAGTTCGCATCTGACGTTGCGGCGCAGCATGTCGGTCATCCTCAATGAGGCGAGCATGGAATCCTACCGCGGCGCGGCATGAGGTCGACGCTAACCGCGCCCTGATAGCTGCGCGGTTCCCGCTGCAATCCATTGCGCTATGGTCGCCGGCGCAAATCACGGGAAGATGACGTCATGAAGATTTTGGTCACCGGATCGGGCGGCATGATCGGCCGCAAACTGGTGGAGCGGCTGGTTGCCGACAAAATGCTGGGCGGCAAGCCCATTCAAAGCCTGACCCTGGTCGATGTGGTCGAGTCTCCTATTCCCGAAGGGGCTCCCGCGGACACCAAGCCCATCGCCGCCGACTTTTCCGAGAAAGGCGTGGCCGCGACCCTGATCCAGGAACGCCCGGATGTGATCTTCCATCTCGCCGCCATCGTGTCGGGCGATGCCGAGGCAAGTTTCGAAAAAGGCTATCGTATCAATTTCAACGGCAGCTGGGCGCTGTTCGAAGCCATCCGCCAGGAGCGCGAAAAAGACGGCCCAAATAACAATCAAGCCAGCAGCTACAAGCCGCGCTTTGTGTTTGCTTCGACCTTGGCGGTATTCGGCCCGCCCTTCCCCGATCCGGTGCCCGACTCCTTGGCCACCACGCCGACGTCCAGCTACGGCACCCAAAAGGCGATGATCGAACTGCTGCTGGCAGACTATAGCCGCAAGGGTTATCTCGATGGCGTTGGCGTACGCCTGCCCACCATCTGCATTCGTCCCGGCAAACCCAACAAGGCGGCTTCCAGTTTCTTCTCCGGTATCCTGCGCGAGCCGCTAGCCGGCCAGGAAGCGCCGCTGCCGGTTGGGGACGAGGTGCGCCACTGGTTCGCGTCCCCGCGCGCCGCTGTGGGCTTCTTCATCACCGCCGCCACCATCGACACTTCGAGTCTGGGACCGCGCCGTTCCATGACCATGCCGGGGGTTTCCGCCACCGTGGGCGAGCAGATCGAGGCCTTGCGCAAGGTCGGCGGGGAAAAAGCCGTGGCTTTGATCAAGCGCGTGGAAGACCCTTTCGTCGCCAATATCGTCAAGGGCTGGGCCGGGCGCTATGACCCACAGCTTGCCAGCAGCATGGGCTTTCAGGGCGAAAGAAATTTCGACGAGATCATCAAAGTCTATCAGGAAGACGAGATGGGCCGATGAAATTTTCCCGGCCTACCGTCTTTCCGGCGCTGGCCAACAAGGCCAGGATGGGGCATCGATCGGGATGTGGCCGGGCGTTGCGACAGAAGAGCGCTTGCGCAAAGCGCGCAACAGCGGTGTCCTACCCGGCGTCGCGGCTCTGCCGGACCTGATCAAACGGGGACTGCCGCTGACCGCGCTGCCGCTGACCGACCGAAGGAAATTTTCATGAAACGTTTGACCATTGCGCTGACCGCCACCTGCCTGTGCGCCGGGCTGACCATGGCGTTGGCCGCCGCCCCTTCGGCGGGAGACTGGGTCTCTTATGGATACGACTCGGGTGGCGGGCGCTTTTCGCCATTGACCCAGATCACGCCCGCCAATGTGAGTCAGCTTCAGATCGCCTGGACCTATCACATGAATCCGATCCCGTCGCAGAAGCTGGCGCGGGTGCCCTTCTCCACTTCCTCGCCGCTGGTGGTGGAGGGGCGAATGTTCCTAGGAACGCCCTATGGCCGGGTGGTGGCGCTGGATGCCACCACCGGCAAGCAACTTTGGGCCTATGACCTGCCGACCGGCGACCAGCCGCCCTTTCGCGGGCTTGGTTATTGGCCCGGCGACAAGGCGCATGCGCCACGCCTGATCTTCGGCACGCTGCGTGGGCGGATGATCGCGCTGGACGCCAAAACCGGCGCGCCGTCCAAGGGGTTCGGCGAGAACGGCGTCATCGACACCAAGACGCCGGAGATCATGAATGGATTGCCGGACGCTTTTTACGGCTATTCCGCGCCGCCCACGATCTACAAGAACCTCGCCATCACCGGCAGCCGGGTGCAGGAATCGCCGTCCAAGGGCGCCGCGGGCGATGTGCGCGCATGGGATATACGCACCGGCAAGCTGGCCTGGACCTTTCATTCCATTCCCCGTCCGGGCGAGAAATTCCACGAGACTTGGGAAGATGACAGTTGGAAGCAGCGCTCCGGCGTCAATGTCTGGAACATGCTGACCGTCGATACCGCGCGCGGCATCGCCTATCTGCCCTTCGGCGCGCCGACCTTTGACCGCTATGGCGGCGATCACAAAGGCGCCAATCTGTTCAGCGACAGTCTGGTGGCGGTGGACGCCAATAGCGGAAAATATCTCTGGCATTTCCAGGTCACCCATCACGACATCTGGGATCTGGACCTGCACACCACGCCGGTACTGCTGACGGTCAAAAAGGACGGTAAGAGCATTCCCGCCGTGGCGGCGATGAACAAAGCTGCGCTACTGTTCCTGCTCAACCGCGTCACCGGCGAGCCGATCTTCGGCGTGACCGAAAAGCCTGTGCCGCCCTCCTCGGTCGCCAGCGAGACCGCTTGGCCGACCCAGCCCTTCCCCAACAAGCCCGAACCTTTGACGCGCATGAGCTTCGACTTGAGCGAAGTGGCGGACGTGACGCCGGAACACCGCGCCATCTGCGAGGACATCATCAAGAAGGACCAGCTGGTGGGCTCGAAAATGTTCGAGCCGCTGCGCGACGACCGCACCATGATCCACTTTCCCGGCGCGGCCGGCGGGCCGGAATGGGGCGGCGGCGCCTTCGACCCCCAGCGCAGCCTGTTCATCTTCAACAGCAACCAAGTCGGCTATGTCGAACGGCTGGTGAAACGCGATAATGGCGAATGGCACATGACTTCCGCCCGCTTTGTCGATCCCAAGACCCGGACGCCCTGCCAGGTTCCGCCCTGGGGCGAGCTGATCGCAGTCAATGTGAATACGGCGGATGTGGTGTGGCGCACGCGGCTGGGTGTCACCGACCATTTTCCGGAAGGCAAAAAGGATACGGGGCGTCCCGGCAATGGCGGACCGATCGTGACCGCCAGCGGCGTCACCTTTGTCGGCGGCACCGACGATCAGCGCTTCCGCGCCTTCGACAGCAAAACCGGCAAAGAGCTTTGGACCTACAAGCTGGATTATTCCGCCCACGCCACGCCCATCACCTATCGCGGAAAGGATGGACGGCAATATGTGGCCATCGTGGCGACCGGCGGCTCCTATCTGGGCAGCCCGACCGGCGGCGATAGTTTGATGGTGTTTGCCCTGCCGAAATAAAAAAAAGCACCGGACAAAGGCCCGGCGCTCTTTAATGTTTGCTGCGCTTCTTATGAGAAGAGCTGGATCACGCCATAGACGATCCCGAACAGGAACGTGAAAAATCCGGCGACGATGACGACCGACACCCAGAAGGGAAAGGCGCCGCCGCCATTGGCCAGCTTGGTCCCTTCCTTGCCTTGAACATCCGCGGCCATGGAAAGTCTCCTTTGGCCGATTTTTTAAGCCTGACGGGGCTTTGTCAAATGGGTGGCTTAGACGGCTATTGGAGCTTTAATACTAGGATGCGCCTGATAATTCTCTAGTGTGAAATCGTCTTTTGTGAACTGGAAGATATCGTTCACTGCCGGATTTAGTTTCATCGTCGGTAACGCGTAGGGCTCTCGAGACAGCTGCTCGTGCGCTTGTTCCAAATGGTTCAGATAAAGGTGCGCATCGCCTAGCGTGTGGACGAATTCGCCGGGCTGCAGCCCCGTGACTTGCGCTATCATCATAGTCAGCAGCGCGTAGGACGCGATGTTGAACGGCACACCCAAGAAAATGTCGGCGGAACGCTGATAGAGCTGGCACGACAGTTTTCCGTCGGCGACGTAGAATTGGAACAGACAATGGCAAGGCGGCAGGGCCATATCTTCCAGATCAGCAGGATTCCAAGCCGTTACGACCATACGGCGTGAGTTAGGGTTTTCTCGGATCTCACGGATGACTTGGCTTATCTGATCTATCGGTCCATCAGGCGTAGCCCAAGAACGCCATTGCTTCCCGTAAACAGGACCAAGCTCGCCCGTTTCCGGGTCAGCCCATTCATCCCAAATAGTACAACCCTGTTTCTTAAGATCGTTCGCGTTTGTGCTTCCGCTCAAGAACCAGAGAAGTTCAGCAATTATGGATTTAAGCGAAAGCTTCTTAGTGGTGAGAAGTGGAAAACCTTCCGATAAATCGTACCGAGTGTGATAGCCAAACACAGACAAGGTACCGACCCTGGTCCGATCAGGACGCGAAGTCCCGTTCTCTAATACGTGTCTTAACAGGTCGTGATATTGGCGCATGAAAGTACCGTATCTGGGGCATTATAAGCCCAAAAACACCACAGATGGGTACAGCGAATCGAAATCGTTAAAAATGTCTTAACAACTCATATCCACATAAGCGTAGGAAAATAATGCGTCTTTTTGTGGACAGTTTTGGCAGTCGCAAGTGGACGGTGCTAATTCGGCACTGATTCGCCCTTATTTTTTAGGAACATCGTCCCTATATTGGGAGCGTCATCCGGGCTTGCCTGGGCGACTATGGCGATAAACGACTGTGTAATAAGCAGCCCGGACCCGGGGGCAGTACCCGGCGCCTCCACCATCCCCCTCCGCCAAGGCTGCGGAGGATATAGGGGGGCGAAACAGGATCGACGGATGTGTAAAGGCAGTTCTTTTGCCCGGTATGGTTCCGCCGTCATCGGACTATTGTTTAGGTGCCAACGATAATGAAATGGCCCTCGCTGCCTAACTTCGGTTAGCCAAGCGCGGTTCGGGGGGTACCGGGCAACAGAAACCCCCCACTTCTTTCAGTATAGAGTTGGTGGCGCGAGAAACTTACGACGCAAAAGAACCGCGTCACTGCGTGATCTTGATCGCGATGTCACCCCGCTGTGAGACGATGGCGACCTCGGTATGGCTGCCGCGCCGGCGCAGCCGCAGGTTCACTTTTGCGCCCGCCAGCTCCAGATCATTGATCCGGATCTCCTCCAGGAATCTCGGAAGCTGGGGATTGTGGAAACGAATTTCGCGCTTGGCGAAATCCAGTTCCAATCCCAGGCAGGCTTGCAACAGCGCGAAAGGCACCACGCTGGCCCAAGCCTGGGGCGCGCAAGCCACCGGATAGAGGACCGGAGCGGTGCCGCGGCGGCGCGGGAAACCGCAGAACAGTTCGGGCAAGCGCATCATCTCCATGTGCGAGGCGGCGTCGAACAGGCCTTCGAAGATCGCGGCGGCGCCGCGCTTGAAGCCGTAGCGCGCCAGGCCCAGGGCGATCAGTGCATTGTCGTGCGGCCATATCGAGCCATTGTGATAGGACATGGGATTGAAGCGTGGCGCGTCGGCGCAAAGCGTGCGGACGCCCCAGCCGGAGAACATTTCCGGCGCCAGCAAACCGGCCGCGACAGCCCGCGCCCGTTCCGGCGCCGCGATACCGCAGACCAGAACCTGTCCGGCATTGGAACTCTTCACCCGGCACGGCTGTTTGTCGCCGTCCAGCGCCAGGGCATAGGTGCCCAAATCCTCCAACCAGAATTTGGCCTCAAAGCGGTCGCGGAGTTTTTCCGCCGCCGCCGCCAGTTCGGCCGCGCGTGCTTCCTCGCCCAAGGCCGCCGCCATGGCCGCAGCGCCCTGCTTGGCGGCATAGACATACCCCTGCACCTCGCACAGCGCGATCGGCCCGCAAGCCAACACGCCGTCGGCATGCATGATGGAATCGCCGGAATCCTTCCAGCCCTGATTGGTCAGCCCGTTTTCGCTGACCCGGTGATATTCGACAAAGCCGTCGCCATCGCGGTCGCCATAGGTGTCGATCCAGCCAAGCGCCGCCGCGATATTGGGCCATAGCGCGCGGATGGTTTGCGCATCGCCGCTGCGCTCGAAATAGCGCGCCGCCAGCAGCACAAACAACGGCGTGGAATCGACGCTGCCGTAATAATGGCCGAACGGCACCTCCCCCAGCACCGCCGTCTCGCAGGCGCGGGTTTCATGAAGAATTTTGCCGGGCTCGGCGTCGGCGCGTGCATCGATGGCGGTAGCCTGGTGATGCGCCAGATAGCTGAGCACGCCGCGCGCCAGCGAAGGATCAAGCCACAAAAGCTGCAGCGCGGTGATCAATCCGTCACGCCCAAACGGGGTAGAGAACCAGGGCGTGCCCGCATACGGATAGGGTCCCTGCGCGGTATCGGTCACCAGCATGCAAAGGTCCGCGCCCGCCCGGTGCAGCATGCGGTTGGCCAAATGGTTGCTGGAGGTGACGCTGCCGCCCAGGCGGGCGGCGCGCGCCGCGCCGCGCCGGGCCGCGCGATAAGGTTGGGAGAAAGGCTGCTGCGCCGGTTCGCGCGGCATGGCGCTGTTGGTGCAGCGCACCGTCATCACCAGGGCAAATTGTTCATCCGGTTTGAGATCGAGCGCGTAGAGGGCTTGGCTCTTCGACAGCTTGCGCGGCGGCGGATCGAAGCAGATTTCGCTGCGGCGCTCGACCTTGTCCAAACCGGCATAGCGATAGATGATCTTGGCGCCCGCGATCACCGCGCCCGTGACGGTGCCGCGCTTGGAACGCTGAAACCCACGAATTTCAAACAGATCGGCGAAATCGGCCGCGAAATTGAGGGTCAGCCAGCAGGTCTGCGGGTGGCTGTCGAAATTGCGGATGGCAATGCGCTCGTGACAGGTGCCCTGCCAAAGGAACTTGGAACGCCGGATGTGAAGACTTTCGCGCGGCAAGATCAACGCATTGTCCTGATAGATGTCGGGATTGCAGAGGTCGACGGTGAGAACGACATTGTCATTCTCCACCGCCGAGGACAGCAACAACGGCCGCTGGCCGTCCAGCAACAACAGCATATCGGAAAGATAGCGCGTATCGTTGTGAAACAGACCGCCCGGCGTGAGGCCGGGGGCGACGCAATCGCCCAATGCGTCGAACAAGGCGAAGGTATCGCCCTGCTTGAGGGTGCGCGGCCAGCGCTGCTGAATGGATTCCGTCGCCTGGATATGAAACGCCGAAATGTCTTCAGGCGAATCGGGGAGGATTTTGGCCTCCATGGCGTTTCCTTGCTTTGCCGGTTACTCCGCGGCCAGGCCGACGGCCTCGCCGGAGTCCGCGAGCCTCTCGTAGATCTTGAGATAATCCCGCGCCATGGCGGCGGCGCTGAAGCGCTCCTCGAAACGGGAGCGGATGGTGGGACGGAACAGGCGGTTCAGCCGGCGCACCGCCAGGGCCGCCCCGTCCACATCGCGCACCACAAAGCCGGTTAGTCCGTCTTCCAGGATTTCCGGCACCGATCCGCTGTCGAAGGCGATCACCGGCGTGCCGCAGGCCATGCTTTCGATCATCACCAATCCGAACGGTTCGGGCCAGCTGATGGGAAACAGCAGCGCCCTGGCGCCGCCCAGGAATTCCGATTTGCGGCGATCGTCGATCTCGCCGATGAATTCCACATGCGGGCTTTTCGCCAGCACGGGCGCGACCTGGCGTTCAAAATAATCCCGGTCCGCGGGGTCGATCTTGGCCGCCACTTTCAGGGGCATGCCGGCGCGGCGGGCGATCTCTATGGCGGGCAGGATGCCCTTGTCGGCACAGATGCGGCCCAGAAAGGCCAGATAACCGCCGCCACCCTTGCCTTCCTTGAGCAAGCCGAGCGGCATGCCGTGATGCACCGTGCCGCGCCAATTCACCGGCGGCACCGGCAAACGCTGATGATCGGAGATCGAGACCAGCGGCATATGCGCAAAGGCGCGATAAATATCCGGCATCTCCGGCAAGTCTTGCCGGCCATGCAAGGTGGTCAGGGTCTTGTGCGCCATGCTGCGGAACAGGGGATAGTGAAAAAAGTCGATATGGAAATGCAGCACATCGAATTCGCGGCTCCGGGCCGCGACCTTGTCGAGCATGATAAGATTGTAGGGCAGACCATTGTGGATACCTTTCAGCCGCAGCCCCTGGGGCACGACCGGATCCAGCCGGGCGGCGGTCCGCGAATCCCCCGACGCAAAAAGCGTGACGTCATGGCCTTGCCGCACTAGCTCCTCGGTCAGCCAGGACACCACGCGCTCGGTCCCGCCATATAGGATCGGCGGCACGCTTTCCACCAATGGGGCGATCTGCGCGATTTTCATGACGGAAATCCCGGATATGGCACAGCTTAGCCACAACGCCCGCGTGCCGGATTGGGTTCCTTTTTTTCTCGCAATTGCACCAAAATAGGCCTGAGCGGGTCCCGGCCGCGATTGACTCCGGTAACGCGGCGCTTAGTCTCCGGCACATATGGCTAAGGACTTTATAGGCTATCAGGCTCTCACCGACTCGGCTTTACGGGGAGTCGTGCGCGACGCGCTGCGGCGCATCGAAAAATCCGGTCTGATCGGCGCGCATCATTTTTATCTGACGTTCAAGACCCATGCCGATGGTGTGGATATTCCGGCCTTCCTGAAGGAGCAATATCCCGACGAAATGACCATCATCATCCAGCACCAATATTGGGCGCTGAAGGTGAAGGACGATTATTTCGAGGTGACCTTGACCTTCAAGAAGCTGCCCGCTCCGTTGCACATTCCCTTCAACGCCTTGACCGCCTTTTTCGACCCCGGCGTGCAATTCGGCCTGCAATTTCGGGCCGAAGGCGATGGCGCGCCCAAGCCTGCCACCGGCCCGGTCATGGTGCCCACCAATCCCCCCGAACCCAGCGAGGGCGAAGCCCCCGATCCGGTAGCGGCAAAACCCGCGCCGGCCGGCGAAAAGCCCGGCGAAGTGGTGAGCCTGGATTCCTTCCGTAAGAAATAGTACGCCGCCAGCGGCCATAGACGTCCGAAAGATTTCCCATGACCAAGACCCGTACCGAAACCGACACGTTCGGCCCCATAGAAGTCGACTCCAGCCGCTACTGGGGCGCGCAAGCCCAACGCAGCCTGGGGAATTTCAAGATCGGCTGGGAAAAACAGCCGCAGCCCATCGTGCGCGCGCTGGGCATCGTCAAACGGGCCGCCGCCGAGACCAATATGGCGCTGGGCGGGCTGGACAAGAAGATCGGCGAAACCATTGTCGCCGCCGCCCAGGAAGTGATCGACGGCAAGCTGGACGCGCATTTTCCGCTGGTGGTGTGGCAGACCGGCTCGGGCACCCAGTCCAACATGAACGCCAATGAAGTGATCTCCAACCGCGCCATCGAGATGCTGGGCGGGGCGATGGGCTCCAAGAAGCCGGTCCATCCCAACGATCACGTCAATATGAGCCAGTCGTCCAACGACACCTATCCCACCGCGATGCACATCGCCTGCGCCGAGGAAATTCACCGCCGGCTGTTGCCGGCCCTGAGGCATCTGCATGCCGCGCTGGCCGCCAAGGTCGCGGCCTGGAAAGACATCATCAAGATCGGCCGCACCCACACCCAGGACGCCACGCCGGTCACCCTGGGCCAGGAATTTTCCGGCTATGCGGCGCAGGTGGAGAACGGCATCGCCCGCATCGAACAGAGCATGCCCAAGCTGATGGAACTGGCCCAAGGCGGCACCGCGGTGGGCACCGGCCTCAACGCCCCTATCGGCTTCGACAGAAGCGTGGCCGAGCGCATCGCCGCGATCACCGGCATGGCTTTCACCACCGCCCCCAACAAGTTCGAGGCCCTGGCCGCCCATGACGCCATGGTGTTCAGCCATGGCGCCATCAACACCGTGGCCGCCAGCCTGTTCAAGATCGCCAACGACATCCGCCTGTTGGGCTCGGGCCCGCGTTCGGGGCTAGGCGAGTTGGCGCTGCCCGAGAATGAGCCCGGCTCCTCCATCATGCCGGGCAAGGTCAATCCCACCCAATGCGAGGCCATGACCCAGGTCTGCGTGCAGATCTTCGGCAATCACGCGGCGCTGACTTTTGCCGGCAGCCAGGGGCATTTCGAACTCAATGTCTACAATCCGGTGATGGCCTATAATTTCCTGCAAAGCGTGCGGCTGATGGCGGACGCGGCGGTCAGCTTCACCGACAATTGCGTGGTGGGGATCGAGCCGCGCCGCGACAATATCAAGGCGGGGCTTGAAAGATCGCTGATGCTGGTGACGGCGCTGGCGCCCAAGATCGGCTATGACAATGCCGCCAAGATCGCCAAAACCGCGCACAAGAACGGCACCACCTTGAAGGAAGAGGCCGTAGGCGGCGGCTATGTCACGGCCGAGGAATTCGACGCCGTGGTGAGGCCCGAAGACATGATCGCGCCCAAATGACCCCGAAGGGGTCATCCCCGGCGAGCGTCGCGACAGCGATGCGAGGGAAGGGGATCCAGATTTTAGATATTCTCCTGTTCAAAAGTTGGATTCCCGCTTTCGCGGGAATGACAATATGGTGAGAAGCACTCCCGCCCCCGGCCATGTCATCGTGCAGGACAATCGCACGGGCAAGGTTTCCTATTGGCAGAAGGAGTATCACCAGAGCGCCGGCGACGCGCGCGGTGTCAGCACCGCCGATTATATCCATGCCATGTTCTTCTTCCTGCGCCAGGCCAAGTGCAAGGACGTGCTGATGATCGGCTGCGGCGGCGGCACCCTGGCCACCATGCTGCACGCCAAAGGCGTGAAGGTCACGATCGTGGACATTCACAAACTGTCCTTCGATATTGCGCGGGATTATTTCCATCTGCCCGCCGACATCCCCTGTCATGTCGCGGACGGCATCGCCTATTTGAAAAAGCACCGCCGCCGCCATGACGCCATTGTGCTGGACGCCTTCGGTGAAGGCGGCATGCCGGGAAAATTCATGGAACCGGCCTTCTTCAGATTGGCCAAGTCGCGGCTGAAACCGCGCGCTTGCCTGTTCCTGATGAATATGATCGTGGCGGATGACGACGATGCCACGCCCGACGATCTGGTCCGCGCCCTACGGACACAATGGCGCGGTGTCCGGCTGCTGGATACCGATGGCTGGGTGGACCGCAATGCCGTGATCGCGGCGGGGACCGTCACGAAATTGAAAAAACCGCATGTACTGATGCCGCCGCGCCCCGGCGCGGCCAAGCTGAAGCGGGAGCTGGCCGTGCTGGACTGGCGCGCTATCCGCTGATGTTGAAAAAACGCTCCTTCACCCTGTCGGGTCATCGCACCAGCGTGGCGCTGGAGGCGGAATTCTGGGCGGTGATTGAGGCCCGCGTGGCGCGCGACGGCATCAGCCTGGCGGCACTGGTGGCAAAAATTGACGGAACCCGTGGCGACCGTCCGCTGGCCAGTGCGTTGCGTCTCTTTGCCCTGGCCGCCAAAGGAGATAGTTTTTCGTCATGATCACGCTCTATCACGCCCCCCGCTCCCGCGCCTCGCGCTTCATCTTCCTGCTGGAGGAACTGGGCGCGCCCTATGAATTGAAGGAAGTATCCATCCGGCGGGGCGACGGCAGCGGCGCCCTGGACCCGGCCAATCCGCATCCCCATGGCAAGGTGCCGGTGATCCAGGACGGCGACGCCATCGTCTATGAAAGCGCCGCTATCGCGCTTTATCTCACCGACAAATTTCCGCAAAATCGGATCGGCCCGCAGATCGGCGAGCCTGCGCGCGGCGCCTATCTCACTTGGCTTGCTTACTATGCAGGCGTGATGGAGCCCGCCTGGATGAGCGCCTTCATGAAATGGGATGTGCCGCGCGGCACCGCCGGCTGGGTCAAGACCGATGAGGTGATGGAGCTGGTCAATGCCACCCTGTCAAATGGCCCCTACATTCTGGGCGAGAATTTTTCCGCCACCGATGTCTTGATCGCCACCACCTTCAAGCTGTTCATGGGCTCGCCCTTGTTGCCCAAGACCGATCTTTTGGAATCCTATGTGAAGCGCGTCACCGACCGCCCGGCCTATGCCCGCGCCATGGCCAAAGAGGCTATGTGAAGAAGATGGGGGCTGACATCGTCAATCTGCGCCGGGCGCGCAAGGCCAAAGACAGGGCCGAAAAAGAAAAGACGGCAGAGGCCAACCGCATCCTGCACGGCACGCCCAAGGTGGTGAAAAAGTTGGGCGCGGCACGGAAAGACAAGGCGGAACAACACCTGGCGGGTCACAAGCTGGAAGGCGACAAGACCGACAATCAAGACCCATAATTAAGTGGGCTTTTCGGCTCCCGCGTTCTAAAATCGTTCTCATGCCCCCAGATTCTCAGATCACGCCATGAACGGCTATGGCGACCGCTATTCCGATCCTTTGGATTCCGCACTTGGCGAAGAGCAATCTCCCGCGCCCATCCCACGCGAACCTTCCTATTTCGCCGGCCTGAACAAGGAACAGCGCGAGGCGGTGGAAGCCGTCGACGGCCCGGTGCTGGTGCTGGCGGGCGCGGGCACCGGCAAGACGCGGGTTCTGACCACGCGGCTGGCGCATATCTTGGCCACCCGCCGGGCCTGGCCGGGCCAGATCCTCTGCGTCACCTTCACCAACAAGGCGGCGCGCGAAATGAAGGAGCGCATCGGCGCCCTGATCGGCGGCGTGGTCGAGGGCATGCAGTGGCTGGGCACCTTCCATTCCATCGGCGCCAAGATGCTGCGCCGCCATGCCGAACTGGCGGGGCTGAAATCCAACTTCACGATTCTGGATACCGACGACCAGCTTCGGCTGATGAAGCAGTTGATCGAGGCCGAAGGGGTGGACGAGAAACGCTGGCCCGCCCGCACCCTGGCCGCGATGATCGATGGCTGGAAGAATCGCGGTCTCAATCCGGCCGATGTGTCCGAAGGCGAGACGCAGGGCTATGCCTTCGGCAAGGGCAAGATGCTCTATCACTTGTATCAGGACCGGCTGAAGGCGCTGAATGCCGCCGACTTCGGCGACCTGTTGCTGCTAACCCTGAACATCCTCAAAGCCAACCCGGACATACTGGCCGATTACCGCGACCGCTTCCGCTACATGCTGGTGGACGAATATCAGGACACCAATGTGGTCCAGTATCTGTGGCTGAACCTGCTGGCGCGGGGCTCCGGCAATGTCTGCGTCGTGGGCGACGACGACCAGAGCATCTATGGCTGGCGCGGCGCCGAGGTAGAAAACATCCTGCGTTTTGAACGCGATTTTCCCGGCGCCCGGGTGATCCGGCTGGAGCGCAATTACCGCTCGACGCCGGCCATATTGGGCGCGGCCTCGGGCCTGATCGCCGCCAACAAGGGCCGGCTGGGCAAGACGCTATGGACCGAGGGTGAGCCGGGCGAAAAGATCCGCGTCGCGGGCGTGTGGGACGCGGAGGAAGAAGCGCGCAATGTCGCCGCCGACGCCGAAGACCGGCACGCCCGCGGCCATCTCTATTCCCAGATGGCGGTGCTGGTGCGCGCCTCCTTCCAGATGCGCGAATTTGAAGACCGTTTCATTTCGTTGGGCCTGCCCTATCGGGTGATCGGCGGCCCGCGCTTCTATGAGCGGCAGGAAATCCGCGATGCCATGGCCTATCTGCGGCTGATCGCCCAGGGCGATGACGACTTGGCCTTTGAACGCATCGTCAACAAGCCCAAGCGCGGCATCGGCGATGCCTCGGTGGCCAGCCTGCACGCTTTCGCCCGCGCCCGCCAGATGCCGCTGCTGCCGGCGGCGCGCGAGATCGCCGATACCGACGAACTGCCGCCCAAGGCGCGCAAGGCGCTGAGCGAGCTGGCGGGCAATTTCGCGCGCTGGAGCGATACCGCCAAGGTGCTGCCCCATACCGAACTGGCCGAAATGGTGCTGGACGAAAGCGGCTATACCGACATGCTGAAGGCCGACAAGTCGGCGGAAGCGCCGGGCCGGCTGGACAATCTGAAAGAATTCGTCCGCTCGATGGAGGGATTTGAATCCCTTGCCGCTTTCCTGGAGCATGTCAGCCTGGTGATGGAAATCGCCCAGGATGAGAGCGGCGACCGCATCAATCTGATGACCCTGCATGCCGCCAAGGGGCTGGAATTCGACACCGTCTTCCTGCCCGGCTGGGAGGAAGGCTTGTTCCCCTCCCAGCGTACCATGGACGAAAACGGCTTGGCGGGATTGGAGGAAGAACGGCGCCTGGCCTATGTCGGCATCACCCGCGCCAAAAAGCGGGCGCGCATTTCCTTTGCCGCCAACCGCCGCGTGCATGGATCCTGGCAAAGCGCATTGCCGTCGCGTTTCATCAAGGAAATTCCCGAAAGCCATATCGATGTCGCGATCGATGAAGGCTTTTACGGCGGCTATGCCGGATTCCGCGACAATGAGAATGCCGCCAGTTTCGGCAGCACCTATGACTCACCGGGCTGGAAGCGGGCACAGGCCAATATGGGGGCAAACCGCGCGGCGGGCGCTGTCCGCAGCCGCCCGCCGATGATCGAGGCCCAGGCCTGGAGCGTGCAGACTTCCGATCCCGGCGCCTCGCAATATCGGCGCGACGACCGCGTCTTTCACCAGAAGTTCGGCTATGGTCGGGTGCGCACCGTCGAAGGCAACAAGCTGACGGTGGAGTTCGACAAGGCGGGCGAGAAACGGGTCATCGACCAGTTTGTCAGCCGGGCTTAATGATGCATTGTCATGCCCGCTTTCGCGGGCATGACAAGAAGGGGTTTAAGGCTGCGGCACATGCAGGGTCGCCAGCACGAAGGTGCCGTCCGACTTGGCCAGATGCGGCACGCCCTTGGGCACGAAGATAAAATCGCCTTTCTTCATGCGATTGGCGGTGCCGCCTTCAATCGCCTCGCCGTCGATATTGGCGCCCTTATCTTTGGGATTGACCATTGTACCGCCGGTGACCAGCATGCCTTCGCCTTCCAACACAAGCATGAACTCGCCGCGGTCCTTGTGCACCGAGGCGATGGCCTTGGACGAGCGGTATTCCAGCCCCATGCGATAGGGCGGCAGCGCCAGGATGGTATCGCCGCCGAAGAAACGCGGCGAGGTGGCGATCGCCGCTTTGGCCTTTGCCATCATGGCGGGCAAATCCGCCGCCAGATGCACCAGCTTGGGTGTGGCGGGGGCTTGTCCCTGTGCCGGGGTCGGATCGGCCGTGCGCGGCACATGCAAAGTCGCCAACACCAGGACACCGCCCGCATCGGGGATCATCTGATGCGGCGTGTGCTGGGGCACGAACAGGATGTCACCCTTCACCGCATGCAGCACCGTGCCATTGGCAATGTCGCTGCCGGAGATATTGCCGTTGGCCGCCGTGCTGGGGTTCACCAGCGTTCCACCGGTGATGATGGTGCCCGCCCCGTCCAGCACCATGATCACCTCGGCAGTGGCAGGATGCTGGGCCGCATTGGCCTTGGCATTGCGGTGCTCCAGATTGAGCACATAAGACTGGGTGGCGGACGGCACCGAGATGATGGGCACCAGCACGTTGGGCCGCGCCGGGTTTGCCGCGGCCTGGGTGGCGCGGGCGCTTTGGCGGATCTGCTCGACCTGTTCGGCACTAACCACAATAGCCCCGTTTGAAGTCTGGGCGGCAGCGGTCGAGGCGGTCATGAGCAACAGCGCGGCGGCGAGGATCGGCGTCTTCATGGCGTTTCCTTATGTGTCGTTGACCGGCCGAGGCTAGCACGGCATACCCCCGCCATGACAAATCCCCCGCTCTGGAAAGCCTGGGTCGCGCTCACCAAAAGCGAGGCCGCCGATGCCGCCGCCGCCCTGGAACTGGGCAGCGCGCCGCAGGCGGTGCTGATCGTGGAAGAACCCTTTGCCGACGGCGCGGTGGTGGAGGCGCTTTATACCGACCGGCCCGATGCCGCCTATCTGACCCGTGTCACGGGCCGGGAGGTGACAGTCGAGGCCCTGCCCGACCAGGACTGGATCAAGCTTTCGCAACAGGGATTGCCGCCGGTGCGCGCGGAGCGCTTTTTCGTCTATGGCGCGCATGATGCGGGCCGGGTGCCGCATGGCGTGATCCCGATCAAGATCGAAGCAGGCTTGGCCTTCGGCACCGGCCATCATGAGACCACGGCGCTTTGCCTGGGGGCGCTGTCCGATCTGGCGCGCAAGCGCAGCTTTCGCAATGTGCTGGACTTGGGGACGGGCACCGGCCTGCTGGCGATCGGCGCGGCGAAATTGTGGAAGCGCCGCGTGCTGGCCTCGGATATCGATCCCGTCGCTGCCCAGGTCACGCGCGATAATGCCCGCGCCAATGGCGTGGCGCCGCTGGTGGCTGCGTTCACCGCCGATGGCCTGACCCATCCCATTCTGTCCAATGCCGCGCCTTACGACCTTTTGATCGCCAATATTTTGGCGGGGCCGCTGACCCAGCTGGCGCCCGCCATCCAGAAGGCGTTGGCGCCGGGCGCGACCTTGCTGCTGTCGGGCCTGCTGACCAATCAGGAAAAGCTGGTCACCAGTTTCTATGGCGATTTGCGCTATGTCGGGGCACGGCGCAGCGGCCCCTGGAGCGCGCTGGTGCTGGAGAACCCACGCTGACCTCACCCTTCGACAAGCTCAGGGTGAGGATAAATCAAATCCTCATGCTGAGCTTGTCGAAGCATGAGGGGCGGCTTACCTTTCGGCCATGGATAAGCCCTTTCAGACCTATGACGACACATCCGACGCCGCGACCTGCGCCCCGCGCCTCAAAGCCTTGCGCGCCGAACTGGCCAAGCGCGGGCTGGACGGTTTTGTGGTGCCGCACAGCGACCAGCATATGGGCGAATATCTTCCCGCCTATGCCGAGCGCCTGGCCTGGCTGACGGCTTTCACCGGCTCGGCGGGCGCGGCGGTGGTGCTGAAAGATAAGGCGGCGGTGTTTGTCGATGGCCGCTACACGCTTCAGGTGAAGAACCAGACCGACACCAAACTGTTCGAGCCGCGCGACCTGGTCGGTGAAGGGCCGCAGGGCTGGATTCCCGATCAGCTGCAGCGCGGCGCGAAGCTGGGTTACGACCCCTGGCTGCACACCCAGCATGGCGTGATGCATCTGAAAGCCGCGGTGGAAAAAGCCGGCGGCACTCTGGTGGCGGTGGACAGCAATCCGATCGACGCGGTGTGGAGCGACCAGCCCAGCCCGCCGGTCACCCCCGCCAAACCGCACGCCTTCAATCTGGCGGGCGAACAGAGCGAAGCGAAACGCTTGCGCCTGGGCGATGGCCTGAAGAAGGCGGGCGCGGAGGCCGCCGTCATCACCTTGGCGGATTCGGTCTGCTGGCTGCTGAACATCCGCGGCCACGACGTGCCGCACACGCCCTTCACGCTTGCTTTCGCCATCCTGCATGAGGATGGCGGCGCCGACCTGTTTCTCGATCCCGCCAAGCGCAATCCCGAGCTGATGGCGCATCTGGGAAATTCGGTGCAGGTGCATGCGCCGGGCGAATTCGCCGCCGCGCTGGATGCCATGGCGGGAAAAAGCGTGCTGCTGGACCCCGCCACCGCCGCCGCCGCGATCTTCGACCGGCTGACCAAGGCGGGCGCAAAAATCAAACAAGGCGCCGATCCCTGCCAATTGCCCAAGGCCTGCAAGAACAGTCTCGAAATCGAAGGTATGCGCAAGGCCCATATCCGTGACGGCGCGGCGCTGGCGCGCTATCTCGCCTGGTTTGAGAGCAATGCGGCGGGCGGCGCGCTGACCGAAATCCAGGCGGCGGAAGCCCTGGAAGGCCATCGCCGCGCCACGGGCGTGCTCAGCGATGTCTCCTTCGACACGATTTCGGGCGCGGGCAGCAATGGCGCGATTGTGCATTACCGCGTCACGCGTTCCACCAACCGCACCATCCGGCCCGGCGAGATGTTCCTGCTGGATTCCGGGGCGCAATATCCCGACGGCACCACCGACGTCACCCGTACCATCATGGTGGGCGAAAGCACACCGGAAATGCGTGACCGTTTTACCCGGGTGTTGAAAGGCCATATCGCGCTGGCGACGGCGCGTTTTCCCGAAGGCACCATCGGCATGCAGTTGGACAGTTTCGCGCGCCGCCCATTGTGGGAAGCCGGGCTGGATTACGATCACGGCACCGGCCATGGCGTGGGCTCATACCTGTCGGTGCATGAAGGGCCGCAGAACATCTCCAAGAAGCCGGTGATGCAACCCTTGAAGCCCGGCATGATCTGTTCCAACGAGCCCGGGTTCTACAAGACCGGCGAATTCGGCATCCGCATCGAGAATCTGGTGGTGGTGACGGAAGCCGAGGATCTGGGCGGCGAGCGCAAGATGATGGGTTTTGAGACCATCACTCTGGTGCCGATCGACCTCAATCTGGTGGAATCTGCGCTGCTCACCGACGCTGAGCGCGGCTGGCTGAACCTCTATCACGCCCGGGTGCGCGATGTGATTGCGCCACTGGTGGACGACGATATTCGCAAGTGGCTGGATCGGGCAACGCGGGCGATTTGAACTCACTGTCATCCCCGGCGAGCACGAGCAACAGCGAGTGCGAGGAAAGGGGACCCAGGTGGCTGGATAACGCCCGGTCTTTCCACCTGGGTTCCCTTCCCCTCGCATTGCTCACGCAATGCTCGGCCGGGAATGACAGTTAGGAAATCAGTTTCAACCACGCATCTTCGTCCAACACCTGGACATTGTGCTTCTGCGCGTCTTTCAGCTTGCTGCCCGCGCCCGGGCCCGCCACCACGATATCGGTCTTGGCCGAGACGGAACCGGAAACCTTGGCCCCCAGGCTTTCCGCCCGCGCCTTGGCCTCTTGCCGCGTCATTTTTTCCAAGGTGCCGGTGAACACCACCGTCTTGCCCGACACGGCCGAGGATTTGGCGGGCGCCGCCATGTCGGTCACCGTCAGCCATTCCAACAAGCGGCCCAGCGCCTTCACATTGTGCGGCTCGTCGAAGAAATCATAGATAGCTTCCGCCACCACCCCGCCAATGCCTTCGATATGCTGCAACTCTTCCAGCGCATCGTCGGCCGTCATGTTCTTCAGGAATGCGTCCAGCGTCAGATAACGCCGCGCCAGCAGCCGCGCCGTGGTTTCCCCGACATGACGGATGCCTAGAGCATTGATCAGCCGGTCCAACGGAATCGTGCGCCGCCGTTCGATGGCGGCCATCAAGTTCTCGACGACCTTGTCCTCGCGTTCCTTTTCGGTCTTGGCCTTCTTGACCGGGTCCTTGCCTTCGGCGGCGCGGCGCTCCTGGCTCAGCGCGGCGCGATGCGCCGCCAGAACCTTGCTGACTTTTTCCGGTTTCTGGGTCAGGGCGAAAATATCGGCGGGCTCCTTGAGCAAGCCCTTGTCGTGGAACAGCTCGATCATGGTGCCGCCCAGGCCCTCTATGTCGAACTGGTCGCGGCCGACGAAATACTTCAGCCGCTCCACCGTCTGAGCATCGCAGACCAGCCCGCCGGTGCAGCGCCGGTCCACATCCGTCTTGCCGGTTTTTTCGTCCACCTCGCGCACGGCATGGCTGCCGCAGACCGGGCATTTGTCGGGGAATTTGTAGGGCTTGGCGCTTTTGGGCCGCTTGTCCAGGATCACACGCAAAATCTGCGGGATCACGTCGCCGGCGCGCTGGATCACCACCGCATCGCCGATGCGCACGTCTTTGCGCACGATCTCGTCTTCATTGTGCAGGGTGGCGTTCTGCACCACCACCCCGCCCACCGTCACCGGTTTCAGCCGCGCCACCGGCGCCAGCTTGCCGGTACGCCCGACCTGGATCTCGATATCTTCCAGCACCGTCTCGGCCTGTTCGGCGGGGAATTTGTGGGCGATGGCCCAGCGCGGCGAGCGCGAGACAAAGCCCAACCGCTCCTGCAAATCCAGCCGGTCCAACTTGTAGACCACGCCGTCAATGTCATAGCCCAGCCTGGCGCGCTTGCTTTCGATGTCGCGGTAGAATTTCAAAATCTGCGCCATGGTCTCGCAGCGCTTGACCAGCGGATTGACGGTGAAGCCGTATTCCTGGAACTTCTCCAGCATGCCGCTCTGGCTTTTCGCCGGCAGCTCGGAAATCTCGCCCCAGGTATAGGCGAAAAAATTGAGCGCCCGCGATGCGGTGATCCCGGGATCGAGCTGACGCACCGATCCGGCGGCGCTATTGCGCGGATTGGCATAGGTCGGCTTGCCTTCTTGCGCTTGCCGCTTGTTCAGCGTCTCGAACGCCTTGTGGGTCATATAGACCTCGCCGCGCACTTCTAAAATCTTTGGCAGCACGCCGGAGCGGCTTGCCTTCAGCCGCAGCGGAATGTCGGCAATGGTTTTGAGATTGGCGGTGATATCCTCGCCCTCGCTGCCGTCGCCACGGGTGGCGCCCTGCACCAGCACGCCTTTCTCATAACGCAGGCTGGCGGAAAGACCATCGATCTTGGGCTCGGCGGTGACCGCGATCTCGTCATCTTCCTTCAAGCCCAGGAAACGGCGCACCCGGCCCAGAAAATCCGCCACTTCTTCATCGTCAAAGGCGTTGTCCAGAGACAGCATCGGCACGCGATGGGTGACTTTGGCGAATTTCTCGGAAGCCTTGGCGCCCACCCGGTGGCTGGGACTGTCGGCGCGCACCAACAGCGGAAAGCGCGCCTCGATCTCGGCATTGCGGCGGCGAAGCATGTCATAGTCCGCGTCACTGATCTCCGGCACATCCTCGCCATGATATTTGCGGTCGTGCCGGGCGATTTCCTTCGCCAGCCGGTCGAGTTCCTTTTCCGCCTCGGCGGAGGTGAGCTTATCGACCGCCTTGGCACTCATGCCCGCTTCCGGGTCTTTTTCTGCGGCGCGGACGCCTCGGCCATCAGCCGCTTGGCGGCGGCGCGGGCCTCTTGGGTGACGGCGGCGCCCGACAGCATGCGGGCGATTTCCTCCAACCGCGCATCCTCGTCCAGCAATTCGATTCGGGTCTTGTCCTTGATGCGGGAAATGCGGAAGTGCCGCGCGGCGCGCGCCGCCACCTGCGGCGAATGGGTGACCAGAAGAACCTGGGTGGTTTGCGCCAGGCGCTGCAAGCGTTCGCCCACCGCATCGGCCACCGCCCCGCCCACGCCCCGGTCCACTTCGTCGAACACCATGGCGGCAGGCGATGACACCTGGGCCAGCGCCACTTTCAAGGCCAGGGAAAAACGCGCCAGCTCGCCGCCCGAGGCGATTCTTGCCAAGCCGCCGAAGCTGGCGCCTTCCACCGTGGCGACTTCAAAGGCGATGCGCTCCAGACCGGATGCCAGGCCCTTATCGTCTTCCAGTCTTTCCAGCGCCACCCGGAATTTGGCATGGCCCAGCTTCAGAGGCGCCAGTTCGCCCGCCACGGCGGCTTCCAGCTTTCTTGCCGCGCCCTCGCGCGATTTCGACAGTTTGCGCGCCGCCGTCAGATAGGCGGTGCGGGCAGCGGCGGCTGCGGCTTCGGCGCGGCTGATCTGGCTGCCGCCGCCGGTCAATGCTTCCTGCTTGGCGGCATAGTCGTCGCGAATGGCGGGCAGCTGCTCCGGCGTCACGCCATATTTTCGCGCCAGCGCCCGGAGCGCGAACAGACGCTCTTCCTTCTGTTCCAGCGCATTGCTGTCGCTGTCCAGCCGCGACAATAGGCAATCCAGCTCCCGCCGCGCTTCTTCCGCCAGGGCATAGGCCTGTTCCAGCGCCGTCTCGGCGGGGGCGGCGATCCTGCGCGCCTGCGCATTCATTCGTGACAACTTCTTCAGCGCCTGGGCAAGATTGGTCTGCGCCCCGCCTTCGCTGGAAAGCGATTCCAGGGCGGAGGACACATCCTCGGCAATGCGCGCCGCATTCATCATCAAGGCGCGCTCGCCCGCCAGTCTTTCCTCCTCGCCTGCCTGCGGATCGAAGTCGGACAGTTCCTGGGCGGCGGCGCGGACAAAATCGGCTTCGGCCTGGGCGCGCACCGCCAAAGTCTTCAACGCTTCCAGCGCGGCAAGCGCCGACGACCATTCGCCATGCAGGGCGCAAACCGTCTGGGCGTCGCCATACAGGCCGCCGAAACCGTCCAGCAAAGCGCGATGGGTGGCGGTGTCGAATAAGCCGCGATCGTCCTGCTGGCCATGCACTTCCAGCAAAAGCCCGCCCAGGTCTTTCAGCAGACCGACACCGACGGCTTCGTCATTGATGAAGGCGCGGCTGCGGCCATCGCCGGCCAAAGTCCGGCGCAGCACGATTTCCGGGCCGGCTTCCATCGCCTGGTCGCGCAGCATCGCCCAGGCGGCATGGTTCTTTTCCGGCTCAAACACCGCAGTGGCGGAACCTTGATTCACACCCACCCGGACGCTCGCACGGCCGCGGCTCCCAACCGCCAAACCCAAGGAATCCAGCAAGATGGATTTTCCCGCCCCGGTCTCACCGGTTAGCACATTCAGGCCGGGCGCGAATTCCAGCGCCGCCTGCTCGATCAACACGATGTCACGGATGGTCAGTGCCGCCAGCACGCTCGCCTGCCGAATCTAAAAGACGCGACGGAAAGCCTGACTGATCCAGGAGCGATTGTCTTCCACCGGCCTGAGGTTGCGTCCCTTGAGGATATTGTAGGCGTTCTTGTACCAGCCCGAACCGGGATAATTGCGGCCCAGCACGGCGGCGGCAGTCTGGGCCTCGCTGTCCAGGCCCAGGCTGTAATAGGCCTCGCAGATGCGCTCCAGGGCTTCGGCGATCTGGGGCGTGGTCTGGTACTGATCCACCACGGTGCGGAAGCGGTTGATGGCGCCGATATAGTCGCCGCGCTTGAGATAATAGCGGCCCACCGCCATTTCCTTGCCCGCCAGATGGTCGTTGGTCAGGTCGATCTTGAGGGTGGCGTCGCGGGCATATTCGGTGTCGGGGAAGCGCTGCACCACGTCCTGC
>DATFEF010000047.1:0-10691 GCA_035251465.1 Rhizomicrobium sp. | reverse complement strand
GCGAGCCGGAATCCAGCTTTTGAACAAGTTGGATTCCGGGTCTGCGGCGCACCGTTCCACGCTGCGCCGCGCCCGGAAGGACAATTTTATTTTTGGTGGGCGCCATGCCTGATCTGCTGCTTGAATTATTCTCCGAGGAAATTCCCGCCCGCATGCAGGCCGGCGCCGCGCGCGATCTTGAAAGATTGATGGTCGGCGCCCTGACCGATCGCGGCTATCTGTTCGAAGGCATCAAGGCGTTCGCGGGTCCGCGGCGCTTGACCCTGGCGATTGCCGGTCTGCCGGCCAAACAGAATGACGTGCGCGAGGAATTGAAGGGCCCCAAGAGTGATGCGCCCCAGGCGGCGCTGGACGGCTTTCTGAAAAAGACCGGACTGACAAAAGATCAGCTTAAGGTCGAAAAAACGCCCAAGGGCGATGTCTATATGGCGGTGGTGGAGCGCAAGGGCCGCGAAACCCCGCATGTGCTGGCCGAGATCATTCCCGAGGTGATGGCCAAGCTGCCTTGGCCCAAATCCATGCGCTGGAAGCCGGGCCTGGCGGTGCGCTGGGTGCGCCCGCTGCATTCCATTCTCTGCACCTTTGACGGCGAATTGGTGCCGTTTTCCTTTGCAGGCATTTCCAGCGGGTTGCATACGCGCGGCCATCGCTTCCTCTCGGAAGGCACGATCGAGGCCAAGCGCTTTGACGATTACGCCCAGAAGCTGAAGGCCGCGCATGTGGTGCTGGAAGCCGAGGAACGCGCCGCCATCATCTTTGAAGGCGTCAAGCAGGCCGCATTCGTGCATGGGCTGGAAATGATCCCGGACGAGGGGCTGCTGGCGGAAGTCAGCGGCCTGGCGGAATGGCCGGTGGTCTATATCGGCACCATCCAGGACGAGTTCATGGATGTGCCCGCCGAGATTTTGCAGACCTCGATGCGCACGCATCAGAAGTATTTCAGCCTGCGCGATCCCCAGACCGGGAAAATGGCCAATCGTTTCGCCCTGGTCGCCAACATGATCGCCAAGGATGGCGGCAAGGAGATCGTGGCCGGCAATGAACGCGTGCTGCGGGCGCGGCTGTCGGATGCCAAATTCTTTTGGGACGAGGACCGCAAGCATTCCCTGGAAAGCCGGGTGGAGAAGCTCAAAGGCATTGTCTTCCACGCCAAGCTGGGAACGCAATTTGAGCGCGTTGAGCATATTGAAAAGCTGGCGGGGGAGATCGCTGGAAAGATCGGCGCTGATGTCGAAAAATCCAAACGCGCGGCGAAGCTTGCAAAGGCCGATTTGACCACCGGTGTAGTCGGAGAATTCCCCGAACTTCAGGGCGTCATGGGCCGCTACTACGCGCTCCACGACAAGGAAGACACTGCTGTCGCTGACGCCATCCGCGATCACTATAAGCCCGTCGGTCCGTCCGATGCCGTACCTTCCGATAAAGTCACTATCGCTGTGGCGCTGGCAGACAAGTTCAATGTTTTGACTGGCTTCTTTGCGGAAGGGGAGAAGCCAACGGGCTCAGGAGATCCTTTTGGACTGCGCCGTGCGACGCTAGGGGCCATTCGGATAATCCTGGATAATAGTCTTCGGCTGCCTCTTTTGCGGTTATGGGGAACGGCTTTCGCCCAACACCAAATTGGAAGGTCTAGCACCAAGACAAGATCATTGGTTGGGCCAATAAAAGCCTCACTTGAACAACTGGGGTTCGAAAAGAAGTATCAAGAAATATGGGAAGCCTCGTTCGATGCGGGAGTATCGAAAGAGGCAATTGAGAAGGGCTATAAAAAGTACCAAATCGACAGTATTGATCTTCTTTCATTTTTCGCAGACCGCCTGAAGGTCGCGCTCAAGGAAAAAGGTGTCCGCCACGACCTCATCGACGCCGTGTTCAGCCTGGGCCATGAAGACGATCTGGTACGGCTGGTGGCTCGGGTCGAGGCGCTCCAGGCGTTCCTCAAATCCGATGACGGTGCCAACCTGCTGGCGGGCTACAAGCGCGGCGTCAACATCCTCAAGCTGGAGGAAAAGAAGGACGGCAAGACCTTCATCAGCGAGGTCAGCGAAAAGCTGCTCACCGAACAGGCAGAAAAGTCCTTGTTCGCTGCCCTGGCCAAGGCGCGCGCCGCCATCACCGCCGCGCTGGCCAAGGAAGATTTTGTCGCAGCCATGCAACAGATGGCGGCTTTGCGGGTTCCCGTTGATTCCTTCTTCGAGGGCGTGAAGGTGAATGCCGACGACAAGCAGGTGCGCGAGAACCGGTTGCGTTTGCTGGCATCGCTACGTGCGACACTGCATCAGGTGGCTGATTTTTCTAGAATAGAGGGATAATCCCCGGTGTCATGGCCCGCCTTAGTGCGGGCCACCCAGTTGGGATAGGCGCCGAATGCAAAGTTTGAACGTCGCTCTCTTGTTGGTGTCTGCGTCTTTCGATCACCTGGGTGGCCCGCATTCGCGGGCCATGACAATCGTGAGTAGGGCCTATCAATGACAAAGTGGGTCTATGCATTCGGTGGCGGCAAGGCCGAGGGCACGGCCGACATGCGCGACCTGTTGGGCGGCAAGGGCGCCAACCTCGCCGAAATGAGCAATCTCGGTCTGCCGGTGCCGCCGGGGCTCACCATCACCACCGAGGTCTGCGCCTATTACTATGCCAACAAGCAAAGCTATCCGCCGGAGCTGAAGGATCAGGTCGGCGCCGCCTTGCGCGAGGTCGGCTATCAGGCCAAGGGCAATTTCGGCGATCCCGACAAGCCGCTGCTGCTCAGCGTGCGGTCCGGGGCGCGCGTGTCGATGCCCGGCATGATGGATACGGTGCTCAATCTGGGCCTCAACGCCGCCACCGCCGACGGTTTGGCCAAGCTCACCGGCGACGCCCGCTTTGCCTATGACAGCTATCGCCGCTTTATCCAGATGTATTCCGACGTGGTGCTGGGCGTGGATCACGCGGTCTTCGAGGAAATCCTGGATGAGGAAAAAGACAAGAAGGGCATCGAACAGGATACCGATCTGGATGCCGGCGACCTCAAGCGCATCGCCGCGCTCTATAAGGCGCGCGTCGAAAAAGAACTGGGCAAGCCTTTTCCGGAAGGGGTGCAGGAACAGCTCTGGGGCGCGATCGGCGCGGTGTTCGGAAGCTGGCACAGTCCGCGCGCCAACACCTATCGCAAGCTGAACGCCATCCCGGAGAGTTGGGGCACGGCGGTGACGGTGCAGGCCATGGTGTTCGGCAATCGCGGCGAGACCTCCGCCACCGGCGTTGCCTTCACCCGCGATCCGGCGACCGGCGAAAAGCTTCTGTATGGCGAATTCCTGGTCAATGCCCAAGGCGAAGACGTAGTGGCGGGCATCCGCACCCCGCAGCCGATCTCAAAACGTGTGCGCGAGCGCCAGGGCGGCAAGAAAGCCTCGATGGAGGAGGCGATGCCCAAGGCTTTCGACGAGCTGAAAGCCATCGGCGAACGGCTGGAACAGCATTACCGCGACATGCAGGATGTGGAATTCACCGTGCAGGAAGGCAAGCTCTTCATGCTGCAGACCCGCGCCGGCAAGCGCACGGCGGAAGCCGCGCTGAAGGCGGCGGTCGATATGGAGCGCGAGGGCCTGATCGACAAGAAGATCGCCGTCGCCCGGGTCGAGCCGGAGGCCTTGAACCAATTGCTGCATCCCACCCTGGATCCCGACGCGCCGCGCGATCAGATCGCGGTGGGATTGGGCGCGTCTCCCGGCGCCGCCACCGGCGAAATCGCCTTTACCGCCGAGGAAGCCGAAAAACTGGCCGCCGACAATCGCGATGCGATCCTGGTGCGCACCGAAACCAGCCCGGAAGACATTCACGGCATGCATGCCGCCAAGGGCGTCCTCACCGCGCGCGGCGGCATGACCAGCCATGCCGCGGTGGTGGCCCGCGGCATGGGGCGGCCCTGCGTTTCCGGTGCCGGCCTGCTCAAGATCGATGCGGTGCGCGGCGAAATGACGGCCGGTACTGTCACCCTCAAGCGCGGCGACATCATCACCATCGACGGGGCGGCGGGCTTGGTGTTCAAGGGCAAGGTGGGCCTGCGCCAACCGGAAATGACGGGCGATTTCGGCACTCTGATGGGCTGGGCGGACGAAATCCGCCAGCTGAAAGTCCGCACCAATGCCGACACGCCGGCCGACGCGGCCACGGCGCGCAAGTTCGGCGCCGAAGGCATCGGACTGTGCCGCACCGAGCATATGTTTTTCGAGGAGGGTCGCATCATCGCGGTGCGCCAGATGATCCTGGCCGACGCGGAAGACGAGCGCAAAGCCGCGCTGGCGAAATTGCTGCCGATGCAGCGAAGCGATTTCGAAGCCATCTTCCGCGAGATGGCGGGATGGCCGGTGACCATCCGGTTGCTCGATCCGCCGTTGCACGAATTTCTTCCGCACAAGGAGGAAGAATTCGAGGAGGTGGCGCGCGCCGCCGGCACCAATGCCAAGAAACTGCGCGCCCGGGCCATTGCGCTGCACGAAGCCAATCCGATGCTGGGCCATCGCGGCTGCCGGCTGGGCATCACCTATCCCGAAATCTACGAAATGCAGGCGCGCGCCATTCTGGAAGCCGCGCTGGCGGTGGAAGAAAAAGGCGGCAAAAAGGTCGAGCTGGAAATCATGATCCCGCTGGTGGCGTTCAAATCCGAGCTGGATGTCTTGGCGGCACGCATCGCCCAGGTGGCGGCGGCGATCCGCCAGGAGCGCGGAAAAGTGCCGGATTACTTGATCGGCACGATGATCGAGCTGCCGCGCGCGGCGCTCAGGGCCGGCGAAATCGCCCAGAGTGCGCAGTTTTTCTCTTTCGGCACCAACGATCTCACCCAGACAAGCTTGGGGGTGTCGCGCGACGATGCCGGCATGTTCCTCAACGATTATCTCAGCAAGGGCGTGATCGCGCGCGACCCCTTTGTTTCGCTCGATACGGAGGGTGTCGGCGAGCTGATAAAAATTGCGGCGGAAAGAGGGCGCAAGACCCGCGAAAAGCTCAAGCTCGGCATTTGCGGCGAGCATGGCGGCGATCCCGACTCGATCCGCTTCTGCCACGACTCGGGATTGGATTATGTCTCCTGTTCGCCCTTTCGCGTGCCGGTTGCACGTCTGGCGGCGGCGCAAGCCGCATTAAAAAAGACTCGCGGAGATGTTTAATTTCCACAGGCCACCACAGGGAATCCTTGGGTTTTTCCCCGCGCGGTGCGGCGGACTGTCACTTTAACGAAAGAATTTATTTGACGATTCGTTTTTTTGGGGGGCATAAGCCAGCCAGAGTGCTGGGAACTATTCGGCGCTTCGGAACTTTTAGAGGACACGCCTAATCGAAACAGCCTGATTGAAATAGCAACTGCGCATAGAACGCCGAACGGGGGCGGAAATGCATGCAAGCGCGAAATAGACCAAGCCATATTTGACCAAGCGATACCCAAAAGCCGAAACGAGTACCCCCAATGCCCAAGAAAACCACCGACGCGATTTCGCGGTCCGACCGCGTGCTTGTTGCCGCGATGGCGATCATTCTCGCCACCGCCAGCGCCGCCATCGGCGCCTCGCTGACTTATCATCCGCACACGGACAATATCGTCGTCCCCAAGCCGGTGGTGCAGGTCGCCATCGCCCCCAAGCCCGCCACCAATGCGGTGATGACCCAGCTTTTGGCCGAGCACAAATGCCTGTCGGAAGTGCTGTATTACGAGGCCCGCGGCGAGGGCGCCGGCGGCCAGAAAGCCATTGCCGAAGTGGTGTTCCACCGCATGAACCGGGGCAATTTCGGTCATTCGATCTGCGCCGTGGTTTATGAGGGCAAGGATAAGCCCGGCTGTCAGTTCTCCTTCACCTGCAATGGCGATATGAAGCGCCCGAAGCATGAAGCGGCCTGGCAGCAAGCCGAGGCGCTGGCGGCCCAGATTCTTACCGGCCAGGTGGCGCTCAAGAACGCCACCGGCGGCGCGCTCAACTTCCATGCCGTGTCGGTGGCGCCCGATTGGGCCGAAACCATGGAACAGACCACCCAGATCGGCAACCACATCTTCTACAAGCGTGTGCCGCGGACGCGGGATTCGTAAAAAGACTTGTCATGCCCGCACCCCGGTCCGCGCGCAGCGCGGCCGGAGTGTAAACTCCAGCGGGCATCCAACTTTTTATCCGGCAACGATTGCTCGAAGTTGGATTCCCGCTTACGCGGGAATGACAAAAATGAGTGATCCGGTCTAAAAATCCAATCCGATATCCAAATTCGGCGCGCTATGGGTGATAGAGCCTGAACTGATATAGTCCACGCCGGTCTCCGCGATGGCGCGCACCGTCTCCAGCGTGATATTGCCCGACGCTTCCAGCACCGCCTTGCCTTTCACCAGCGCCACGGCGCGGCGCAACGTTTCCAACGGCATATTGTCCAGCAGGATCGTGTCCACACCCAGCGCCAGCGCTTCTTCCAGCTGCTCCAGCCTATCCACTTCCACTTCGATCTTGACCATATGGCCAAGCCCGGCGCGCAGCCGCGCGATGGCGGGGGCGATGCCGCCGGCCGCCTGGATATGATTGTCCTTGATCATGGCGGCGTCATCCAGGCCGAAACGGTGGTTGAAACCGCCGCCGCAGCGCACCGCATACTTCTGCAAGGCTCGCAGGCCCGGAAGAGTCTTGCGGGTGCAGGCGATGCGCGCTTTTGTGCCTTCCACCGCTCTGACCAAAGCGGCGGTCATGGTCGCGGTGCCCGACAGCGACCCCAGGAAATTCAGGGCGACCCGCTCGGCGGTCAGGATGCTGCGGGCCGGGCCGGACACGGTCGCCAGCACCGCGCCCGCCGCGACGTTGGAGCCATCGGGCAACGCCACGTCGAATGTCACGCCTGCGTCCACCAGCCGGAAGGCGGCCTCGGCACAGATCAGTCCCGCGATACGTCCGTCGCGGCGGGCGACCAAGCGCGCCGAGACGCGGGCTTCTTGAGGCACCGTCAATTCACTGGTGATGTCGCCGGCGCGTCCCAGATCTTCTTCCAGCGCGGCGCGGACCTGCGGCGCGATCTGCAGCGGATGCGGTGGGCGGGTGAAGGCAAGGGCAGCACTGCTCAAGCAACCCTCCCCTTGAGGGAGGGTCGAAATTTGAGAGCGTCAGCGAACAAATTTCGGGGAGGGGTTATCTTGGCTGGACCCCTCCCCGAAAAATCCTCATATGCCATTCGGATTTTTCGACCCTCCCTCAAGGGGAGGGTGGAGAAATGATCCAGGCTATCGAGCGGCATGACGGTGGTTTGTCATGGGTTCTTCGGCAATTTTGTCGGCATCGGCCAAGGTCATGAAAGTGCGCCGGCCAGTTTTGTCCGTCTGGGGAAAATCGTTGCGCCAATGGCCGCCGCGCGACTCCTGCCGCGCCAGCGCCCCCGCCACGACCAGCTTGGCCGCCGCCGCCATGTTGAGCAGCGCCGGTTCGCTGCCGGCGGTCTGAAGCCGCGTGATCACGGTCAGCGCGTTGCGCAAACCGGCATCGTCGCGTTCCAGGGCGACGTCGCGGGTCATGGCGCTGCGCAGCACATGCGGCGGGGCGGGCGAAGCAAAACGCGGCGGGGCGGGTGGTATGCCGCGCATCGCGCCCGCCGCCAATTGGCCGTGCACATCCTGGGCCACCCGCGCGCCGAAGATCAGCCCTTCCAGCAGCGAATTGGAGGCAAGCCGGTTGGCGCCATGCAGTCCAGTGGAGGCGCATTCGCCCACCACCCACAGACCCGGCAGGGAGGAACGGCCATGCCTGTCGGAGGCGATGCCGCCCATGTGATAATGGGCGGCCGGCGCCACCGGAATGGGTTGGGTTGACGGATCGATGCCCGCCGACATGCAGGCGCCATAGACCGTGGGGAAGTGATGCGCGAATTGCGCGCCGATCGCGTCGCGGCAATCCAGGAACACTTTTTCGCCCGACACGATCTGGCGGTGAATGGCACGGGCGACGATATCGCGCGGCGCCAGTTCCGCGTCCTTGTGCTCACCCAGCATGAAGCGTTCGCCGCGTTCATTGACCAGCACCGCGCCCTCGCCGCGCAAGGCTTCGGTGGCCAGCGGTGCGGGATCGCGGCCGATGGCGATGGCGGTGGGATGAAACTGCACGAATTCCGGATCGGCGATGATCGCGCCGGCGCGGGCCGCCATGCCCAAGCCTTCGCCGCGTGCTTCCAAGGGATTGGTGGTGACGGCATAAAGCGCGCCCAATCCGCCAGTGGCCAGGATCACGGCGCGGGCGCGGAACAAGATCAATCGCGCGTCGCTGCCGATGCCGGAGCGGGCGAAGATGCCGCTGACCCGGCCGCCCTCCATCGCCAGCTCGATGGCATGAAAACCTTCCAGCAAGGTGATGCAGTTGGTTTCGGCGGCGCGTGCCGCCAGAGTGGCGGAAATCGCCGCGCCCGCGCCATCGCCCTTCACATGCACGATGCGGGGCAAGGAATGGGCGGCCTCGCGCCCCACCGCCAGCGAGCCGTCCGGGTTGCGGTCGAAAGGCGCGCCATAGCCGACCAGATCCTGGATGCGGGCAGGAGCCTCCTGGGCCACCAGATCGACCATGGCGGGATCGCAGAGCCCCGCGCCCGCGGCAATCGTGTCATGGGCATGGGATTGCCAGCTGTCGCCTTCGCCTACCGCGGCGGCGATGCCGCCCTGCGCCCAGGCGCTGGAGCCTGACAGGCCGGGCCTTGTGCCCGCCAGAACGATACTGGGCATGGGCGCCAGTTTCAGGGCGGTGAACAGCCCGGCGATGCCCGCGCCCAAAATCAAGGCGCCGTCACTTTCAACGATATTGTCGATATGCGGCGTCATGCTTAGGCCTTCACCGCCAGCATGCGGTCGATGGGTGCCTTGGCCCGCGCCGCGACGGCCGCGTCGATGATGATTTCATGGGTCATGGTCTGGAGCGCATGCAGGATGCCGTCCAAAGTGATGCGCTTCATGTGCGGGCAAAGATTGCAGGGGCGCACGAATTCCACATCGGGATGTTCCACCGCGACATTGTCGCTCATCGAACACTCGGTGATCATCACCACCCGCCGCGGCTTATGGCTGCCGACATAATTGATCATGGCGGCGGTCGAGCCGGCGAAATCGGCCTCCGCCACCACTTCGGGCGGGCATTCGGGATGGGCCAGCACCACAATGCCGGGATGGGCGGCGCGATAGTCGCGGATCTCCGCAGGCGTGAAGCGCTCATGCACCTCGCAGGCGCCTTCCCAGGTGATGACTTTCACCCCGGTTTTGGCCGCCACATTGCGGGCGAGATATTTGTCCGGGATCATGATCACCGTGCCGGTGCCGAAGTCGCGCGCAATGGATTCGACCACCCGCACCGCATTCCCCGAAGTGCAGCAGATGTCGCTCTCCGCCTTCACTTCGGCGCTGGTGTTCACATAAGTGACCACCGGCAGGCCGGGATATTTCTGCTTGAGCAGACGCACGTCGGCGCCGGTGATGGAGGCCGCCAGCGAACAGCCCGCTTCCATGCTGGGGATCAGCACGGTCTTTTGCGGCGAGAGGATTTTCGAGGTCTCGGCCATGAAATGGACGCCCGCCTGGACGATGATCTTGGCGTCCGTTCGCGCCGCTTCGCGGGCGAGGGCAAGCGAGTCGCCCATGAAATCGCCCACGCCATGGAAGATTTCCGGCGTCATGTAATTGTGCGCCAGGATGACGGCGTCTTTCTCGCGCTTCAGCCGGTTGATCTCGGCGATCACCGGGGCATAGGCATGCCATTCCATCTTCGGAATGACGTTGGCGACCTTGGCGTAGAGAACGGAGGTCTCACGCGCCACCGCGTCGGTATAGGCCAACTCGACACCCATTCGGTCCTCCGTCCCCAATAATACTCATTTCGAGTATATATATGGGGCAAAAAACCCGGCCTTCAAGGAGCCGGTTCCAGCTTTATGCTACACAGGAGCATTAAGGGGTCAAGAGTCGGAAACGCGCAAATCAGACTTGTGTTGCAAGCTTATGACGGTTTTCTGAGCCTTTTCAGCCGGCTCTAGCCCGCCGCCCGCCCAGCCTGAGGCCGGGGGCCGGGCGCTCGCGCAAGACGTCCCGGCGGAAGCGGAACAGCTCGGCCGGGCGTCCGCGGGCGGGTGCGTTGAACTTGCCGGTGCCTTCCACCAGACCTTGATCGGCCACCAGGCGGCGGAAATTCTGCTTGTGCAGGCGGCGTCCCGCCAAGGCCTCCACCGCGCGCTGCAATTCCAGCAAGGTGAAGGTGGGCGCCATCAGCTCAAACACCAGCGGGCGGTATTTCAGCTTGCCGCGCAGCCGCGCGATGGCGGTGGCGAGAATGCGGCGATGGTCGAACAGCATCGGCGTTCCCAGATTGGCGAGCTTTTTGCTGTTCTGGCCACTGTCGCGATAAAATTCCTCCACCAGGCCCGCTTCATAAAGAAGCTCATAGCGCTCCAGCACGCGTTCCTCGTCCCAGCCCTCGCCGAAACAGACATTCGCCCGTTCGCGGCGCAGCTCGGCACTCTCGCTGTCGGGTGCGTCTTTCACGAATGTCTTCAAGGCGGGAAGGATGACGCTGTCGATCATGGCAGGCTTTGTGTTGCGCCAGTCTTCCCAAGGAAAATAATGATACCAGCCGCGCCATTGGGTGTCGGGCGCCTCGCGCACCCGCCGGGTCAAGGCGAGATAGCCCACCGACACCACCCGTCCGCCCGAGCCTGCCGACAAATGCCGG
>DATFEF010000056.1:0-35034 GCA_035251465.1 Rhizomicrobium sp. | reverse complement strand
TGGCAAAGCCTTTGAGCGCGGCAGCCTGTTTGGAGGCCGCGCGCAGATCGTCGGCGCGCGCCGGCACGCCCAATAGCTCCAGCCCCTTGCTGGCGTGCTGCTGGCGCAGCCAGTCCAGCGCGGCGGCGCTTTTGGCCAGGGCTTGGTCATAGGCGGCGCGCGGCGGCGCCCCCTTGCCGGAAAGTGCGAGATCGAGATTGACGCTGAAGGGATGGGGCATGGACGTTACTCTATCAGAGGGGTTTCACATCCCGCCTGCAAAGCCCGCGATCATCAACAGTCTTCTAGGGCTTTTGGGCGGTATTAGGGGCCGTAACGGGGCCCGCCAATGGCTTATCGGCCGGTTTTGGCGCTTCTGTGACGCCCTGTGCCACCGGCTGGGCGGCCGATACCGGTGGCTGACCCGGCGGCGCAGGCGCGGGCCGGACCGGCGGACGCGGCACCTGCGGCGCGGCGCGTCCATCCGCTGGGCTACCGCCGATCACCACGGTCAGACGCACCGGATCGAACAGCCGCCGCGCCACCCGCTTCACATCCGCCAAGGTCACGGCCTGGATCAAGGCATTGCGCCGGGCGACATAGCCGATATCCAGATTCTGCCGCAGGAAGGTCCCCAACTGTGCCGCGGTGCCGCTGTTGGAAGCAAAGGCCAGCGGAAAACTTCCGGTCAGATAGGTCTTGGCGTCATCCAGCTCCTGCTGGGTGGGACCGTTCTTGGCAAAGTCCGCCAAGGTCGCCTTTACCACCTGCACCGTCTGGCGGATGGCGTTGGCACGGGTTGCCACCGAGCCCTGCAGCACCGCGGCCTTGTTGTAGGCGGTGAGCGAGGTGGAGACGCCATAGGTCAGGCCGCGCTTGACCCGTACCTCCTCCATCAGGCGCGAGGAAAAGTCCCCGCCGCCCAGGATATAGTTGGCGACATAGCCGGGAATGAAATCCGGATCGTGACGCATGATCCCCGGCAGGCCGAAGACGGCGCTGGGCTGCGGCACCGGCAGCGCAATCACATGCACGCCTGGCGCGCCCAACCGCCCGACATTGGACAAGACGGGCGGACTGGCGCCGGAGACCGGCAGGAACGCATCGCCCAGCAGTTTGGCCAGGGCCGGGGCGGTGATATCGCCCGCCACCGCGACCTTTAGCCCGTTTTTGACCCAATGGCTGCGCGCGAAATTGCGCAGATCGGCGGCGGTGACCGAAGCGATACTGCCGATCTCGCCATTGACGGGATGGGCATAGGCATGACCGCCGAAGAACCTGCGCGCGAAACCGCGGGCCGCCACGCGCTGGGGTTCGGCCTGATCCTGTTGCAGCGACTGAATGATCTGGGCGCGCACTTTCTGTAGTGGTCCATTCTCAAAGCGCGGATGGACAAGGGCCAACTGCAGCAGGCGCATGGCTTCGGGCGCATGTTCCTTGAGCGTGGAAATGGAAATCACCAAATAGTCGCGCTCGGCCCGGGCGCTGAACGCGATGGCGCGATTGGCCAAGGCTTCGTGGAACGCCTTGGAGTTCATCTCGCCCGCGCCTTCGTCCAGCATGGCCCCGGCAAAAGCGGCCAAGCCGGCCTTGCCCGCCGGATCGTAGGCAGAACCCGCCGGCAGCGAGATGTTGAAGGCGATAATGGGAACCGTGTGATCCTCGGCGAACCAGACTTCCGCCCCCTTCCCCAAATCGATGTTGCGGATTTCGGCCGCATGCGCGGAACCCAAGCTGACCGCAAGGAATGCTAAAACAAAGGCCACCACAGTCCAGGAGCATCGACCAGCGAAAGTGCGAGCGTTTCTCTGAAAACACTCGCGAGCACTTTCGCGTCCGGGCGTGCGACAAAAAAAGAGGCGCTTCACTTGCCACCTCCCGGGACCAGATAGGCGGTGACGGCTTCCTTGCGCGACAGCGATTGCGCCGCCTTGCGCACGCCTTCCGCGCTCACCGCGCGGATACGGGCGGGCCATTCATTCACATCGTCCACCGTCAAGCCGATGGTCAGGGCCTGGCCGTAGGCCGTGGCCAGCGCGAACTGGCTGTCGCGGCGGTAAGTGACACTGGCGATCAACGCCGTCTTGGCACGGGCCAAATCATTGTCGCGCGGCAAGGCCAAGGTGTTGACCCCCAACACCTGATCGACGGCCTTTTCCAGCGCTTCCAGGCTCACGCCGGGGCGCGGCACCGCATAGACCGAGAATTCGCCGGCATCGCGGGCATAGCCGTCGTAACTGGCGCCCACATCGGTCGCCAGGCGCTTCTGCTCCACCAGCACGCGGTAGAGAATGGACGTCTGGTCGCCGCCAAGCAGCTGGGCATAGGCCTCCAGCCCCTCGGCCTGACCGGGACGCCCTTGCGCATAGGACGGCACGCGATAGAGCCGGTTGAACAACGGCACCCGCGCATCGGCCCGGGTGATGGTCATGCGGGTTTCCGCCAAACGCGGCGGCTCGGTGAATTCGGCGCGCGGCTGAAGTTCTCGCGCAGGCACCTTGCCATAAGCGTCCTGCGCCATCTTGCGCACATCGTCGGGCGTGACATCGCCGGCGATCACCAGGATGGCATTGTTGGGCGCGTAATGATGGTCGTAGAAATCCTGGGCGGAGATGCGGTCGATGCGGCGCACCTCGTCCGACCAGCCGATCACGGGGCGGCCATAGGGATGGGAGAGATGCAGCGCGGCGCGCATCTGCTCGCTCATCAAGGATTGCGGCTCATTGTCCACCCGCATGCGGCGCTCTTCCAGCACCACATCGCGTTCCGGCGCGACATGGGAATCGGAAAGATCCAAGTTGGCAAGGCGATCCGCCTCCAGCCGCATCGCCAGCGGCAGCCGCTCCTTGGCGATCTGTTCGTAGAAGGCGGTATAGTCATGGTCGGTGAAGGCGTTGGTTTCGCCGCCATTCTTGGCAATGGTCTGCGAGAAGGCGTCGTCGGGCACCGTCTTGGTGCCACGGAACATCATATGCTCGAAGAAATGCGCCAGGCCGGAAATCCCCGGCGGATCGTCCACCGCGCCCACCCGGAACCACAGCATCTGGGTGACGACGGGCGCGCGGTGGTCGGGGATCACCAGCACCTGCATGCCGTTCTGCAGCGCGAACTGGAACGTGTTGTTGCCGGTCTGGCGCGGATTGACGGGGGCGGGCTGGGACAGCTTGGCCCGGTTGGCGGAATTGGAAAGCTGGGCTCCCGCGGGCAGCGCCGCGCACAATGCCGCCAGCAGAGCGGTGCGAAAAAGAGTACGGCTAGAACCAGTCAAACCAGCCGCCGCTCTTTGCTTTTGTCTTGGCGGCGGCCGTGGCCGCCTTGCTGCCCTTGGCGACCTCGGCATCGGCGTTGATCGGCTTGCCCGTATCGCGGGTGGCGGACGTGTTCAGGATGCGATCGGTGAAGCTGCGATCGGCATTCTGCACCGCGCGCTGATCGGCATTCAGCCGCGCGCGGATGGCGGGATCGCTGTTCTGCGCCTTGGCGTTGGCCAGCAACATGCGCTCGCCCATGGTGTAGGTGCCCGGCAAACCGCTGGCTACGGTCTGGAGATCGGTATTGTTGAACAAAGCGAGTTCCGCATTGGTGGAGGGATCGCGGGTGTTGGACGGCGGCGCGCCCGGCGTCGGCGGACGCAGGTTGAAGTCGGGCGGAATGACCAGCGGCGCCTTGGTGGTGACGGCGAATTCGTCGGGCGACTTTTTCTGCAAGCCCGCGGCCTTGCGCATGGACTCGCACCCACTCAGCACGGTGGCGCTAAGGCACAGGACCAGGGCGGTACGCAGCAATTTCATCTCAAACCTCATGACCGGTATCGTGATGACCGGCGGGAAGCTGGGGCTTGAGCACATCGTACAGGATGGCCACGGCGCCCAGGGTGATCGCCACATCGGCGATATTGAAGACATACCAGTCATAGCCGAAGCCGTAAAAGTGGAAAAAATCCGCCACCTTGCCGTAGACCAGCCGGTCTACCAGGTTATTGCCCAGCGCCCCGCCGATAATCAGGCCATAGCCGATGGCCAGGGCCCAGCTGGTGGCGCGCCACAAAAGCCAGCTCAAAACCACCACCGCCACCACGGACAGGCCGATCAGCAGGACGGTTCCCAGGCCCGAGGCCGGAAACAGGCCGTAGGAAATGCCCGGGTTCCACACCATCACCAGGTTAAAAAACGGCAAGACAGGCACCGCCGCCCCGGGGGGCATCTGCGCGAACCCCGCGCCATACAGCATGTATAATTTGGACCCCTGATCGGCGATCACCGCCAAGGCCGCCGCGATCAGGCCGATTTCGCGCGGCTGCAATCTGGTCATGCCGGCTCCAAGGCGGCGACCGCGCCGGTGCAGCGATTGCAGAGATGGGTGTCGGCGCGGGTCTCTTCCAGCACGCGCCAGCAACGGGCGCATTTTGCGCCACCGGCCTTCGCGAACTTCGCCCCGGCGCCCTTGATTTCCGCGATGGCGAAAAATCCGTCCAGCGACGCCGCGCTTTCGACCGAAGCGAGCGAGGTAATGGCGATCTCCGCCAGATCGATGGACTCGAACAGCGCCTTGTCGGCGGGGTCGCAAACCATCAGGACAGGGGCTGCTTCCAGGGAGGAGCCGATGCTCTTGTCGGCGCGCGCCAGTTCCAGGGCGCCGGTCACCACCCGGCGCAACTCCCGGATGCGGGTCCACTTCTTGACCAATTGTGCGTCGGCCCATTGCTTGGGTGCCGCGAAGAAATCGTTGAGATGCACGCTTTGGCCCATGCCGAAGCGCGTGGTCCAGGCCTCTTCCATGGTGAAACAGAGGATAGGGGCGAACCAGGTGACGATGCGGCGGAAAATCTCGTCGGTGACGGTGCGCGCACTGCGGCGGCGCGCACTGGATGCGGCGTCGCAATAAAGCGAATCCTTGCGGATGTCGAAATAAAAGGCCGACAGATCGTTGGTGCAGAAGTTGAACAGGGTGGAATTGACCAGCCCGAAATCGAAATTCTCGTAACCCTTGCGCACAATTGCGTCGAGTTCGGCCAGCCGCGCCAGCATATAGCGCTCCAGCTCCGGCATTTTGGAGAATTCGATGCGTTCCTTCTCGTCAAAGCCGGACAGGTTGGCCAGCATGAAGCGGATGGTGTTGCGCAAGCGGCGATAGGCTTCGACATTGGCCTTGATGATGTCCTGGCCGATGCGCAGGTCCTCGGTGAAATCGGAAGATGCCGCCCACAGCCGCAAAATCTCGGCGCCGTTCTTTTCGGCGATCACCTGCGGCGCCAGGGTATTGCCCAGGCTCTTGGACATCTTGCGGCCCTGCTCGTCCAGCACAAAGCCGTGGGTCAGAACTCCGCGATAGGGCGCGGTCCCGCGCGTGCCGACGCTTTCGAGCAGCGAGGATTGAAACCAGCCGCGATGCTGGTCGGAGCCTTCCAGATAGAGATCGGCGCGCTGGGCCTTGGGCCAGTTGGGATCGATCGGCTGCTCAACCACAAAAACATGGGTGGAACCGGAATCGAACCAGACGTCGAGAATATCGGTGACCTGCTCATAGTCTTCGGGCTTGCGGCCCTCGCCCAGGAAACGCTCGGGGGGCGATGTGAACCAGGCGTCGGCGCCCTCGGCCTCAAACGCTTTTTCGATACGCGTGAAGACGGCGGCATCGTTCAGCACCTGGCCGGTCTTCTTCTCGACAAAGATCGCCAGCGGCACGCCCCAGGCGCGCTGACGCGACAACACCCAATCGGGCCGCCCTTCCACCATCGAACCGATGCGGTTTGCCCCGCGCGGCGGATACCATTGGGTTTCGCCGATCGCGCTCAAGGCAAGCTGGCGCAGGGTCTTGCCGCCCATAAAGGGCTTGTCGATGGCGACAAACCATTGCGGCGTGGCGCGGAAGATCACCGGCGCCTTGGAGCGCCAGCTGTGCGGATAGGAGTGGCGCAAGGCGCCCTTGGCCAGCAGCTTGCCATGGCCGATCAACTCCTTGATCACCGCGCCATTGGCGTCGCCATCCTTACCTTCCGGCGAGAGAATGCGCTTGCCGGCGAACGCCGGCACATGTGGCGCGTAGGAGCCGTCGGGCTGCACCAGACTGAAGGCGTCGGGATTCTTGGCCGGATAGTCGCGGTCCATCCCCAGCATCAGCTCGAAATCGTCCTCGCCATGGCCCGGCGCGTTATGGACAAAGCCGGTGCCGGTGTCGGCGGTGACAAAGGCGGCCGGCAAAACCGGCACGTCGAAAGTATAGCCCAGGCTGCGCAGCGGATGCGCCGCCACCAGCGACTTCAGTTCGTCCGCCGTGACGGTGCGAACCCGCGACAGCATCATCTTGGCATGCTTGGCCACCTGCTCGGCCAAAGTATCGGCCAGCAAGAGTTGCTCGCTGGCCCGCGCCAGGCTGCCGTCGCTGGCGTCGGCCACTTGGTACAGGCCGTAGGAAATGTCGGGCGAGAAAGCGATGGCGCGGTTGCCCGGTATGGTCCAAGGCGTGGTGGTCCAAATCACGATGAAGGTATGCGCCAGCTCTGGCGAGGATTTCACCAGCGGGAATTTGACATAGATCGTGGGCGACTGTTTCTCGTGATACTCGACCTCGGCATCGGCCAGCGCGGTCTTTTCCACCGGTGACCACATCACCGGACGGAAGCCGCGATAGAGCAGTCCATTTTCCACAAACTTCATCGCCTCGCGCGCGATTACCGCTTCGGCCTTGAAGTTCATGGTGGTGTAGGGATGTTCGAAATCGCCGATTTGGCCCAGCCGTTGGATCTGCTCGCGCTGCACATTCAACCAATGGCCGGCGAAGGCGCGGCACTCCCGCCGCAGCACATCCTTGGCGATATCGTCCTTGGCCTGCCCCTGGCTGCGGAATTTCTCTTCCACCTTCCATTCGATGGGAAGGCCGTGACAGTCCCAGCCCGGCACGTAAGGCGCGTCCTTGCCCAGCATGCCCTGCGAGCGCACCACAAAATCCTTCAGGATGTGGTTGAGGCCGGTGCCGGAATGGATGTCGCCATTCGCATAGATCGGGCCGTCATGCAGGATGAAGAGAGGCCGCCCCTTCGCCCGGGCGCGCAGCTTGCCGTAGAGGTCGATCTGCGCCCAATGCGCCAGCCATTTGGGTTCGGCCTCGGGCAGGCCGGCCTTCATGGGAAAGTCGGTCGCGGGCAGGAACATGGTCGCCCGGTAATCCAGGGATTCGGCGGGTTTTTCGGGCTTTTCGGGCGTTTTGGACATGTTGAACCTGGGGGGCCGACGCTTCTAACAGGGGGCTCCCAGCCCGTCCACTCCACTCCTCTATTGGGGCGTTTTTCCCAGGATTTCCCGCGCCTTGACCGCGTCGGCGGCGATCTGGGCGATCAGGGCTTCCTGGCTGGGGAATTTCGCCTCGGGACGGATGTAGCGGATCAGCTCGACCGACAGATACTTGCCGTACAGATCGCCGTCGAAATCGAACAGATGGGTTTCCAGCAGCGGCACGTCCACCTGATACATCGGCCGGATGCCGAAATTGGCGACGCCGTCATGGCGCGACACCACCTTGTCGCCATCCAGAATGGCAACCCGCACGGCATAGACGCCGAAGGCCGGCGCCAGGCAGTGGCCCAGATGCATGTTGGCGGTGGGAAAGCCCATCTTGCGGCCGCGCGCATCGCCATGTTCCACCCGCGCCTCGACCGCCCAGGCATGACCCAACAGCCGCGCCGCTTCCTCGGGCTTTGCCTGTTTGAGCAACTGACGGATCAGGGTGGAGGAGATCTTCTCATCGCCACTTTTCTCATTAGAAGAGAGGGCGGTGACGGTGTCGAAAGCGGTGACGCTGAAACCGTCCTTCTCGCCCAGAAGCGACAAGGTCGCCAGATTGCCGGCGCGCTTCTGGCCGAACTCGAAATCATGCCCCACCACCACGCCGCTGATGCCAAGGCCCGCGACCAACACACTCTGTACAAAATCCTGGGGGGCGCGGCGCGCCATCTCGCCATCGAAGGTCAGCGCGAACAGCGCATCCACGCCCAGATCCGCCAGCAAACGCGCCTTGGTGCGCAAAGGCGTGAGGCGGAAGGATTCCGGAGATGGTCGGAAATATTCCTGCGGATGGGGCTCGAAACTCAACACCGCCAAGGGCGCGGCCCGCGCGCTTGCCTGCGCCTTGGCTTGCGCGATCAAGGCGCGATGGCCGCGATGCACGCCGTCGAAATTGCCGATGGCCACGACCGCGCCGCGGCAGGCGGCAGGCACATCGTCAAAATGGCGAAAAATGCGCACGCTAGTCTTTACCGCCGACCGGGCGGCGCGGCGCCAGCACATGCGCTTCGGATTCCAGCACCTGCTTGCCGTCCACCGTGCAGACGCAATCCATCACCACGGCGCGGCCGTTGACTTCGCGCACCGTCGCGGTGGTCACCACCGTGTCGCCGATCCGCACCGGCGTCTTGAACACGATGCTGGCGGAAAGAAAGATCGAGCCATCGCCCGGCAGCTTGGTGCCCAGCAGGGCCGAAATAAAGCCGATACTCAGCGCGCCATGCGCTACCCGCCCCCGGAACACCGTCTTGCGCGCGAATTCCTCGTCGAAATGCACCGGATTCATGTCGCCGGTGGCCTCGCCGAACAGTTGGACATCGCGCTCGGTGACGGTGTGTTCGATGGTCGCCGACATGCCCGGTTGCAGCTCGTCGAGATAAACGCTGGTCATTGCGTCGGGCCCCTACCAGGACAGTTTGCGGGTTGCGCTGCCCGCCATTGCCCCAAAACGGGTGAACAGGGCTGCAAGATGTTCGTCAGTATAAGGCGCAATCTCCTCGCCATGAACCCCATCTGCGATAAACAGGGCCTCCAAACCGGCGGCATTTGCGCCCTTGATGTCGGTCAAAAGCCCGTCGCCCACCGCCAGGGGGTGTTTTGGCGCATGCCCCAGCAAGGCGCCCAACTGGGCCAGGGCCGATTCGTAGACCGGCAGATACGGCTTGCCGTAATAGATCACCGCGCCGCCCAACGTCTCATAGGCCTGGGCCAGCGCCCCGGCGCAATAGACCAGCCGCTCGCCGCGATGCACCACCAGATCGGGATTGGCGCAGAGCATGGTCAGACCGCGCCCGCGCATCGCCGCCAGTTCGCCGGTATAGTCCTCAACCGTTTCGGTCATGTCGTCGCGAAGGCCAATGGCCAGCGCCACCTCTGCTTGCGCGATGCCGGTGCGGACAATGTCCAGCCCCTGGATCATCGGCAGGTCGCGGTCGGGCCCTATGTAATAGAGTGGCAAGGTGCCCTTTATATTGGTCGCTCCGGCTCGCGCCGACGCTCCTGCGCTGCGCCGCTCAAGCTCCTGGCGCGCCGCACCCCCCGAACTGACGATGGCGTCATAGCAATCGGGCGGCAGGCCATAGCTGGCGCATTGCGCCGCGACTTCCGCCGGCACACGCGGCGCATTGGTCAGCAGCACCACCGGACCGTGCTTTTGCTTGAACCGGTACAGCGCATCGGCGGCGGCGGGATAGTAGCGATGGCCGTCATGCACCACGCCCCAAACGTCGCAGATCAAGGCGTCATGGCCGGGGGCGATTTCACTCAATCCATTAATAAGTCTGGGGCCGGAAATCAGGCGGGGCATGCGCGAACACGGAAAAAATGCGCCGAAGCGGTCGCATGGGCGCGATCCCAGGTCAATGCCGCAAAGCGCGGGACCGTCATGCCGGCGTCATCAAAAGGAAAAGCGTTAGCCCGCCCGGCGGAAAGGCACCACCGCCGCCGGTTCCACGGCGCTGATGGGCTTGAGCGAATCTTCCCGCACCGCGCGCGGCTCGCCGAACAGATAGCCCTGGGCATAGTCCACGGCATAATCCAGCAACTGCACCACGGTCTTTTCGTCCTCGACCCGCTCGGCGATCAGGTTCAGGCCGTGGCGGGTGAGCAATTTCTTGAAGTCTTCCGCCGCAACGTGCGCGCCCGCGCTGTTCATGCCGCGCGTCAGGGTGGAAGCACGCACTTTCAAGTGGCGGAAGCCTATCGCCTTGAGGCGCAGGAAATCCAGCGCCAGGCTTTCGACATGATCCATCGACAGCGCAAAGCCCATGGTCGCCAGGGCGGTGAGATTCTTTTCGCCCTCGCTGCCGGCCTTCAGCACGTCCTGCTGGTTGAATTCGAAAATGATCTGGCCCGCCAGGTCGCGATTGACCCGCATATAATCCAGGAATTGCGGGAAGAATTCCTTGTCGGCCAAGGTATCGCCGGAAATATTGCAGAAGATGCCGATGTCGCGGCTCTTCTGGGTCAGCTTGCGCACGATCTGCACGCAGCGGAACAAGAGCAGATTGTCCACCACGCTCATCAGCCCAGCGGGCGCGGCCACCTGCATATATTGCGACGGCATGATGATCTGGCCGTCCTTGTCGCGCAGCCGCGACAGCGCCTCATAGAAGCGCAGCTTGCGCTGCGGCAGGCTGACCATGGGCTGGAGATAAAGGTCGACGCGGTTTTCTTCCAGGCTGGCGCGCACCGTCTCCAGCAGCTCGTTCTTGTCCGCCATGGTGTTGAGATAGGCGCTGGCCGGGCCGCGCTGGTCCTTTTGCGGGCCGCGCGGGATCTGGGCGGCGCTGCGGGAAACCTTGCCCGCGAAATCGCGCATCAGACTTTCCAGCACTTGGAGTTCGGCGACGATCTTTCTTTCCTGGCTGGTGGCGCGTTGTTCGACAGCTGCGCTCATCTCGCCCAGCCGCGCGCGGGTTTCATGCAGCGCGGTCTCGAATTCCAGATGACTCTTGCGCAGATGCGCCATTTCCTTGGCGATGGCGCGCTTGTCGCGGCGGCGCGCAAAACTGCCGATGCCTTGCTGGATGCAGATGAAGCCGACAATGCCGGACAGGATCGCCACCGGCCAGCCGGTGAACAGCGCCAGCGCCGCGCCAACCGTGGCGCAAACAAAGAACATGCTGAGGGTCAGCAGCGCCTTGGTCAAAGTGGAGATTCGGTCGGTCATGGCGGCAACTATTGCCGGGTGTGCGTTGCCAATTCCTTAACTAAGAAAAACCCGCTGCCACCCTGCCGCGCCGGTTAACGAGCAGTTAACTATTCCCACTGGCGCGTGTAGATATTGTAGTGGCGCGGCGGCTTGGTGCCTTGATAGGGCTGATCTGGCCGATAGGGCGTGAAGCCCGGCATGGATCCATTTTCGCGCGGGGCCCGGGGCGCTTCGGGCGCACGCGGCACTTGGGGATTGGCATAGTTGTGATTGCGCCGATAGCCGTAATCCTGCGCGCCGGCCGGCGCCAGCGCGCCGCCCAGCAGGGCGAGGCTTGCCGCGAACATCATCTTTTTCATCTATTCCTCCGCGCCAAGCCAATTGGTGCGGGAACTCTATCGCGGCGTGCGGGCGAACCCAATCTGAAACAGTGATTGTTTGTCAGCAGCAAAAGAAAACGGCCCCGTTTTCGCGGGGCCGTTTCTGAGTGTCATCTACCGCTGTGAGAACTGCGCCACCCGCCATGGTCGCCGCCGCGCCAGCCGCCGCCGCCATGGCCGCTGCCCGAGAAGCCGCCGCGATTCCAGTTGTGGCGGCCCCAATTCTGAGCACCGCCGAACCGCTGCGCCTGGAAGTTCTGGTTGCCTTGGAACCCTTGCCGGTTCCAACCGCCGCCGCCGAAGTTGCCGCGATTCCAGTTGTGATTGCCAAAGCCGCCAAAAGACTGCGGATTATAGGCACGGCGGGCATAATTCTGGCCGCCCCAATTGCCGCCATGGGTGAAACTGCGGCCGCTCAAGCCATGGCTGCGATAGAAATTGCGGCCTAGCGCCGGACCGAAATGGCCGCCCCGGTTGTTGCCGTAACGCCAGCCGCCATGCAGCCAATATTGCCGGCGTCCGTCAAAGGTGCGCCAGTAGAAAGGACCGTTGTACCAACTGCCGCCATAGGAGACGTCGCCATAATAGAGCGGCAGGTCATAATAATCGTCCGGGCAGTCATAGCCGGGATCGCAATAGCCAGTGTCCGGGCCGTAATAGCCCCGATACGGATCGTCAGATTGCTCATAGGAAGGGTCATAATTTGAATCGTAGGACGGCACCGGCGGAACGGTGCCGCCATAGGCATCCGGATCGTAATATTGCGCGCCGGCGGGCGCTGCCGCCAACGCGCCTGTCACACCGAAGGCGAGGATTGCCACTTTCAAGAACCTTCTCATCGTTTCGCTCCACTGACTTCTTATTGGCCCTCACGGCGCGAAAGGATCGCGTTGATGGAAAGCTTGATCGTTTTGGGCTGAACCGCTGCTGAACCAACTAAGATCAATTGTGTCCGGTGCAAAGAAAAACGGCTCCGGAACCCGGAGCCGTTTTTTTCAGTCGGATTTAGCGCCAATGGCCGCGCCCATGCCAGCCGCCGTGATGACGGCCGCGCCAGCCATGGCCGCCATGGTAACCGCGATAATAGCGCGGACCGTAATAGTGGGGACGATAGTAATAGGGATCGTAATAGGGGTCATAGTAAGCTGGGCCGTAATAGCGGGGGCCATAATAACCGCCATAATAGCCAGGGCCGCCAAAGCTGAATTCGACGTCCACACGGGCTTCGGCGGGGGTGGTGGTCAGGGCAGTGGTCGCCGTGGCGGCGCCAACCACCATAAGGGCGCCAAAGGCGAATTTCGCAAATTTCTTCATCTTGGACTCCATTGCTCGACGACCGATCCCCCCAGCGATCTGCACTTTGGAAAAAACCGGCTGAACCACAGATGAACAAACGTCCGTCACGGCGATGGTGTTGCCGCCAAAGGCGAAATACCCCGAAAAGGCCCTGAAGCTGACCATCCATTCATTTGGCCGTTCGTTTGGCTGTTCGGTCGGTTCCCGGCTCTGAAATCGCCTTTTTTGCGCCTTTTGCCCGCACCCTGCCTTGACCGGGCCTGCCCGCCTCCCTAAATACCGGGCGCGGCACTTGGCACTCACCGGGTGGGAGTGCTGCAAAGCTTAGATAATCCAATTTTATCAAAAACTTACGAAAGAGGATCGCAATGAAATTCCGTCCGCTTGGCGACCGCGTGGTGGTCCGCCGCATCAAGGAAGATCAGAAGACCGCTGGCGGCATCATTATTCCCGACACCGTCGCGGAGAAGCCCCAGGAAGGCGAGGTCATCTCGATCGGCCCTGGCGCCATCGATGAAAAGACCGGCAAGCGCACCCCCCTGGAAGTGAAGGCGGGCGACTATGTGCTGTTCGGCAAATGGTCGGGCACCGAGGTCAAGCTCGATGGCGAGGAACTCCTGATCATGAAGGAGAGCGACATCATGGGCGTGCTCGAAGGCCGCAAGAAGAAATAGCCCCTCATGGTTCGACAAGCTCACCATGAGGATTTCCTCATCCTGAGCCCGTCGAAGGATGAGAAACACCAATCCAAACACAGAATGCAGGAGACTTAGAAAATGGCAGCCAAAGACGTGAAATTCGGCGCCGACGCCCGCGAGAAGATGCTTCGCGGCGTCGACATTCTGGCCGACGCCGTGCAGGTGACGCTGGGTCCCAAGGGCCGCAACGTCGTGATCGACAAGAGCTTCGGCGCTCCGCGCACCACCAAGGACGGCGTCACTGTCGCCAAGGAAATCGAACTGGCCGACAAGTTCGAGAATATGGGCGCCCAGATGGTGCGCGAAGTCGCCAGCAAGACCAATGACATTGCCGGCGACGGCACCACCACCGCCACCGTGCTGGCCCGCGCCATCGTGCGCGAGGGCAGCAAGTCGGTCGCGGCCGGCATGAACCCGATGGACCTCAAGCGCGGCATCGAAAAGGCGGTGGAAGCCGTCGTCGCCGATCTCAAGAAGCGCTCCAAAAAGGTCAAGTCCAACGAAGAGATCGGCCAGGTCGGCACGATTTCGGCCAATGGCGACAAGGAAGTGGGCGACATGATCGCCAAGGCCATGGCCAAGGTCGGCAATGAAGGCGTCATCACCGTCGAGGAAGCCAAGTCCCTGGCGACCGAACTGGACGTGGTCGAAGGCATGCAGTTCGACCGCGGCTATATCAGCCCCTATTTCATCACCAATCCCGACAAGATGGTGGCGGAGCTGAACGATGCCCTGGTCCTGATCCATGAGAAGAAGCTCACCAGCCTGCAGCCGATGCTGCCGGTGCTGGAAGCGGTGGTTCAGTCGGGCCGTCCGCTCTTGATCATCGCCGAGGAAATCGAAGGCGAAGCCCTGGCCACCCTGGTGGTCAACAAGCTGCGCGGCGGCCTCAAGGTTGCCGCCGTCAAGGCCCCGGGCTTCGGCGACCGCCGCAAGGCCATGCTGGAAGACATCGCCGTCGTCACCGGCGGCCAGGTCATCAGCGAGGACCTGGGCATCAAGCTTGAGAACGTCAAGCTGGACATGCTGGGCAAGGCCAAGACCGTCAAGATCGACAAGGACAACACCACCATCATCGACGGCGCCGGCAAGAAGACCGACATCCAGTCGCGCGTCGCCCAGATCAAGACCCAGATCGAAGAGACCACCAGCGATTACGACAAGGAAAAGCTGCAAGAACGCCTGGCCAAGCTGGCCGGCGGCGTTGCGGTGATCCGCGTCGGCGGCGCCACGGAAGTCGAGGTCAAGGAGCGCAAGGACCGCGTCGATGACGCGCTAAACGCCACCAAGGCCGCGGTCGAGGAAGGCATCATCCCCGGCGGCGGTACCGCCCTTCTCTACGCCTCCAAGGCGCTGAAGGACCTGACCGGCGACAATGACGACCAGACTCAAGGTATCGCCATCGTGCGCCGCGCGATCCAGTACCCGATCCGCATCATCGTTTCCAATGCGGGCCAGGAAGCCTCGATCATCGTCGGCAAGCTGATGGAACAGAAGTCCAACACCTATGGCTATGACGCCCAGGGCGAGAGTTACGTCGACTTCATCGATGCCGGCATCGTCGACCCGACCAAGGTGGTGCGCGTGGCGCTGCAGAACGCGGCCTCGGTCGCGGGCCTGCTGATCACCACCGAAGCCATGATCACCGACCGTCCCAAGAAGGACGCGGCCCCGGCAATGCCCGGCGGTGGCGGCGGCATGGGCGGCATGGGCGATATGGACTTCTGAGTCCAGCACCGACAAAAAATCAGAAAGGCCCGGTGGAAACACCGGGCCTTTTTGCTTGCCTTTTCATCTCGAGCGCGCCACCGAACGAAGTAATGTAGTGCAGACCGAGGTCTGATGCCCAATAGCTGCCTAGGGTAGTTTGATAGGATAGGGCCGATGCTATTGTGAGCCGCCTTCGTGAGGGAGAAAGTCAATGCGATTTGCTGTTTTAGCTATTTTGCTAGCAATGCTCGCCGGAACCGCAAATAGCCAACCGCTTCCGACACCCAAAGGCGTTCCCGCCGTTGACGGGATATTGGTCGCGTTCAAAACCCATCCAATTGTCTTCATGGAGAACAATGAGGGGAGAGACGGTCACGATCTGGCGCAGCAGCACGACTTCTATGCTGCGCTGGTACGCGATCCGCGATTTGCGGCGGAAGTGGGCAATGTCGTGGTTGAGGTCGGCAACGCCTTACATCAGGGCGTTATAGACCGCTATGTCAATGGAGAGGATGTTCCATATACCGAATTGCGCAAGGTATGGACCGACACGGTTGGGTGGGTGCCGCCGCCATTCAACCTCGGTTATGTGAATTTCTTCGCGCAGGTACGCGCCGCCAATCTTTCCCTTCCCAAGGCTCGGCGCATTCATGTTTGGCTTGGCGAGCCACCCCTCGACTGGTCGAAGGTTAAGGCAAGGGGGGATGCGCTTTTCAATAGCTTCGAGACTCAGCGCGACAGCTATCCGGCTGGATTGATCAATCGCGAAATTCTTACGAAGAGCAGAAAAGCACTGGTGATTTATGGCGGCTTTCACGTTCTTACAGACCCAATAATGCTAGGAAGGTACTATCAAGGCCGTCCGACGATGGGGATGCTTATAGAGCAGCAGCATCCGGGCGCGATATTCAGGGTCTTCACACACGCAGGAGGGTTTGAAAACACGGCTTGTACACTTGAACGCGAAAAGAACATGGCGGGGTTGGCTGTGCCCGCCTTGTTTACACCTTTACGTGGGACATCACTGGATGACCCGGCCTTTCGTCAGCGGTGCCCAATGGCAAACATTACGCCCAGCGCGCCTATGCCGGAAAAAACAAGGGCAGAACTGAGGGCGAGTCTGGGGCTCTATAGAGCAGGAGCTAGCGCCGACGCCATTCTGTATCTGGGGCCTGTTGCCTCGCTAACGGCATCACCCTTTCTTCCAGATATCTATCTTGATACGGCTTACCAGAAAGAGGTTATGCGCCGTATGCCTCAAAACACAACGGCATCCGAATTGGGGATCACCGTGGATAAGAATCCAGCCGCTCCAGGAGCATTTAAGTATTAGCGACACTAGAGTGCAGCGATCTACTTCAGCCGGTACTCTGCAACAGCTCGCGCGCCCAACGTTGCGAATGGAAATTTCGGGGACACTATATCTAACTCGACCCCGCTAGTAGCAGCAGTAGGGTGACAGCTATTCCTGTCACCATGTCTCATCGCAACGCGGATACAGTTCGGGAAGACCGCGCCGTGGCGCGATCGGCTGCAAATGGAAGGACAAATGAAAGCGACGCCATTGCTTCTCGCATCCCTATTCGCGACGGCCGCGCACGCGGCCGATTACAAGCCGGTGAGCTGCGACATGGCGCGGCCATACGCGGGAGCGCCGCTGCTGTCACCGGCTGGCAGGCTGGACCTGCGCGTCTCCGGCGATCTAGACGGCGATCTCGATGCAGCGATAGCGGCCCGGCTGAAAAAAGCGTTCCAGCAGGCGATGTCGGCGTCCCGGGCCCGCTCGCTGACGGTAGCGGTGGGTATACCGGGCATAGGTCTGTGGAGCGCGGAGGGCACGCCCGAGGGCAGCCCGCCGGCCGCGCCCCTGCACTATTGGGCGAGCGCGGGCAAGACACTCACGGCGCTGACGGTGTTGAAGCTCGTCGAAACCGGCAAGCTCTCCCTGCACGATCCGATCGCCAAGTTCGTCGCGGGCGTTCCGAACGGCTCGGCGATCACAATAGAGATGCTGCTCAATCACACCAGCGGCCTGTTCAGCGTCAACGAAGACCTGCAAGTACGCCGCCGCGAACGCATGACGCTTGAGGAGTCGCTGCGTGTCCTACGCCGGCACGGCGCGATGTTCTGCCCCGGCGAGCAATGGCGCTATACCAACAGCGGATATGACTTGCTCGGCCGCATCATCGAGATCGTCGAGCAGCATCCGTTTGACCAGGCGCTGACGGCACATATTGTCGCGCCGCTCGGCCTGCAGCAGCTGCGCGTTCTGAGGCCAAACGACCCCGCGACAGACATCGCACCCTTGTCCTCGTCCAACCCCGCGGAGCCCGCTTTGGATCCGCGCATTCCCGGTGCCGCAGGCCCGCTGGCCGCAAAAGCGGCGGACGTCGTGAGATTCTGGCACGCGGTACTCAGCGACAAGATCGTGAGCCGCACCACGCGCGAGCGGATGCTCGCACGGCTGTACCCGATGTTCGGCAAAGCGCCGTACTACGGATTGGGCGTGATGGTCTATGAGGTACCGGGGGATGGCGCCGCGAGCCGGCTGTGGGTCGGCCACAGCGGCGGTGCGCCGGGCGTCAAGGCCATGTTCGCCTATTCGCCGCTGGACAATGCCTTCGTCGCTGTCGCGTTAAGCGGCGACGGCTCGGCGGAGGCGACCGCTTATCTGCTGATGCGCGCCTTACGCGCGCCGTAATATCTCCCACGGATTGGCCTGTTCTTATGAAATTCCGGGGCGAAATTCCGGCCCGGCTCGCCGGGGATGACATTTGGAGTTAGCGGCAAGACGCTACGCTCTATTCGCGGAACATGATCTCTCGATATTGGCAAGCAGATTTTCCCGTGGATGACGCCGAATCGGCATGGACAGCGGGCCCGATTGCGTAGACCCTGCCCCCGAATTTTCGAATCGCCAGCCAAGGAATCCCGCCATGAGCAGCCCCTGGGGCGCGCCGCCCAGCAAAATGCCGCCCTTCAACTTTAACGGCATGAAAGGCCTGCCCTCCAACGTCTTCGTGGGCGGCGCGGCCGCCGTCGCGGCGCTGGTGATCCTGCTCTCCACCTATTTCACCATCGACGAGGGCGAGCGCGGCGTGATCCTGCACTGGGGCGCCGTGGTCGGCGAGGCCGGGCCGGGGCTGCATTTCAAGCTGCCGATCATCACCACTGTCGAGAAGATCTCGGTGCAGATCCAGAAGGAAGCCTTCGAGAAGACCGCCGAGGGCGATACCCGCCTGCAAGCCTATTCGCGCGACCAGCAGCCCGCCACCATCGCCATGGCGGTGAACTATCATGTCACCGATGCCAAGGCGGTCTATGCCCAGTTCGGCAGCCTCACCGGCATGAAGTCGCGCATCATCAATTCGCGCGCCTATGAGCAGGTGAAGACCGTGTTCGGCCAGTTCGACGCCGCCGACGCCATCCAGAAACGCGCCTTGTTGAATGCGGAAGTGTTCGCCGCCATCCGCAAATCGGTCAGCGGCCCGGTGGTGATCGACAGCGTCCAGATCGAGGACATCACCTTCTCCCAGCAGTATGAAACCGCCGTCGAGCTTCGCATGCAGGCCATCGTCAAGCAGCAGCAGGCCGAGGCCGACAAGCAAAAGCGCATCATCGATGCCGACGCATCCGCCTATGAGGTCAAGGCGGCGGCCGACGCCAAGGCGCACCAGATCACAATCCAGGGCAAGGCCGAGGCCGGCGCCATCCAGGCGCGCGGCGATGCCTTGCGCAACAATCCCGGCCTGCCCACCCTGGTCGCCGCCGAGAAATGGGACGGCGTGCTGCCCACCACCATGGTGCCGGGCAATACCGTGCCGTTCCTGAATATCGCCAAGTAAAAGCGGGCCGCTCGCTCAAGCTCGCGGCGCTGGCTTAGCTTTTCTTGGCGAGCTGTGGCGAGCCTAGAAAAGCTTGCCCCTCTTCGAGCGAAGCGAGGGAGGCGGCAAACCGCTCCTCTCACTCGCGGACCTTAAACACAATCGCGCGGAAGTTGCTGCCCGGCTTGATCATGGTCATATGCGGCTCACCCGCCGGGACCATCAGAAAATCGCCGGGCTTCAAACTCACCACCGTTCCGCCGGTGATGGTGCCGCCGCGTTTCTCGCCGGGGCCGGTTTCGCGCATGCCGGTGACGGTTCCGCCCTATCACCACATGGCCCCAATTGCGGCGGGAACGTTTGGAGGGCCGAGATATTTCCTTAAGCGGGAGCGGGGGCTGAAGCTACTATGGAGAGTTCCATGCGCCAGCTATGGCTTTCAAAGTCTTCCGTGGCGATTCTGGGTGCCGTGCTTCTGGCTGGCGCCTCGGCGCTGTCCGCCAGGGCCGCCGTCCATCAGATCGGCTCGGTCAATATCTCGGCCGACCATTTCACCGATGTCAGCTGGGAACATTTCGAGGGCGCGGTCGAGCGGCTGCAATTCGTGGCCGAGGGCGACACGGTGGATTGCGCCCATATCAGCGTCACCTATCGCGACGGCACCACCCACAAAGTGCTCGAAGGCGTGATGCCCAAGGACTCCATCGAAACCATCACTTTCCCCGAAGGTGACAGCCGCATGCGGCAAGTCGATTTCGCCTGTAAGGCACGAAACGTGGATGGCGCCCGCATCGCCTTGTCGGCGGTGTCGGAAGGGTTTGACAGAGACCAGTGGGCGCGCAAACCGCATGTGACCACCCATGAGGACAGCGTGGTGATTTCGCGCTAGAAGTCCCTCTCGCCCTTCGACAAGCTCAGGGCGAGGAATTGGATAAATCCTCATGCTGAGCCCGTCGAAGCATGAGACCTGAAAACGCAAAAGGCCCGGTGTTGGTACCGGGCCTTTTTGTTTTCCTTGCCTCCAGCCGCGCGAAAAGGCAAGCGGCTATCTCAAGTAAGGCTCCACCTTGCCCTTGTATTTGACCGTCATCGCATTGCCGTTGCGGTCCACCGTCTTGCCCACCGCCAGGCGCACCCAGCCCTCGCTGACGCAATATTCCTCGACATTGTTGCGGTCGACGCCATTGAACTTCACCCCCACGCCGCGCTCCAAAAGTTCGGGATTGTGGAAGGGGCTGGCGGGATTGGTGGAAAGCCGGTCGGGCAGCGCCGGGCTGGCGGGTTTGTCGTCTGTCATCGGGGCGTCATGTCCAAAAAGCCCTGCTTCCTAAGCCGGAAGTGCCCCCGCCCTCAAGCCCCCCGGTTCTTAAGCCCCTTTTGGCATCGTGGTTGAAACGCTGCGGAATGGCCCTTCAATTCCACCCCACCGATCCCCACATGCGGCTCACACCAACCTTTGAGGGAAGACCCTATGGCCTATGATATTTACGACGCCTCCATTCCGCCGCTGATCCACATGCTAAGCGGTCTCTCCAAAGTCCTGTCCAAGGGCGAGGCCCATGGCGGCATCGATCCCAATGAAGCGCGACTGGCGCCCGACATGCTGCCGCTCAAGGCCCAGGTCTATATCGCCACCGACATGGCCAAGGGCTGCGGCGGCCGGCTGGCGGGGGTGGAGATTCCCAAATATGAAGACAGTGAAACCACCTTCGCCGAACTGAAGGCGCGGGTAGCCAAGACCATCGGCTTTCTCAAGAGCCTGGACCGCAAGACTTTCCCGGGTTCGGAAAGCAAGCATATCGTGCTCAAATTCCCCAACAACACGTTTGAGTTCAATGGCGCGGACTATGTCGGCAAATTCGTGCTGCCCAATGTCTATTTCCACATCACCACCGCCTACGGCATTCTGCGCAACCGCGGCGTGAGCTTGGCCAAGAGCGATTATCTGGGTGGGTGAGGAGCGGCGCGCCGTAGGCGCGTGAGCAGGTCCAGTGGAGTGAGGCACGACCGGCTTGCCGGTCAAATCGGTCCAGTGGACCGATTTGAGTGCCGAACGCCCGGAGCGTAAGCGGAGGGCAGAGAGCGACGAACGCCGCGAGCTAAGGCGAGCGGCCGGGGAGCTGTCGCAACCCCGCTCCGAACCCAGCGTCGCCTCCCTCGCTGCGCTCGAAGAGGGGCAAGCTTTTCTATGCTCGCTATCGCTCGCCAAGAAAAGCTAAGCCAACGCCGCGGACGCCATGCGACCATGAAAAAAAGCCCGGTGCCTCCATTTCTGGTCGCGTCGCATTGCGACGCTCCGGGGCACCGGGCCTTTTCTTCAAAACAGCAATCCATCAATCGCGATAGGGATTGTTGGGGCGGCGGTCGGCGTAATTCGGCACGCCATCATTGTCGCGGTCGCGATCATAGCGATTGGGGATGCCATCGCGGTCGCGGTCATAAGAATATCCATAGTGATCGCGCGGCCCATAATAGCCATTACGGTCATAACGGTCGTAATAGCGCGGCGCGCAGGCTGACATCGCCAGAGCGGCAAAGCCGATGACGGCAATTGCGATCTTTTTCATGGCAGGTCTCCCAAACTGGCACCCTCTGAAAGCGATAACGTGCCGCGCATCTTTTGGATGCGGCGGGGCGCTTTTGGGGCTGGAAAATGGCGGGGAACCGGGCGTAAGATGAACCGTTTAGAACTATTCTATTCTGCTCTTCTTTTGATGTGAGGATCCCCATGGCCAAGAAGCCCGCGCCCGCAAAAACCGCCTCAAAAATCAAAGCCGTCCCCCGGCTCTCCACCCAGACCGACCTGTCCAACAATGCCATTCCCGAAATCGCCGAGGCGCTGAACGGCTTGGTGGCCGATTCCTACGCCCTCTACACCAAGACCAAGAACTTCCACTGGCATGTGTCGGGGCCGCATTTCCGCGACTATCATTTGTTGTTCGACGAACAGGCCACCGAGATTTTCGCCACCATCGACGATCTGGCCGAACGGGTGCGCAAACTGGGCGCGCGCACCATTCATTCCATCGGCGAAATCGCCAAGCTTCAGACCATCAAGGATAATGACAAGGATTATGTCGCGCCCGGCGACATGCTGGTCGAGCTGATGAACGACAACAAGCTGGTGATCAAACGCATGCGCGCCGCGCACGAGATCGCCGACCGCCACGAAGACGTGGCGACGGCGTCGATTTTGGAAAACTTCATCGACGCGGCCGAGAAGCGGAATTGGTTCTTGTTCGAGGCGAGCAGGCGTGGGTGAGGCATAACCGGTTTGCCAGGAAAAAGTGTAAGATATGGTTACATATCCGGCCCGTGCGAGTTTCTAAGCCATTGATCCAGCACAGTTATATGTCTGGGTACAATTCTTGCGTTGGTTAAGGCCTGATGCAGGGGACAAGAAAATGAACAAACAAAAAGCAGCCGCAATATTGACGCTCCTGGCAGGGCTTGCCGGCGCAACAGCAGCGAGTGCCGCACCCGTTACAGTCTTCTCGACCGACTTTAACGGCGCATTGGCTTCCGAAATCACGCCGGGTACCGCGACTTTGACCGGCGTCCAGGGCTATGCGGGATTGGGTTCTCTGGGCAATCAGTTTGGCGGAAACTTCCTGCGCAGCGAAACCGGCAATGTTGTCACCCTGAATCTTAGCGGTCTGCCGGCCCACGACACCATCACACTCAGCTTCCTGTTCGCGGCCATCGACTCGCTGGATGGCACGGGCGTGTTTCCCTCGGGCGATTTCTTCAAGATTGTGTTCGACGGCAGTACACTTTTCAGCGAATCCTTCGCCAACGCCCTGCCGTCACAGATACAAAGCTATGTGCCGCCTCCGGGTGTCGAGCTAGCCCGGCATGTTGACCTGGGATTCACCGGCCCCGGCAGCTTTTATACCGACAGCGCGTATAATTTTGGCGCCGATCCGGCATTCGCCAACTTCGCACACTCCGCTTCGACGGCGAAGATCGAGTTCTTCATGTTTGGACCGGGAAACCAGGACATCAACGACGAGTCGTGGGCCATGGACAATCTGAACGTCAGCGTGACCACCATTGGCCGTGAGATCCCCGAACCCTTCACCCTGTCATTGTTCGGTGCGGGCCTTGCCGGCGCGGTTGCACTGCGCCGCCGCAAGTCGGCCAAAGCCGCTTAATCGTCCTGGCGGCACAGAGCAAAAGGCCCGGTGCTTGCACCGGGCTTTTTTCATTCGGATGTCTGCTTAGTTGGCGGCTTTTGTCATGGTCAGCGGGTCGAATTTGCCCAGGGTGCAGATCTGTCCGGACTGCAGGACACTGAAAGTGTTCTCACGCTCGCAGACTTTGGTGTCGCCGGAGTGCAGCAGCCAGACAAAACCGTTGAATTTCAGGTCCGGGCAATAGCCCTGAAGATGGTTCACATAGGTGCTGCCGTCCCGCATCTTGAACACCATGGTCCGGCCGTCCTTGGAATCGCTGCTGACCATCTTGCGGGTATCCAGGCAGATCTTTTCGGCATGCGCGGGCCCGCAAACAACCGCGCCGATCAACGCCAAAGCGGCCATAATCATTTTCATGACGTCCTCCAAGCGAGCGCCCCTCTCGCATAGGGTGTCTCGTACACCGCCGGGCAAATCTACTACAAATGTAATAAACACCGCAAGGGGCCAGGTCTTGACGGGGGCGGCTTCAGGGGCCAAAGGTCCGCCCAATTGGCCAAAACCTCAGGCCAAAACCTCAGGAGAGTCCCGTGTCCGCTGCCCCAGAACAGGTCACCGTTACCTTGCCCGACGGCAAGGCCCTGACCTTTGCCAAGGGGATTACGGGAAGCGAGATCGCGGCCGCCATCGGCCCGGGCCTGGCCAAGGCGGCCCTGATCATCCTGGTCGATGGCCAGGAATACGACCTGTTCCGCCCGATTTTGCAGGATGCCAAGATCCGCATCATCACCAAAAAGGATCCCGAATCGCTGGAACTGATCCGTCACGACATGGCCCATATCCTGGCCATGGCGGTGCAGGCGCTCTATCCCGGCACCCAGGTCACCATCGGCCCGGCCATCGAGGACGGCTTCTATTACGACTTCGCCCGCGCCGAGCCCTTCACCCCGGAAGACCTGCCCAAGATCGAAGACGAAATGCGCAAAATCATCAAGGCGGGACTTGCCACCCGCCGCGAGGTGTGGCCGCGCGATAAGGCAGTGGAGCATTTCAAGGGCATCGGCGAGACCTACAAGGCCGAACTGATCGCCTCCATCCCGGCGGGCGAGGATGTCTCGATCTATTGGCATGGCGACTGGCACGATCTGTGCCGCGGCCCGCATTTTCGCACCACCGCCGAAGTGGGCGATACCTTCAAGCTGACCAAAATCTCCGGCGCCTATTGGCGCGGCGACGCCAAGAATGCGCAATTGCAGCGCATCTACGGCACCGCCTGGCGCGACAAGAAGGAACTCGACACCTATCTGACGCGGATGGAGGAAGCCGAGAAGCGCGACCACCGCAAGATCGGCAAGGAGATGGATCTGTTCCATACCCAGGAGGCCGCCACCGGGCAGATCTTCTGGCACGCCAACGGCTATACCCTGTACCGCGTGCTGGAAAACTACATCCGCCGCCAGCTGGTGCGCGCCGATTACATCGAAGTGAAGACGCCGCAACTGCTGGACCGCAAATTGTGGGAGGCCAGCGGCCATTGGGAAAATTACCGCGAGCATATGTTCATCGCGGAAGTCGAAGACGAGAACCGCACCCTGGTCGTCAAACCGATGAACTGTCCGGCCCATGTGCAGATTTTCAACGAAGGGCTCAAATCCTATCGCGAACTGCCGATCCGCATGGCGGAATTCGGCTCCTGCCACCGCTATGAGCCGTCGGGCGCGCTGCATGGCATCATGCGGGTGCGCGGCTTTGTGCAGGACGACGCCCACATCTTCTGCACCCATGAGCAGATCACGCCGGAGACGACGTCTTTCTGCAAGCTGCTGCTGGCCTGCTACAAGGATTTGGGTTTCGACGAGGTGCGGGTGAAGCTGGCGACCCGGCCCGAAAACCGCATCGGAAGCGACGCTATCTGGGACTTGGCCGAACAGGCGCTTGAAGATGCGACCAAAGCGGCCGGCCTGGAATATTCCCTCAATCCGGGCGAAGGCGCCTTTTACGGCCCCAAGCTGGAATTCGTGCTGCGCGACTCCATCGGCCGCGACTGGCAGTGCGGCACCCTGCAGGTGGACTTCAACACCGCCGAACGGCTGGGGGCGAGCTACATCGCCGCCGACGGCAACCGCCATGCGCCGGTGATGCTCCACCGCGCCATTGTGGGCTCACTGGAGCGCTTCATCGGCGTCTTGATCGAGCATTATGCGGGCAAGTTCCCGCTCTGGCTGGCGCCCGTCCAGGTGGCCGTCGCCACCGTGGTAGCGGACGCCGATGCCTATGCCGGTGAAGTGGTTGCGTTGCTCAAAGCGGCCGGCCTGCGCGTGGCGCTGGACATCGAAAACCAGACCGTGAATTACAAAGTGCGCCGGCACAGCCTCGCCAAGATGCCCAATCTCTTGGTTCTGGGCCGCCGGGAGGCCGAAAACCGGACCGTCACCTTGCGGAAATTGGGCTCGGAGAAGCAGGAGAGCCTGGCGCTGGAGGCGGCGATTTCCCTGCTGGCCGCGGAGGCCGTCCCGCCCGACCTTCGATAGGCGGGGGGGACTTTCATCGCCCGCGTCAAAAACGAGGCCAAATCCCACGTAAATGTGGCTGAATAGCCCTTTCCGGCAGGGCTTTTACACCCTATCTTATGCCCAAGTCCGGCCATCTGGCCGGATGCGCCACCCGGCGCATTCCTCGAAAGGTTCCCGCTTGCGTCCATGATCGAACCTCGTTTCGCCTGGGACCCGACGGAACCAGCGAGCGTGGATGCGTGCGGCTGTTTATAGGAGAGAGTCATAGTCCCCAGACGTTTTCAGGGTAACGCCCCCGCGCCGGCCAAGGATGGCCCGCGCATCAACGACGAAATCACCTCCAAAACCATTCTGCTGATCGGCGACGACGGCCATAAGTATGGCGAGATCGGACTGGACGAAGCGCTCGCGCTCGGCGAGGAAAAAGGCTTCGACGTGGTTGAGGTGTCGCCCGACAACAAGCCGCCTGTCTGCAAGCTGATGGACTATGGCAAGTACAAATACGAGCAGCAGAAGAAGGCCAACGAAGCCCGCAAAAAGCAGAAAGTCATCGAGATCAAGGAGATCAAGATGCGCCCGACCATCGACGATCACGATTATGACGTGAAGATGCGGGCGATGAAGCGCTTCTTTGATGACGGCGACAAGGTCAAGGTCACCTTGCGTTTCCGCGGCCGCGAGATGGCGCACCAGCATCTGGGCATGGACCTGCTGACCCGCGTCCAGAAAGACACCGAAATCTTCGCGAAACTGGAACAGTATCCGAAGATGGAAGGCCGGCAGATGATGATGGTTTTGGCGCCCAGGTAACGCGCCTGGACCATCATCCTTCGCTAACCTGCTACTACAAATTGTCGGTCGCGGCAGCGACCGACGGGCGCCAAAAGCGCGGCGCTATTAGCGCCGCGCCGGCCTTAGCGGGCGAAGCCCGCTTCCGGCTCCACGCCCTGAATTTTCAGCGCGCCCAACTGCGCCTAGCATCGATTGACGCTTGAACTGTTATTCCGCGCTTATTGCCGATACCATGTGCCGAGGAGCCCGTCGCAAAGGAACCACATGGCTTCGTTGACCGGTCAATTGCTCATCGCGATGCCGCAGATGTCCGATCCGTTCTTTGACCATTCCGTCGTTTATCTGTGCGCGCACAGCCAAGAGGATGGCGCCATGGGGCTGGTCGTCAACAAGACGCTCGATTCGCTCACCCTCGACGAACTCTACGCTCAACTGAAGATCGAGCCGGCGGCGCATTCCGGCCAGCCGGTGCATTTCGGCGGCCCGGTCGCGCCCGGCCAAGGCTTCGTGCTGCACAGCGCCGATTACCGTGAGGAAAGCACCATAGGCATCGGCGAGGAATTCGCCATGACCGCAACGCTGGATATATTGCATGCCCAGAGCAAGGGCGAAGGACCGCGCCAAGGCCTGGTGGCACTCGGTTACGCCGGCTGGGGGCCGGGCCAGCTTGAAGCCGAAATTGGGGCCAATGGCTGGCTATTGGTGGCCGCCGATACGTCTCTTGTCTTCGAGACCGAAGACGACAGCAAATGGCAACGCGCCCTGGCCAAGCTGGGAGTCAGCCCCGAGATGCTTTCCGGCGAGAGCGGGCGTGCTTGATCGCGGTGGGCGCGGCGTGGACTATGTGCTCCGCCATCGTAGCATCGTCTTCCACGAGCAGGATTCTCAAGAGCTTTTCCCATCATTTCGGTAATTTGGGCATTTCGGCAATTTGGGAAAACTCCACATTCCCGCCGGACAATACCAGCGCCACCGTCTTGCCGCGCGCATCCACCCGGTCGGCCAGCAGCGCCGCCAAGCCGGCAGCCCCGCCGGGCTCGACCAACAGCTTGAGCTTCTGCGCCGCGAACACGACCGCGCGTTCCAGGTCCGCATCGCTGACGGCAAAGCCCGGCGCCAGCAAATCCTTGGCGACGTCGAACACCACGGCGCCGGGAATGGGCGCCATCAACGCATCGGCAACCGAAAGCTGGCCGCCCGGGGCCTGAACCCGTTTGCCCGCTTCCAGCGAGCGTTTCATGCCGTCGAAATTTTCCGGTTCGACGCTGTGAACCTGCGCGCCGACACCCGAACCCTTGAGGCCCAAGGCGATTCCACTGACCAGACCGCCGCCGCTGCAGGGCACCAGGACATTGTCCAGGGCTATATCCAAATGCCTGGCCGCCGCGGCGATCTCCAATCCCACCGTGCCCTGGCCCGCGATGATGCCGGCTTCGTCGAACGGCTTGACCAGCACCGCGCCGCGCTCGGCGCAGATCCTGGCCGCGATGGCCTCGCGATCCTCGCGCATCCGGTCGTAGGTAACGATCTGCGCGCCGAAGGCGCGGGTGCCTTCGACCTTGGGATGCGGCGCGTCCGACGGCATCACGATCAGCGCGGGCATGCCGAACAAAGCGGCTGCCGCCGCCACCCCTTGGGCATGATTGCCGGAGGAAAAGGCCACAACACCCTTGGACCGCGCGCTAGCGGGGATCATCGCCAGCCGGTTGCAGGCGCCGCGAAATTTGAACGAGCCGGTACGCTGCAGAATCTCCAGTTTCAGGAATATTCGCCCGCCGGTCAGGGCGTTGAGCTGCCAGCTTTCCACCAGCGGCGTGCGCACCGCATGGGGCGCGATGCGAAGCGCCGCGGCCTGAACGTCTGCGAAAGTCGGGACCATGGGCGCCTTCGCCTAGTTCAGGTCGCGCAGCTGGGCGACCCGGTAGAGGATCACATGCACCTTGCGGCCACGCGAATAATTGATGCCGGAAAGCTCGCCTATCTGTTCGGCATCGGCCTGCAACTCCGCCAACCGGGCAAGAAAATCGCCGCGCGCCTCATCTTCCACCAGCGCCAAGCTGCCCGCCCTGGCGCTGGCTTCCGCCGCGCCCTTGCCATCGGCCAGCACCACATCCTTGCCCAGGGCGAAAACCAGGCTGGGTTCCTGATAGCCGGCCAGCGCGGGCGGCGCATCGCCAGGCCGGCTGGCGGCTTCTACCATCGGTTTGAGCCTTTCGGTGATCCAGAGCTGGTCCAGGCGCGGCCCGACATACGCCGTGAGCGCGGGCGCGAAAACCAATAGCGAGACAAAGCCCAGCACCACCGCCAATAGCGATTTGCGCAAGATCGCGAGTACCAGCGCCGCAACAGCGAGACTCGCACCGACGCCCACGGCGGCGTAAACCGGCCAGGTTGTGCCCTCGCCGAAATGCCGTGGCGCCAGAATAAGGACAGCGGTCAATAGACCCGCGCCGATCACGAACTGCGCGATGGCAATCCAGCGCGCCGGGGTCAAAAACCTTACCGGCCGGGAGTCCAGCACAAACAGCGCCGCCAGGATCGCCAGCGGCGGATAGGCATCGATCACATAATGCGGCAGTTTGGTGGGCACCAGCTCCACCAGCAACCACCAACCCGCCGCCCAGGCCAGAAGAAAACGCATCGCCGGCTCGGCGCGGCGCGAAACCGCCAACAGGATGCCCGGCAACACAAACAAGATCGCGGGCCAGAAGCTCGCTGCCGACAACAGCAGGTAATAGCCCGGCCAACCGCCATGACTTTCCTGGCTACCCGCCATCTTGGCGGCGAAGTCATTGCCCAACGCCTCCTCGAAAAACATCCCCTGACTCTGAATGGTGATGGCGATCAGCCAAGGCAGGACCAACAGCAGCACCAACCCGATGCCGCGCCAGGATTTAAGGACCGTCAGCCATTCCCAAACAGGCGCCGCGGCAGGCGCATCGGGTTTGCGGTTTCGCCGCTGCTCCCAAAAATCCCATCCCACCAGTCCGATCAAGGTGACCGCCGCCACGGCCAGCACCACCGGCCCCTTAACCAGAATTCCGAAGCTCAGCGCCGCCCAACCCCACATCACGGCACGATTGCGGGGCGCAACAAAATCCGCATCGCGCGCGGCCCGGTAGAGGCGCAACAGCACGCCCTGCACGCCGATCACACAGGCCAGCAATACCGCATCGGTGGTGGCGATGGTGGCTTCCGCCGTCAGCAGCACGGTGCCCAGCATCAAAAAGCCTGAGAGAAACGCGGCTTCCGCGCCCGCCACCGCCAGCGCGCACCAGACCGTCAGCCAACTGGCGGCAATGGCGCCCAACAGCGAAGGCAGCCGATAGGTCCAGACACGGTCATCATGGCCGGTGAAAGGCGCGGCGATCGCGGTGGTGGCGGCTTGCAGCCAATAGATGCCGATGGGTTTTTTGTAGCGCGGCACATGGCCGAAGCGGATGTCCACCAGGTCGCGGGATTCCACCATCTGGCGGGAAGATTGGGCGAAGCGGCTTTCATCCCGGTCCAGCGCCGGCAGGCTGAGGATGCCGGGCAGCCACAAAACCAGCCCCAACAGCGCCAGCAGGGCAAAGGGGCGTCCCGCCAGCCGCGTCAGCCAGGCGGGCGGCGGCGGGGCCGGTTCGACCGGGGCCGCCACCGGGGCGGTTTCCTGAGCCTTTTCGGTCGTTTGCGAGTCGGTCATGCCCGGGAACTATGTCGGTCCCGCCCCTATGTTGCAAAGTGCCGGGCTTGTATAAGCCCCAATCCACGGAACGGAGAACAGGATTGTCAGGCGGCGTCGCCCTATCTGTCGTTGTCCCGGTCAAGGACGAGGCCGGCAACGTCGCCCCCCTGGCGCGGGAGATTGCGGCCGCGCTCAAGGGCCAGGACCATGAGATCCTATTTGTCGATGACGGTTCGGCCGATGGCACGGCGGGCGCGCTGACGGCGCTGAAAAGCGAGATTCCCCAATTGCGGGTGCTGTGCCATGGCCGCAACCTGGGCCAGAGCCGCAGTATCCGCAGCGGGGTACAGGCGGCGCGCGGAGGCATTGTCGTCACCCTGGACGGCGACGGCCAGAACGATCCCGCCGACATCCCCAAGCTGCTGGCGGCGCTGCGTGCCGCGCCGGAGGTGGCCATGGTTTCGGGGGTGCGGGTCAAGCGCCAGGACACGGCCAGCCGGCGGCTGGCGTCGCGGCTGGGCAACCGCTTTCGCAGCGCTTTGTTGGGCGACGGCGCCACCGACACCGGCTGCGGGTTGAAAGCTTTTCGGCGCGCGGTGTTCCTGGACCTGCCCTATTTCGATCACCTGCACCGCTTTTTGATCGCGCTGGTGCAGCGCGAAGGCGGGAAGGTCATCTATGTGCCGGTGAACCATCGCCCGCGCCTGACGGGAATCTCCAAATACACCAACTTCGGCCGCCTGCTGGTGAGCCTGCAGGACCTTCTGGGCGTGCGCTGGCTGCAGCGGCGTCATCGTGGCCGCGCCGAGATACGGGAGCTTTGATATGGGATTTATGGCCCATTGGTACGCGACGCTGACCCAGCATCCTTACGACACGCTGTGGGGTGCGTTCGGTTTTCTGGGCCAAGCCGTGTTCGGCGTGCGCTTTTTGATTCAGTGGCTGAAAAGCGAACAGGTCGGCCATAGTGTGGTGCCGGTCGCGTTCTGGTATTGCAGCCTGGTGGGTGGAATCATCAGCTTCGTCTATGCCGTTCACATGCAGGCCTGGCCGCTGGTGATGGGCCAGACCTTGCCGTTGCCGATCTATGTGCGCAACATCTGGATGATTTATCGCGACCGCCGCGCGGCGGCCAAGTAAGGGAGATGCAGGAATGCGCGCCTTTCCCATGATCCTGATCGCGGTCGCCGCCTATAATCTGGTGGTCTTCGGCGGCGCCACGACGGGGCACGACGCCCTCTTCCTGCTTGGCCAGAATTTTCCCTTGACGGTTTTTTCCGGCGATAGCTGGAAGATCACCTTGGGCGACGGGCTGGTGGCGCTGGCTCTGCTGCTTTTGTTCATCGAAACCATTAAGGCTGCCCGGACAAGCCACCGCGAGATCCTCAATCACGCTTTGTCGCTGCTGACCTTCATCGGCGCGCTGGTGGAATTCATCGCCCTGAAGGGGTTCGGCACCTCGGTGTTTTTCCTGATCACCGCCATGTGCCTGTTCGATGTCGTGGCGGGCTATACCATCGCGATCATCGCCGCCAAGCGCGACCTCAGCATGACCCCGCCGGACGGCGGCTAAGCGCGAAAAAGCTCTTTTGCGGGAAGGGCTTGGGCGGGCCTTGCGGGGCTGCACCGGGCCGTGTATCTCCCCTATTCCCTGGCAGGACAGGTGGCCGAGTGGTTGAAGGCGCACGCCTGGAAAGTGTGTAACGGTGAAAGCCGTTCGAGGGTTCGAATCCCTCTCTGTCCGCCATTTTCAGCGCTAATACATTGACGAGAGTCGCGCCTCTAAGCGCCGACAATCTTACCCCATATGGTCAATAAGATCGTCTTCAACCCCCGGATGTGTCGGCATCCCTCAGGATTTTGGGAAACTTCAGCCCGGTCTTGTCTTGGATCCAGGTGATGGATTTTTGTTCGGTTTTCAACAGCGTATCGAAATGCAGCTCTTCGAATTCGATGTCGTCAACCAGTTTTTCCTGCGAGAGACGGAAAGCCGTTGCCTGCAACGTGCCATCGCCTTTGAACCAGGCGACAATTTTGAAAAAACTCAGTGCCACCTGGACCGACGCATAGACCGGATCGTCCTCATGGAATAACGGTCCGGCGAAAATGCAAACACGCGAAGACTTGCCGCTCTCCTTCTTTATGCCTTCCTCCAGAAGGTCTCGTTCCAGAAGGCCCCATTTGCCGTGATAGCCGAAGATGGCACGATTCAGGGCCGGTACCTGCGGCGCGGCGTTCGCATAGGAACATGTCATATCCGCCGCAGCCTTCGCCGCAGCCATGCTCCCGCCCCATTCCGCATCTTCCCGCCGCGCGAGGTGACCTTTGTCAAATCCGCTCTTGGCATACCACTTGTCATCCAACTGGGCGTCATAGTCGATGCGGTTGTCACGCAGCCAGTTGTCCTTGCGCGACTCTTTGCCCAACGCTTCGTAGCGATGCTTGCCATGGACATTGATCGCGCTCACAACCGGAACGCGGCGCAGCGCGTGCTGGATGGTGCTGAAATGGTGATATTTGAGTTCATAAGCGCTCGGACTATTACTCAGAAAAGCAAGCTTCTTGCGTAACTTTGCATTGGGTATGGGCATCGGGATGGACACGCCCATGAAGTCTTCCTCATACCCCGCGCAGGGCGTGTAATCCTGCTCGTCCTCCAGCTTTTTCTCGAATTCCGGAGGTGCCAACAGACGGGCCGGTGCTGCCTGCAAGGGAAGCGCCTCCGCAATGACAGGACCGTTGCCGATGCTGATACGGATTTCCAGCGGTTGGAACGGGCTGGGCGGCGCCGGGGGCGCCGTCAACACCCGCTCCGCTTCAAACGGCTTGGGGTTGGAAAGGGCAACGAACGGGCGGCTATCGGTATAGGCAGGGCTGGAAAATATCTGCGCCAACGGGTGGGTGGCAACGCTCGGCTCTGATCCCAGATGTTTTATGATCGCGCTGACGCGCACGCCGCGATTTGCGAGCCAAACGATGCGCGACTCATCGATACGGCCACCGGCGACCGGAATAATCTGATCGTCCTTATCCAGATACTTACCGTCGGAATTCTTCTTTGCGACGCCCGCACTGTGCAGCGCGATAAGCTGCCACTCATTGTTGAAGACAGGCGCGCCGCTGCTGCCCTGTGCGGTGTCGCTCTTGTAGATGATGACATCGGCCAGTGTGTTGTCGATAATCTCGTTGTTGCGCAACGCGATCTGCTTTTGCTCGCCGTCAGGATGTTGAATGATGGTGGCGAAGTCTCCAGTGCCCGCTTTTCCGAGGTTGCCGTTCAGCACCAGGTACCCGCGCTCGCTGAGTTGATGGCGTCCGCTGACGTCCAGCGGGCGGACCGCAACCAGGGCCAAGTCGAGATCCTTGCTGGTGTGGAGAAACGCCGCAGGGTCCAGGGCATGAACAATGGTTGCCGCAGGCTTGCCATCCATGTCCAGCTCGTAATCGAATTCCAACATGGCATCGTCGATCACTTCCGCAAAGCCGGCCGCGTCGGCGACGGGAAAGACGTGATGGTTGGTCATCATCAATTCGGGCGACACCATGAACCCGGTCGCGTAGGCGGTCTTTTGTATGGCCTTGTCAAAATATCGGAGGCGGCCGACCGCGCGCGCCTGGAGATTCCCGATCGACAAATAGTTGATCGCTACAAGGTCGTTGGTGCCGATATAGCGTTCGAATGCCAGATCGACCGGCTCGCGCGCCGTCGCGGCGATCATGGAGCGGCGCAATTCGAAATGCGGCTGCCCGTCAAGCTCTATTGCAGATGTCTTGGCAATATGAGCCTGGACTTTGGCAATCGCGGCTGTGTCTTTGGGATATTCGTTTTCCGCTTTTTGCAGAAGATCGAGAGGCAATTTCATGGCGCACTTCCTTTTGCATATGGCTTTTGCGTATGGCGTTTGCGTACGGTGTGAGCGGTGACGAAGCGCTGTGACGCAACCCAAGGAGCTCTGCCGGAATGTGGGGCGGATAGCGGGCGAAAAGCAGTGACGGGGAGCTCTCTACAGCCCGAAGAATAGCCATTTTATTGTGTCAGTAAAATGATTCCCATGAAGTTTTGGGCCGGATCATCGATCGTGTTTCGGGATGGGACCGAAGACCCGCCGCCAGCGCAGCGGACAGCCAATATTCTGCGGATCAAATCGTCGGCAGCCCCAGATAGTGCCAGAGATTCTGGATCTGAATGGCGTCGAGCTCCAAGGTTGTCTCGATATGCCGGATCAACCCCGGCGCTTTCTTGCCCTTGTTGCGCGCATGGGTGGTCTCCAGCACATCCTTGAGCGTCCCGCTGGCCGCCTCCGGCTCGTCCTCGGTGACCAGCCGCCAGCCGGGCGTGTGCAACCGCTTCACCAACTCGTCATGCGTGGGTTTCTTGGTCATGCGTGCACCTATGCCGATGAAACAAGCTTAGGATAGGCGCATAATTCGGACAGTGAAAGCCTGCCGGTCTGGTAAAAAACAGCCTTTCGGGGAGGCCGTTTGTCTGCTTTCGCCCGGTACTCGCTGATTTTGTCGCATTGCGCATGACAGTGCCGCGGACGGGCGCGTATCATGGCGATCGCGGATGCGCCTATTTCGCGGGCTCTTATTTCGCGGGCTCTGGGGCCGCGCTTTCGGGCTCAACAGCCGCACTCGTGTTCTCGGGCTTAACGTCCGTGGTGACGTTCTCGGGCTTGACCGCCACGCTCGCGCGCTCCGGCTCGACGGTCGCAGGCGCGCGTTCAGGCTTGACCGCCGCAACCGCGGGCTTGACCGCCGCGCTCGTGTTCGCGGGTTTGGCACGCACGGCCGTGCTTTTGAGATAGGTGTTGAACATCCAGCCCTGTTGCGGTTTGCCTCCCGTGGCCGGAACCTCAACCTGTGTCCAGTTTCCGTTTGTCTTCAACACAATCACCACCGCATCGCGCGGCAATGTCACAAGAACCGCGCCCGTGGTTGCGGGCGTGTCGCGAACATTGGCGGTGCGAGCCACGGTCGCGGTGGGGGGCGGCAGGGCCGGCGCGGGCGGTGGCGCAGTCCGGAATGCAATGGTATCCAGGTCAACGCCGAATGGTTCTATATGCGGGAATATGATCCTTGCCTGTTGTGAAATGATCGTATATCC
>DATFEF010000037.1:0-11638 GCA_035251465.1 Rhizomicrobium sp. | reverse complement strand
CCAGCCGTGCCGCCTCGTCCCATTGCTCGTCGGCGCAGGCTTGCGACAAGCCGTTGGTCAGTTGCTCGGCGGTCACATTGTAGCATTGCAGGATTTCCACCAGCGCCTTGGTGCCCACCGATTTTTCCAGTGTGTTGAAGGCCACAGGATCGATGGCGCTGACCGCTTCCGCCTCGCCGGGATTCGGCGTCTGGCATATCTGTTCCAGCACGCGGTACAATTGTCCGGGCTCCACCGGCCAGCGCAGCAGGTTGGCGGTGCTGGCCGGTGCCCGGCCGCCCCGCAGCAGAATGGCGATCAAGGGCGTGGTGCTGCCGGGTGCGGCCGCCAGCATGTCGGCGTCGCCCGCGCTCGCGATGATGGCGTCGAAATGCTGGCGGTTTGCCAATTCCTGCGCCTGGGCCAGGGTATCGGTCTGCACCACCCGGTTGCCGAAAGGCTCCAGCAGCCGGGCGGTGGCGTCGGCGATGGCGGTGACCGGCAGGTACAGCAGCAGCGAACGGCCAACCGGCGGGACGGCCGGGCCTTCGCTTTCGTTCGGCGCGTCAGCCGGGCTATGCGCCAGGCCCGACACGGGCAGGGTGAAGAAGAATTGGGCGCCTTCACCCGGCTTGCTGTCGAAACCGATGCTGCCGCCAGCCTGTTCGACCACCCGCTTTGCCACCGCAAGCCCCAGGCCCGCGCCTTGTTGCTTGCGGGCGTAAGACGCGTCTCCCAGCGAGAAGGGCTCGAACAGCAACCGCGCCGTCTCGGCCGCGACGCCTTGGCCGGTGTCGGAGACGCAGAAGCGCACCGAATTGCCGTCATCACTGGGGTCCAGGCGAATATCCACCAATCCCCGTTCGGTGAATTTCAGCGCATTGTCCACCAGCTTGAGCAGGACCTGACGCACCTTGCGCGGGTCCGCCGCCACCCGCGGCAGGCCGGACGCGAAGCTCAGCGTAAGGTGAAGCTGTTTCTGCCAGGCGCGGGGCTGAAGCAGCCGCGCCACGACGCGTGCCGCCTGCACCGGATCGCAGTCCTCGTCATCCGCCCGGTGACTGTCGTCTCGCTGGACGTTGTCGCGGGTCAGGGCGATGACGTCTTCGATCAGGGTCTGCAGGCCGTGGCCCGCTTGCAGCATGACCTTCACATGGTCCTTTTGCTGTCGTTGCAGATCGGCGCGTTCGAGCAACTGCGCCATGCCCAACAGCGCGTTCAAGGGCGTCCGCAATTCATGGGACATGTTGGCGATGAAGACGGATTTGGCCTTGGCGCTTTCCTCGGCGGCCTCGCGGGACTGGATGGCTTCTTCTTTTTCGTTTTTAAGGCGGACGACCAATGCGCCATTTTCATTGCGCAGGCGGACGCTTTCATCCAGCAACCGCGCCATGCCCCGGCAATAGCTGATCAGGACGATCGCGAAGAGGACGATCAAAACCGCGCTGCATTCGGCATAGAGGCCGCCCTGCCAGACCAATAGTCCGACCAGCGGCCCCAGCGCGAACAGGGTGTGGGCGAGATAGGCGGGGCGGTGCGCCGCGCGGACGATGAATTCCGTTGCCGTCATCCCCAGAAAGGCCATGGCCAGATAGGCCTGGGCGGGGAAGGAGTCCGGCACAAACCAGAATAGCGACGCCACGCCCCAGCTGGCGCCGGAAATCGCCGACACGAAGGTGTAACGCCGGGCCCAGAAATGCGGATCGCTTCCGCCGGCGCGTCTCTTATAGGCGGTGCTGAGCTGTTCGGCGGCGATCACCACCGCCAGCTGCAAAAGCAGCGGCATCAAGGGCAGGACGCTGGGGGTCTGACGCGCGATCAAGGTCGCCGGGACGCACAGCACCGCGAAGGGAAGGGAGAGGTAGGGGCGGCCGAGCGCGTACAGAATATCGATGCGGCCGGCGAATGCCGTATCCGCAGTCTTTTCCTGTGGCGAGAGTCCCTCGGTCATTGCGCAAATCCCGGCCAAAGCTTAGCTTTCGCGCCCTTTCGAAACGCTTAAATCGGCCTTAACCAACCGTGAACACGCCCGTGAAAATAACGAGAGAACAGGGGCTTGCCGCCAAGGCCTGGCCGTTTGAAGAGGCCCGCAAGCTGCTGGCCCGCGCCCAGGCCCGCAAAAAAGCGGGACAGACGGTGGATTCCATACTGTTTGAAACCGGTTACGGCCCATCCGGCCTGCCGCATATCGGCACCTTCGGCGAGGTGGCGCGCACCAGCTGGGTGCGCCATGCCTTCGAGACCATCAGCGATATCCCGACCCATCTGATCGCCTTTTCCGACGATATGGATGGCCTTCGCAAAGTGCCTGACAATCTGCCGCAGCCGCAAATGTTGGCGGCCAATCTGGGCAAGCCGCTGACCGCGATCCCCGATCCCTTCGGCACCCATGAGAGTTTCGGCCATCACATGAATGCGCGGCTGCGCGCCTTTCTGGACCGTTTCGGCTTCCGCTATGATTTCTATTCCTCCACCGCCACCTACAAATCGGGCCGTTTCGATGAGGCGCTGCTGCGCATCCTGGCGCGCTATGACGAGGTGATGAAGGTGATGTTGCCGACGCTTGGAGAAGAGCGGCAGCAAACCTATTCGCCTTTCCTCCCCGTAAGCCCCAAGAGCGGCAAAGTGCTGCTGGCCAAAGTGGTGGAGCGCGATGTGCCCGCGGGCACCATCACCTATGTCGAGGAAGATGGCAGCCACCAAACCGTGCCGGTGACGGGCGGGCACTGCAAGCTGCAATGGAAGCCCGACATGGGCATGCGCTGGGCGGCGCTGGGCGTCGATTACGAGATGTACGGCAAGGATCATCTCTCCCAGGCGCCGCTTTACAGCGCCATCTGCAAGATCGCCGGCGGCAATCCGCCCGAACAATATATGTACGAGATGTTCCTGGACGACCAGGGCCAGAAGATTTCCAAGTCCAAGGGCAATGGCATCAGCCTGGACGACTGGCTGGCCTATGGCTCGCAGGAAAGTCTGGCGCTGTTCATGTTCCAGAAGCCGCGCACCGCCAAAAAACTTTATTTCGATGTCATCCCCAAGGCGGTCGATGAATACATCGCTTTCCTGGAATCCTATCACGCGCCGGAAACCACCGATGAGCAGCGCCTGGAAAATCCGGTCTGGCACATTCATGCCGGCAAGGTGCCGCAGGAACGCTATCCGGTCAGTTTTGCCTTGCTGCTCAATCTGGTTTCCGCCTCCAATGCGCACAATCGCGACGTGCTGTGGGGCTTCATCCGCGCCTATTCGCCGGAAGCGGTTTCGCCCCAGAGCAATCCGGGCCTGGACAAGCTGGCGGATTTCGCGCTGCGCTATTACGAGGATTTCGTCAGGCCCAGCAAAGTCTATCGCGCCCCCAATGAGCAGGAGCGCGCCGCGCTGGCCGATCTTGCCGCGCGATTGGAAAAATTGGGCGATGAGCGCGACGGCAAGATTGTCCAGGATGTCGTTTATGACGTCGGCAAGGCGCATAAGTTCGAGCCGCTGCGCGCCTGGTTCGCCGCGCTGTACGAAGTGCTGCTGGGCCAAAGCCAGGGGCCGCGTTTCGGCTCCTTCGCGGCGCTGTTCGGTTGCGCCCAGACCGCCGCGATGATTAGAGCTGCGCTGAACGGCGAATTCCTCAAATGAGATCGGCGCTGGCCGGCCTGCTGTTACTGATACCGGTATCCGCCTGGGCCGCGACCAGCGATGAGATTTTCGCCGTCTATGCGAAGGGCGATTACCAGCAGGCGGCGCGGCTGGGCGAGGCCTCCCATACCGCGCCGGGACTGGCTATCGCCGCGCGCGCCGTGCTGGCCGACGCGGTTCTGCGGGATACGCCTTGCCTCTCCTGCCTGGAACGGGCCGAGAGCTTGTCGCGCCAGGCGGTCGCCGCCGATCCGCATCATGGCTTTGGTCAAGTGTGGCTGGCGGTGGCGCTGGGCTATCAGGCGCGCATCACCGGCGCGGTCAAGGCGCGGATGAAAAACGCCCCTGCCCAATCCAAGACGGCGCTGGAGACAGCCGTGGCGGACGATTCCAGGAATGCCTATGCCGTGTCGGCCCTGGGCGGCTGGCATATCGAAGTGGTGCGCGGCGGCGGCGCCACTTTGGCGCGCCTGTTCTATGGCGCGCGCGAAAGCACCGCTTTGTCTTTGTTCGACCGCTCGGTGAGCCTGGCCCCGGACAATGTCGCGGTGCGCTACCAGATCGGGCTGTCCCTGGCGGGGTTCGATCCGGACAAGTATCATATGCGCATTGCGTCGGAGCTGAAGTCGGCGGTGGCGGCGGTTCCCGCCACCGCCTATGAAAAAAGAATTCAGGCCCGGGCCCAGGAATTGCTGGACCTGCTCAACCAGCGCCAGGCGTTCGATTTGCGGGTGCGTAAGTATCAAGGTTTTCCGGATTAAAGCGGTTCGGGACGGACTTGAATTGGTTTCTCACCCTTCGACAAGCTCAGGGTGAGGAGTAAGCTCAATCCTCATGCTGAGCTTGTCGAAGCATGAGATCGCGCCTGTGTCGATCCAAGTCTGGATATTCTGGAGGTTGTGTTGCGAAAGCTCTTCATCCTTTTGCCCTGCGTGTTCTTGGCGGGTTGCTGGCAATCCACCGGCTCGCTGCTGCGCGATGCCAAAGTGGTTCAGCCCTTTCGCGCCGGAAAACTGGTTTCCACCAATCCCGATAAACCTTCCGAGGTCTCCCATGCCCGGCTGACCATTGGAAGAGATGGCAGCTATCGCCTGGCTGCCGCCGACAAGGCGGATCTGGGCGATGCGATGGCGCTCAGGTTCATCGCCCTGCCGGGCCTGCCCGCCAACATCTATGTGTTCGAAGCAGTGTCGGATGATGCCTGCAAACCGGGGCAGACCTGTCATCCCATGACGGCGCAATCGGAACGCGATTACGGCCTGGTGCGCGCCACCAAAACCGGCGCGGAAGTCTTCAATCCCGAATGCACCAAGACCGGCGCGGTGGCCAAATTGCCCGGGGTGAAAGCCAATGACTATGGCAGCTGCAGCTTCACCAATCGCGCCTCGCTGGAGAAAGCGTTGCTGGATTTGGCCAAGCAAGGCTGGAAGACCAGCGTGACCTACAAGTACGAATAGGATCGTTTGCTCAATATTACTTTCCGTACCACTCAAATCCTAGAACCAGATAGGCGCTTCAGTACCGAATTAGGGCCGGAAAAGCCCTCGCCTGCGGACTGCAATTTGTCCCCAAACAAGGACGTCCCGCCAATCGGTTTTTGCTTGTTGGATTGCCCACAAGAGCTTCTCCTTAGACCCCTCGCTGATTATCAGGACGGCGGTCTGCACCTCTGCGATCCTGAGTTCTGCGCCGGGCTGCATGTCCGGCAAGTTGTATCCGCATTCCCGCTCTAGGATGCCAATTATCTCGTCTTCATTCCCCGGGAATACCTCTTGCACCCATTCATGCAGTCTGGCGCTCAACGGGAAATCCGCCATGCGGTCACCCCTTCACTGACGGCTTGGCCTTCGTCAGCTTCTTTAGCTCTGTCTTTGGTCTCTGTTTCACGATTGTGTTAAACGAGCGCAGAAATGTCTCGCCTGTTTGCTCGGTTTCGAACTCTTGCACCGCCGCCATGAATTTCTCTTTCATCATTCGCCTACTGACTCGCCCAGATAATGCGATGCGTGAAGGCGATCTCGCTAAGGGCGAAACCGCGATCCTCGAACACCGGATTGAAGCTCTTAAGCTCGATGCGCTGCGCCGTCATCCGCCCCAGCTGCTTGGCCATCACTTCTCCGGCATGGGTCTTGACCACCACCCGGTCGCCGCGCCGCAAGGAACCGGACGGCGATACCAAAATCCGGTCGCCGTCGCGATAGACCGGCAGCATGGAATCGCCAGTGATCTCCAGCGCATAGCAATGGGCGTCGGCGATTTCGGGAAAGGCGATATTCTCCCAACCCGAGCCGGCGGGAAAACCGGCATCGTCAAAATAGCCGGCGTTTCCCGCCTGGGCCATGCCGATCAGCGGCACCATGCGCGCCCGCACGCTGGGCACCTCGCTGACCAGGGCGACGAATTCGTCCAGACTTTCCCCCGTCGCCGACAGAATTTTGGCCAGGCTCTCGGTCGAGGGCCAGCGCAGCTTTCCATTGGCGGTGCCGCGCTTGCTCTTGTTAAAAGTGGTGGGGTCTAGCCCGGCAAGCCTGGCTAGCCCCGAGGGCGACATGCCATGCCGGGCGGCGAGGGCGTCGATGGCGCGCCAGATTTGCGGGTGGGTGAGCATTAGGAATCAAACCGGACTTTACGGTTATATTCCTATAATAGGAGCGGGACGGGAAACCGTCTATAGGGGTTCGGCTTGGGTATCATCGATTTCAGCGCCGCGCTGCTGCGGCACCTGCCGCCCGAAACCGCCCATGACGTCACCTTGAAGCTGGCGCGGGCCGCCGGGCCGTTTCTTTCCCACCCCGCTCCCGACGATCCTCGCCTGGCGGTGCCGGCCTTTGGGCTGGATTTTCCCAATCCGGTGGGGCTGGCGGCGGGCTTTGACAAGAATGCCGCCGTTCCCGATGCCATGGCCAAGTTCGGTTTCGGTTTTGTCGAATGCGGCACCGTCACGCCCCGGCCGCAAGCCGGCAATGTGCGGCCGCGCCTGTTCCGCCTTCCGGAGGATGGCGCGGTGATCAACCGCATGGGCTTCAACAATGGCGGGATGGAGCAAGCGGCGCGCAATCTACGGCGCCGTTCGGGACAGGGCATTGTCGGCATCAATATCGGCGCTAACAAAGACAGCACCGACCGGATCGGCGATTACGAAAAGGCCTTCGCGTGGCTGGCGCCGCTGGCGGATTATGTGACGGTCAATGTCTCCTCGCCCAACACGCCGGGGCTGCGCGGGTTGCAGAATCGCGATGAGCTTACCGGCCTTCTGGACAAGCTTGTGGCGCTGCGGGCCGCGCGCAAAATTCCCCTTCTGCTCAAGATCGCGCCCGATCTGGACGAGCCTGCCCAGGACGATATCGCCGATGTGGTGCGCCGCTCCGGTATCGAAGGCTTGATCGTCTCCAACACCACCATCGCGCGTCCGCCGTTGCAATCTCTCCTTGCGGGCGAAAGCGGCGGTCTTTCCGGAAAGCCCTTGTTTGCGCCTTCGACCCGCATGCTGGCCGCCATGCATGCCAGGTTGAACGGCGCCGTCATCTTGATCGGAGTCGGCGGCATCGCCAGCGGTGCGGACGCCTATGCCAAGATCCGCGCCGGCGCCAGCCTGGTGCAGCTCTATTCGGCGCTGGCTTTGCAGGGCCCCGGTCTGGTGGCGCGTATCAAACGCGAATTGCTGGCTTGTTTGAGGCGCGACGGTTTTGGGACGTTGCGCGACGCCATCGGCAAAGGCGTTTAACCGCGCGCCGCCAGATATTCCGCCCAGATACGGTCTTTCTCCGCACCCAGCTGATGCAGATAGGCCCAGCTGTACAACCCGCTGTCATGGCCGTCATCGAAGCCGATCCGCACGGCATAATTGCCCACCGGCTCCAGGCCAGAGATTTTCACGTCTTGCTTGCCGCGCAGGATAGTCTTGGGTCCGCCGCCATGGCCGCGCACTTCGGCGCTGGGCGATTCCACCCGCAGATACTCGGCGCGCAATTCGAAGCGGTTGCCATCCTCGAAGGCAACCGTCAGCACGTCGCGCCCCGGATTGAGACGGATTTCGCTGGGCCACGGATTATTTCTATCGGAGGGCATCGCGCTCTTCGTCGCTCAGCCGCCGGGCTTGGTCCTGCAGCATCACCGGCACTCCGCCGCGGATCGGATAGGCGAGCCCTGCGGCACGCGACACCAGCTCCTGCTTTTCACGGTCATAATGCAAGGTCGCCTTGGTCATGGGGCAGACCAGGATTTCCAGCAGCTTGGGATCGGTTTCCATCAAATCTCCGTCACCCTTCGACAAGCTCAGGGTGAGGACCAATCTAAATCCTCATGCTGAGCTTGTCGAAGCATGAAGCCGTCAATTCAGGGTCGTGGGGCCGGGCTCGCTGCCCATTTCCAGCAGCGCCATCAAAGTGGAAGCGCGGTCCTGGAAGCTCTGCGCTTCCAGCAGGGCCTGTTTCTCGGTCGGGTCGAAGGGGCACATCATGGCCAGGGCATTGATCAGCGCTTCGCCCGGCGCCGTCATCACGCTTTTCCAGTCGGCCTGCAAGTCGCGGTTGGCGAGATAGGCTTTCAACGCCGCCAGCAACCGCTCGCGGGGAAAAGCCTCGTCGCCCGGATGGGCCAAGTCGGCGGCAAAGGCCCCGAAATCGCAAAATCCCGCCCGCCAGGGCGTCGTGGTTTGCATCTCGCCGCTCAGGCGGAAGCGGCAGATTCCCGCCAGCGTCACCAGATAGCGATTGTCTTCGGTTTCGCGGAACGAGACGATCTTGCCGGCGCAGCCCACCTGCGACAGGCGCGGATGGGGTACCGCGTCTTCATGTTCGGTCGGCTGGATCATGCCGATCAGCCGGTCGCCCTGCAGGGCATAGTCGAACATCTCCAGATAACGCGGCTCGAAAATATTGAGAGGCAACTGCCCACGCGGCAGCAACACCGCGCCGGTCAGCGGGAACAGCGGCAGCGATTTGGGCAGGTCGGAATAGGAATGATAGTGCCGCGCGGCCATTAGGAGAACAAAAGCCCCGAAAGCTTGCGCCGCGCCTCGATGGTGCGCGGATCGGCGGGGCCCATTGCCTCGAACAGGACGACCAGTTGCTTGCGCCCTGCCTCCTCGTTCCATTTGCGGTCCAGCCGCACCAGCTCCAGCAATTCCGCCACGGCGCCGTCGCGGTCCCCGCCTGCCTCCAGCGCCATGGCCAGGTCGAAGCGGGCTTGATGGTCCTTGGGATCGGCGGCTAGCTTAGCGCGCAGGGCCCCGATCTCGCCGCTTTCCGGTGCGGGCGCCTGGCGCAGCTTCAGCTCGGCTTCCACGGCGCGGATGGCGTCATTCTGGGCCGCGTCCGGCGGCACCATCTGTAAGGTCGCCCGGGCCCGCTCTTCGTCGCCGCCCTTGAGATAGGCGCGCGCCAGCCCGGCCACGGCTTGGACGTTGCCCGGCTCGTCCTGCAGGACATGGCCATAGGCTTGCGCCGCCATGGCAATGTCGCCGGCCGCCAGCGCCTCGGCCGCCACTGCCAGAACCTCGGCGGTATGTTCGGGGCCGCCATGGCCATGGCCATGGTCATGATCCTGTTGGTGGCTGCCGCCGGCCAGGGCCGCGACAAAGGCTTTCACCTGGCTTTCGGGAATCGCGCCCATGAAGCCGTCCACCGGCTGGCCGTCACGGAAGGCATAGACGGTGGGAATGGACTGGATACGCAGCTGTTGGGCGATCTCGGGATTTTCGTCGATATTGACCTTGACCATTTTCACCGCGCCCTCGGCCGCGTTGACGGCGGCCTCCAGCTGCGGTCCCAGGGTCTTGCAGGGGCCGCACCAGGGCGCCCAGAAATCCACGATCACCGGCACGGCGCGGCTGGCTTCCAGCACATCGGCGGCGAAGGTGGCCAGGCCCGAATCCTTGATGTGCGGGCTGGTGCCCGATGCCGCGTTCTGGGGGGCTTGCGAGGTAACGGGGCGCCCGCCGGGGCCGATCAATGCCATGTCTGTGCTTTCCGGGTTTTCTGCCCGGAAACATGGTCGCTCGGCGGCCCAAAGAAAAGGGGTGAGCCTGTCTGGTTACGGAACCAGCTTTTTGATCCAGTTAGGCAGGGCGAAGGCCGCGGCGTGGACGGCCGGGTTGTAATAGTCGGTTTTCAGCCCGGCCTTTTTATAGGCCTTGGCGGCCCGCTTGATGCCCTTTTCCGTGCCCAGGGCCTCGCCGCCCTTGGTGGCCCAGCTCAGTGCCATGAAACCGCCGATATAGGTGGGCACCACGGTCAAATAGAGGCCGGATTTGGAGAAGAACTGCGCCAGCTCCTCCAGTGCCTCGGTGATCTCCCAGGGCTGGTAGAAGGGCACGCCGGTCTGGAAGGTGGCATAGCCGCCCTTCCTCAGCGCGCCTTTGACGCGGTCGTAGAAGGTCTCGCCGAACAGCGCCTTGCCCGGCCCCACCGGATCGGGACGGTCGGCGATGATCAGGTCGAAGCGGTTCTTGCTGGACTTGCGGCCCAGATATTCAAAAGCGTCGGCCACTTCGATGGTCATCCGCTTGTCCTTGAAGGCCTTGGCGTTGACTTCGCCGAACAGCTTCTTGCACAACTCGATCACCCGCCCGTCGATATCGACAAGCACCACTTCCTTCACGTTTTTATGCTTAAGAGCCTCGTCGGCGATGGAGAGATCGCCGCCGCCAACGATCATCACCCGTTCGACTCTGCTATGCTCCAACATAGGTAAATGCGTGAGCATGTCGGCATAGGCGCTTTCGTCCCGGCTGGTGATCTGGACGATATCGTCCAGGGTCATCACCCGGCCATTGGCTACGGTGTCGAAGATGCGGATGTGCTGATACTGGCTCTTCTCGTCCGCCAGCACCTTGGTCACCTCCATGGACTGGGCGTAGCCTTTGTGGAGACGCTCGATCTGGAGGTCACCGGAGGCTTTGCGAGACTTGGTTTTGGTCGGCTGGGGCTGGGGACGGGCCATAACGTTTCCTTAACGCTTGTGACAAGGCTCGCCGTATAGGACTGCTTTGCGCCGCTGTCTACCGTGCGCGCGCTCGCGCATCTTGTGCCCATTTTATCGGACTTTTTGACGCCCTGTGCTTTGCTGCGAGAGGCGCGCGGCGCGCCCGCGCACGGCGTGGCTGTGATCGCGCCGCGGACACGGTGGGGAAAAAAATCGCCCCTGGGGGAAATTTCTTCTTGCATCGCCGGGGCGTTAGCCCTATTTGCAAACCGACCCCGCGAGAAAAAAAGCGGGACAAAGCGGCGACCGGGTGACCCCGTGCGTCGCTTTCTTCTTTAGGCGCGTCCGGAAGTCCGTAAGGCCAAGGCGCAGGTGTCAACTCCAAGACGGGTAGGTGCTTGAATGGCTCGACTTAATCTGGTGGCGGCGAACAAAGAAGCAAGGGCGCCTCGCGTCCGCGCGACTGCGAGGCCCGTTCCTGTCATCGTTCCTCCTTCGAACGATGACCAGAAAGACCATTTCATTACCAAGAACGGTCTGTCCTATGCGGGCAGCCATGTGATCATCGACCTTTGGGAAGCCAAGGGATTGGACGATCGCGAGCGTATCGAAACTGCTTTGATCGACGCGGTGAATGAGGCGGGCGCGACCCTGCTGCATATTCACCTGCACAAGTTCGAGGACGGCGGCGGCATTTCCGGCGTGGCGGTGCTGGCGGAAAGCCATATCTCCGTCCACACCTGGCCGGAAAAGGGCTTTGCGGCCTTCGACGTGTTCATGTGCGGCAATGCCGAGCCCCGCAAGGCGCTGGACGTCTTCAAGCGCGCTTTCGAGCCGGGCCGGGTCGTGGTCGGCGAACATAAGCGCGGCGTGATTTAAGCCACTTTCGCGTTCAAGAAATCAGGGCCGGAGCGTCACCGCTCCGGCCCTTTTTTCTTTTACCAACCCTCCTCTTGAGGGGTGAGCCGGAAAAGCGAAAGGTCCAGTGGACCTTTCGCCCGGCGAACGCCGCAGCGACGCGCGATAAAGCGCGTCGCGAGGCCGAACGGGTCGTGGTGGGGATCCGAACTCAAGCAACCCTCCCCTTGAGGGAGGGTCGAAATTT
>DATFEF010000020.1:0-38261 GCA_035251465.1 Rhizomicrobium sp. | reverse complement strand
CATCGAAATTCCCGACGACGCGGCGGAATCCATTGTGACGGTCGGTGACGCCGTCAAGTACATCGACAAAGCGAACGCCGCCTGATCTTGCGCAAAAGGTCTTAAGCCGATGCGCAGGGTCGTTGTTACGGGCCTGGGTCTTGTCACGCCACTGGCTTGCGGCGTGGAAGAGACTTGGGCGCGCTTGCTCGCGGGACAGTCGGGCGCAAGCGCCATCACCAAGTTCAGGACCGACGATCTGCCGACCAAGATCGCTTGCCAGGTGCCGCGCGGCGATGGCTCGGACGGGACCTTCAATCCCGACCAATGGGTCGACGCCAAGGAACAACGGCGCATGGATGATTTCATCATCTATGGCCTGGCTGCCGCCAAGCAGGCGGTACGCGATGCCGGCTGGGAAGCCAAGAGCGAGGAAGACCAGCACCGCACCGGCGTTTTGATCGGTTCGGGAATCGGCGGGCTTACCGGCATCGAGGAAGCCTCGATCCTGGTGCATGAAAAAGGCCCTCGCCGCCTGTCACCCTTCTTCATTCCAGGGCGGCTGATCAACCTGGTGTCGGGCTATGTCTCCATCGCGCACGGCTTCAAGGGCCCCAACCATTCGGTGGTCACGGCCTGCGCCACTGGCGCGCATGCCATCGGCGACGCCGCGCGGCTGATTGCCTTTGACGATGCCGATGTGATGATCGCGGGCGGCGCCGAAAGCGCGGTCTGCCGCATCGGCATTGCCGGTTTCAATGCCTGCCGTGCGCTGTCCACCGGCTTCAACGATACCCCAACCAAGGCATCGCGCCCCTATGACAAGGACCGCGACGGCTTTGTGATGGGCGAGGGCGCCGGCATCGTGGTGCTGGAGGAATTGGAGCATGCGCGCGCGCGCGGCGCGAAAATTTACGGCGAAGTGACGGGCTATGGCCTGTCGGGCGACGCCTATCACATCACCGCGCCATCGGAAGATGGCGATGGCGGCTATCGCGCCATGCAGATGGCGCTGAAGCGCGCGGGAATTGCGCCATCGGATATCGATTACGTCAATGCTCACGGCACCTCGACTATGGCGGATGGGATCGAGTTGGGCGCGGTGGAGCGCCTGTTGGGCAATGCGGCGGCCAAGACCGCCATGTCCTCGACCAAATCCTCGATCGGGCATTTGCTGGGCGCGGCGGGCTCGGTGGAAGCGATCTTCTGCCTGCTGGCGATGCGCGACGGCATGGTGCCGCCCACCATCAATCTGGAAAATCCCGACGTCACCACCAGTATCGATCTGGTGCCGCTCAAGGCGCAGAAGCGCGATGTGAATATCGCCATGTCCAACAGTTTCGGCTTCGGCGGCACCAATGCCGCGCTGATCTTCAGCAAACCGTGAAGCGATTTGTCTTCATTCTGGTACTCCTCGCGGTCATCGCCGCCGGGCTGGTGGAGTGGGGTGTGGCCGCCTGGGACGGGCCGGGGCTGTCCGCCGCCGATGGCAAGCAGACCACCATCCTGATCGCGCCGGGCTCGCGCACCCATGCGGTGGCGCGGATGCTGGAGGCCAAGGGCGTGATGAAATCCGGCCTGATGTTCGAGCTGAACCTGCGGGCGCGCCGGTTGGCCGGCAAGATCAAGGCGGGCGAATACGCTATTCCCTCGGGAGCTTCGATGGCGGCTATCGCCAGGATCCTGGTGGAGGGAAAATCCATCCAGCACAAATTCACCGCCGCCGAAGGCCTGACCAGCGACATGATCTGGAAGCTGGCGCAGGCCGATACCGTGTTGACCGGAGATTCCGGTCCGGTTCCCGCCGAAGGAAGTCTGCTGCCGGAGACTTATCTTTTTACCCGGGGCGAAACCCGCCGGCATCTGCTGGACAAGATGGCCGCGGCGCAAAGGGCATTCCTGGACCAGCACTGGGACAAACGCGTCCCGGGCCTGCCGCTTCGCGATAGGCGCGAGGCGGTGATCCTGGCTTCGATCGTGGAAAAGGAAACCGCGCTGCCGGACGAACGCCGTCATATCGCATCGGTGTTCATCAACCGGCTAAAGATCGGAATGCGGCTTCAGACCGATCCCACGGTGATTTACGGCCTCACCAAAGGCTATCCGCTGGGCCGCGGCATCCGCCAAAGCGAGCTGGAGGGCGCCACCCCCTACAATAGCTATGTGATCGCGGGCCTGCCGCCGGGACCGATCTGCAATCCCGGCAAGGATTCCATCGCCGCCGTGCTCAATCCGCAAGCCAGCGAGGATCTGTATTTTGTCGCCACCGGCCATGGCGGTCATGTGTTTGCGTCGAACAGTGCGCAGCAGGCGCGCAACGTCGCGGCCTATCGCGCCTTTGAGCGCCAGAATCGGGCCGGCCGGCGAGTCGAGGAAAGCGGCGGGCCCGGAAACACCACGGTTACGGTGCTGGATCCCAGTCTGCCCAAACTTCCGCCACTGGCGCGGCGCAAGAGTACCCGCCACAGGTGACAGGCGCGCATTCCGCGCGCTAAATATCGGCTCCTTCGGAGCACAGCATGACCTTTGCCAGCATGACGGGTTTTGCCGAAAGCGCGGGCAGCCATCAAGGGTTGCGCTGGCGCTGGGAGGCCAAGAGCGTCAACAGCCGCAGCCTGGACATGCGGCTGCGCACGCCGCCCGGTTATGACGGGCTGGAGGCGCCGGCGCGCCGCCTTGCTGGGGAGCGCTTTCAGCGCGGCGCATTTCAGATTTCCCTCACCATCGAGCCGCAGGAGAGCATGCGGGGGCTTGTGGTGGATGCCGCTGCCTTGGCCAGCGCGGTCAAGATCGCGCGCGAAGTCGCGGCCGAGACCGGCCTGGCGCCGGCGCGGGTCGATGGATTGCTGGCGCTGAAGGGCGTAATCGTGGCCGATGAGGGCGCGGTGGCGCAGGATCCCATGGCGCGGGCCCAGCGCGATGCCGCCATTCTGGAAAGCCTGGCCAATGCTTTTGACAGGCTGGCGAAGGAGCGCTGTGGCGAGGGCGCCAAGCTTGCCGTGCTGCTGGGCTCCCAGATCGGCGAAGTCGAGCGGCTGGTGGCGGAAGCGGGCCGTCTGGCGGCGACCCAACCGGCCGCCTTACGCGCGCGGCTGACCGCCCAGGTGAAGGAATTGCTGGATGCAGGTCCGGTCTCCGAGGAAAGGCTGGCGCAGGAAGTGGCGCTCTTGGCGGTGAAGGCCGATGTGCGCGAAGAGCTGGACCGGCTCACCGCCCATGTCCAGGATGCGCGCGTCCTGATCGCGCAGGGCAAAGGGGTGGGCCGCAAGCTGGATTTCCTGGCCCAGGAATTCAACCGCGAGGCCAATACCTTGTGCTCCAAATCCACCGACATTGCATTGACCCGCACGGGCTTGGCGCTTAAGGCGGTGATCGACCAGTTCCGCGAGCAATCCCAGAATGTCGAATGACCCAATCTTCCCATCATAACGTTCAGCGCCGGGGTCTGATGCTGGTCCTGTCCTCGCCGTCTGGGGCGGGCAAGACCACGCTGTCGCGCAAGTTGTTGGCCAGCGACCCCTGCGTCACCATGAGCATCTCCACCACGACCCGCAGCCCTCGCAGCGGCGAGGAGGAAGGCAAGGATTATTTCTTCGTCTCGCCCTCCATGTTCACCCGGATGGCGCAGGGCGGGGCCTTCCTGGAACATGCGATGGTGTTCGGCCATCATTACGGCACGCCGAAAGAGCCGGTGCAGCTCGCGCTCGCCAAGGGGCGCGACGTGCTGTTCGACATTGATTGGCAGGGCACTCAGCAATTGCGCCAGCAGGCGGGCGACGATCTTGTGAGCATTTTCGTGCTGCCGCCTAGTCATGACGAACTGGAGCGGCGGCTGCGCGCCCGCGCGCTGGACGCCGAAGACGTGGTCCAGGCTCGCATGGCCAAGGCCAACAACGAAATCAGCCACTGGGCGGAGTATGATTATGTCGTCATCAATGACGACTTGGATTCGACGCTGCAGAAAATCCGCACCATCCTGGATGCGGAGCGTATGAAGCGGGGACGGCAGACCGGGATTGCGGAATTTGCCCGAAAGTTAATGGACTAACCCCCATCTGGCGCAATGCGCGGCCTAGAATGACATCAGGTGTTCAACGTCCGCGCCAAGGCGGCGAACTGCTCAATCTTCAAATCTTCCGGCCGCGCCGTCGGATCGATGCCGGCTTTTGCCAGCAGGGCTTCGCCGCCCAGCGGCTTCAAGGACTGGCGCAGCATCTTGCGGCGCTGGCCGAAAGCCGTGGCGGTGACTTTTTCCAGATCCGTCAGCTTGGCGGGCGCCAGCGGCTGTGCGCGCGGCTCCAGCCGCACGATAGCCGAGGTCACCGAGGGCGGCGGCACAAAGGCGCCGCGATTGACATCGAACAGGATTTTCGCGGTGCAGCGCCACTGCGCCAAAACCGAAAGCCGCCCATAATGTTCGGTGCCGGGCTGGGCAATGATGCGTTGGGCGACTTCCTTCTGGAACATCAGGGTCAAGCTGGCCCAGTGCGGGGGCCATTGTTCGATGGTGAGCCATTTGATCAGGATCGCGGTGCCGACATTGTAAGGCAGGTTGGCGGCGATGCGTGTCTGCTTGGGCAGGATCGCGGTTTCGTCCAGCGCCAGCGCGTCGGCGGAAATCACCTCCAACTTTCCCGGCCAGGCACGCGCGATCTCCTCTAGCGCGGGCAGGCAACGTGCATCGCGTTCCACCGCGATCACCTTGTCCGCCCCTTCGGCGAGCAGCGCGCGGGTCAGTCCGCCGGGACCGGGACCGACTTCATAAAAGATGCCGCCCTCATGTGCCCCGGCGGCGCGGGCGATCTTGCGCGTCAGATTGAGATCGAAGAGAAAATTCTGGCCAAGCGACTTTTTGGCCGCCAAACCATGGGTGGCAATCACGTCTCTCAGGGGTGGCAACTTATCGGTTTCGGACATTGGCCCGAGAATCAGATAAGTCCGCCGCCATTTGCACCGCCGCGATCATGCTGCGGGCATCCGCTTTACCCCGGCCCGCGATATCCAGCGCCGTGCCATGATCGGGCGAGGTGCGCACGATCGGCAGGCCCAAGGTCACATTCACGCCGTCCCAGAAGCTCAGGCTCTTGATCGGGATCAACGCCTGGTCGTGATACATGCACAGCGCCGCATCGTAAGTCTTGCGCGCCTGGTCGTGAAACAAGGTATCGGCCGACAACGGTCCGCGAACATGGAAACCGCGCGCCTTGAGCGCCGCGACGGCGGGCGCGATCATGTTTTCGTCTTCCTCGCCCAGCACACCGTCCTCGCCGGCATGGGGATTGAGTCCGGCCACCGCCAGGCGCGGATTGAGAATGCCGAAATCGCGGCGCAGCGCGGTCAGGATGATCTCGCCGGTCTCGAACACCGCCTGCTTGCTGATCGCAGCTGGCACCTTGGCGATCGGCATATGAATGGTGAGCGGCACCACCCGCAATTTGTCGCTGGCCAGCATCATCACCGCCCGGCGGGCGCCGGTAAGATGGGCGAGGAATTCGGTATGGCCGGGGAAGGCAAAGCCCGCCGCATTCAGCACCGCCTTGTGGATCGGTGCCGTGACGACGGCCGCGGCCTCGCCCGCCAGGCAGGCGGACACCGCGATCTCGATGGCTTGGGTGACCGCGGCGGCATTGGTTGCGTCGGGGCGTCCGGCAATGGCCGTGACCGGTGCAGTTGTGGGGATCAAAGTGTCTCTGTGGGACGCAAAAACCTTGGCGTCTCCCACCAGCTTGAGCGGATGACGTCCTGCCTTGCCGCCAAAATGCGCGAAGGCGGCCAGCGCAATTTCTGGTCCGATCCCCGACGGTTCACCCATGGTGATGAGAATAGGGGCCGTTTCGCTCTTACCGGATGAGCGCATCGGGCTTGCTGTCGTCGCGCACCTGGATATTGGCGTCGCGCTTCAGGTCGCGCAGATAGCGCCGCGCCAGGGCGGCGATCTGGTTCTGGAACAGCTGGTCTTCCACTTGCTGCTGGGTCGGCATCACATAGGCGGTCTTGACCTCGATCCGCTTGTCGCAGCGTCCAATCAGTTCGATGCCGGCCTCCGACATGAAGGGTGGCGCCGCTTCGCCGGGGCGGGTGTTCTTCATTGCCTCTTGAATCTGCGGGCTGAGATCGGCCAGCTTGGTGTCACCCAGGTCCATATAGACCGTGCCGTCCATCTTCTTGTGCAGTTCGTCCAGCTGGCCGCAACCGGCGTAACGCTGCTGGATCTGCGCCGCGACCTTGACGATTTTCTCCAGCTGATCCTTTGGCAGGCGCGGATCGGCGGGGAACAGAAGGCGCGCCAGCGGCAAGGTTCCGGCCGGTCCGGTTGGTCCGGTCGGCACCTGATCGATCTTGGTGCCCAAGGGCTCCTGCCGTTCGCGCAGCGCGATGATATAATAACCGCCGGTGGAGCGGATGGGGCCGGAGACCGCGCCCACCTCCAACTTGGCCAGGGCGGCATTCAGTTCCGGCGCCAGCTGGCCTTCATTGATCCAGCCCATATCGCCGCCGGTCGCGGCCGACGGATGCTGGCTGAATTGGCGCGCCACGACGGGAAAGGGCGCGCCCTGCTGGAGTTGGGTTTCCACCTCCTCGGCGTCCTTTTTCACCTTGGCGTCCAGCTCGGGATTGTCGACGGGAAGGAAAATTTCCAGCACGCGATAATGCGGCTTGTCGGCGCCGTCGGCATGGCGCGCCATTTCCGTCGACACCATGTCCGGGGTGATATTGATCCGGTCGCCATATTCGTCCTGCACCGCCTTCTGCCAGGCGATGGAGGCGGTGATCTGAGCACGCAGCGCTTCTTCGCTGGCGCCGGCATTGGTCAAATTTTGGCGCAGCTGCTCGATGGTGAAACGATACTCCTGCAGCATGTTGTTGATGCGCTTATCGACTTCCACCGGACTGACGGTGATCTTCTTTTTTACCGCTTCCTGAAGCTCAAGCTTTTCGCTTTGCAGCTGTTCCAGGATCTGGCCACGGATGCGCTTGCGTTGTTCCGGCGTCAGTTGCTGATGGATGCCCTGGAGCGCGAGATACAGTGCCGTGCGCTGACGCAGCTCGAAATCGGAGATCGATTCGTCGTTCACCGTCGCGACGATGGAATTGGAATCGTTGGGGTTGGCATCGGGCGTGGCGTCGATCACCGCGCTGCTGTTGTTCTTGGCTACTTGTACCGCCGATGTCGCGCCAGGGGCGGCGTCGGGCGCGGATGCGTCGTGCGGCGCATCGTTCGGTTTGTCGGGTATCGCTCTTGTGTCGGCGGCGGGGGCCGGCTGGGCGGATGGGGCGCTGGAAGACGCGATCGCGGCTTGCCGGACATCGGATTTCAATGCCGATTTGAGCGGCGGTACCGCCGGCAGCGGCCTTACACTCGCGCTCTGGGCGATGCCAAAGGCACTCGCGCCAGCCAGTATGGCAGCGCCCAGCAACAGGGTAGTGGCAATTCGCATCGTCAATCTTGATCTTCGGCCTTAAACGGGGGCGAGGTCACGGCGCTCCGCCAGGCTCCCCTAAACCTCTGCCAAAATACGGAAATTCCCTCCCCAATCAAGGGAAAGACCGGCAACGGCCGGGAATGGGCGGGAAAGCAAGGTTTTCTAAGCGGCTGGCCCCGGTCTCACGGATGGGTCAGCGCAAAAACATCGCGATCCTCCCCTTGGCGCGTAGCGCCTCAAGGGGAGGTGGCCGTAGCTGGTTTCGGCCGGACAAAAGGTCCACTGGACCTTTTGCCGATCCGGCCTCAAGGGCCAGCGAAGGGTGAGGTTGGCGGCCAAGCCAACCGAACGCCGAGCACCGCCAGGTGCGAAGGCCGGATCGGAGGGGTCATAAAAAAACCTGCGCGGAAAATGTGTTTTTGTCAGCCGAGACTACGGATGTGTCAGTGCAAAAACATCGCGCGGGAACAGGCTGAAGGGCTGGATCGGGCTATCGCCGGTTTTCAGGTTGAAACGCAGAATCACCGAAGTGGAGGGCGGCAAGCCCTGGACCACGTCCGAAATATACTTGCGCCGGTAGGCCAAAGAGATTGCAAGGCATTCATCTTCGTAGCCCAGGCCGTACTCGGTATTGAGGAATTGATTGTTGGTCAGGTCGCGCTGAACGGCGGCGAAAACCTGCCAATTGCGCCAGACATTGACATCGGCCTGGGCATTGACCTCTTCGCGGCCGGGCAGGCCCAGGGTTGCGACCGACTGGGGCAGGTGGACGTAACTCAATTGCAGCGAGGAGCGGTCATAGGTGCCGGTCAGATAAATTTCATGCCGCCTGATGGAGCCATTGCCGCGATCCATGGCGATGCGGTCGGTCACGTCCAGATGCGGGAACTTGACCGAAAAGCTTCCGACCAGATCCGATGATGTGCCCCGGTTGCCGGAAAACGCCGCCAGGAGGGGATCGGGCTTGAGGCGGTAGGTCTGGCCGACCTGTGCTTCGATCTTGCCGCCGGGAAACAGGGCTTCGGCCATGACGCCGACATTGGCGCGCGGACCGCTTTCAATCAGGTCGTAACCCGGCATTTGGTTGAAGCTGAAAACATTGTTGTCGTCGAACTCGAAGGACTGGGAGTCTTCGATCCGGATGCCGCGCGGGTTGCCGCCATAGGGCTGCGCGACCAGTTGCGCGATGGGTTGCAAGATATAGGAACGGCCGGAACCGCCGCTAGCGACAAACGGCCAGCGCCAATCCAAGCCAAGATAGGCGGTGCCGCGTTCGATCGTGGTGGGGAAAGCACTGGGCGGGCCCGAGCTTGGATAATCGAAATGATAAAAGTCGCCGCGTGCGTCGGCCACAATGGTCCAGAGCTGGCCGTTGCCGAAGACGAAGGACTTTTTCCAATTCATCTCGCCGGTGACGCGCTGGTCGTTACGCTGGTTGTCGCGGCCGATGGCGACGCCGCTCAGGTCGAAGCGGAACGAACCGCCCGCCACCTTGTGAATCGGGATGTACGACATTTCCAGCCGGGGCAGGACGAAGGGGATGTTCGCGGTGACGTCGGTGGAACGCAGGCCCTGGAAATAATAGCTCGCCAGCGAGAAGCGCGAGCGCCCCGGCGTGCCTTCCAGGAAGATGTCGTTGACCAGCCGGTCCAGGAACGAAATATCGTAGAAGCGCATATAGACGCTGTTGCTGGTGGCCTGGACGTCCAAGCCGGCGCGCCAATTGTCATTCAGGGCTTGACGGGCCGAGCCGAAAATATGGCCGTAGGTCTGCGCCCCGGGGCTTCCCGACAATCCGCCATTGGGATTGTAGGCGCCGCTGCCCTGGAACCACAATCCGCCGCTGTTCCAGCGGGCGCGGTATTCCAGCTCCAAGACCTGGCCGCCCGAAGTGGTGAACATCGGCGCCATTGTCATGTCCTGGCTCGGGGAGAGCGCGAGATAGAGGGGTAGCCGGGTAAAATAGCCGATCTTGGTGGAGTTGCCGAACTCCGGCGTGAGCAAGCCGGTGGCATAGCGCACCGTGGGATCGGGCACCGACACGGCGGGCAACCAAGCCACCGGCACGCCCTGCACCTCGATGGTGGCATTGGTGAAGCGCACCTTGTGCTTGGTCTGGTCGTACACCACCCGCTCGGCCTTGACCTGCCAAAGCGGCGTGCGCTGTCCCGGCTGGTTGCAGATCGTGCAAGGCGAATAAACGGTGTGGCGGGCGATCACGGTATTGCCGTTGATACGCTGGGCGTTCTTGGCGGCCAGCCGCCCCGTCTTGCCGATCAGGGCGCCGAAGCCCTGTAGCGCGCCGTCGCGCATATGGTCGGTCAGAACCACATGATCGGCGAAAGCCACATTGCCCTTGGCGTCGGTGATGCTGACATGGCCGCGCGCCGTCACCGTGTCGCTGGCCTGGTCGTACTCCACCCGCTCGGCCAGCAGGACGCGGCCGTCATCGGTGATCTCGACGTGACCGACCGCGGAAATCGTCTTGGCCTCGCTGTCGTAAACGATCTCATCGGCCTCAAGCAGGATGGGCGCGTCTTTTTGGGGGGCTGCCACGCCGGTGGCGCGCAGTTGGGCGGCCTGGGCAACGAAGGGGATGAGGGCGCAGGCGCCCAGCGCCGCGAGACGGACGGCAGAGGCTCGCATCAGCCATCCTCATGGGAGAAGATCAGAGTCATGCCGATCAGGATCGAGGCCAGGGCCGGCGCCGTCGCCGCCAAAAGGATCGGCACCGCGCCGGAACGGCCCAGCACGAAGGTCAGATTCTGAAAGAAGTAGACACCGAAGCCGCAGGCGGCGCTAAACAGGATGACTTTCGCCATGCCGGCCTCGCGGCCCAGCTTGAGCGAGAAGCTGGCGGCCATGAAAACCATCGCCGCGAACAAAGCGGGCAGGGCATAGAGGGTATAAAGATAAAGCTGATAGCGGCTGGCGGAAAAGCCTGCGGACTGGGCGGCGCGGATATAGCCGGGTAGGTCCCAGAAGGACAGCGCGTCGGGCGCGGTGGAGCTTTCCACGATCTGTTCCGGCGTCAGCGTGGTGGCCAGGCGATATCGGTCGTGATGGACCGGAATACCGCGCAGATCCGATACCCAGGCGTCGTTGATGAGCCAGAAATTTTCCTTCAGATCCGCCGACTTGGCGTCTATCCGGCCTATGAAATGATCGTTGGCGCCGTAGAGCAGCACCATCACATCCTCCAGATGCTCGCCTTGCTGAGCGACGCGCAGCGCATGGATCACCGACTGCTGGCGCGCGTCGCCCTGGCGCAGCCATAGCCCGTTCATGGATACCGAAAGCCGGCTCTCCTCGCCCTTGACATAGCGCGCTTCCAGGCCGGCGAATTGCGAGAACATCCGCGCCGATATCGGCGTGAAGACCGTGACGGTGGCGACGCCGATGAACACGGCGACCGTCAGCGGCGGCAACAGGAAGTCCCAGGCCGACACGCCCGCGGCGCGGGTCGCCACCAGCTCGCGCGAACGCGACAGGCGCACGAAGGTGAAGACGCCGCCAAGAAGAACGGCGAAAGGCAGCATCTTCTGGCCCAAATAGGGCAGTTGCAGCACCGCCATGCCGATCGCGGTGGAGGTGGGAACATTGTGGTTGGCGGTGCGGTTCAACAGATCCACGATGTCGATGGAGAAGGCCAGCATCAGGAAGACCGCGTAGATCATCGCAACGCCCGTCAGGAATTGCACCGCCAGATAGCGATAGAGAGTCCAGGACCAGCTCATGCGCCGGTTCCGGCCATGGCGGCGGGGCGCAGCCGCGCCAGCACGGTTGCGGGCGTATAGCCGGCCAGCAGAGCGATAGCCGCGGCGATACCCAGCGCCGGTAGCAGATAGAATATCGCCACCAGCGGCGGATTGCGCTGCGCCAGTCCCATAATGCCATAGCCCGCGATCTGTAGACCGGCCGCCGCCATGCCGGCGATGGTGAGGCGCATGGCGACGCTGCCGCGTTGGCGGCGGCCGCGCAACACCGCCGCCATCGCGATCAGGGCGAAAGCTATGCAATAGAATGGCTGAGTGATGCGGTAATGCGCTTCGGCAAAGAACCGGTCGCGGATGCGCTGGGTGAGGCCCTTTTCGGGCGGCCAGAACAATTCGTCCATATAACGCTCCTGGACCTTGCGCGGCGTATAGCGCGTCGGTCCGGAAAACTGGTCCAGATTCATGGTGTGGCTTTCGTAGTGCAACACCTGCAATTGCTTTCCGCTTTGCGCGCTGGTCTCAATGGTGCCGTCTATCATGATCAGGCGGGTGCCGGCGGGGGTCTGGGCCAGGATGCCTTTTTCGGCAATATAAGTGACGGGGTGGGCACGGTCGCGATTGTCATGCACCAGGATGCCGTGTATTTCGCCTTTGTTGCCGAAGGCGCGAATGAAGACGGTCAGGCCCCGCTGGGAGGTGTTGAAGTCGCCTTCGTTCAGCAGCGCGCCCGCCATGTCGGCGCGGATGTCCAGCACCTTGTCGCGCAAAATCCGCTGGCCCGCCGGCATCAGGTAGAAGACGCAGGCATAGGTGAAAGCCATCACGATGGCGGCACAGGCCAGCACCGGCAAAGCGATCTGGCGCAGCGAATAACCGGCGGACGCCATCGCCACCAATTCGCTGTCGCCTTGCAGCCGCTGCAAGGTGATCAAGGTGGCGAAGAAAAAAGCGATGGGCATGATGGCGGCCAGTGGCGTGGGCAGCACCAGCAGGATCAGATAGAGAAAGGTGAGGGCCGATTGACCGCGGTTGATCACCAGGTCCAGATATTGGAGGCAGTTGACCAGCCAGATCACGCTGGTCAAAAGCAGGGTCAGCAGGGCCACCGGGCCCAGCAATTGGATGAGGATATAGAGCGGCAGCCGCCGGGGGCGTGGGGTGCCCGTCCGAGGTCCCTGGCTATTTTCCGGCGGCTTGGGGTGCACCCGTTTTGGCCTTTCGCGACCTGTGTTGGAGGCCGGCTGGATTCGACCTAAACTATCAGTAGAACTAGGATTTTCCCCACAAATACCCTGTCCTTGCCCGGAGATATAGCATGCAGATTTCCTTTGTTACCAATGCCGCAGCCGGGGACGGGGCTTGGGTCGTGGGGGCGATGGCGGGCGGTATCCTGCTGCCGTCGGCGGTCCGGTTGGACAAGGCCAGCGGCGGAGCTTTGACGCGCGCCCTGAAATTTTCCCGCTTCACCGGCAAGACCGGCCAAATGTTGGAAGTGTTGGCGCCCGCCGGTGTCAAAGCGTCCCGTTTGCTGCTGGTTGGCCTGGGCAAGGCTGAAAGTTTGGATGAAAAGGGGCTGGAGACACTGGGCGCCCAGATCGTGGGCTGGCTTTACACATCGGGCGAAATTGCGGCGCGCATCGAAATAGACCTGCCAAAAGGCAGCAAGGTCAAGAAAGCCGAGCTGGCGGCGCATCTGGCCTTCGGCGCGAAGCTGAAAAGCTATGCCTTCGACAAATACCGCACCCGCAATCTCGACGAGTATGAAAAGAAACTGAAGACCATCCGGATCGTCACACAAGATACGGCGGCGGCAAAAAAAGCCCATGCCGGTCTGGCGGCGGTGGCTGACGGTATCTTCCTGGCGCGCGATTTGGTGAACGAACCGCCGAATATTCTGTCGCCGGCCGAGTTCGCCCGCCGCGCCAAGGCCATGCTGTCCAAACTGGGCGTCAAGGTGGAGATACTGGGCGAAGCCGAAATGAAAAAGCGCGGCTTCGGCGCGCTGGTGGGCGTGGGCCAGGGCAGCGCGCGCGAAAGCCAGCTTGTGGTGATGCAATGGCATGGGAGCAAAAAAGACACCAAGCCGGTCGCTCTGGTCGGCAAGGGCGTGTGTTTCGATTCGGGCGGCCTTTCCATCAAGGTCGGCGCCGGCATGCAGGGCATGAAGGGCGACATGGCGGGCGCCGCCTGTGTCACCGGCACCATGCTGGCCTTGGCCACGCGCAAAGCGAAAATCAACGCGGTGGGCGTGATCGGCTTGGTGGAGAATATGCCGGACGGCGGCGCCTTCCGCCCCGACGATGTGCTGACTTCGCTATCGGGTCAGACCATCGAAGTGCTGAACACCGACGCCGAAGGCCGGCTGGTCCTGGCCGATGCGCTCACCTATACCCAGCGCCGTTTCAAGCCCAGGATGCTGATCGATCTGGCCACCCTGACCGGCGCCATTGTGCAGACCCTGGGCACCGAACATGCGGGGATTTTCTCCAACGACGATCAGCTGGTGCAGCGGATCCAGGCCGCGGGCCGCACGACCGGCGAGCGGGTTTGGCAACTGCCGCTGGATCCCTTTTATGACAAGATGATCCGCTCCAAGATCGCCGACATGAAGAATATCGGCGGCGGCAATTCCGGCGCCATCACCGCCGCCCAGTTCCTGTTGCGCTTTATCGAGAAGGGCACGGTCTGGGCGCATCTGGATATCGCCGGCGTCGCCTGGCAGGACGGCGAGCAGAAGCCCACCATTCCCAGCTGGGGCACCGGCTGGGGCGTGCGGCTGCTCAACCGGCTGATGAAAGAGCATTACGAACAGTGAGCGAGTGTCTTTTCTACCATCTGGAGCGCCGCTCGCTGGAAGACGTGCTTCCCGGCCTGGTGGAAAAATCGCTGCAGCGCGGCTGGCGGGCGGCGATCAAGACCGATTCGTCCGAACGCTCCGACGCTTTGGATAGCTTGCTTTGGACCTATGACGACCAGTCATTCCTGGCGCATGCGCAGCTGGGCGATGGGGACGCGGCGGGCCAGCCGGTGTTGATCACGGTGGAGGAGGGCAATCCCAATTCCGCCCAGATTTTTTTCTATGTCGGCGGCGCCTTGCCGGCCGATTGGAAGGGGCTGTCCGATCTGGCCAGGATTGTCCTTTTGTTCGACGGCCGGGATGGCGAGGCCCTTGCGGGCGCCCGCGCGGCATGGAAAGAGGCGAAGGACGCCGGGCACGACGTGACCTATTGGAAGGAAACGCCGGCCGGAAAATTCGAGAAGCAGGGATAGGCAGGCAGGCGTGGGTTTTTTCAATGAGTGGACGATTGGCATGCTGCTCGTCAGCCTGGCTGTCGCCTATCATGCCATCCGCAACGGTAAGTCGCCCATGTGGCTGGTCGGTTTGGCCCTGGGATCGTTTCTATACCCTCCGTACGGCACCATCGCGATCTGGCTTGGCTATCTCGCCTTTGGCGTCATTCCGGACCTGCTGCGCTCCAACCCGGCCCGGCGGCTGGCGGACAATGTGGTCAATGCCGCCGATCCGGGGCGCGGCTATCGCGAGAAGCTGCGCAATGTCGAGCTGGTGGGCTCGGTGGATTCCAAGCGGGTGCTGGCCGAAGAGTGTATCCGCACCGGACGTTTTGCCGACGCCATCGAACTTTATGAAAGCGCCATGCAGGGGCCGCTGGGCGGTGCCGACCCCACTTTGCTGAAAGGGCTTGGGCGTGCCCGCATGCTGTCGGGGCAGGGCGCGGAAGCCGAAGCCCTGTTCGTGAAATTGAAAGAGGTGGACCCGGCGGCTTGCGATGCCGATGCCGAGCTGGACTATGCCAGGGCGTTGGCGCTGCAAGGCAAGAACGATGCGGCGGTGGCGCAATATGAAAAAGTCGTGGCGCGCTATCCGGGCGAGGAGGCGCGCGCCCGGTTCGGCTTGCTGCTGGAAAGCCTGGGGCAGCAGGCCCGCGCCCAGGCGCTGTTCACGGAAATCATCAAGTCGGTCAAGGGCGCGCCGTCTTACTACCGCTCGCGCCAGCGCGAATGGGTATCCATCGCCAAGGCGCATGTGAAGTAATCCTGTCATGCCCGCACCCCGGTCCGCGCATAGCGCGGCCGGAGTGTAAACTCCAGCGGGCCTCCAACTTTAAGTCGCGCGCTTGGGAAGAAGTTGGCTTCCCGCTTGCGCGGGTGCGCGGGAATGACAAATTCAGTCCGTTTCTTCGTCCGCCTTCTTCGGCTTGGCCATCTTGGCCAACAGGGCGGTTTCGCGGTGCCAGCGTTTCAAGGGCCTTGCGGGATAGCCACCGACGCGTTCGCCCGCGCCGATATCGCGGGTGACGCCAGAACGCGCCGCCAGCCGCGCGCCCGCGCCGATCGTCAGATGGTCGCTGATGCCGACCTGGCCGCCGATCAGCACCATCGGTCCCACGGTGGTGGAACCGCCGATCCCGACCTGCGCCACCAGCAGGCTGTGATGGCCGATTCGCACGTTATGGCCGACATGAATCAAACTGTCGAAACGCACGCCGCGCTCGATATGGGTGTCGCCGATGGCGCCGCGATCGACGGTGCAGTTGGAACCGAATTCGACATCGTCCTCGATGATCACCCGGCCCAGTTGCGGCACGCGCAACAGCCCTTCCAGGCTGGGCACGAAAGAAAAGCCCTGGTTGCCGATGGAATTGTTCGGTCCCATCACCACCCTCTTGCCGATCACGGCATGGGTGATGACGCAATTGGGACCGATGGAACAATTGTCGCCGATCTCGACGCCGCGCCCGATCACCACATTGCTGCCGATGAAGACATGGGCGCCGATTTTCGCATGGTCGCCGATTTGGGCGCCCGCGCCTATTTCGGTGCCGGTACCGATAAAGGTGGTGGGATGAACCGGCTCCGCCGGCCGCACGCCGGGCTGCAATTTTGCCGGTGGATAAAAAATATGTCCCACCTGGGCGAAGGTCAGGCGCGGATTGGGCACCACCAGCAGGGTCACGCCATGGGGCAGGGCGGCCAGCTTCTCGCTGGTGATCACCACACTGGCCTTGGTCACGGCAAAGGCGTTGGCATATTTGGCATCGCTGAACAGTGAGACGTCGCCGGTCTCGGCGCTTTCTAGCGAAGCGACGTCTCGTAGCGTGACGTCGGGGACGCCCTTTTCGGCTTCGGCGCCGATCCGGCTGGCGATTTGCGCCAAGGTGAAAGGCCCGGCGCGTTGGTAAAATCGATCGTCGGTCATGCGGGCGGGAGACTAATGGAAGCCCGCGAGGCTGCAAACCCCGCCGCGGTTTGACGGTCATCCTTCGACTGGCTCAGGATGAGACGTGTTTTTCTCTCCTCATGGTGAGCTTGTCGAACCATGGGCAAGCTAAGGTGGTCAGGCGTTCGCATTTTCGTAAGCTTCGCTGGCCGCCAGCCAAGTCTTTTCCGCCGCTTCCAGCTTGCGCGCGGCTTCGGCGCGCTTCTTGGATACCGATGCGGCCTTGGCCGGATCCCGGTTGAACAGCAGCGGGTCGGACAGGCTTTTGTCCAGCTTGGCGAGTTCGGCATTCAGCGCCGCGATCTGATGTTCGGCGGCGGTCACCTTGTCCTTCAGCGGCTTGAGGGTCTGGCGCTTCTCGGCATTGCTGCGCCGGGCGACGTCCTTGGCCGGCTTGATGTCGGCTGCCTTGTTTTCCGCGCGCCGCGTCGGGGCATTGTCGCCGGTCAAAAGGAATTTGCGGTAATCGTCCAAGTCGCCCTCGAAGGGCGTGACATGGCCATCCGATACCAGCAGCAGCCGGTCGGCGGTGGCTTCGATCAGGCGGCGGTCATGGCTGACCAGGATCACCGCGCCATCGAAATCGTTCAGCGCCGTCAGCAATTCATTGCGCGCGTCGATGTCGAGATGGTTGGTGGGTTCGTCCAGGATCAGCAGGTTCGGCTTGTCCAAGGTTGCCAGCGCCAGCATCAGCCGCGCCCGCTCGCCGCCCGACAATTTGCCCACCAGGGTCTGCTGCTTGTCCTGGGCGAAGCCGAAACCGCCGAGTTGGGTGCGAACCTGTTCCAGGGTCAGCTTGGGACGCAGGCGCTGCAATGTCAGGATCGGCGTGACGCTGGTGTCCAGCTCCTCGGCCTGGTGCTGGGCGAAATAGCCCACCACCAGCTTGCGCGCCGGGGTGAACTCACCCGACATGGCGGCAAGCTTGCCCGCCAGCAGTTTGGCCATGGTGGATTTGCCGTTGCCGTTCTTGCCCAGCAGCGCCACGCGGTCTTCGGGATCGAAGCGGAAGGAAAGCCCGGTCAAGATCGGCTTGCCCGGCTCATAGCCCACGCTGGCGCGGTCCATGGTGATCAAAGGCGGGGAGGCGGGCGTGGCGGTGGGAATGTTGATCGGCGCGACATGTTCGTCGGGCGGCACTTCCGCCATCGCCATCTTGGCCAGCATCTTCATGCGGCTCTGCGCCTGGCGGGCCTTGGAGGCCTTGGCCTTGAAGCGATCGACGAAAGCCTGCATGTGGGCGCGCGCCGCTTCCTGCTTCTTGGCGAAGGCCATGTCGTTGGCGCGGGTGGCGGCGCGGGTCTCGACAAAGGTGTCGTAGCCGCCGGTATAGAGCTTCAGCTTGCCACGCTCCAGATGCAGGATGAATTCGCAAGCCGTGTCTAGCAGGTCGCGGTCATGGCTGACGATCAGGATGGTGCCGCGATATTTCTGGATGAAATTCTCCAGCCAGAGCACGCCTTCCAGGTCGAGATAGTTGGTGGGCTCGTCCAGCAGCAACAGGTCGGGAGCCGAGAACAGGATCGCCGCCAGCGCCACGCGCATGCGCCAGCCGCCGGAAAATTCGCGGCAGGGCCGAAGCTGGTCCTCCGCCGAAAAGCCCAGACCGGCGAGAATTTCGGCGGCGCGGCTAGGGGCGGTATAGGCGTCGATCGCCTCAAGGCGGTGATAAATATCGCCCAACCGATGTCCGTCGGTCTCGTGTTCGGCCTCGGCCAGCAAGGCCAGGCGCTCGGGGTCGGCTTCCAGCACCGTGTCCAGCAGGCTGGTGTCGGTGCCGGGCGCTTCCTGCGCCACCGCGCCCACCCGCCAGGCGGAAGGGACGCTGATTTCGCCGTCATCCTGGTGCAACTGGCCCAGGATCACCTTGAAAAGCGTGGACTTGCCCGCGCCATTACGCCCCACCAGGCCGATGCGCCGTCCGGCGGGCAGGTTGGCGGTGGCGCCGGAGAGGATTTCCCGCCCCGCGATCCTTACCGTAATGTTGTCAATCACCAGCATTTGAGCGGGCCTTATAACTTGTCATGGCCCGCCAGCAAGGCCCACAGGGCCGCAGCGCGTGCGGGCCACATGGCCGGGCAGCAAGGGCCGTTTTTCCGGCCCGCAGCGCGACCCGGCCATTGCCCTTGGCGCAATCCCAATGCATAAGGCGCGCGATTTTCCCCCTTTGGAGACCTTCATGGCCGTCGAGCGCACCCTTTCGATCATCAAGCCGGACGCGACCCGCCGCAATCTCACCGGCAAGATCATCGCCAAGTTCGAGGATGCCGGCCTGCGGGTGATCGCCAGCCGCCGCATCAAGCTGTCCCAGGCCGATGCCGAAGCCTTTTATGGCGTGCACCGTGAGCGCCCCTTCTTCAAGGATTTGGTCAAATTCATGATCAGCGGCCCGGTGGTGGTTCAGGTGCTGGAGGGCGAGGGCGCCATCGCCAAGAACCGCGAAGTGATGGGCGCGACCAATCCCGCCAATGCCGCGCCGGGCACCATCCGCAAGGAATTCGCCGAATCGATCGAGGCCAATTCGGTGCACGGCTCCGACGCACCGGAAACCGCTGCCAATGAGATCAAGTTCTTTTTCCGGGACCTCGATATCGTTCCGTAGATCGAGTTTCACCAGCAGAAATGATACAAGGCTCCCGTACCCACGGGAGCCTTTTTCATGTCCATGGAAGGCAAGACCGTCATTATCACCGGCGCCACCTCCGGTATCGGTGAAGTCGCGGCTGTCCGCCTCGCCGAGCAGGGCGCCCGCATTGTCTTCACCGCCCGCGATGGGGCGCGCGCCGAGGGCACCATGGCGGCGTTGCGCAAGGCCAATGCCAGGTGCGACCATGCCGTCCATATGGCCGATCTGTCGCGTCTGTCGGAAATGAAACGGGTGGGCGCGGAACTGGCGCGCGAGCCTGGGATCGATGTCCTGATCAACAATGCGGGGGCGCTGTTCAACCGGCGGCAGGAGACCGAAGACGGGTTGGAGATGACCTTCGCCCTCAATCACATGGCCTATTTTGTGATCACCAGTCTGCTGCGGGACAAGCTCAAATCCGGCGCGCGTATCGTCACGGTGGCCTCCAACGCCCATCGCGGCGCCAAGCTGAATTTGGATGACCTCCAGACCCGGCGCAACTATGTCGGTTTTCCGGTCTATTCCAAGTCCAAGCTCTGCAACATCCTGTTCAACCGCGAATTGGCGCGGCGCATCGCTGGCAGCGGCGTCACCGCCAATGCGTTGCATCCCGGCTTTGTCGCCACCCGTTTCGGCGACAATAGCGGCGGGTTGATGCGCACGGTATTGAAGCTGGCCAAGCCGATCGGCGCGATTTCGCCGGAGGAAGGCGCCAAGACCATCGTCTATCTGGCCTCCTCGCCCCAGGTGGCCGGCGTCAGCGGCGAGTATTTCTATGAATGCAAGCCCACCACGCCGACCGCGGAAGCGCGCAATGATGACGATGCGCGACGGCTGTGGGAGGTTTCCGAACAGATCGCGAGGCTGCATTGATCAACAAACTGATCTGGACGGTGGCCATCGCCATCTGGCTGCCCTGCCTCTTCAGCCTGTTGGGCGGGGCTTTCATCTATCGCGAAAACCTGCCCAGCGGTCTCTACAACCGCTACACGCTCACCCTGTACAAGACCCTGCCGCCGCCGCCCAAGGGGCCGGCCTATTGCGATTTTCTGACTGTCGGCGATTACGCGCTGGCTTTTTCCTGCACCGGCAAACCGCCCTTCATCGGCTGGCTGCAGGGCGGGCGTTATTAGCCGAATACGGCGTGGCCGTTTTCGAGCTTCACTTTTTCCGATGCCAGCAATTTCAGCGCTTCGGGATAGAGCTTGTGCTCTATCGCCAGCACGCGGTCCGCAAGCGTCAGCGGCGTGTCGGAGGGATGAACCGGCACACGCGCCTGGGCGATCACCGGCCCAGCGTCCAGTTCCGGCACCACGAAATGCACGCTGGCGCCGCTGAGCGCTTCCTTGGCTTCGATCACCCGTTGATGGACCTGGGTGCCCTTGTAGGCGGGCAGCAAAGACGGGTGGATGTTGATCAGCTTGCCTTCCCAGCCGCGCACAAAGCCGTCGGACAGAATCCGCATGAAACCGGCCAGGACCACCAGCTCTGCGCCGGCGGCGCGCAGGGCCGCGTCGATCTCGGCATCGAAAGCTTCGCGTGTTTTTCCCGCATGGGGGATGACGGTGGTGGCAATGCCCGCGGCGCGCGCCTTGTCCAGCCCGCTCGCGCCCTCGACATTGGAAATCACCAGGACGATGCGGTAACTGCTGCCTGCCGCGTCGATCAGGCTTTGCAGATTGCTGCCGCGCCCGGAAATCAGAACGGCAACCTGCTTCAAAGCTTCAAGGCTCCGCGATAAACGACCTTGGCCTCGCCGGAGCCGGCAATCAGCTTGCCGATACGCGTCGCATGGTCGCCGGCTTCTTGGAAGGCATCGATCACAGGCCCGGCATGCTTCTCATCCGCCACCGCCACCAGGCCGATGCCGCAATTGAAGGTGCGCAGCATTTCGCGTTCGGCGATCCCGGCCTGTTTCACCAGCCATTGGAACACCGGCAGTACGGCGATGGCGCCGAGATCGACTTCGGCATCCAATCCTTCCGGCAGGCAGCGCGGCAGATTGTCGGTGATGCCGCCGCCGGTGATATGCGCCAGGCCTTTGACGCCGCCGGTCTTCATCGCCTCCAGCGCGGCGCGCACATAAAGCCGGGTCGGGGTCAGCAAGGCTTCGCCCAAACTCTTGCCCTGGGCGAAAGGCGCATCCGCGCCCAATGCCAGCCCGCTTTTCTCCACCACCCTGCGCACCAAGGAATAGCCGTTGGAATGCACGCCCGACGATGCCACGCCGATCAGCACGTCGCCCGCCTTCATTGCGCCGGTCTTGGGCAGAATCGCGTCGCGCTCCACCGCGCCGACCGCAAAACCGGCCAAGTCGAAATCGCCCTTGGCATACAAGCCCGGCATCTCGGCGGTTTCGCCGCCGATCAGGGCACAGCCCGATTCCTTGCAGGCCCGCGCAATGCCTTCCACCACCATAGCGGCGCACTCCACCTCCAGCTTGCCGGTGGCGTAATAATCCAGAAAGAAAAGCGGCTCAGCGCCTTGCACCACAATGTCGTTGACGCACATCGCCACCAGATCCTGGCCGATGCCCTCAAAACGCTTGGTGTCGATCGCCAGCTTGAGCTTGGTCCCCACACCGTCGGTTCCCGCCACCAAAATGGGATCCTTGAAGCCCGCGGCCTTGAGGTCGAACAAGCCGCCAAACCCGCCCAGGTCGGCATCGGCGCCACGCCGCCGCGTCGCCTTGGCGGCGGGACCGATGCGTTCCACCAGTGCCTCGCCGGCATCAATGTCCACGCCCGCGTCTTTATAAGTCAGGCCATTTTCGGGAAAAGGCATGGACCTCGTTTAAATAGCCCGGAAGGCCGGCGCAAGCGGGCCGCGCGCCGCACGCACAGGACCGCAATTTCGCCTGTTTTGATAGGATGTTAGGCGGACGTTTGGTGCCTTCCTTGCGTCCGACGCGGCTTGTATAGTCGCGGCCGTTCCGCAACAGGCTGTTCATGATCCTCCGCACCCTTTTCGTTTTTGCCGCCGCGCTGCTCTTTGCCGGTCCCGCCGCCGCCCCCGCGGCGGCGCAAGACAATAGCCTCTATACCGTTTCCGCCGTGCATGTGGATGCCACTGGCGCTTCCAGCACCGAGGCGCTGAATGCGGCCATCGTCCAGGGCCGGGTCAAGGCGTTCCAGACGCTGTATCGCCGTCTTACCCGCCAGGTGGATTGGCCAAGGCAGCCGGCGCTGGATGCGGCGGGGCTGCTGCGGATCAGCCGCGGCTACAACATCGCCAATGAGCGCCGCTCGACCACACGTTATGTCGCCGACGTCACCTATATGTTCAATCCGGAAGGCGTGGCGCGTACCTTGCGCGCCGCCCAGATCGCTTTTTCGCAAACCCAAGCCAAGCGCATCCTGGTGATCCCCATGTCGCCGGGCGTCGCGCACGGCGCCTGGGCGCAGGCCCTGATAGCGCCCGCCTTCCGCGAAAGCGCGGTGCCTTTCATTTTGCTGGGCGCCGAAGACGATGCGTCGCTGGCGGCGCTGAATTTCGATACCGCGACGTGGAACGAGGTATCGGCCGTGGCGGCGAAGAACCGCGTCAGCGAAGTCGGCTTGGTCCAGGCGGTGAGCGCCAATGGCAAGATGGTGGTGAATATCCGCCGTCTGGGGCTGGGCGAGCAGCCGGCCAAGACCAGTATAGAGGTGCCGATGCTGCAGAATGTCACCGCGACCTATCCGGCGGCGGCGCAAGCCGCCGTCCGCGCCATCGAGGAGATGTGGAAGACCCGCAGTGCCATCGACTTCAGCCAGCGCGGCCGCGTCATCGCCGATGTGCGGATCGAGAGCCTGGCGCAATGGAGCGAAATTCAGGCTGCGCTGGGGTCGGTGGGCAATGTCACCGGCTTTACCGTCACCGCCATGAACCTGAATACCGCCCGCATCAACCTGGCCTATCTGGGCGGCATCGATCAGGTGCGGGAAGCCTTGGCGGGCGCGGGGCTGTCGCTGACCAATCGCGGCGGGCAATGGATGCTCGCCAAAAATCCATGACGCCGCAATGATCCGGCATCTGCCGAACCTGCTGTCGGCGCTCCGGTTGCTGGCGGCGCCTTTCGCGGCCTGGTTGATCGTCCAGGAACACGACATTGCCGCGGTGCTCACATTTGCCGCGGCCGGCGCCAGTGACGGGCTGGACGGTTATATCGCGCGGCGATGGGGCGTGACCTCGGCTTTCGGCGCCTGGCTGGATCCGGTGGCCGACAAATTGCTGATGCTGTTCTGTTTCGCCGCCTTATACGGTATTGGCGCGACGCCTTTTTGGCTGCTGGCGTTGGTGGTGACGCGCGATCTTGCGATCGTGGCCGGATGGCTGCTGATCCGGCTGCTGTCGCTGCCCGCTCCCACATCGCCGCTTCTCATCGGCAAGCTCTCCACCCTGGTCCAGATTCTGTATATTTTCACTTTGCTGCTGCTTTTGTCCTTCGATGTGAACGCGCCGCGCCTGGTCCTGGCGGCGGCCTGGGCTTGCGGATTGTTCGTCAGCCTGTCAGCCGCCGCCTATGCCGGTATTTTCCTGCGCGGGCTTTTTTCGGGAAAACGGACCGCGTGACCCAGCTGGTGCTCCCGCTTGAAACGCGAAGCGCCCTGGGGCGGAGCGATTTCATTGTTGCGCCCGCCAACGCGCGCGCGGTTGCCTTTCTGGATTCTTACCCGGCTTGGACTGCTCCGGCGGCGGCGCTGTATGGCCCGCGGGCTTGCGGCAAATCCCATCTGGCGGCGGTATGGGCGCAAAGCGCTGGCGCCCGTATCCTGGAAGCGGCCGATCTCAAGGGCGATATTCCCGACGGGCCGTTGGTGGTGGAGAATATTGCCGCCGGTGTTGCCGAAGCGCCGCTGTTCGCCTTGCTGGAGCGTGGTGCGCCGCTGCTTTTGACTGCCCAGGTGCCCCCTTCGGAATGGGTCCTTTATCTGTCCCTGCCGGACCTGGTCTCGCGGGTGCGCGCTTTGCTGGCCTTTCCGCTTTGGGCGCCGGACGACGCCTTGCTGATGGGCTTGGCGGTGAAGCTGTTCGCCGACCGCCAGCTTGCGGTGCCCGAAAGCGTGGTGTCGCATATGATCCGCAGCCTGGAACGGTCCCCAGCGGCGATACGCGATTTCATCGCCCGTGCCGATGCCGCCGCATTGGCGGCCAAGCGTCCCATTAATACAAGTCTTATCAATGAGTTATTGGAAGGCCCGGCTTTGTGACAGTCTTCTGTCATTACAAATTCACCGTTTCTCGATAGGCTGAGGCATGTCTACCCCCAGCCCCAGACCGCACCTCGCCGTGGCCAACGAGGATGTCGCCTCCGTGCCGACCGAAGACGTGGTCGCCCTGGCGCATCAGGGGGAGAACCTGTCCTTCGATCCCGCCTCGCCGCAGCGCTTCGTCAACCGGGAACTGAGCTGGCTGGCCTTCAACCGCCGGGTGATCGAGGAAGCGCAGAACCGCCGCCACCCGCTGTTCGAGCGGGTGCGGTTTCTCTCCATTTCCGCCTCCAACCTGGACGAGTTCTACATGGTGCGGGTGGCCGGTCTGATGGGCATGGTGCGCGCCAGCGTCACCACCGCCAGCGCTGACGGCCTTTCGCCCGCCGAGCAGCTCGCCAAGGTGGACGAGACCGCGCGCGCCTTGATTACCGACCAACAGCGCATCTGGGGGGAATTGCATGCGGTGTTGCGCGGGGAAGGCATCAGCGTGGTTACCGGCGAGGAACTCGCCGGCAGCGACCGGGATTTTCTCAACGCCCAGTTCGCCGAGCAGATTTTTCCCGTCCTCACGCCCTTGGCGATCGACCCGGCACATCCCTTTCCCTTCATCCCCAATCTGGGCTTCACCATCGCCGCCCAGCTGACCAACAAGCGCGATGGCAAGAGTTTTTCCGCCCTGATTCCGGTGCCGCCACAGCTCAAACGCTTCATCCGGCTGCCCGATACCGCCCCCAAAAACGTGCGCTTCATTCCGCTGGAGCATGTCATCGCGCTGTTTTTCGACCGGCTGTTCCCGGGTCATGGCGTGAGCGGCTGGGGCATGTTCCGGCTGCTGCGCGACAGCGATGTGGAGGTCGAGGAAGAAGCCGAAGATCTGGTGCTGTTGTTCGAGACTCTGCTCAAGCGCCGCCGCCGCGGCAGCGTGATCCATATGAAATGCAGCGCCTCGATGCCGGAACCCCTGCGCCATTTCATCGCCGAGCATCTCGATCTGGACGATTCCGAGATCGTGATTGTGGAAAATCTGATGGGTCTGTCGGACCTGTCCAAGCTGATCCTGCCCGAACGCCCCGATCTGGTGTTCAAGCCTTATATCGCCCGGTTCCCGGAGCGCATTCGCGACCATAATGGCGACTGTTTTGCCGCCATCCGGGAAAAGGACCTGATCGTCCACCATCCTTTCGAAAGCTTCGACACGGTGGTGCAATTCATCCGCCAGGCGGCGGCCGATCCTGATGTGGTGGCGATCAAGCAGACCTTGTACCGCACCTCATCCGACAGCCCGATCGTGGGGGCGCTGATCGAGGCGGCGGAGGCGGGCAAGTCGGTCACCGCCCTGGTCGAGCTGAAGGCACGCTTTGACGAAGCCGCCAACATCAAGTGGGCACGGGACCTGGAGCGCGCCGGCGTGCAGGTGGTCTATGGCTTTATCGCGCTCAAGACCCACGCCAAGATCAGCCTGGTGGTGCGCCGCGAAGGCGGGCATCTGGCGACCTATTGCCATTTCGGCACCGGCAACTATCACCCCAATACCGCCAGAATCTATACCGACCTGTCGCTGTTCAGCGCCAGTCCTGCGCTGGGACGCGACGCGGCGCAGCTTTTCAATTTCATCACCGGCTATGCCGAACCCACGTCGCTGGAAAAGCTCGCTATGTCGCCTTTGACCCTGCGCGGGCGGTTGATCGAGGACATCCAGCAGGAGATCATGAATGCCCGCGCCGGCAAACCGGGGCGCATCTGGGTCAAGCTGAACAGCCTGGTGGATCCGGGCATGATCGACGGTCTTTATCGCGCCAGCCAGGCCGGCGTGAAAATCGAGCTGATCGTGCGCGGCATTTGTTGCTTGCGCCCCGGCGTGCCGGGCCTGTCGGAGAATATCCGGGTCAAATCCATCGTCGGCCGGTTCCTGGAACATGGCCGCATCATCTGTTTCGGCAATGGTCATGAACTGCCGCACAAGGACGCCAAGGTCTATATTTCCTCGGCCGATTGGATGCCGCGCAATCTCGACCGCAGGGTGGAGACCCTGGTTCCCATCGAAAACCCCACGGTCCATCAACAAGTCCTTGACCAGATCATGGTGGCGCAACTGAAAGACCAGGCGCAAAGCTGGTATATGGAAGCGGACGGACGCTATGTCCGTGATTCGCATTCCGAGGACGCAGATGCTTTCTCCGCGCATACTTATTTTATGACCAACCCGTCGCTTTCGGGCCGCGGCCGCGCGCTCAAAATGCAGAATCAGGCGAAGCGCAAGAACTGAGATATCTGTAGTGGCCGATCTGCGCACCGACTGGCAAACCAAAGGCCAGGCCTCCGCCGCATCCAAGCTGCGCGGGCCGGTCGCGATCGTGGATATCGGCTCCAACTCCGTGCGTCTGGTGGTCTATGAATCCCAGACACGGGTGGCGGCGACCCTGCAGAACGAAAAATCGATCTGCGCCATCGGGCGCGACATGGTCACTACCGGGCGGCTGCATGCCGAAGGCTGCACCGCCGCGCTGGAAGCCTTGTCGCGCTTTCGCATGATCGCGGATGGTCTGAACGCCGAACATCACGATGCGGTGGCAACGGCGGCGGCGCGCGACGCCAGCAACGGCGCGGAATTCATCCGCCGCGCCGAGAGCGCCTGGGGCCGTCCGATCCGGGTTCTGGCGGGCGAGGACGAAGCCCGCATCGCCGCCGAAGGGGTGGTGGCGGGCATTCCCGATGCCGACGGCCTAGTCGCGGATCTGGGCGGCGGCAGCCTGGACATGGTGCCGGTCAGATGCGGGCAGACCGGCGCGGCCTATACCCTGCCGGTCGGGCCCTTGCGGTTGATGGATCAGAGCAAGGGCGATCCCGACAAGGCGCGCGATATCGTCGATAAGGGACTGAAGAATATTCCCAATCTGTCCGCGCCCGCGCTCTATGCGGTGGGCGGCGCCTGGCGCAGCTTTGCCCGCGTGGACATGGAGGAGCAGAATTATCCGCTCCATGTCTTGCAACACTACATCATTCCGCGCGGACGGGCCTTGCGCCTGTGCCGGCTGCTGGCGGGACTGTCCAAGGACAGCGTGCGCAAGATCAAGGTCGTGTCCAAGCGCCGGGTGGAAAGTCTTCCATACGGCGCGGTGGTGCTGGAACGGTTGCTGGAAGCCGGCGGCATCAAGGACGTGGTGATTTCCGCCTATGGATTGCGTGAAGGGCTACTCTATGGCCGCCTGCCGGCGGAGGAGCGCGGCAAGGATCCGCTGGTGGAATTCGCGTCCGCCGCCAATGCGCGTACCGCGCGCATACCGGTGCATGCCCATGAGATGCTGGCCTGGACCCGGCCTTTGTTCGACAATGAAAATGCCGATATGTCGCGCATTCGCGAGGCTTCGGCGCTGTTCTCCGACATTGCCTGGCGGCGTCATCCCGACGACCGCGCGCTGGGTGCTTTCGGCCAGGTGTTGACCGCGCCCTTTGCCGGCGCCAGCCATCGCGCCCGTGCCTTGATCGCGGCCTCGGTGTTTCACCGTTATTCCGGCGACGAGGACTTTCCGCAATCCATGGCGTTGGCGGGTCTGTTGGACAAGGACGATGAGAAGCGCGCGCTGGTGCTGGGCCTGGCCTGGCGGTTCGCCTTTTCGCTTTCGGCTTCGGCGGCGGGCGAGCTGGCGCATTACCGGCTGCGCATGACGCCGTCCAAAGTCATTCTGGAAGTCCCCAGCCGCCGCGAAGCCATTGCCGGGGAACCGGTGCAAAAAAGACTTGGCGAATTGGCCGATGTGTTGGGCCGCAAGGGCGAAATTCTGGTAGGCTGACCCTTGGAAAAGCAGGGAAAAATAACCGCGTTTTCGGGCTGACCTTGCGCCCTGACCCCCAAAGGGTCTTTAAAGGGTCCAACAGCATGCCCTCCGGCAGGGCAGCAAACGGATTGGATTTCAAGAGTATAGGAGAATCTCATGGGTACGTTCGGCATCTGGCACATCCTGATACTGGCGGCGGTCGCCCTGATACTTTTCGGCGGCCGGGGCAAGGTCAGCGACCTGATGGGCGACTTCGGCAAGGGCATCAACAGCTTCAAGAAGGGCTTGGCCGAAAAGGACGATCCCAAGGTGATCAATGCCGAGGACAGCAACAAGGACAAGACCACGGTCTGATCCGGGCCCGGCATGTTCGATATTTTCAGTTGGCAGCACATCATCATCATGCTGGTCGTCGCGCTTGTCGTGGTCGGCCCCAAGGATCTGCCGCGCCTGATGAACATGGTGGGCAAATGGGCCGGCAAGGCTCGCGCCATGGCGGGCGAATTTCGCAGAAGCTTCGACGAGATGGCGCGCGAAAGCGAACTGGCGGAACTGCGCAAGGAAATCGACAATCTGAAGAAGAACAATCCCATCAGCGACCTTGCGAGCAGCGTGGCGGACGTAGAGGCCGAGGTCAGAAGTTCGATGGAAGCGGTGGCGCCGGCCCAGATGGCGGAGACAGCGGCGGCGGAGATTGTCGAACCGCGCAGTGGCGAATTTGCCGACACCGCGCCGCGGCCTCGCAACGCGCCGATCGTCGAGTCTCCTTAAGCGGCAGCGACCTGTTGGCTGCCCGCCACGCGGCCGGCGGGGAAGTGCAGCACGATCCTTGTGCCGTTGCCCGGAATGCTGCTGATCTCAAGCCTGCCATCATGCAGCTCCAGCATCGCCTTGGCCAGTGGCAGCCCCAAGCCGGTGCCGTTGTGGGTGGCCGTCATCTTGTTTTCGATCTGGCCGAACGGAGTCAGCGCCTTGACAATTTCCTGCTCGCTCATGCCGATGCCGGAATCCTGGACGGTTACGGCATAACCGCCGCAAGCGGTGGCCGCGCCGCTGATCTGCACGAGGCCGCCCGCCGGGGTGAACTTGATGGCGTTGCCGACCAGATTGATCATGATCTGGCGGATCATGCGCTCCACCGCCGTCAGGCGCACCGTGTCGGGCGGCATCCGGCTTTCGATCCGCACACCAAATTTTTCCGCCAGCGGGACGCAGATGGCGAGTGAGCCTTCCAGCGCCTCGCGCAGCGGAAATTCCTCGGCATTCTCCAACGTCATCTTACCGGCCTCGATCTTGGAGAGGTCGAGAATATCGTTGATGATGCCCAGCAGGTAGCGCCCGCTGGCATGGATGTCCCCGACATAGTCGAGATAGCGGCGGTTATCCATCGGCCCCAGATGCTGGTCCTTCATCACTTCCGAAAAGCCCATAATGGCGTTCAGCGGCGTGCGCAGCTCATGGCTCATATTGGCGAGGAAGGCGGACTTGGCCCGGTTGGCCTGCTCGGCTTGTTCGGCCGAGATGGCGAGGCGGCGGGACATCTCGTCCAGGCTGGCGCGTGAAGCTCTCAATTTCTCGATCACATCGCGGGCATAAAAGATGATGGGCGCGGTGACGATGGCAATCTCGACCGCGAGATTGGCGAGGGCGATGGCCTGGACCGGCAGACCCTCCAGGCTTCGCACCAGAAAATGCAGCACCACCACCGCCACCACGGTCATGGCGGTAATGACGGCGGTCGAGCCGAACCGGCCCAGCCGCGTCAGACGGCCGTCCAGCGCGTCCAGCAGGGCGCGGACGCCCGCAGGAATGCTCAATGCAGAATGCCGGCTCACCCGGGCATCCCCCCTAGAAATTGCGCCGTAACGTTAGCCTCCAGGATATTGCGGTGTGGTTTCGCACCCCGTCGAAATTGGGAACTCGCTGTTAGGCTTTTGTTAATCCGAAGCGCGCGGAAAAGCAGGCTTTTGACCCGGGACCGGGGGGCATGGCATGACCGCTCGGGCAGGAGATTCCCATGCATGACATCAAGGCTATTCGTGACGATTCCGCCACATTTGTGCGCGGGCTGGCGCGCCGTGGCCTGGCGGATGCGCAGGCCATAGCTGAAAATTTTCTGAAAAAAGACAAGGACTTGCGCGCGTTGTTGGGGCGCTTGCAGACCGCCCAGGCGCGCCGCAACGAAGCCTCCAAGCTGATCGGCCAAGCCAAGGCCAAGAAGGACGAGGCGGGTGCCGCCGCCCTGCTGGCCGAGGTGGCGGGGCTGAAGGACATGATCCAGCAAGGCGAGGCCGAGCAACGCGCGCTGGAAAAGAATTTATATGACGCATTATCAGTAATTCCCAATTTGCCGGCCGATGACGTGCCCGGCGGCGCCGATGAAAGCGGCAATGTGCCGGTGGCGTCTCGGGCCTTCGGAAAGCCTCCGGGGATCAACAATCCCAAACAGCATTTCGAGATCGGCGAGCTACTGGGCCAGATGGATTTCGAGCGCGCCGCCAAAGTGTCGGGGGCGCGGTTTGTTTATCTCAAAGGCGATCTGGCGCGATTGGAGCGGGCCATCGCGGCCTTCATGCTGGATACGCATACCGGCGCGTTCGGGTACACGGAAGTGTCGCCGCCGGTTCTGGTGAAAAGCGCAGCGCTGTTCGGGACCGGCCAATTGCCCAAATTCCAGGACGATCTGTTTCGCATTGACGGTGAAGACCCGTTTTGGCTCATTCCCACCGCCGAAGTCCCGCTGACCAATTATGTCGCCGATGAAATCCTCAGCGAAGCCGAACTGCCGTTGCGTTTCACCGCCTACACGCCCTGTTTCCGTGCCGAGGCGGGCGCCGCGGGCAAGGACACGCGCGGCATGATCCGCATGCACCAATTCTCCAAGGTGGAGCTGGTCTCCATCACCACTCCGGACCAGTCCAACGCCGAACATGAGCGCATGACCGATGCGGCCCAGGAAATTCTCAAGAAACTGAATTTGGCGCATCGGGTGGTGACTTTGTGCACCGGCGATATGGGGTTCTCGGCCAAGAAGACCTATGACATCGAAGTCTGGCTGCCGGGCCAGAATGCTTATCGCGAAATTTCTTCTTGCTCCAACTGCGGCGATTTCCAGGCCCGCCGCATGAACAGCCGCTTCCGCAACGCCGAGGGCAAGGTTGCGGGGCCGGTGCATACCTTGAACGGGTCGGGCCTGGCGGTGGGCCGCACCCTGGTCGCCATCCTGGAGAATTATCAGCAGCCCGACGGCAGTGTGGCGATCCCGGATGTGCTGCAGCCTTATATGGGCGGCAAAAAAACCATCTCCAAGCTGTGAGTAGAGCAGTAAAAATCGCGCTGTTTCTGCTTCTCGGTTTCGCGACCTTGATTTTTGTCGTTGCTGCCCCGGACTGGCACGTTGGTGAAGAAGATTATTGGCGGGATACGTCAGGAACTGGGCGCGGTGAAGTAATTCAGCGGGCCGATTGGAAGACATGCAGCGAGATCATGCGAAAGTCTTCTGATCAAGACGGAATACGGCGCGCCTATAGTTGCATGGAGCGCCGTGGTTGGAAGCTTGTGGAAGCCGGCCCAACCGGATCTGAAAACACGGGACGTTTTGTTTTGCTGGTTTTTGTTTTGCCGGTGCTGTTGTTGTTTTCGCTCACCATCGCCTTAGCCAGAGGGCGTTATCAGGCGCTGGCGGTGAATGCCCTGATTACGGCGGCGACTCTGGCAACGATTTACGTCAGCGTAGGACTTATTTTGATGAGATTTTATTTCGGATAGACCGTGAAAAACAAACCAATGCGCATTCTTGTCACCAATGACGACGGCATTCATTCGCCCGGCCTTTCCGTCACCGAACGCATCGCCCACAGACTCAGCGACGATGTCTGGGTGGTGGCGCCGGAAAACGAACAATCCGGCGCGTCCCATTCCCTGACCCTGACCTCGCCGCTGCGGTTGCGGGTGATGGAGGAACGCCGCTTCGCGGTCAGCGGCACGCCGACCGATTGTGTGATGATGGCGTGTCTGCACATTTTGAAGGATCAGCCGCCGGACCTGATCCTGTCGGGAGTCAATTGGGGCTCCAACCTGGCCGACGACGTCACTTATTCGGGCACCATCGCGGCCGCGATGGAAGGTTGCGCCTTGAACATCCCCTCCATCGCTCTGTCGCAATGTTATGACGAGAGCGACCGGCACGCGATCGACTGGTCGGCCGCCGAATCGCATGGCGCCGGCGTGGTGAAGGCGCTGGTGAAGGCGGGCTGGCCGTCCGGCACCTTGATCAATGTGAATTTTCCCGCCTGCCCGGCCGATCAGGTGAAGGGTGTCATAGCGGTGCCGCAAGGCAAATACGATCTGCAATCCACCGAGATCGAGGAACGCACCGATGCCCGCCAGCGCGCCTATTACTGGATCGGATTGCGCCGCCGCAAGGCCACGCCGCCACCGGACAGCGATGTCGGCGCGGTCTATGCCAACTACATCGCGGTGACGCCGCTGCATCTGAATCTGACGGAACCGGCGGTTTTGGCCGGCCTTCGGTCTGCGTTAAAGAAATAAAGAAGTCGTTAACCTTTGTGACACTCGAAATGCCGGTGTCGGGCTTTTTCCCGGGAATTCAGCCTCAGGAACTTTGGAGGGAACTTTCACACATAGGGCAGTTGGTTAAAGCCTTCTAAACTTTTTACCGGCCATGATCCGTTTCGAGACAGTGCTAGAGGCAGCCATGGGTCCGATACCGAAGCTTGTTTTGCTATGTGCCGCGGCGGCGTTCCTGGCCGGCTGCATGCCCGACAGTCCGCGCACCGCGCTGGATTGGGGCGTAAACGACAAGCTTCCACGCCGCGTCGCGGCCTCCAAGACCTATACCTATCAGGATCAGAAAGCGGCGGCGAAGCCCACCAATTATGTCAGCCGCAATGCCGCGCCTTATTCGAAGGTTTCCACCCAGACCTTACCGCCAATCGTGGCACCCGCCGGCGACGCTCCGACATTCGCCTGGCCGGTCAGCGGCCGGGTGATTTCGGAATACGGCGCCACCGCCAATGGCGGCAAGAATGACGGCATCAATATCGCCACCCCTTGGGGCACGCCGGTTCGCGCCAGCGCCGCGGGCACGGTCACCTATGCCGGCAATGAATTGAAGGACTATGGCAATCTGGTGCTGGTCAAACATTCCGGCGGTTACACCACCGCCTATGCCCATGCCGAACGGCTGGTGGTTGCCCGCGGCGATTTCGTGGCGCGCGGCCAGATCATCGCCTATGCCGGCCAGACCGGCGATGTCTCCGCGCCGCAGGTGCATTTCGAGATTCGCTCGGCGACCACGCCGGTCAATCCGCGTTCCTATCTGACGTCGAACACGGCGAGCAATTAGGAAATTCCCCCGGCCCCGAATGTCCATGCTGGAACGGCTTTGGGCCTACGCACTCCTGGCAGGCGCGGCCGCGATGGCGGTATACACGGTACTGACTTGGTCGCGCGGCTGGATCTGGAACCAAGAGGAAGACGAAATCGTCTATCGCAAGGATCATCCCCGCGGTTTCGCCTTCGCGCAACTGCTGCAGTTGTCATCTTACTGGTCGTCGGTTCAAGGATGGAAGTGAAAAGTCGCCTTTATTTGGCTTCAAGGCTCGAGCGTTTGGCCCAATTCACCTGCCAAATCCTGGATGAACTGCCAGGCCACGCGGCCTGAGCGCCCGCCGCGGCCCATCGCCCAGGTCAGCGCCCGCTTGCGCAACTCCTCGGGCGTGATCTTAAGATGATGGAACGCGGCATAGGCTTCGATCATGGCGAGATACTCATCCTGGCCGCAGTGATGAAAGCCCAGCCACAGGCCGAAACGGTCTGACAGCGAGACTTTCTCCTCCACCGCCTCGCCGGGATTGATGGCGGTGCCGCGTTCATTGTCCACCAGGTCGCGCGGCATCAGGTGCCGCCGGTTGGAGGTGGCGTAGAAAATCGTGTTGGCGGGGCGGCCCTCGATGCCGCCTTCCAGCGCCGCCTTGAGCGATTTGTAGCTGGTATCGTCCTTGTCGAAGCTGAGGTCGTCGCAGAACAGCAGGATATGACGCTTGCTGGTCCGCAGGATGCGCAGCAGGACCGGCAAACTGTCGATATCCTCGCGATGAATCTCGATCAGCACCAACCTGTCTTTGCCGTTGCGGGCGCGGTTGATTTTCTCATGCACCGCCTTGACCAGGCTGGATTTGCCCATGCCGCGCGCGCCCCACAGCAGGGCGTTGTTGGCGGGCAGGCCTTGCGCGAAACGTTGGGTATTGGCCAGCAAGGTATCGCGCTGGTTCTCGATCCCCTTGAGCAGCGCCAGATCGACATGGGCAACATGCGGCACCGCCACCAGCCCGCCTTGCGCGGGTTCCCAGACAAAGGCGTCACCTTCGGGCAGCGCGGTGCCCAGGGCGGCGGGCGCCAGCCGCTCTAGCGCCCCGGCGATCCTGGCCAGGAGGGCGGGGTCGGCTAGATTGTTGTCGTCCTGTGCCATGCTAACCCCTTGATTTACCACGGTTGCAAAGGAGGGCTGTCCCGCTATAGTCCGCCCGCATTCGCACCGAAAGTCTCCGCAATATGAATATGAACGATCCGATGTTCCAGACACTGACTCTGGCGCTGCCGATGATCGCGATCTTCTACTTTCTTCTGTGGCGGCCGCAAAGCCAGCGCCAGAAGCAGCTGCGCGAGATGGTGGACAATCTGCGCCGGGGCGACACGGTGGTGACCGCGGGCGGCATCCTGGGCAAGGTGGTCAAGTCTTCCAGCGCAGAAGAGACCGAAATCCTGATCGAGATCGCCGACAATGTGCAGGTGCGGGTGCTCAAGGCGACCCTGTCAGATGTCCGCTCCAAGAACGCCGACAAGACCGGCGATACCAAGAGCGCCGGCAAGGAATAGTTCGTGCTGCAGGTCTCTCTCTGGACGCGTATCCTCACCCTCATCATCCTGGTGGGCGGTATTCTCTTCGCCCTGCCTAACGTCTTGCCGCCGCAGGTGCGCGCCAAGATTCCAAAATTTCTCCCCAGCCAGGCGGTCAATCTGGGCCTGGACCTGCAGGGCGGTTCCTATCTGCTGTTGGGCGTGGACTTCGACCAGGTGATGCGCGACCGCGAGGAAAGTCTGGTCGGCGACATCCGCGCCGGTTTCCGCAAGGCCCGCATCCCGCTGAAAATCCTGCCCACCCGCGACGATACGGTGTCGGTGCAAGTTGCCGATGCCTCGCGGTTGGATGAGGCGCGTACCCTGCTGCAGGGCCTCAATCCCGCCATGACCGCTTCGGTCCTGTCGGCCGGCGGCAAGCAATATGAAATGTCTGAGCCGGGCAACGGCGTCTTCAACCTGCATATGAGCAACGCCTTCAAGACCCAGACCCGCCAGCAGATCATGGATCAGTCCATCGAGGTGGTACGCCGCCGTATCGACGCCATGGGCACCCGCGAACCCACCATCGAGCGTTCCGGCGACGACCGCATCCTGGTGCAGGTGCCGGGGCTGCAGGATCCGGCCCAGCTCAAGACCATGCTGGGCAAGACTGCAAAGCTGACCTTCCGGCTGGTGGACGAGCGTGCCAATCCGATGGCGAGTGTAGCGCCGATCGGCTCTGAAATCCTGCCGCTGGTCGATGACGGCAACAAGAATCTGCCACCGCAAAAGGTCGTGGTGCAGCGTCGCGTGATGGTGTCGGGCGACCGGCTTACCGATGCCAGCCAGGGCTTTGATCCGCAAACCGGGCAGGCGGTGGTGAATTTCCGCTTTGACAGCGTTGGGGCGAGGCAGTTCGGCGATGTCACCAAAGCGAATGTTGGCCATCGCTTCGCCATCGTGCTGGACAATCAGGTGATCAGTGCGCCCAATATCAACACGGCGATCCTGGGCGGTTCCGGCTACATCATCGGCAGCTTCACCCCACAAAGCGCCAATGACCTGGCGATCCTGCTGCGTGCCGGCGCGCTACCGGCGCCTCTAAAGCCGCTGGAAGAGCGCAGCGTTGGCGCGGAATTGGGTAAGGACTCGATCGATGCTGGCCGCTATGCGACGATTGCGGGCCTGGCCTCGGTGGCGCTGTTCATGATCCTGCGCTATGGGCTGTTCGGCCTGTTCGCCGACATCGCCCTGACCCTGAACGTGGTGTTGCTGCTGGCGGTGCTGACGGCGTTTGGGGCCACCCTGACCCTGCCCGGCATTGCCGGCATTGTGCTCACCATGGGCATGGCGGTGGACGCCAATGTGCTGATCTATGAGCGCATACGCGAGGAGCAGCGCAACGGACGCACCATGCTGGCATCGATCGATACCGGTTTCCGCCGGGCCATGGCGACCATCATCGATGCCAATATGACCCATTTGATCGCCTCGCTGATCCTGTTCGGGCTGGGTCAAGGTCCGGTCAAGGGCTTTGCGGTCGCCCTGGGCGTGGGCATCATCACCTCTTTCTTTACTTCGGTGATGGTAACCCGCCTGATCGTGATCACCTGGCTGAATACGGTTCGCCCCCGTAAACTCGTCATCTAGGCGCGACAAACCGGCATTCATGGTCTAAAGTTCCCGCCTCGAATCTGAGGGGAGGAACTCATGGCAGCCTTTTTGGGCAATCTTCGCAATGTGGTGATTGCCAGCTTTGTGCTCGCGATCCTGCTGGTCGGTGTCTATTGCGCCACCCAGGGCTATGACGGCCTGGCCTTTGAGCTGTTCGTGCTGCGCTGGTTGCACGTCGTCGCCGGTGTGATGTGGATCGGCCTGCTCTGGTATTTCAACTTCGTGCAGATCCCCACCATGCCCAAGGTGCCCGACGAACTGAAAAAAGGTGTCAGCGGCTATATCGCGCCGGCGGCGTTATTCTGGTTTCGCTGGGCCGCCATGGTCACCTTCGTGTTGGGCGTCATCTTGGCGCTGCGCAACAACTATCTGCTGGAAGCCTATACGCTGGATTTCAGTGACGGCGCGGCAGGCTGGCCGGTGGTGCCGAAATACCTTGCCATCGGCATCGGCATGTGGCTGGGCACCATCATGTGGTTCAATGTTTGGTTTGTGATCTGGCCCAATCAGCAAAAGGCCTTGAATATCGGGGGAAAATATTCCGATCTGCCGGCGCCGGACAAGGCCGCCGCGGGCAAGACCGCGATGATCTTCTCCCGCATCAATACTCTGCTGTCGGTTCCGATGCTGTTCAGCATGGTCGCGGCGGGGCATCTTTACTGAGAGAGACGCGAATTGTCCGCTGCCGCTCGCCTAAGCTCGCGGCGTTCGCTCGCTTTCGCAGGTCCACCGGACCTGCTCACGCGCGTGCCGCGCGCCGCCGCTCACGGTTCCTTTTTTGATGGATGCAGCCTTAGCCAACCGTCTAGCCGCCGCGGTGCGGGCCGCCGACCCCGACCGGTATTTCACGAGTCTGTTCGCGCCCGCTGCCCAGCGTCCCTATCTCTTTGCTTTTTATGCCTTCAATGCCGAGCTGGCGCGGGTGGCAGAGACTGTACGCGAGCCGATGCTGGGCGAAATCCGCCTGGAATGGTGGCGTGAGAGTGTGGTGGCAGCCGCCAAAGGCGTGGCGCGCAATCATGACGTGGCGCGGGGGCTGACGGCGCTCTTTGCGGAGCGCGATCTGGCCTCTGCGGATTTTGAGGCGCTGGTCGCGGCCCGCGCATTCGATTCATCTCCCGGCTATTTTGCCGATTTTGCCGCGCTAGAAAATTATGTGATTGCTACCAGCGGCGCGGTGATGCGGCTGGCGGCGCGGATTCTGGCCGGCGATCCGGCGCCGTCCCTCGATCAGGGCTTGCGCGATGCGGGCCTAGCCTATGGCCTGACCGGGTTGCTCCGGGCGCTGCCGTTCCACAGCATGCGCCACAAGCTTTATTTGCCGCTTGATCTGCTTTCGGCGCTCGACCTTACGCCGGAGGTTTTTTTCCATTTGGCCAAAAGCGATCAGCGTCTTGACGCTTTGGTGCGGCAGGTTTCGTTGAAGGCGCGGGACGCTTTTGCGGCGGCGCGCCTGGCGTCCAAGCCGGGCGCCGCCTTGGCGGCGGTGCTGCCGGCTTCCTTGGTGCCGGTCTATTTGCGCAACCTCTCTGTGGGCAAGGACGTACCGATCCATCGCCGGCAAATGGCACTTCTGAGTGCCGCGATGAGAAAGCGGCTTTAGCCGTCCAGATCGCCGCTTTTGTATTTCACGTCGCCATGGCTGATGCGGCGATAGGCTTTCAGTTGGCTGGCCGCCACGGCGAAGGCATTGTCCAGCACGGCATAGGCGTCGGTGGCGGCCTTCTTATGGCCGTTATGCGCCAATTCCTTGCTCACCACGATTTCC
>DATFEF010000036.1:0-10658 GCA_035251465.1 Rhizomicrobium sp. | reverse complement strand
AACACGCCATTATGCTTGATCTTGAGCTGGGCGACACCGCTGGACTGGCGATACTTGCCTTCCAGGCCCGCAATGATGCGGCGGGATTCATCGCGCAGCGCACGCAGTTCGTCCAATGGCGCATGCGCCCCGCTTTTGATGAAGCCGCCATCGCGCGCCAGATAGGGCGGTTCCTCCACCAGCAAAAACTCCAGCCGGTCCGACAGGCGCGATACCGCCGCGATATTCTGGGTCAGGGCCAGGGTGGCGCTCAGCGCCTCACCGCCCAGGGATTCTTTTTTCAAGCCATCGCGCAATCCCCGCGCCGCCTTCACCCCATCGCGCAGATTGGCGAGATCGCGCGGGCCGCCGCGTGCCACCGACAGCCGTCCCAGGGCGCGGGCGATATCGGGCGCGGCGCGCAAGGCCTCGCGCGCCTTGCGGCGAAATTCGGACTCTTTGGAAAAGGCCTCGACCGCGTCATGGCGGGCGGCGATTTGCTTCACATCCGTCAGCGGCGCGGCCAGCCGGCCCGCCAGCATGCGTGCACCTGAGGCCGTCACCGTGCGGTCGATCTGTGCCAGCAGCGAACCGCTGCGCTGGCCCGACAAGGTCTGGGTCAGTTCCAGATTGCGCCGCGTGGCGGCGTCGATACCCATGAAATGGGACGGCGACACCCGCGCGATCCGTTGCAGCGCGACCTTTTGGCCCTTCTGGGTCAATTCGAGATAGCTGACCAGCGCGCCCGCCGCCGAAAGTTCGGCGCGGGAAAAAGCGCCCAACCCATCCAGCGACAGCATATTGTAGTGCGTCTTGAGCGCCCGTTCGCCATGGGCGGAATCAAAGCGGCTGCCCGGCAAGGGCGACAGCGCAAGGCCCTGCGATTTGAACAAAAGCGCGAAATCGTCCTGGCCGAGAAGCGAATCGGGGATCAGCAATTCGCGCGGGGCCAGCCGCGCCAGTTCGGTGGCGATTTCTTCGCGCCCGACGGCGGCGACGGAAAATTCCCCGGTCGACATATCGGCGCTGGCCAGCGCGAAATCCGCGCCGCTGCGCCCCAGCGCCGCCAGCAGATTGGAGGCACGCGCTTCCAGAAGCGCGTCCTCGGTCAAGGTGCCCGGCGTCACCAGCCGCACCACTTCGCGCCGCACCACCGATTTGGAACCGCGCTTCTTGGCCTCGGCCGGGTCTTCGACCTGTTCGCACACCGCCACGCGATGGCCCTTGCGGATCAGTTTTTCCAGATAGGACTCGGCAGCATGCACCGGCACGCCGCACATGGGGATGTCTTCGCCCAGATGCTTGCCGCGTTTGGTCAGCGCGATATCCAGAGCCTCCGCCGCCTTTGCTGCATCCGCGAAGAAGAGTTCGTAAAAATCGCCCATGCGGTAAAACAGCAAATAGTCCGCATGCGCCGCTTTAAGCGCGAGATATTGCGCCATCATGGGGGTGGCATCGCCAAGCCCCACGGCGTCCGACGGCGTTAATCCCAAATCCATCTCGCTCATGCGGCGAGACCATAGCAGAGCCAAGCCGCCGTCTGCGTCACTGAAGCTTGATGCAAGCGCCGCCCGCGTGGTTATTCTGTGGAAAATCCCTCCAGAACGATCTTTTGAACAGGTGCCCCGATGTCCCGCCCGTCTTTCACCGACGATGAAGCCCTTGCATTTCATGCGGGCGACAAGCCGGGCAAATTGGAAGTGGTGCCCACCAAGCCGATGGCCACCCAGCGCGATCTGAGCCTGGCCTATTCGCCGGGGGTGGCGGTGCCGGTGCTGCGCATCGCCGACAATCCCGATCTGGCCTACGACTATACCGCCAAGGGCAATATGGTGGCCGTCATTTCCAACGGCACCGCGATTCTGGGCCTGGGCGATCTGGGCGCGCTGGCCTCCAAGCCGGTGATGGAAGGCAAGTCGGTGCTGTTCAAGCGCTTCGCCGATGTGAACTCCATCGATCTGGAAATCGACACCAAGGATGTCGACGCCTTCATCAATGCGGTGCGCTATCTGGGCCCCACCTTTGGCGGCATCAATCTGGAAGACATCAAGGCACCCGACTGTTTCATCATCGAGCAGAAGCTGCGCGAGCTGATGGACATTCCGGTGTTCCATGACGACCAACACGGCACCGCGATCATTTCCGCCGCCGGGGTGATCAATGCCGCCCATCTCACCAACCGCAAACTGGAAGACCTGAAAGTGGTGTGCAACGGCGCAGGCGCCGCCGGCATCGCCTGTATCGAACTGCTCAAGTCGATGGGGGTGAAGAGCGAAAATGTGATCCTGTGCGACACCAAGGGCGTGGTCTATCGCGGCCGCACCGAAGGCATGAACCAATGGAAGTCAGCGCATGCGGTCCAGACTAAGGCCCGCAGCTTGAGCGACGCCATGCAGGGTTGCGATGTGTTCCTGGGCCTTTCGGCCAAGGGTGCGCTGACCGCCGACATGGTGCGCAGCATGGCGGCCTCGCCCATCATCTTCGCCATGGCCAATCCCGACCCGGAAATCACCCCGGAGGACGCCAAGGCGGTGCGCGGCGACGTCATCGTCGCCACCGGACGCAGCGATTATCCCAACCAAGTCAACAATGTGCTGGGCTTTCCCTATATTTTCCGGGGCGCGCTGGATGTGCGCGCCACCACCATCAATGAAGAAATGAAAATCGCCGCCGCGCAGGCCATCGCGGCCCTGGCGCGCGAAGATGTGCCCGACGAAGTGGCCGCCGCCTATCGCGGCGCGCGCCCGGTCTATGGGCCGGAATACATCATCCCCTCGCCCTTCGATCCGCGCCTGATCTCCAAAGTATCGTCGGCGGTGGCGGAAGCGGCCATGAAATCGGGCGTCGCCAAGAAGCAGATACCCGACCTTGCCGCCTATCAGTTTCAATTGTCGGCGCGGCTGGACCCGTCGGCGGGCCTGTTCCAGATGGTGACCAATGCGGTGCGCGCCAAGCCCAAGCGGGTGGTGTTCGCGGAAGGCGAGGAGGATTGTGTGATCCGCGCCGCCGCCGCCTTCCAGAATTCCGGCATGGGCAAGGCGCTTCTGGTCGGCCGTCCCGAAGTGGTGAAGCAGGGTTTCCGGCGCGCCGGCATCGACGAGAATCTGCTGGAAATCCGGGTGCCGCACTCCGCCGAGGACGCCGCCGCCTATACCGACGCGCTGTACAAGCGCATCCAGCGGCGCGGCGGTCTCTACCGCGATGCCGTGCGCATGGTGACCAATGAGCGCAACATCTATGCCGCCTCCATGCTGAAAGCCGGAGACGCCGATGCCATGGTGACCGGCGTGACGCGCAACTATGCCAATGCGTTGGCCGATGTGCGCCTGGTGCTGGACCCGCCGCCGGGTCAGCGCCCCATCGGCATGCAGGCGATCTTCGCCAAGGGCCGGGTGGTGCTGATCGCCGACACATCGGTGACGGAAATGCCCACCGCCGACCAGCTGGCCGACATCGCGGTCCAGGCCGCTGCCGCCGCCAGACGCTTCGGCATCACGCCGCGCGTGGCCTTGCTGGCGTCTTCTACTTTCGGCTTTCCCCGCAGCGAGCGCAGCGAACGCATTATCGAAGCCGTGCAGATCCTGGAGAATCGCGGCGTGGATTTCGAATATGACGGCGAGATGGCGATCGACACGGCGTTGAGCAAGGACAAGCTGGCGCTCTATCCCTTTGCCCGCATCACCGATACCGCCAATGTGCTGATCATGCCGGCGATCCACTCCGCCTCGATTTCCACCAAGCTTCTGCAACAGATGGGCGGCGCCAGCGTGATGGGGCCGATGCTGGTGGGCTTGGAGAAATCGGTGCAGATCGCGCCCTTGGGCGCCAAGATGAGCGAAGTCTATAACGCCGCGGTGATCGCGGCTTATGATATCAATCGTTGATGGACGATCGCCGTCTTGCCGATTTCATGGATCGCATCTGGGATGAGGACATCCTCCCGGTCCTGACCGATTACATCCGCATTCCCTGCAAGAGCCCGGACTTCGACAAGGATTGGGACAAGCACGGCCATATGGAACAGGCCGTGATCCTGTTCGCGGATTGGGCGGGCGTGAAACTTCGGCAGCTTCCCGGTTCGTCGCTGGAGGTGGTGCGCCTTCCCGGCCGCACGCCTCTTATTCTAATCGAAATTCCCGGCGAATCGTCCGGCACGGTCTTGATGTATGGCCATCTCGACAAGCAGCCCGAGATGGTGGGGTGGGCCGAGGACACGGGGCCCTGGCAGCCGGTTTTGAAAGACGGCAAGCTGTATGGCCGCGGCGGCGCCGATGACGGCTATGCCATGTTCGCCAGTATCGCGGCGCTGTTGGCGCTCAAGGAGCAAGGCATCGGTCATGGCCGGGCGGTGATCCTGATCGAGGCATCGGAAGAGTCCGGCTCGCCCGACCTGCCTTTTTATATCGATCATCTGGGCGCGCGCATCGGCACACCCGATCTTGTGGTCTGCCTGGATTCCGGCGCCGGCAATTACGATCAGCTTTGGCTGACCACATCCTTGCGCGGCAATCTGATCGGCCATCTGACCGTCAAGGTTCTGACCGAAGGCGTGCATTCGGGCGCCGCCAGCGGCATCGTGCCGTCCTCCTTCCGCATTCTGCGCAGCCTCTTGTCGCGGATCGAAGATGAAGCCACCGGGCGCATGAAATTGCCCGAGCTGTTCGTGGAGATCCCCGAGGAACGCTGGAAACAGGCGCGAGCAACCGCCGCCATTCTGGGCGACGAAACCTGGTCGGGTATGCCTTTCGCGAGAAGCACCAAGCCGTCGGTGCCGAACAAGAGCAATGACAGCAATGCCGAGCTGTTGCTGGAAAAAACCTGGCGGCCGCAATTGGCGATCACGGCGATTGACGGATATCCCATGCCCGCCAATGGCGGCAATGTGTTGCTGCCTTATTCCACCGCGAAAATCTCACTGCGCCTGCCGCCGACCCTGGAGGCCGAAAAGGCGTCTCAGGCCATGAAAACCGCGCTGGAGTCTGATCCGCCTTATGATGCCGATGTGGTGTTCGATGTTCGCGGCGCCGACAATGGCTGGAACGCGCCCCCGCTGGCGCCCTGGCTGCAGACATCCCTGAATCGCGCCAGCATGGCGGCGTTCGGCAAGCCGGTGGCGTTTCAAGGCGAGGGCGGATCGATACCCTTCATGGCCATGCTGGGCGAAAAATTTCCCAACACACAATTTGTGGTCGCAGGTGTGCTGGGGCCCCATTCCAACGCCCACGGCCCCAACGAATTCCTGCACATTGCCTGCGTCAAGAAACTGTCGGCCTGCATCGCCACCATCCTGGCCGACCATGCGTTACGGCCCAGATGAGTTTTCTAGATTCCGCCGGCGATCCCAAAAAGGCGCAAAGGCGGCCGCTCTATTTCTTTTTGCTCGCCACCCTTGGCGTGGGAGCCCTGTCCAGCCTTTTCACCACCTCCCAACTTCCCACCTGGTATGCGGGGCTGAACCATCCCAGCATCGCGCCGCCAACTTTCGTGTTCGCGCCGGTCTGGACCGTGCTCTACATCGTGATGGCGGTCGCAGCCTGGCGGGTGTGGAAGCGCGCCGGCCTGCGCAGCATGGCCATGGCCGCCTTCGCGATCCAGTTGGCGTTGAATTTCGCCTGGAGCTGGGTCTTCTTCGGCCTGCATGACATCACCGGCGCGCTGGCCGAAATTGTTGTGCTGGACTTGAGCCTCCTGGCCACCACCATCCTGTTCTTCCGGCACGACTGGCTGGCAGGGCTGTTGATGCTGCCCTATCTGGCCTGGACCCTGTTCGCCACCCTCCTGACCTATGGCTTTTGGGGTCTGAATAGATAGGCAAAATCCCGCTTCGGGCTTGGCAAGGACAGCGCCTCTCCCTATATACCCCCTTGTGTAAGCATGGGTTTGGCCTGTTGCTTATTTTGTCAAATAATTCAATGGGATATGACGGAGGACGCCCTTTGGGGTCTAGGGTCCTATGCCCAATGAGAGGAACGAAAGAATGGCTAAAGTAATCGGCATCGATCTGGGCACCACCAATTCCTGCGTCGCGGTGATGGAAGGCTCCGCCCCCAAGGTTATCGAGAATGCGGAAGGCGCCCGCACCACCCCCTCCATCGTTGCCTTTACCCCGGATGGCGAGCGCCTGATCGGCCAACCCGCCAAGCGTCAAGGCGTCACCAATCCCGAGCACACTTTCTTCGCCATCAAGCGCCTGATCGGGCGCCGCTTCGACGATCCCATGACCCAGAAGGACATGGGCATGGTGCCATACAAGATCGTCAAGGCCGACAATGGCGATGCCTGGGTGGCGGGCCGCGACGGCAAGAAATTTTCCCCGTCTGAAATTTCCGGCTTCATCCTGCAAAAGATGAAGGAAACCGCCGAAGCCCATCTGGGCGAAAAGGTTTCGCAAGCCGTCATCACCGTTCCCGCCTACTTCAACGACGCGCAGCGCCAGGCGACCAAGGACGCCGGCAAGATCGCGGGCCTTGAGGTTTTGCGCATCATCAACGAACCCACCGCCGCCGCACTGGCTTATGGCCTGGACAAGAAGTCGTCGGGCACCATCGCGGTCTATGACCTTGGCGGCGGCACCTTCGACGTGTCGGTGCTGGAAATCGGCGACGGCGTGTTCGAAGTGAAGTCCACCAATGGCGACACCTTCCTGGGCGGCGAGGATTTCGACCAGCGGGTCGTCAATTTCCTGGCCGACGAATTCAAGAAGGAAAACGGCATCGACCTGCGCAGCGACCGTTTGGCGCTGCAGCGCCTGAAGGACGCCGCCGAAAAGGCCAAGATCGAACTGTCGAGCGCGCAGCAGACCGAAGTGAACCTGCCCTTCATCACGGCGGACGCCTCCGGTCCCAAGCATCTCACTATCAAGATCACCCGCGCCAAGCTGGAGCAGCTTGTCGAAGACCTGATCCAGAAGACCGTCGGCCCGGTGAAGCAGGCGCTGAAGGATGCCGGCGTCACCGCCTCGCAGATCGATGAAGTCATCCTGGTCGGCGGCATGACCCGCATGCCCAAGGTGCAGGAAGCCGTGAAGCAGATCTTCGGCGGCAAGGAACCGCACAAGGGCGTCAATCCCGATGAAGTGGTCGCCATCGGCGCCGCCATTCAGGGCGGCGTGCTGAAGGGCGAAGTCAAGGACGTGCTGCTGCTGGACGTAACCCCGCTGTCGCTGGGCATCGAAACCCTGGGCGGCGTCTTCACCCGCCTGATCGACCGCAACACCACCATCCCGACCAAGAAGAGCAACATCTTCTCGACCGCCGAGGACAATCAGGGCGCCGTCACCATCAATGTGTTCCAGGGCGAACGCGAAATGGCAGCGGACAACAAGTCGCTGGGCCGCTTCGACTTGACCGGCATTCCGCCGGCGCCGCGCGGCGTGCCGCAGATCGAAGTCACCTTCGATATCGACGCCAACGGCATCGTCAGCGTCACCGCCAAGGACAAGGCCACCGGCAAGGAGCAGCAGATCCGCATCCAGGCTTCCGGCGGCCTGTCGGACGCCGACATCCAGAAGATGGTCAAGGACGCCGAGGCTCATGCCAGCGAAGACAAGAAGCGTCGCGAGTCGGTGGAAGCCAAGAACCAGGCCGACGCCTTGATCCATTCCACCGAAAAGGCGCTGTCCGAACATGGCGACAAGGTGGGCGCGGATGAAAAGACCGCCATCGAAGCCGCCATCGCCTCGCTCAAGGACGCGGTGAAGGGTGACGATGCCGAGGCGATCAAGGAAAAGACCAATAACCTGGCCCAGGCTTCTATGAAGCTGGGTGAGGCGATGTACAAGGCGCAGCAATCCGAGGCCGCGGCTGCCGATGCCGCCGCCGACGGCGCCAAACCGGACGAGAACGTCGTCGACGCCGACTTTGAGGAAGTCGACGACAACAAGAAGGGCGCTGCGTAAGTCTCAGGTCCGCCTCCCCTTCCTGCGAACAGGAAAGGGGAGGTGGCCGTAGCATCGCGAGCGCGTAAGCGCAAAGCAAAGATGCGAAGGCCGGATGGGGTTCAAAGGTAAAGTCGGGGCATGAGCAAGCGCTGTTATTATGAAACTCTGGAATGCCAGAAGGGCGCGTCGGGCGATATTCTGAAATCCGCCTATCGCAAGCTGGCGATGAAGTTTCATCCCGACAAGAATCCCGGCGATCACACCGCCGAAATCAAATTCAAGGAAATCAACGAAGCCTATGACGTCCTGAAGGACGATCAGAAGCGCGCGGCCTATGACCGTTTCGGCCACGCCGCTTTCGAAGCCGGCATGGGCGCGGCAGGGGCGCGCGCCGGCAATCCCTTCGGCGATTTCAGCGGCTTCGGCGATGTGTTCGAGGATATTTTCGGCCAGATGATGGGCGGCATGGGCCGCGGCAAGCGCCAGAATCGCGGCCAGGACCTGCGCTATAATCTTGAAATCAGTCTGGAAGAAGCGTTCCGGGGACGTTCGGCGGAAATCAAAATCCCCACCATGGTGGCTTGCGAAGTCTGCACCGGGTCGGGCGCGGAGCCTGGCCATAGTCCGGAAACCTGTCCGACCTGCGCCGGTCACGGCAAGGTTCGCGCCACCCAAGGCTTCTTCACCATCGAGCGCACCTGCTCGGCCTGCCGCGGCAGCGGCAAGATCATCCGCAATCCCTGCAAGAGCTGCCGCGGCGCGGGCCTGGTGCAGAAGGAGCGCACCTTGAATGTGGATGTGCCGCCCGGCGTGGAGGAAGGTACCCGCATCCGCCTGTCGGGCGAAGGCGCGGCGGGCGCCAATGGCGGGCCATCCGGCGATCTTTACATTTTCCTTTCGGTCACCGAGCACGCCATCTTCCAGCGCGACGGCCATGACCTGCACTGCCGCGCGCCGGTGTCTTTCGTGACCGCCGCCATGGGCGGCAGCATCGAGGTGCCCACCCTGGACGGCGGTCGCGCCAAGGTGATCATTCCCGAAGGCACCCAGCCGGGGCGGCAATTCCGCCTGCGCGGCAAAGGCATGCCGGTGCTGCGCAGCGCCCAAAAGGGCGATCTATATGTCGAACTTGCGGTGGAGACCCCGGTCAAGCTCAGCCGGCGGCAGAAGGAATTGCTGCGCGCGTTCGAAGCCGAAAGCGGCAGCGGTACCCAGCCCGAGGCCGAAGGTTTTCTTGCCCGGCTGAAGGATTTCTGGAAAACTTGCGAGAAGTAAGTGCTTCGCCAGATTGATTTTTTGACGTAGGTTAGCGAAAACACCCGAGAGGCAAGGCTGATCCATGACAACGACCCTTGCCGATAATTTTCGCTTTCTGCGCGCTTTGATCGCCCGGCCCAAGGATGTCGGCGCGATCATGCCGTCCAGCCCCGCCTTGGCGGAAGCCATCGCACGCCAGATCGATCCCAAGGCCGGGCCGGTGCTGGAGCTGGGGCCGGGCACCGGTGTGATCAGCCATGCGATCCTGGCCCGCGGCGTGGCGCCCGAGCAGCTGACCTTGCTGGAGTATGATGAGGATTTGGCCCAGCATTTGGCGGCGCGCTTTCCCAAGGTACGGGTGTTCCAGGGTGACGCCTTCGACCTGGATGCCACTTTGGGCAAGCCAAATGGCTCACCCTTTGCCGCCATCGTCTCCGGCATTCCACTGCTCAATCACGCCATGAGCCGCCGCCAGTCCTTGATGGCGGGGTTGGCTAGCCGGTTGATGCCGGGCGCGCCCCTGATCCAGTTTTCCTATGGCGCCCAAGCGCCCGTGGTGCCGCCGCCGGGCTATACGGTAATCCGCACCGCCAGTGTGCTGGCCAATATCCCGCCCGCTAAGGTGTGGGTCTATCGCAAGGCCTGATCAGGCTCCCCGCGCCATGCTGCAGCAAAACACGCAGCAAAGAGAATGCATGCTGCGGGTTATGTTGCGCGGTAAGTATTTGATTATAGAAAATAATATAGCCTTGTCGCCAAGGCGCGCATCGCCATCCAACGCAGGTGCAGCAAAGCGGAATCGGGGGCCTGATCCGCGACAAAGCCGGGCGACAAAAGCCGGCTTTGACCGTATGGAAGAGCCATGCTGAGCGACGAAGAGTTGGACCGCTATGCCCGCCATCTGGTGTTGCGGGAAGTCGGGGGCCCAGGCCAAGCCAAGATCCGCAAGACCCGGGTGCTCATCGTGGGTGCCGGCGGACTGGGCAGCCCCGCAGCCCTGTATCTGGCGGCGGCGGGTATCGGCACTTTGGGCCTGGTGGATGACGATGCGGTCAGCCTGTCCAATCTGCAGCGGCAAATTCTGTTTCGCACCTCCGACATCGGCCGGCCCAAGGTGGAAGTGGGTGCGCAAGTGCTGAAAGCCTTGAATCCAGGGGTTCAGATTGAATCCCACAAAATCCGGGTCACCGCCGCCAACGTGATGGCGTTGATCGCGGACTATGACGTCATCGCCGATGGTTCGGACAATTTCCCCACCCGCTTTCTGCTCAACGATGCCTGTTTTTTTGCGGGAAAACCGCTGGTGTCGGCGGCGGTGACGGAATTTGAAGGCCAACTGGCGACCTATAAGGGGCATGAATCCGACTGTCCCTGTTATCGTTGCCTGTTCCCCGCCCCCCCACCGCCCGGCATCGTGCCCAATTGCTCGGAAACCGGAGTGCTGGGCGCCGCCGCTGGCGTGATGGGCGCGCTGCAAAGCCTGGAAATATTGAAGGAAGCGGCCGGGCTGGGTACCGGATTGTCCGGAAAAATCCTGACATAT
>DATFEF010000025.1:0-44263 GCA_035251465.1 Rhizomicrobium sp. | reverse complement strand
CAAGCAACCCTCCCCTTGAGGGAGGGTCGAAAAATCCACCAGGATTTTTCGGGGAGGCGTTCGGTGGACGGGGTATGATGACCCCTCCCCGAAATTTGTTCGCTTACGCTCTCAAATTTCGACCCTCCCTCAAGGGGAGGGTAGGACGGGGGAACGTGTCCTCGACTATTGAGGGTCGGTCGGCTCTGCCGGAAAAAAACGCTCAGACGGAACCATCCATTCGAGAACTGTTTGAAAGACTTGATCCAAGACATTTGGCAGATCATCGGCAGTAGCGGACCAACTGCAGTCGGCATCCAAATCTCTTCTTCCCTCGATACATGCAGCATGCAGGCCGACCCTGCCGTTTAGCGGAGGATCAATCCATATTTGGAAGCATTCGCCCGAGATGCTGGAAACGTATGCGCTCCTAGTTTCGCCGCCAGCCCAAGAGGTAAAGAGGTTGAGGCGGTGTTTCCGCGCCCACGAGGCGATTTTTGTGTCTATCGGGGCATAGTTCGCCATTGCTGACTTGGCCTCACATCCAGTCCACAAAGCCCAACCTCACTGCACGCCGCTCTTAATCTCCGTCCAGGCGCTGACGATCTTGTCCTTGTTGGGCAAGGGGCGCTGGAAGATGCCGCTTTTGAGGAAGCTTTCCAGGTCGCGCGGCACGCCCAAGGTCTGGAACACATGATCGGGCACACTCTTCATGGCCTCGATATTGGCGGGCTCATCGCCGATGGTGGTGATCATGTAAACGGCGGCGGCGTCGGCGAGGCCGGAATCGATCAGGGCCAGCGCCTTTTCCGCATTCGAGGGGGCCTTGTGCATCACCAAGCCACAGACATAAGTGAACATGCCGCCCGGTGGGTTGAGATAGGCCACGGGCTTATGTTCGCGGTTCAGCGACGCAAAGGTGGTGCGCCAGCTCATCGCCGCCACGATCTCGCCGGAAGCCAGGCCCTGCGCCAAAGCGGTATTGTCCGCCGAGATGAAGCGCAGCTGCGGCACCAGCGCGCGCAATTTGGCCTGAACCTTCTGCCAGCCGGCCTCGTCCATGCTATAGGCGTCCACCCCGATCATATGGGCGATGAAGGGCACCACATCATCGGCGCCGTCCAAGACCGACACCCGGCCCTTATATTTGGGGTCGAACAGAATGTCCCAACTTTGCGACTTGGCATATTCCGGCGCCAAGTCGGTGCGGATGGTCAGCGAGGTGTTGCCCCAATAATGCGGCACAAACCACACTTTGCCGGGACCGGCGGAAATGCCCGGCAGATTGCGCAGGGCGGGCGGGAGCTTGCTCCAGTTCTTGAGTTTGGCGGTATCGATCGGCTGAAGCAGGCCCGCCTCCTTCCAGCGCGGCAGGCTGTAGAGGCAGGGTCCCATCACATCCGGCTTGAAGCCGGCGCGCATTTTGGAGAAGGCTTCGTCCTCATCGGCGAAAATGCTGGTGGCGGGTTTTTCGCCATAGGTCTTCTCATAGTCGGCATAGAAAGCCGGCGCGATATAGTCCTGCCATTGGAACAGGCTGGCGGGCCCGCTGGCGCTCTTACCGCATCCGGCGGCGGTCAGAAGAAGCGCTGCGGCGATGCCGCCCAAGCTCCATTTCAAAAGCCTCATTTTCATTCCGGTCACCCAGCAAATACCAAATACAGGTTAGACGCGCCAAAGCATGGGTCACAAGATAGTTTTAGGCGCTCTCATGCTTCGACAAGCTCAGCATGAGGATTTGCCTGATTTCCTCACCCTGAGCTTGTCGAAGGGTGAGGGCCACGACATTCATAGCCGGGGCAGCCGCAATTCCATCACCGCGCCCCGAACAACTGCTCTGCCGGTTTCGCCTCCGCCAGGACCGCCGCCGGCAAGCTGCATGGTCCCGCCCATGCGCCGCGCCAATTCCATGGCAATGGCCAGTCCTAGGCCGGCACCGGTCACCGTGCCTGTCCGGTCGAAACGCTGGAACGGCTTGCCGGCGATGGCCGCTTCCCGGCGCGTGAAACCCATGCCGCTGTCGCTGAGGGTCACGATGCCGGCACCTTCGTCGAAATGGACATCGACACGCACGATCCCGCCTTCGGCGGTATAGGCCAGGGCGTTGGCCAGCAGGTTGGCGAGGATGCGGCGCACGGCGCGGGAATCGGCGCGCACCTGTCCCGGTTCGCCGAACGCCAGGGACAGGGAAATGCGGCGGGAGAAGGCGCGCCCCTCCTGTTCTTCCACACAGGACTGCGCCAGCGCCGCCAGATCCACCGCCTCCTCGCTGAGGGGGTGGCGCCCTGCCTCGATATTGGCGAATTCCAGAATGTCGCCGATCTTGGCGTGCAGATTGCGGCCCGCATCGCCGATATCGCGGGCATATTCGCCATACTTGGGATGGCCGGCGGGGCCGTAAAATTCCTGGGCGATGATTTCGGAAAATCCGATCACCGCATTCAGCGGAGTGCGCAATTCATGGCTCATATGGGCAATGAATTCCGATTTGGAGCGCAGCGCTTCCATCGCGCCGCGTTCGGCATTGGCCAGGCGCACCATCAGCTTGGCTTCTATCGGCCGGGTGGATTTGAGCGCACGGATGGCTTTTGAGGCCCGCGCATGGCGCTCGAAGGCGCCCACGAACAGCGCCGCCAGCCAGCCGCCGACCAGGGCCGGTCCTAGGATGACGAACAGGTACAGCGGCAAGGTCTGGGCCCAGTCCGCCAGTATGTTTTTTTCGTCCACACTGGTCATCACCGCCAGCGGCCAGCCGGGAACGGTTGCGGAAATGCCGCCGCGGGATCCGCGCGGCTCCTTGAGCGATATCAGCGCCGTGCGGTGCGAGCCCAGGGCAATGCTTTTGGGGTCGAACAGCACAGCGATGGTCTGTCCGCTGTCCCGGATCGCCAGTCCGCCCGGAAAGCTGGTGCGCGGTCCGGCAAATTGCGGCTGGGGAAAGGGCACATTTGTGTCCGCCTTGAAGCGCGCCTGCCGGTTGCCGCGCTCGTCCCACACCGCAATGTCACGGATCGCGGGCTCGGCGCGGCCCAGATCGGCGCTGCGATATTGTTGGGGCGAAGCCGCGAACACCGCGCCCAGCCGCGCATAGCGATCCAAACTCTGGCCCGTGGACTGTGCGACAGATTGCACCCGCGCGGTTTCGAAGCTTGCCGCCTGGGCCAAGGCATGGCTGCGGTCCAGCCGCATCTGGAGCAGGCCGGCGGCGGTAAAACAGCCGCAGATCAGGATGATGCAAACCGGGATGGTGAAGCGGGCGTCGCGTGCCAGGCGGCGGGCAAGAGGGCGCTGCAGGATGGCGGCGAAGATACCATCCAGCCTGTTCCAGGGGCGTGTTGTCGCCTGGCTCATTGTCCCCACCCGCGCGGTGATTCGTGCAGGAAACAGTATGTGAATCGGTTTTTGCCGCGTCACCAAGTTATTAACGCATGACCACCGAATCGGTGAGCGACTCAATCGAGCATTTTGCCGGTGACTTCGAACAGGTTGGGCGAGATGCCGGACAGGCCATGGATCGTCTTCAGTTCGGTGCGCATCAGTCCCTGCCGGGCCGGGTTGTAGCGGCGCCAGCTTTCAAAAGCGCCCGCCATGCGGGCCGCGACCTGCGGGTTCATGCCATCCAAGGTGCGGATGACCTCGCCCACCAGCCGGTAGCCGGAACCATCGTCTTTGTGGAAACGCAGATGATTGGTGCTAAAGGCGCCCAGCAGGGCGCGCACCCGATTGGGGTTCTTGATGTCGAAGGCGGGGTGTTTCATCAGTTGGCGTACCGCCGTCACCGTATCGGGCAGGGGAGAACCTGCTTGCAGGCTCATCCATTTGTCCAGCACCAGAGCGTCCTTCCTGAAGCGGTCGTGGAAATGGGTGAAGGCGCCGTCGCGCAAGGGCGACTCCATGCGCGTCAGGGCCGCCAGTCCGGCGATCATGTCGGTCATGTTGTCCGCGCTGCGGTAATGTGCGTCCGCCAGGCCTGCCGCGGCTTCGTCATCGGCGGCGGTGAGATAGCGCAAGCAGGCATTGCGCAAGGCGCGCCGGCCAGCCGATCTGGCGTCGGGACTGAAATCGCCGGTATCGCGCATATGCTCGTAAAGCTGGGCCAAGCGGTTTTGGTGCGCACGCGCAATCGCCGTCACCAGCGAGCGACGCGCCAGATGGATGGCGACGGGATCGACGGGCGTCTTCCTGGTCGCCAGTTCAGTCTCAGTGGGCGGCACCAGCATTTGGGCCGCGAAAGCGGGATCTTCGTCGGCCTGCGCCAGCACATCGCCGATCGCGGCAATGTAATCTTCATTGGCGCCGGTGCTGGGGTCCTGCATGATCTCAGCGGCCAGAGTTTGGCCGGCTTCCCAACGGTTGAAGGCGTCTTTGTCCTTGCCCATCAGGATGGCGCGTTCGCGCCGGGTCAGGGCATTCCGGAAAATCGCCGGAGCGGAGAAATCCCGGCCCAGAGACAGCAACGGCTCTTCCGCGATACCGACAAAGACAAAGCGTTGAGTGCTTTGCGTCAGTTCCAACACCCGCGTCAGGGGCCCGCTGTGGTTTTCGCCCTCCAGGGTCAGCGGCAGCGCATGGCCGCTTCTGCCCACCAGGCCGATGCGCACCGGAACATGCATCGGCTTTTTCTCCGGTTGGCCGGGGGTGGGCGCGAGGGATTGGCTTAAATCCAGCGTGTAGCTGCGCCGTGCCGCATCATACGCGCCGCGCGCTTCGATCACCGGCGTGCCCGCCTGGCTATACCACAGGCGGAACTGGCCCAGGTCGCGTCCCGAGGTGTACTCGAAACATCTGACCCAGTCCTCGACCGTCGCCGCCTGGCCGTCATGCCGGTCGAAATAGGCGTCGGTCGCCTTGCGATAGCCATCTTCGCCGACCAGGGTTTTGAGCATGCCGATGACTTGCGCGCCCTTGTCATAGACGGTCGCGGTATAGAAATTGTTGATCTCGATATAGCTCTGCGGCTGCACCGGATGGGCCAGCGGGCCCGCATCTTCCACGAACTGCCGGGCGCGAAGCGCGCGCACATCCTGGATGCGCTGCACACCATGGCTGCGCTCGTCGCCGGAAAAGCTCTGGTCGCGGAAAACGGTGAGCCCTTCCTTAAGGGATAGCTGGAACCAGTCGCGGCAGGTGATGCGGTTGCCGGTCCAGTTGTGGAAATATTCATGCGCCACCACGCTTTCGATGCGGGCATAATCGTCATCGGTGGCGGTTTCCGGCGTCGCCAGCAACACCTTGTCGTTGAAAATATTGAGACCTTTATTCTCCATGGCGCCCATGTTGAAGGCGCTGACCGCCACGATCATGAAAATATCGAGGTCATACTCGCGGCCATAGGCTTGCTCGTCCCACCGCATCGCGCGTTTCAACGCTTCCATGGCATAGCGGGCCCGGGGCTCGTTGCCGTGCTCGACATAAATGTCCAGCGCGATCCTGCGTCCGGTCATGGTGATGAAGCTGTCGTGGATGGAGCCGAGATCGCCCGCCACCAGCGCGAACAGATAGGACGGCTTGGGGAAGGGATCGTGCCACACCGCGAAGTGACGTGCGCTGCCATTTTCGCCGGAGGCCAGCGCACCGCTCTGAATGCGGTTGCCGTTGGACAACAGCACCGGATACTGCTCCTGGTCCGCCTCGATCCGCACCGTGAACACCGAAAGATTGTCCGGCCGGTCCAGGAAATAGGTGATGCGGCGGAATCCTTCCGGCTCGCATTGGGTGCAGAACATGCCGTTGGAGAGGAAGAGCCCTTCCAACTGGGTATTGGCGGCCGGATCGATCTGGCTCACGATCTCCAGGATCAGCTTTGCGGGCGGATTGGGCAGGGTGAGGCTTTTGTCGTCCAGCAGATACTCGCCGGCGCTCAGCGCGCGGTCGTCCAAGGCCACGGAAAGGAGCTTTTGGTTTTCCCCATGCAAGACCAAAGGCCCGTTGCCGGACAGCCGCTCGATCGCCAGCCTGGCGGTGACCCGGGTCACTTCCGGCTCCAGCGAGAAATCCAGCTCGACGGTCTGAATGCGGAATTCCGGCGCCTTATAGTCGACGAGGTGAATGGCGCGCGGCTCTTCGGTGCGCATGCGGTTCCCGCAAAAATGCGGGAGGGTTATAGCCCGGTCCTGGAAGGCGGAACAATGCGTCCTGCGCAATCAATAGACGCGCAGAATCGTCACGCTGTCACTGTCCCGCACAGTTTGATAGGTGTTCGCATAGCCGTCGAATAGGCCGGGCACCGTCATCAGCTGGTCCGCTTGACCTCGGTCAGAACGTCCTGCGCTTGGTGCGCCAGTTCCGCCAGCTCGTTGGGCATGTCTTCGCCCGACCTGCGCGCCCAGCTCACCAGGGATGAGGCAAAGGATGCGAGGCGCGGCGCATTGGCGATCAACCGCGCCTGTTCTTCCATCTTGGCGGGATCAAGATCGTATTCGGCGCCCGGAACGCGCCAGCCGCCCCAATCGGCTTCGCCGGTCACCACCACCGGATAGGTCCCGGGTATGGGATGACGGGCGCAGTCCTCGTTGGGCTGCCATTTGTTGCGGGCGCGGATCACCCGCCAAGTCTGCGCTTCGCCGGGGACTTTGTCACCTATCGGCTCCTCGCTGAGCAATTCCTCGGCGGCGAATTCGCGGCCCAGGCCGACATCGTAGTGAATACGGATCGGCTCATCGATGCCCTTGGCCCAATGCGGCACCACATGCTCGACCAGCGCCCAGGTGCCGACCGGCTTCACATAGACCCTCTGGTTCTTGTGGAACTGCGCTTTCGCCATGGGGACTTTTTCCGAAAATACCCCTCTAGCCTAGGTAAGCGCTGTTAAACCCCGGTTAAGGCCAATGTCCATTTTGAAAGGACTCGATTGAAAAGATTGGGTTTCCTGACCAAAAGCGGCGTAAACAAAGACATGGAAAGCCCTTGCGTCAAAATTTGCACCTATGACCCGGTTTCGGGACTCTGCCAGGGTTGCGGGCGCACTCTGGAAGAAATCACCGCCTGGTTTTCCATGAGCGATCAGGAACGCCGGGCGGTGATGGAAGAGCTACCGAAGCGACTGCAAACGATCAGAACAGGTCCGAATCCTTAAGATTTGAGGCTAAGAACTGCTCTCAATATCTCACTCGGTGCCAATGGGTCGACAACGATGACGCCATTTTCTTTTTTCCCCACAAGCGTGGGTTCTTTTCCGGAATTATCGTAGATGAGTGCGAAGTCTGCTTGATCAAGAAACCACGGCAATTGCTTGAACGATCGTTCGCGGCGTTCCACTATTTTTTTGACCGGAACGTCGTGCCCTCCCTCCCTTACGCGATTTCGCACGCGCTCAATATTCATCTGTGCAGTTTTGAGTGTCACATATAGTAATCTAATTTCAAAGCCATGTGCTTTGGCAGAACGGACCAGCCTGCGGTATTTTGGGGTCGAAAGAACTGTTTCGACTCCAACTGTTTTATAGGTCCGTATAGAAATTCGTAGCCAGGCATGAATTCGATCTAGCGTTTCACCATTCGCACGTCGCAGGGGAAGTCGTTCTTGCTTTGCAATGTGCGCCGCCAAAATATCTGGATTGATAATCCATACGGAGCGACCAAAGTCTTTAATGTCTGTTCGGCCATAAAGCGTGCTTTTGCCCGATCCATTCGGACCAGCGACGATCCACAGGCGTGGCTTTTCAAGCGAAAGCATGGCCGTGGTGCACTATTTCTTTTTTTTCAACGCGGCGCTCACATTGCTGCGAAATGCTTTGCCAAGATCGCTTGTGAATGTGCTGCTGTTTGCACTTACCGTATGAACAGTAACAAATTGACCAGTGGCGCTGTCTCGGAGAATAGTCTTCTTCGAGAGACTGCCTTTTCCCGGCTTTATTGAACGCTCAATGACTTTGGCCATGCTCTAACCCGTCCAACTACCTGATAGGATAACATAGGATTTGGTCGTGAAGGAGCAACATTTCAAGCTATTTCGGTCATCCAACTGAGTTCTTCCGCCAGCCGCACATTCTCGCCGATCACCAGGATGGTCAAAGTGGGCGCGGTCTCGGCCGCCGCCGGCAGATTGGCGAGGGTGGTGATGACGGCTTTCTGGTCTTTGCGCGCGGCATTGGCGATGATGGCGGCCGGCTCGTTAGGACTGCGGCCCGCCGCCAGGAGGGCCTGGGTGATTTCGCCGGCGAATTTGCGCGCCATGTAAAGCACCAGAGTTGGCGCGCCGCGCGAAACCGCCGCCCAATCCAGCTTGGTCAATTTTCCGTCGATGCCGTGGCCGGTGATGAAAGTGACCGCATGATTGGTGTCGCGGTGGGTGACGGGAATACCGGCATAGGCCAAGCCGCCGATGCCGGCCGTGATCCCCGGCACGATGCGGAAATTCACGCCGGCACGCGCCAGCGCCTGGGCTTCCTCGCCACCGCGCCCGAACACGAAGGGATCGCCGCCCTTCAGCCGCAGCACGCGCTGATTGTCCCTGGCCAGTTTCACCAACAGGTCGGAGATTTCGTCCTGCTTGCAGCTTCTCACCCCGGCGCGCTTGCCGGCATAGATTTTCTCGGCGCCCGACAAGGCCAGCAAGGCCTCGTCCACCAGCGCGTCGTAGAGGATAACATCGGCCTGGGAGAGCGCCTGCAGGCCCAGCGCGGTGATAAGACCGGGATCGCCCGGGCCCGCACCCACCAGCCAAACCCACCCCTTTTCCAGCGCGGGCAGGTTGAGTTTCGCCGCCAGTTCCTTGTTCATCCGCCGACTATATCATGCACATTTGAACGAAAAACAGCGCCGGAACGCGCCTTGAAGCCGCATCGCAAAGCGCCCGCGGGCCATTGAGATGCCTGATGGGGCCCGCTAAAAACATCGGCGCATTTCAACAGGCGGATACAATGATCAAGCCCCGTTCCGATCTCATTCCCAACACCGCCGACTACGAGAATCTGCCGCAGGTCACCGCCAACGGCTTTCGCGAATATGACGCGCGCTGGCTGTTCGGCAAGGAGATCAACCTGCTGGGCATCCAGGCCTTGGGTCTGGGCTTGGGCACCTATCTGCACGACATCGGCGTGCAGCCGAAAGTCGTCACCGGTCACGACTTCCGCTCCTATTCGCTCTCGATCAAGCAGGCGCTGACCATCGGCCTGCTGCGCGCCGGCTGTGAAGTGCACGATATCGGCCTGGCCTTGTCGCCGGTGGCCTACTTCGCGCAATTCGCGCTGGATTGCCCCGCCGTGGCGATGGTCACCGCCAGCCATAATGAGAATGGCTGGACCGGCGTGAAGATGGGCGCCCAGCGGCCGCTGACCTTCGGGCCGGATGAGATCAACGCGATCAAGAAAATCGTGCTGGAAGGTTTGGCCAAGGAACGCCCCGGCGGCTCCTATGTCGCGGTGCCCGGTATGCGCGAAACCTATTTGCAGGCGGTGACCAAGGGCCACAGACTGTCGCGTCCCATCAAGGTGATCGCGGCTTGCGGCAACGGCACCGCCGGAGCCTTTGCGCCGGAAGCCTTGCGCCGCATCGGCGCCGAGGTGATCGGCATGGATACCGATCTGGATTTCACCTTCCCCAAATACAATCCCAATCCCGAGGACATGGAAATGCTGCATGCCATGAGTCATGCGGTGAAGGAGCAGGGCGCCGATCTGTGCCTGGGTTTTGACGGCGACGGCGACCGCTGCGGCGTGGTGGACGATGCGGGGCGCGAGATCTTCGCCGACAAGATCGGGGTGATGTTGGCGCGCGATCTATCCGCCAAGTTCCAGAATCCGCAATTCGTGGTGGACGTGAAATCCACCGGCCTCTATCTCACCGATCCGGTGCTGAAGGCGAATGGCGTCACCACCGATTATTGGAAGACCGGCCATTCCTATATCAAGCGCCGCACCGCCGAATTGAAGGCGCTGGCGGGTTTCGAAAAGTCCGGCCACTTCTTCTTCAATCCGCCCATCGGCAACGGCTATGACGATGGCATTGTCGCGGGCATCGCGGTGCTGGAAATGCTGGACCGCGCCGGAGGCAAGAAACTGTCGGCCCTGTATGATGGGCTGCCCAAGACCTGGGGCTCGCCCACCATGGCGCCTTTCTGTCCCGACGACAAAAAATACGCCGTGGTCGAAGCGATGGTGAAGGAATATTCCGGGCTGAAAGACAAAGGCGAAAGTTTGCTGGGCCAGAAGATCGCCAGCCTGGTCACGGTCAATGGCGTGCGCGTGACCCTGGAGGACGGCACCTGGGGCCTGGTGCGCGCCTCTTCCAACAAGCCCTCGCTGGTGGTGGTGGTGGAAAGTCCGACTTCGGAAGCCAATATGCGGGCCATGTTCAAGGATATCGACACCCGCTTGTCGAAACATCCCGAAGTGGGTGCGTACGACCAGAAAATCTAAGCGTGTATGGACCGCCGCGCCGGGCAAGCCCAGTGCGGCCTGGCCGGACCCGCTGCGGCACCGGGGCGGTGCTCACGGATTTCTCAAGCAGGCGCTTTGATCAGGCGGCGCGGCGCTGGCGCACCAAATCCAAAGCATCGCGCAGCACGGCAATGCCCGCGCCGTCGCGTGACCCATATTCGCTCAAGTGGCGGCGAAACAGCCGCGCCCCCGGACGACCGTTGTAAAGGCCCAGCATCGGCTTGATCAGGGCATGCAGCCGCGCGCCCTGGCGCAGTTGGCGCTCGACATGTTCGGCATAAGTCTCCACCGCTGCTTCCAGATCGGTTGGCGCGCCGCCGAAGAAGCGCGCATCCACTTCCGTCAACAGCATGGGATTGTGATAGGCCGCCCGGCCCAGCATCACGCCATCGACGTGGCGCAGATGCTCCTCGGCCTGTTCCAGAGTCTCGATGCCGCCATTGACCAGGATGGTCAGCGCCGGCCGCTCGCGCTTGACGCGATAGACCAGCCCATAATCCAGCGGCGGCACATCGCGATTTTCCTTGGGCGACAGTCCTTCCAGCCAGGCCTTGCGGGCATGCACCGCAAAGACCGTCACGCCCGCCTGGGCGCAGGTGTCGATCAATCTGCGCAAGCTCTCTTCCGGATCCTGATCGTCCACGCCGATGCGGCATTTGACGGTGACGGGAATGCAAACCGCGGCGCGCATCGCCGCCACGCAATCGGCAACCAGCGCCGGTTCGCGCATCAGGCAGGCGCCGAAGCGCCCCGATTGCACTCGGTCGGAGGGACAGCCGACATTCAGATTGACTTCATCATAGCCGAAATCGGCGGCGATCCTGCTCGCTTCCGCCAGCTTGGCCGGATCGGAGCCGCCAAGTTGTAGGGCCAGCGGATGCTCGAACGCTTCGAACCCCAACAGCCGCGCGCGATCGCCGCGCAATACCGCATCCGCCGTCACCATCTCGGTATAAAGCAGCGCCTGTTTGGTTAGGCAGCGATGCAGCACCCGGCAAGGACTGTCGGTCCAGTCCATCATCGGGGCGACGGAGAATTTATGATTTGAGTTGCTCACGGAATTGAATGAATTCGATTTTCCGCGAATTCTCAATGAAATTGTTGCCATCCGCGCAACCAATTGCTTTTCCTCTCCGATTTCGCGGGATCAGCCGGTCTCCCGTTATTTTGTGCGGCCGCCGGAGTGTCCCGTCCCCTATCCGAGAGATTGCGGCAGGAGGTCGGTGACGGAAATCGCCGCGCGCTTCCAACGCGACTTGGCGGGCGGTTCAAAGAATCTCGCCACGTCCCTGTGGAGCAATTTCTAGCGCTGGACGGCGCCTCTTACTCTGTCCACCCGATCAAGCCGGAAAGTGCGCGTCGGCGTGACCACCGGAAGATCATTTTAGCGAAGGAATTGATCATGGCGATTGATATTCAAACATTTAGTTCGTCCGGTACCTGGACAAAGCCCGCCAGTGCGGCGTGGGTCAGGGTGATACTCTTCGGAGCCGGCGGCGGTGGCGGTGGCGGACCAGGCCGTAGCGTTGGTTCGGCGGCCGGCGGAGGATCCGGCGGCGGTGGCGGCGCGCGAACCATTGTGGAATTTGCCGCCAGCGCGCTCGGCTCGACTGTATCGGTTGGTGTTGGCGCCGGCGGCGCTGGTGGTGCTGGTGGCGGTGTGGGCAGTTCAGGTGTCTCCGGCGGCGCGGGCGGCAACTCGACATTCGGCTCGCTTGCGACCGCATTCGGCGGCGGCGGCGGCGGTGGCGCCACCTTTTTTGCAGGCGGTGCCGGTGGCGGCCAGGCTGCGGCAGGTACATCAGGAACCAGCGCGGCAGGTACCGGCGGCGGACCCGGCCGGCAAACGACGGATGCATCGGGCGGACAAGGCGCAAATGCCGCATCGAACGCCAAGGGTTATGCCGCCGAATATGGCGGTGGTGGCGGCGGCAGCTCGCGCTTTAGCGGTGTTGGCTTCGGCTTCGCTGGCGGATCGTCGGTTTGGGGCGGTGCGGGTGGCGGCGCCGGCGGCGGTGTACCGGCCGCCAACACGCCCGTTGGTGATGGCAGCGCCGGTGGCGGAAAAAACAGCTTGGAGACCACCGGAGGTACCCAAACCAATTCCGGTGGTGGCGGCACCGCCGGCCTTGGCAACCTAACCGGCAATGGTGGCGCCGGCGGCAATGGTTCGAATGGGGACTTTTTCAATTATGGTGGTTCGGGCGGCGGTGGCGGCGGATCGGGTGGCGGGACGGTCAGCGGCAATGGCGGCAATGGTGGCAATGGCGGTTATGCCGCCGGCGGCGGCGGCGGCGGCAGCGGCACGGGCGTCGGTTTCAGCGGCGGCACGGGCGGCAATGGCGGCAATGGATACTGTGTCGTTATCACCAGCACCGACAGTGCAACCATTGGAGTTTCTGATGTCACAGGCCTGTCTGCCGATCTAACAACCCTCCAAAACAATATCGATGCGGAGACGGCGCGCGCCGAGGCAGCAGAAGCGAATCTGCAATCGCAGATCGACGATGCGGCGGTTGTTCCACCGCCAACGCGGAGCGAAGATACTCCCGTTATCGGCATCGGTACCATCATAATGGCTTACGTCAGCGGAGACGGAGGTAATGACTACAAGGTGGGTGATACGATTGGCGGGGCGTTTCTCTTCACCACCAATGTTCTCGGTGGCACCACCCTTTCCGAGCAGATGGCTAGCGGGACTGTCTTTGCCTGCTGTGGCTACTCGGAACCGAATGGAGCCAATGGATATACGACGACAATCTGGCAGCGCATAAGCTAAGGTATCAGTCTCGTTCACGTCGACTTGCCTGCCCGGCTCCTTAGGGAGCCGGGTAGGCAAGTGCCTTTTATGGCCCAAGCCTATTTGGGCGTCAGCTTCAACAATTCGGTGGCGGGTAGGGTATTGGGGTTGATATTGGCCGTGTCGCTATCGGTTAGGATATAGACCGCCCAGCCTCCCCTTTCGGCCGGTATCGCCCGAATGCTGTGTTCGGAAAAGGGGCATTTCTGGTCCGTGCCGCGCTTCTCAGCGCGCGCGAACGGCTGTGAGTGGACTCGTCAGGGCGCTGCCTTTGTAGAGTTCAGGAAACTGGCTGGGATGAACAAATTCATCCCGGAACCAGGGAAAGCGGCGCGGATCATAAGCCTGGATCAGCCAGTCGATGGTCTTGCGAAGACGCGCGATCCGCTTGGCTTCGGACCGATAGGTCAGCCAGATATCAATTTTTACCTTGGGATTGATTTCCAGCGGCACAAGGTCGGCACCAAGCGCCTGGACATAGGTTGGCAATGCGCCGATGCCCATACCTTGAACGACAGACCAATAATGGCCGGTGCTGACATTGTTGCGCAGCACCACCAAATCGGTGGGCGAAAACTGCGGAAAAAAGTTGCGATAGAAACCCTCCCAGCTTCCGGCGTCATTCGATAGAACGGCGAAGCGATGCTTGGCGAAGTCCGAGACGGTAGCCGGATAGCCATGGGTATCGATATAGGATTTCGCGGCGAAAAACATGATATGCAGGCAGCCGAGTCTTACGACTTTCAGATCGGGCGCGTTGGGACGCTGAAGCTGTACCGCGATGTCCGCTTCCAGGCGAAGCAGATCGGGCGCGCGCGATTCGCAGCGCAGATTCATCACCAGCCTTGGATTGGCGCGCTGAAATTCCGCCAGTTGGGGCAACAGCCAGCCGATTCCCATCCCCTCGGTAATCGAAAGCCGTACTTCGCCCTCGACTTGCTTTTCGGAAGGATTGCCGGCCTGCAAAAGCTCGAATGAAACGCTTTCCATGCGTTGGGCGGCGTTGAAAATTTTAGCGCCTTCGTCCGTCAGCTTCACGCCATTGACGTGGCGTATCAGCAGGGAGACGCCCAGATCCTGTTCCAGCGCATGGACCCTGCGCCGCAGGACGTTGACCGATTGCCGCAATTTCTGCGCCGCCGCCCGGAAGCTGCCGCAACGTGTTACTTCCAGAAAAATATGCGCCGCCTCCCAATCGGGAACGACGGGAGGGGGAACCGCGGACCACTGCTTGGCGTTGGGTTTGTGCTTTTTGGGAGACCGCATGCAATGGGCTACCGTTCTGAAAAATGCGGTCCGATTTTTGAGCCTTATGGGCGGCGATCCGAACGCAATTCGACACCTTTGGCAAGACGGGTACCCTTAAGGTAGAGCTGCCCAACGCCATTGTTGATATTATTTGAGGACCGAACCGGCCGCAACGGGCGAAGGGATCGCCGCCGCGCCGCTTAGGGATGGATTCGCGCAACGGTGAGCGGTCCGGTCAATGCCTGTCCCTTATAGACGTCCGCAAAGCGCGCGGGATGAATGAACTCTTCCCGGAACCAGGGAAAGCGGCCCGGATCGAAAGCCCGCACGATCCAGTCGATCGTCTTGCGATGACACGCGATCTGCTTGGCATCGGACCGGTAGGTCAGCCAGATTTCGTACTTGGTGATTTCTCCCAGCTCCAACGGAACCAGGCCGGCGCCGATCGCCTGAACATAGGTGGGAAGAATACCGATGCCCGCGCCTCTTGCGACGGATTGGAAATGTGCGCTGCTGACATTGTTGCGCAGGACCACGGTTTTTGACGGCAAAATGCCGGCCAGGACATTTTGATAGGTCTTTTCCCAGCGCCCCCGGTCATCCGTCAGGACGACGAGGCGGTGGTTTGCGAATTCCGTGCTGGACTTCGGACAGCCATGGATATCGATATAGGATGGGGCGGCAAAAAACATCATATGCAGATAGCCCAGCTTCATGACCTTGAGATCGGGCCCTTTGGGGCGTTCCAGTTGCACCGAAATATCCGCTTCCAGCCGAAGCAGATCGGGCGGCGTTTGCTTGCACACCAAATTCAGCGTCAGCTTGGGATTGCCGCGTAAGAACTCGGGCGCCTGGGGCAAAATCCAGCCAACCCCCAATCCTTCCGTGATGGCCAGCTGCACTTCGCCCTCGACCTGCTTTTCGGAAGGATTTTCGGTCTGCAAAAGCTCGAATGAAACGCTTTCCATGCGTTGGGCGGCGTTGAAAATCTTGGCGCCTTCGTCCGTCAGCTTCACGCCATTGACGTGGCGTATCAGCAGGGAGACGCCCAGATCCTGTTCCAGCGCATGGACCCTGCGCCGCAGCGCATTGATCGATTGTCGCAATTTTTGCGCCGCCGCGCGAAAACTGCCGCTGCGCGCGACTTCCAGAAAAATATGCGCGGCTTCCCAGTCCGGTACGGTAGGAGCCTCCACCGTGGCCCAGTGTTCACCCTGTGGCTTGTTGTTCTTTTTGGGCGAGCGCATGTGGTGACCACGGGTATACACGCTTCGTTCTGGCGGAAGCTGTGTGGCAATCGAAGCCCAATTATCACGGGCTGGCAAGCACTTCCGAGGTACAATGACAAATTGTCATTTCATAGCCCTGCGAGCCTTCGGCGTTTCGCCGCGTCTATTTGTGATGCTGCAGCCGCGTGTTGATCAGCTGGAAGAACACCGGAACAAAGAAAATCGCCAACACGGTGGCGGTGATCATGCCGCCGACTACGCCGGTTCCGATGGCATTCTGACTGCCCGCGCCGGCGCCATGCGCCAGCGCCAGCGGCGTGACGCCGGCAATGAAGGCAATGGAGGTCATCAGAATGGGCCTTAGCCGCAGGCGTGCCGCTTCCATCGCGGCTTCGAAGGCCGACGCTCCCTTGCGTTCCGCATCGACCGCGAATTCCACGATCAGGATGGCGTTCTTGGCGGACAGGCCGATGGTGGTCAGAAGGCCGACCTGGAAATAAATGTCGTTGAACAAGCCGCGACTCCAGGTGGCGAGCAGCGCACCGATCACGCCCAGTGGAATCACCAGCATCACCGACAGCGGAATGGCCCAGCTCTCATACAGCGCCGCCAGGCAAAGATAGATCACCAGGATGGACAAGGCATACAGCGCCGGCGCTTGCGACCCGCTGAGCTCTTCTTGATAGGACAGGCCGGTTGCTTCGATGCCGACCTCTTTGGGCAGTTGCTGCGCCAGCTTGCGCATTTCCGCCAGCGCCGTGCCGGTGGAAACGCCGGGCGCGCCCTGGCCCATCAGTTCGATGGCGGGCAGGCCGTTATAGCGGGTCAGCGAGGCGGGGCCGATGGTCCAGCGCGAGGTGGCAAAGGACGAGAAGGGCGCCATGGTGCCATTGGCGCTCTTCACATACCAGCGATCCAGGTCCTCCGGCGTCATGCGATAGGGCGCGTCGCCCTGCATATAGACGCGCTTGACGCGGCCCCGGTCGATAAAGTCGTTGATGTAGCTTGATCCCCAGGCGGCGCTGAGGGTGGAATTGATGTCGTCCAGCGACACGCCCAGCGCGCTCGCTTTGTCCTGGTCGATATCGACATGCAATTGCGGCGTGTCGTCCAGGCTGTTGGGGCGAACGCCGAGAAGCAACGGATTTTGTGCCGCCAGGCCCAACAACTGATTGCGGGCGGCGATCAGGCCTTGATGACCGAGATTGCCACGATCTTCCAACTGCAGGTCAAAGCCCGTGGCGTTGCCCAACTCTTGTACCGAAGGCGGCGTGATGGCGAAGACCTGGGCTTCCTTCAGGGGGAAGAAGTGCATCATGGCGCGGTTGGCAATGGAGCTGGCTTTGTTGTTGGCACCCTTGCGTTCGCTCCAGTCCCTCAGATGGGTGAAGGCCATGCCGGTATTCTGGCCCGACCCCGCGAAGGAAAAACCCGCCACGGCAAAGACGAAGTCGACATTTGCCTTTTCGGTTTCCAAATAATATTTGGCGACATCCTGCGCCACCTTCAGGGTTGCCGGCTGGGTGGTTCCGGCGGGCAGAGTGATCAGGTTGAAGATGAAGCCTTGATCCTCGTCGGGCAGAAAGCCGGTGGGCAGGCGGATGAACAGCACGACCAAAAGTGCCACGATGCCCGCAAAGGCAACCATGGTGCCCCAGACGCGCCGCAGGAACCAGGCGGTGGCATTGTGATACCAGTCGCGGAAGGCGTCGAAATTGCGGTTGAACCAGCTGAAGAAGACGCCGTGCTTGAGATGGTCTTCGCCTTCGATCGGTTTGAGCAAGGTGGCGCAAAGCGAGGGCGACAGGATCAGTGCCACCAATATGGACAGTGTCATGGCCGAGACGATGGTGACGGAGAACTGCCGGTAGATCACGCCAGTCGAGCCGCCGAAAAAGGCCATGGGCAGAAACACAGCGGTCAGCACCAGGCCGATGCCGATCAGCGCGCCGGTGATTTCCTGCATGCTTTTGAGGGTTGCCTCGCGCGGCGGCAGCCGCTCTTCACGCATGATGCGTTCGACATTCTCGACCACCACGATGGCATCGTCCACCAATAACCCGATCACCAGCACCAGCGCGAACAAGGTCAGGGTGTTGATCGAATAGCCTGTCGCGGCAAGTATGCCGAAGGTGCCCAGCAGCACCACCGGCACGGCGATGGCCGGAATCAAGGTGGCACGCCAGTTTTGCAGGAAGACATACATCACCAGCACCACCAGGGCGATGGCTTCGATCAAGGTCACCACCACGTCATGGATGGAAAGCCGGATGAAGAGTGTGTTGTCGATGGGATAGACCATCTTCATGCCGGGCGGCAGCGAGGCCTTCAGCTCCTCGGCTTTGGCCTTGACCGCGTCCACGGTCTTGAGCGCATTGGCGCCCGGCGCCAGCATGATGGGAATACCGGCGGCGGGATAGCCGTTGAACTGGCTGGCGATGGCATAGGTTTCCGCGCCCAGCTCCACACGCGCCACATCTTCCAATCGCACGACCGCTCCGGTGGGCGAAGTCTTGAGGATGATGGCGCGGAACTGCGCGGCGGTTTGCAGCCGGGACTGGGCCGTGACGGTGGCGTTGATCACCGCGCCCTTGGCGGTGGGCTGCTGGCCGATCTGGCCGGCGGAAACCTGAACATTCTGCGTGCGCACCGCGTTGGCGATGTCCGAGGGCTGCAGGCCGAAATTCTGCAATTTGAAGGGGTCCAGCCAGATGCGCATGGCATACTGCGCGCCGAATACGATGGTGTTGCCCACCCCCGGTACCCGGCTCAGCGGATCGCGCATCTTGGATGTGATAAAGTCGGAAATGTCGACATTGGTATAGCGGCCGGTATCGTCATAAATGCCGATCACCATGATGAAGTTGGACTGCTGCTTGGCCACCTCCACGCCCAATTGTTGCACCGCGCTGGGTAGAAGCGGCACCGCCGCCTGCACTTTGTTCTGGACCTGAACCTGAGCGATGTCGGGATTGGTGCCGGGGGCGAAAGTGGCGGTGATCGTCACCGTGCCGTCCGCGTTGGACGAGGATGAGAAATACAGCAGGTTGTCCAACCCGATCAGTTGCTGCTCGATCACCTGGGTGACGGAATTCTGCAGGGACTCGGAGTCCGCGCCGGGATAAGTGGCGTTGATCACCACCGCCGGCGGCGCGATGGTGGGATACTGCTCAATCGGCAGGTTGAGGGCGGCGATACCGCCGGCCAGCATGACCACAACCGCGATGACCCAGGCAAAGACCGGACGGTCGATAAAGAAGCGCGATAGAGACATTAGTGCGCCGCCGACATGGGCTTGGGCGCCTGGCCGGCCGGCTGCGGATTGACCGGCATGTCGGGCGCCACCTTGGACAGGCCTTCGGTGATCAGCCTGTCACCCGGCTTCAAGCCTTCCAGCACTTGCCAATTGCCGTCGACCGCGCGGCCCGTCTTGAGCACGCGCAGCCGCGCGAAATTTTTTGCATCCACGACCAAGGCGGTGGGTTCGCCCTTCTGATCGTGGCCGACGGCGTTCTGCGGCGCCAGGATGCCTTTGGGATCGATGCCCTGGTTGATGGTGGCCCGGACATAGAGTCCGGGCAGCAACAACCCGTCATGGTTGGGAAAGATGGCGCGCAATTGCACCACGCCGGTGGCGGGATCGACCGTGACGTCGGTGAATTGCAGCTTGCCCTTCTCGGGATAAAAACTGCCGTCATCCAGTTTCAGCGAAACCTCCGCCGTGAGCGGGCCGGTTGAGCTGACATTGCCGGCCTGGATGGCACGCTTGAGCGCCACCAGTTCGGCACTGGACTGTCCGACATCGACATAGATGGGATCCAAGGTCGAGATGGTGGTGAGCGCGGTGGCCTGCTGCGCCGTTACCAAGGCGCCTTCGGTCACCGTGGAGGCTCCGATGCGGCCGCCGATCGGCGCCACGATGCGGGTATAGCCCAGATTGATACGGGCGGCGTCGGCATTGGCCTTGGCCTGGAGATAGGAGGCGCGGGCGTCGTCGGCGTCCTGGGGCGCGATGGCGTTCTCGGACAACAGGCGGGCATAGCGTTCCGCCTTGACCTTGGTGGAGGCCAAACTCGCTATCGCGCTGTCATAGGCAGCGCGATAGGGCGCTGGATCGATCTGATAAAGTGGCTGGCCTTGTTTGACGGTCGAGCCTTCCACGAACAGCCGCTTTTGGATGATGCCGGAAACCTGCGGACGAATCTCGGACACCGCGAAAGGATTGGTGCGGCCCGGCAATTCGACCATCAATGGCACCGGCCGTTCCTTCACAATTGTGTAGCCGATATTGGCCGGCGGCATCTGCTGCTGCTGCTGCGGGCGATCGCAGGCGGCCAGAACCAGGCTCATCATCAGGGCGGGCAAAATAAAACGCGACATCAATCCCTCAATAGGTTCGCTGACCAGGATGACGATTGGCATTATCCGCCACAGACATCCGAAAACAAATAAAGTCCCCAGGGCGGAAAGTCTCGCCGGGCCCTTACATATGAGCGGATGCGGAAATTGGAAGGGCTGAATCGGGCGAAAGTGCGGCCCAGAGCTCCGTTAGGGCCGATTCCACTCCGCTTGGGTTGTCAATTTGACACAGACGGGCCTTGGTGACGCGCCGCAGGGCCGGATCGACAGGACATAATGCCTGTTCGACATACCAGCCCAAATGTTTGCGGAATATTTTCAGGCCTAGCGCATCGCCATAGAAGCGTAGCGTGTCTGTGAAATGTTCAAGCGCAATGCCTAAACGCGAGGCAAGGTCCGGCTCTAACATTTCCGTTCCATCCTTCAGCGCCTTTTCCAATGCCGGTGCGATCCAGGGCCGGCCATAGGCGCCGCGCCCGATCATCACCGCATCGGCGCCGGACAGCGTCAAGGCGTCGCGTGCTGACTTTGCGTCAGTGATGTCGCCATTGACGATCACCGGCAGGCGGGTTGCTTTCTTGACCTCGGCAACCGCGCGCCAGTCCGCCTTGCCGCCATAGAATTGCTGGCGGGTGCGGCCGTGCACGGTGATGGCTTTCACGCCCAGCCGTTCGGCAAGGTGCGCGATTTGCGGCGCGTTGCGGCTGTTATCGTCCCAGCCCAGCCGCATCTTCAGGGTGACGGGACGCGAGGTGCCATTCACCGCCGCTGCGATCAGCCGCGCCGCCAGTTCCGGTTCGCGCATCAGCGCCGAGCCCGACAGCGCCCCCGTTACCTCTTTCGCGGGACAGCCCATGTTGAAATCGATGATGTCGGCGCCGGCCTGCTCGGCCAGCTTGGCGCCCTTGGCGATCCATTCGGGTGTGCGTCCCACCAGCTGAATCACCATCAGAGGCAAGCCGTCACCGATGGCGGCGCGGCGCACCACATCGGGACGGCCGCGCGCGAAGCTGTCACAGGCCACCATCTCCGTGGCGACATAGGGGGCGCCGCAACGGCTGGCGATGCGGCGGAAGGGCAGGTCGGAAACGCCGGTCATGGGCGCGGTCAGCACGCGGCCGGGAATCGTGACGTCACCGATTTGCAGGGTTAAGGCCATGGGGCGGGACATAGGCCCGTCCCATCGATTTGTCGAGTTGGCCCTAGTGTCGTGGTTTCGAAGTTCGCATTCCCATCGATATCGCGCTATATGCGAATTTCGGAATCGGGGCACTAGCCGTCGCCGGGGACTTTGTGAATGCGGCCCGGCCCGGCGATTTCTGTTTCCAGACGCTTGGGATTGCTGTGCAGCGTGACCTGGCCGGGCCCCGCAATTTCAATTTGCGCTTCCTCGCTGGGCGCAATATCGGCTTTGCCGATGCCGGCGATTTCCACTTTGGCTTCGCGCCCGGTCACCTTGCCGAAATCGGCATCGCCGATGCCCGCCATTTCGATATCCAGCGCGTCAACCTTGCCGTTGGCCTTGATGGAGGCCGCTCCCGCCATCTCGATCTTCAGCTTGCGTTGATCCAGCCGGTCCAAGCTCAGGCTGCCGATGCCCGCAATGCTGAATTTCCGGAACTCCCGGCCCGGCAGGGTGATCACCAGGTCTTTGGTGCGTTCCTGCCAGCCGCGGCAATCCATCTCGATGTCGCCGTCATCCACCTTTAAATGCGCCAGTACTTGGGGGTCGCCGGTGACATGCACCGTCTTGCCATTGCCGGGCGTATAGCTGGCATGGCCCTGCACCGCCAGTTCGACATGATCGCTGCCGTCCCAGTCCAGGTCACGGCTGGTGGCGGTGGCGCCTTGCACGGCTTTGCAGCGCGGCTTGCCGTCGAACATGGAGAAATCCATGCCTTTCCACCCATCGCCAAATTCCTTGCCGCCAATGGCGGCGGCGGCGCCCATGCACACGGCGGAGGCGGAAAGGCCGATAACGGCGACGATAGCGAGCTTGTGCACCATGATCTTCTCCTCAGATGGATTTGTTGGCGGAATCGAACAGGCGGAAATGCAGCCGCGCATAGCGGATCAAGAGTTTGGCGATGATGTCCATCAACAGCAGCAACAAGGCGCCGCCACCGATCGCGCCGCTGATCAGGCCGAGCGCCACAAGCAATTGCATCGCGGTGTTGCCCATCACCCCGCCCCAGAGCAGGTTGAACAGCAGGAAGGCGCCACCGACCACCATGGCCAGACAGGCGACCGCAAGACCGAAGAACAGCGCGGCCAGGAAGCAAAGGAAGGGCAACAGAATAATGAAATCGATGGTCGCCAGCCCCAGCAACGCCAGCACCACGCCCAGGAAATTGCCCGCGCTGCGATTTTCCTCCCAGCGGCGAAAACCGATCTCGGCGCGCAATTCGCGCGCCAGGCGCACCGGATCGCCCAGGGCGGCAGCGACTTCTTCCTGGCTGCGGCCGTCCGCGGCGCCATCGGCGAAGTGGCTTTCATAATCGGCCACGATATCGTTGATGTCGCTGTGGTGCAGGCCGGCCAAGCCGTCGCGAAGCTGCGCCATGAAATGTGCGCGGTTCATGTTACCTCTCCCAGAATCTTCCGCACCGCAGCCTCGAAGGCCTGCCAGTCGGAAATTTGCGACTTCAGCGCCTGCGCGCCGCTTTTGGTGAGCTTGTAATATTTGCGCGGCGGGCCGCTGCCCGACTCCTGCAGATAGGTCGAGACCAGCCCGTCATTCTGCATGCGACGCATCAAGGGGTAGATGGTGCCTTCGCCCATCCCCACCGCTTCGGCCATGCGGCTGGCGATGTCGTAAGCGTAGTTGTCGCCATGGGAGAGCAGCGCCAGCACGCACATTTCCAAGACGCCTTTTTTGAGCTGGATTTGCAGAGATTCGACCATGCGCTATTGTCTATCACACGGTACCTTGTCTTACAAGATACTATTTTCGCTGTTTTCCGGCTTTTTAGCCTTTACCGGCTAAAATCACCGGAGCGCGCGGCACTTATACGGGTGGCGCTAGGAGTTTAAGGCTTTCGCACGGATGGCCGAGATCGTCGTCGTCGGCGTGATGCCTTCGGCATCGAACTTCACATGCAGGATGGAGGGCAGGCCGCTGGCCTGGGCCGCCAGGAAGGCGGGCGCGAAGTCCGCCGTTTTCTCCACGGTGGCGCCAAAGCCGCCGAAGCTCCGCGCCATCGCGGCGAAATCCGGATTGACCAGATCCGTGCCGCTGACCCGGCCGGGATATTCCCGTTCCTGATGCATGCGAATGGTGCCCAGCGTGCCGTTGTCGAACACCAGCACGATAACGGGCAGTCCATATTGAACGGCGGTGGCGAACTCCTGGCCATTCATCAGGAAATCGCCGTCGCCATTGACGGCCAGAACCGTGCGTGCCGGATACAGGCTTTTCATCGCCACCGAAGCGGGCACGCCATAACCCATAAAGCCGCAGACCGTTGCCATCTGGGTGCCCAGGCGGCGGAAGCGGTAGAAGCGATGAATCCAGCCGGAATAGTTGCCCGCGCCGTTGCAGAGGATGGCGTCGGCGGGCAGATGCTCGCGCAGCCAGATCATGATCTGGGACAGATTGACCGCGCCCGGTTGGGGCAGCGATTGTTCGGACCAATCCAGATAGTCCTGATGCGCGGGGCCGACAGCGGCGGGCGCGCGGCGCGGCTTGAGCCTGTCGAGAGAAGCGGCGAAAGCCGCAGGCGTGGCATGGATGCCCAGATGCGGCCGATAAACCCGCCCGATCTCTTCGGCGCCGGGATAGGCATGGACCAGCTTCATCTGGGGCACGGGAATGTCGAACAATGTGTAGCCTTGAGACGTGAGTTCGTTGAGCCGGGCGCCGGCGGCGATCACCAGGTCGCTGGCTTTGACCCGCGCCACCAGTTTGGGATTGGCGCCCAGCCCCAGGTCACCGGCATAATTGGGATGCAGGGGGTCGAACAGATGCGCGCGCCGGAACGAGGTACAGACCGGCACCCCGAAGCGTTCGGCGAAGTTGGCGATACGGCCCAAGGCTTTCTCGTTCCAGCCTCCGCCGCCCAGGATCAGCATGGGACGCTCGCTTTGCGCCAGCAGATCCTCCAGCGCCGTCATCTGGGCGTCGCCGGGCACGGTTTCCAGCGCCTCCACAAAAGGCACATCGGGGGATGACGAGGCCAGGGGCAGCACGTCATGCGGCAGCGACAACACCACCGGACCTTGGCGCCCGGCCATGGCGGTGGCAAAGGCGCGGCCTACCATCTCACCCATGCGTTCGGGCTCGTTCACTTCCGCCACCCATTTGGCCAATCCGCCGAAAAAGGCGCGATAGTCCATTTCCTGAAAAGCGCCGCGGCCGCGATGTTCCCGCTCGACCTGTCCCACGAACAGGATCATGGGCGTGGAATCCTGCTGCGCGATATGAATGCCGCCGGCGGCGTTGGTGGCGCCGGGCCCGCGGGTGACCAGACAAATGCCCGGCCGCCCGGTCTGCTTGCCCCAAGCTTCCGCCATCATCGAGGCGCCGCCTTCATTGCGGCAGACGGTGACGGCGATGCCGCTGTCACGCAGCGCATCCAGCACCGCCAGATAGGATTCGCCGGGGACGCAGAAAACGCGGGTAACGCCCTGGAGGCGCAGTTGATCCACCAGCACCTGTGCGCAGGTGCGGGTGGCGGGCTGGCTGTGAATGGTCATCCAAAAACGACTTTCTCGGTATAGGCAAGGTCACCGAGAATGGGACGGTAGGGTCCCTTGAAGTAACGCGGCTCCTTGCCTTCGCTATAGTGCGATAGGAGCCCTTCCATATCACCGTCAATCACAAAGCCCAAGGAGCCGCGGGGCAGGAAATATCGCGCCAGGGCCGGGGCACAGCGGCGCAAATCCTCGGCGCCGCGGCAGAACATAACCTCCATCACCTCGACCGGCGGCTTGTCCAGGCGGTAGGGCTTCAGCACAAAGGGCGACACAATGCCGTCTTTTTCCACCGTCAGGCTGATCCAGCCCATCTCGCGGTGGTCGCGCAGCAATTGCGCTTCCGCCAGATTGCCGGGGATGGTTTCGCTAACCGTGCCGCGGCCAGGCCAGGCGAAGACGGCGCTGCGGCCGAAATTGTAGGGCACAAAACCTTGAGACTGCAGGGTCCGCCAGGTCTGTGGCGCGGGCGAGGCGTTGAGATAGGTGACATGCTCGAGCTTGGTCGCAAGCGAGATCAAATGGCCGGCCTGGCTGCGCCACTGGGGATCGACATAATAGTTCGACATATTGGAGAGAATCTGGCCGCCGCGCTTGGAGGAAATCAGCAGGACCGCGCCCACCGGTCCGAACCGGCCGTCCAGCACATAGCCGTAGCGCGGAACATCTTCGACGACCGGAAGCTTTTTCCAGCGCGAAAAACCGCGCATCCAGTGATCGCGGTTGGAACGTGGGATGCCACGGGTCAAAAGATCGGCCAAGCCGTCAAAATCGCTTTCGGCGATCGGGCGGCAGCGCACGCGGCTGGCCTGTTGGGGTTCGATAGTCATACGGTCGCAAAAAAGCCCCATCTCTTTATGCGCCCTTTGCCATTAGCGGATCGTTAAAGCGTCCCATACCGCCCAGTTCGATCCGTTCGGCGATGAGGGTGAGGCATGTGCCCAGCGTCTGGGCGGATTGGACGTGCCCGTGCATGGCAGCTGCCATCCCGGCATGATCCCCTATGCGGCCGAAGCGATGCGCATTGTCGGTACGCAAATCCGCTATGCCGTCAGGCTTCCGCCCTTGCCCGAGCGCCGTCTTTGCAGACGGATCAGGCCGGAACTGGTGCGGGCATAAATCAGGCCGCCGCTCTGTTTCGAATTGATACGGGTCTTGCCTTGCAATCGGCTTCGCGCGGGCGCTCGTGTCCCGATTCCGAAATTCGCATGACCTCTATATTGGGTGTTAGCGAACTTCAAAACCACGACACTAGCCGCATACGGGTACAGTTAACGCAGACCCGGTTCGGGTCCAGTATTGCGCCGAGCTTTTGTTAATCCACTCGCCGCTACCATCCGTGTCTCGCGGATTTTTCAGGTGGCGTAATGAGTCAGGTGGAGCAGTTTCTGCTGGGCAGCGGCCGCAACCGTACCGCCATTCATGTCGGGCTGGTCAACAACATGTCCGACGCGGCGCTTCGGACCACCGAGCTTCAATTCGCGCGCCTGCTCAAGGGGGCGGCCGGTCCCTTGGATGTGCGGCTGCGTCTTTTCTCTTTGCGCACCATCGCGCGCGCTGCGGAAACGCGCGCGCGCATGGCGGGATTCTACGATGACGCCGCTTTCCTTGAGGCTGCCAATATCGACGCTTTGATCGTCACCGGCGCCCAGCCGGGCACGGCCGATCAACGCCAGGAGCCCTATTGGGCGGAACTGACCGAACTGATCGACTGGGCCCAAACCGGCACCATCTCCACGCTCTTTTCCGGTCTCGCGGCGCAGGCCGCGGTGTTGCATCTGGACGGGATCGTCCACCGGCCGCTGCTGCGCAAACTGTCCGGCGTTTATGACAGCCGTCAGGCACAGGACGATCCGCTGTTCTTCAATGCCTTCGCCGCTGTGCCGGTGCCGCATTCGCGGCGCAGCGATATTGCCGAAAGCGATCTGACGGCAAAAGGCTATCGCGTGCTGGCGCGCCTTGCGGCCAAAGGGGAAGCCGACGGTCAGGCCGACATCTTCATCCGTGAGCTGCCCGGCTACAGCCAGTTCGTTTTTCTGCAAGGCCATCCGGAATATGACCCCGGCACCTTGGGGCGCGAATATCTGCGCGACATGGCCAATTTTCTTGCGGGCAAGACGGTGGAGCGGCCCGTGATCCCGGAGCATTATTTCGACCGTGCCACCGAGAACCGTTTGGCCGCCATCGGCGCGAAAGCCGATCTTGGTCCCTATCAGGACGTTATACGGCGCGCCTTGCCTGGCCAGGCCTGGCATGCCAGCGCGGTGCGTCTGATTGGCAACTGGCTGCTCTTGGTGGCCGCCGCCAAGACCCGCCGCGCCACCTCGAAAACCGTTCACACCAGGCGCCGCGCTTAGAGCAAGTTGGGACCAGATTGAACCGCTGCGCCGGAGGGATTTTGTGGCCCCGGCGTGCGTCGCACGCCGATTTTCCAATTGCGCGGCTATGCCGCGCGGGGCAGGAGAAGGGCGCAGCCCGTATCGGGAATACGGGCAAGCCTTTCGACGAACCCACGACGCAAAAGACCCCGGCCCTTCGGGTTGGGTTGCGGCGGGCGCCCGCGGTGTCGCCGCGCTCGACCGTATTCCCCGATACGCTCTTCGCGCGTCGGTACGCTGTCGCTACCGACCCTGGCGGATCGCCTCGCCGCAACCCAACGCAGGCGATTCAATCTGGTCCCAACTTGCTCTAGTCTTTCGGAACGACATCAAACGCAATCGTCGTCCGCGGGTGCGCATCGCGAAAATGGAATGGTGCCGTGCGCAACATTTGGCCGGCCAAAAACAGGGATTGTTGAAAGGCCGGAATGGCCTTCCGGAGTGGCCTGGCGTGTGGCCATCGTCCCTCCCTATTAGGCCAGGCGGTGGGCCTATCAGGCTTCCAGACCGCAGGATTACAATTAGTCAATATATATCAATGGCTTAAAAATAGCGGGATAATTTCCAATTGTCGCAAAATGTCACCTATTGGCCCTTCCCCCCTCGAATATCGATGCTCTAATAAGTATCTGGGGCAGGGGTGTCTTAGAACGTGAGCATGCAGTTGTTCTTTATGGATTTGGGCTGGGGCTTGGCGGCGGTCGCGCTTGTGGGCACAGCCTATACCCTGCTGGCTGCCATGCTGGTGGGCCGCTTCATGCAGGCTCCGCAAAGTCCCACGCCCCACAGCCCGGCGGTGACCATCCTCAAGCCGTTGCACCAGGGTGAGCCGGAGCTGGCGCGCAATCTGGAGACCTTTTTCGCCCAGGACTATGACGGGGCGGTGCAGATCCTGTTCGGCGTGCATGATCAACATGATCCCGCCATCGCGGTTGTGCGGACGTTGCAGGCCAAATATCCGCATTGCGACACAGAAATCGTGATCGATGCGGCGCTGTACGGCTCCAACGCCAAAGTGTCCAACTTGATCAACATGCTGCCTAAGGCGCGTCACGACACGCTGGTTCTATCGGATAGCGATATTGCGGTGGGTCGCAAATGGCTGTCCCAGGTCACCGCCGCCCTGGCGCGCCCCGGCGTGGGGATCGTCACCTGCCTTTATACCGGTGAACCGGCCAAGGACGGCCACAGGCTGTGGTCGTCGCTTGCCGCCATGAGTACGTCTTATACCTTCCTGCCCAATGCGGTGGTGGGCACCTCCCTGGGCTTGGCCGCGCCCTGCTTCGGTTCCACCATCGCGCTTAGGCGCGAGACTTTGGATGAGGTCGGCGGCTTTGCCGCTTTCGCCGACCAGCTGGCCGACGATTATGAAATGGGCCGGGCGGTCCGCAGCAAAGGTTATACCCTGGCCATACCGGCCATGGGCGTTGGCCATACCGCAGCCGAGAACAGCGCGCTAGAATTGTTCCGCCATGAGCTGCGCTGGACCCGTACCATCCGCTTGGTGAGCCCGGTCGGCCATCTGGGAAGCATTGTCACCCATGGTTTCGCCTTTGCGCTGATGGCCGCGGCCATGCTGGGTTTTAACCCTGTCAGCTTGGGAATCCTGGCGCTGGCCCTGATGGCGCGTCTGGTCCTGAAAAGCCGGATTGATGGGCATTTCGGTACCTATGCCGGTCCCTATTGGCTGATGCCCTTGCGCGATCTGTTAAGCTTCGCGGTATTCCTGGTTTCGTTGTTTGGCGAAACCGTGCATTGGCGCGGGACCCACTTTGCGGTAGAGCCTTCGGGCGCTATGTCCCAAATCTGATATTTGGGTCTGAGACCTGAAAAGTTCCCTTAAGGTCCCCGGGTGCCCGGGGTGAGGTATGACGATGATGAAGTCCCTTTTTCTCCAAGCCCCGTCCTTCGACGGCTATGACGGCGGCGCCGGTGCGCGCTATCAGATGAAGCGGGAAGTGAAGAGCTTCTGGTTTCCCACCTGGCTGGCCCAGGCGGCCGCGATGGTGCCGGGCTCGCGCTTGATCGACGCGCCGCCCCACAATCTCTCCTTCAAGGACATCGAGGAGGATGTGAAGGCGCATGAGCTGATCGTCATCCATACCTCCACGCCCAGCTTCAAGTCCGACGTCAAGACCGCCGGTCTGGTGCGTGCCATCAATCCCACCGCCAAGATCGGCTTCATCGGCGCCAAGGTGGCGGTTGAGCCGGTTGAGAGCATGCAGGCCTGCCCGGAACTGGATTTCGTCGCTCGCAACGAATACGACTTCACCATTCAGGAACTGGCGAGCGGCGCGGACTGGTCCACTATCAAGGGCCTGACCTATCGCAATGTTTCGGGAGAGATCGTCTCCAACCCGGAGCGCGAAATCCTGGTCGATATGGACAAGCTGCCCTCGGTGCTGCCGTTCTACAAGCAGCTCGACGTGAAGAAGTATTTCGGCGGCTATCTGCTGCATCCCTATATGTCCTGGTATACGGGGCGTGGCTGCAAGTCGCGCTGCACCTTCTGCCTGTGGCCGCAGACCATCGGCGGGCACAAATACCGCTTCATGTCCATCGACCGGGTGGTGCAGGATGTGAAATATGTGAAAGAGAATTTCCCCGAGGTGAAGGAAATTTTCTTTGACGACGACACCCTGACCGACAATCACGACCGGGTGGAAGAACTCGCCAAGGCGCTGGGTCCGCTGAAGGTGGTGTGGTCGTGCAACGCCAAGGCCAATGTGCCGCGCAAGACCCTGGAAGTGATGAAGGCCAATGGCTTGCGCCTGCTCTTGGTCGGTTATGAATCCGGCAACCAGCAGATCCTGCACAACATCAAGAAGGGCCTGCTGGTCGACGTCGCCAAGCGTTTTTCCCGGGACTGCCGCGAGCTGGGCATTGTGGTGCACGGCACCTTCATCCTGGGCTTGCCGGGCGAGACCCGCGAAACCATCCAGGAAACCCTGCGTTTCGCCAAGGAAGTCAATCCGCACACCATCCAGGTATCGCTGGCCGCGCCCTATCCGGGCACCTTCCTCTACAAGCAAGCCAAGGAAAATGGCTGGTTCGCCAGCGATGTCGATCTGTTGACCGACGATGGCACCCAGATCGCGCCGCTCAACTATCCGCATCTGGGCCACACCGAAATTTTCGATTCGGTGGAGGACTTCTACAAGAAGTTCTATTTCCGCCCCTCCAAGATCATGGAGATCGTGAAGGAAATGCTGACCTCGCGCGATATGATGGTGCGGCGTCTGCGTGAGGGCGTGGAGTTCTTCCAGTTCCTCAAGAACCGCGAAGACATGATCGTTTCGTGAGCGCGTGTCGTGGCCGGCATCCGCGCCGGCCATCCATCCTTCGACAAGCTCAGGATGAGGACTGTGTTTTGGCCCTCACCCTGAGCTTGTCGAAGGGCGAGGGCCAAAACCCTTGAAAAGTCTCATCGTCACCGCCGACGATTTCGGCGCGGCCATCCAAGTCAATGACGCAATTGAACGCGCCCATCGGGACGGCATTCTCACCGCCGCCAGCCTGATGGTGGCGGGCTCGTGCGCCCATGATGCCGTGACGCGCGCCAAGACCATGCCGAAACTCCGTGTCGGGCTGCATCTGGTGCTGGTCGAGGGCAAACCGGTGTTGCCTGCGAAGGCGGTGCCCGATCTGGTGAATTCCAGCGGGTATTTCCGCACCGACATGGCGCGCGCCGGCGCGGCAATGTTTTTTTTGCCCAAGGTGCGGGCGCAATTGGCGGCGGAGATCGGCGCCCAGTTCGAGGCTTTTGCCGCAACCGGGCTTAAGCTGGACCATGTCAACGCCCATAAGCATTTTCATCTCCATCCCACCATTGCCGCTCTGATGGTGAACATCGCGAAAGCCCATGGCGTGAAAGGCGCGCGGGTGCCGCTGGAACCGCAAAGCGTGCTGGGCCGGATCGAGCCGCGCAAAGCTTCGGCCGTTGTCGCACTGACCGCGCCTTTCGCGCGCAGCTTGCGCCGCCGCTTCCGCCGGGCGGGGATCGCCTCGCCCGATCAGGTCTTCGGCCTGGCCTGGTCGGGCGCCATGACACAGACGCGCCTGAGGGGGCTTATCGAGCAGTTGCCGGAGGGCCTGAGCGAGATTTACCTGCATCCCGCCACCGGGCCCTATCCCGGATCGGCCCCTGGTTATCAATATGCCGGGGAACTGGCCGCTCTGACCGACCCGGCCTTGCCCGGTCATTTGGCGGCGAACGCCATCCGGACCGGCGGCTTTGGCGACTTTTTGACCCAACAGATTCAATGATTTAGATCAATGACCCCGGTGCGCATTTTGCGGTTCAATTGAGGGCCCCAAAAGGGTAATGCAATAGCCACACAGGAGCGCTTGTGAGCCACGCTTTCGCCATTCCGCCCGATCTGACCCGCGACACCGGCCTGTGGCCCGGTGACGGACCGATCAAGTTCGGCAGCGACGAGCATAAGCGGCTGTTCTGCAAGACCCTGCTGGACACCCATGATCCCTACAAGCCGGCGGTGCTGGACTGGCCCAAGCTGGGCGAGGAAGCCGAGAAGCGCATCACCGCGCTGCCCATCTGGGACATCGCGGTACAGACCGAAAACCGCGCCGGGCTGAATGTCTGCACCTATGCCGAAAGCGTGCCGGACGCCCTGCTGCGCAAGGCGATCGAGCTGAACGGCTTCGAGGAACGCCGTCACCGCCATGTGCTGGCCAATCTGGTCGAGGCCTATGGCATCAAGCTGGCGCCCGAGCCGGTCTATGAAAAGCCCAAGGACCCGGAATGGGCCTTCATGGTCACCGGCTATAGCGAGTGCATCGATTCCTTCTTCGCCTTCGGTCTGTTCAAGGCCGCCAAGGATACCGGCTATTTTCCGCCGGAACTGGTCCAGACCTTCGATCCCGTCGTAAATGAGGAAGCGCGCCACATCCTGTTTTTCGTCAATTGGGTCGCCTGGCATCGCCGCAACATGGCCTGGTGGCGCAGGCCCTATTTCGAACTCAAGGTTTTCGCGGTCTGGCTGTTTTTGATCTATGAGCGCATGGGCATCGCGTCCGATGTCTCCAACGGCCAGCAGGACAACAACTTCACCCTCAGTGGGGCCGAACAGTTGGGATCGGATATCGATGTCGGCGAACTGATCGCCACCTGCGTGGCCGAGAATGACCGGCGGCTCAAACCTTATGACAACCGCCTCAAGCGGCCGCGTTTTGTGCCTTTCATGGCCCGGCTGGCGCTGAAGTTCGTTGGTCCCAAAAAGAAAGCTGCGTGATGAAAATCGGATCGCCGGAACATCGCGACACGTTCTGCAAGCATTTCATGCAGACCTATACCGAGTTCGACCCGGAAACCCTGCCCTGGCCGGAATTGGACGCGGCGGCGTTGCAGCGGCTCAAATCCGTGCCTTTCTGGGAAGAGGTTTTCTATACCGAGCGCCGGGCCGGCGCGATTGTCGCGGAATTCGTCAAGACGGTAAGCGATCCGGTGATGAAGGAAGCCGTGGCGCTGCAGGGGTTCGAGGAAGCCCGCCATGCCAAGCTGATCCGGGTGATGATCGACAAATACGGCATCGATGCGGCCGAACGTCCCTTGGAAGATGTCAGTGACAATGTCGAAACCCGCTTCAAGGATTTCGGTTTCGGCGAATGCATGGATTCCTTCCTGGGCTTTGGCGTCTTCAAGATCGCCATGCAGTCGCAGTTCCTGCCCAAGGAGATGTTCGCCATCTTCGAAACCCTGATGTATGAGGAAACCCGCCACATCGTCTTCTTCGTCAACTGGATGGCCTACAACCAGGCGCAGAAAGGGTTCCTGGCCCGGCTGGCGCTGCCCCTGACCGACTTGCGCTATTACATGCGGGCGCTGGGCCGCATGATCGGCACCGCCAAGCGCGGCAAGGATTTGAACGACGGCAAGGAATTTACCGCCACCCAGGCGTCTGTGTTCCTGGACGGCTTCACTTTCCGCCGCTTCCTGGAAGACTGCTATTCCGAGAACCGCCGCCGCATGGGCGTGTTCGACAAGGAATTGCTGCGTCCCAGTTTCCTGCCGCAGTTGGCGGAAACCGCGCTGGGCGCCATGCGCCTGTGGAGCTTCCGCGCCAAGCCGCTGCCGGCCTAATGAAGTGGGCGCCCAAGATCGGGGTTGCCGTCGCGCTGCTGGCCGGCGTTGTCGCGGCCGTTTATCTGGTCTGGTCGATCGGATTTGACGCGGTGTTCGCGGCGGTCGCCCGGGCCGGATTCGGCGGTCTGGCGCTGCTCTGCCTCTATGCCCTGGTGGTTTTTATCAGCCTGGCTTTTGCCTGGTCTTGTCTGTTGCCGCCCGCGCAGCGCCGTTCCATGCTGGATTTCTATATCGCCCGGCTGGTACGCGATTCCATTGCCGAGATTTCGCCCTTCTCGCCGGTCGGCGGCATGGTGGCGGCGGCGCGGCTGATGGTGCTCAAGGGCATGAATGGGACCTATGCGGCGGCATCCATCGCTGCCGACGCCACCACCGAAGCCATGGCGCAGGTGGTGTTCCTGGCGTTCGGCCTGGGGCTGGGATTCACCCAATTCCGCCATCTGGACGGCTCCGGCCCTCTGACTCAGGCGATGCTGGCGGTGCTGCTTTTGGCAATTCCCGGAATCGCCCTGCTGATATTCCTGCAAAAGAGAGGCGCCAGCTTCGCGGAAAAACTCGCCGGCCGCTTTTTTCCGCAGGCCAAGCAAGGCATCTCCCTCCATACCGTGATGGAAGCGCTTTACAATTCCCGCTCCCGGCTGGCGGCCTCGGCGGCATGGCATCTTGTTGCCTGGATCGGGGCGGGCGGCGGCACTTATATCGCTTTCCGGCTGATTGGTGGGGAGATCGGCTTTTGGAATGCGGTGGCGCTGGAAGCTCTGCTTTGCACCTTGCGCAGCATCGCCGCGCCGGTGCCTGCCGCCATCGGCGTGCAGGAATGGGGTTATGCCATGCTGGCGCCTTTGTTCGGACTGCCCGCCGAGATGGGGGTAGCGGTATCGCTGCTCAAGCGGGCGCGCGAGATCGTGTTGGGGGTGCCTGCTTTGCTTTATTGGCAGGGAGTCGAAGGCCGCAAAGCTTTTGCGGGGTCCAGCAATGTCTGACATCGCGCTGGTCACCGGAGCGTCCGGCTTTGTTGGGTCCGCCGTGGCACGTGCCCTGGTGGCGCGGGGCCTGCATGTGCGGGTGCTGATGCGCCCCAGCGCCTCGCGCCTTAATATCGCGGGCGTGCATTGCGAACCGGTCGCCGGCGACATGCGCGACGAAGACTCCATGGCCGCCGCCCTGAAGGGCGCGCGTTACCTGTTCCATGTCGCCGCCGACTATCGCTTGTGGGCGCGCGATCCGGGCGAGATCGAGCGCAACAATCTTGCCGGCGCCCGCGCCACCATGGGCGCGGCCTTGAAAACCGGCGTGGAGCGGGTGGTCTATACCTCTTCGGTCGCGGCCTTGAAGCCGGGCGTGGCGGCGGTGGATGAAACCTCGCGCCACACGCCGCAAAGCGTGATCGGCGCCTACAAACGCAGCAAGCTGGTGGCCGAGCGCGAAGTCGAACGCCTGATCGGAAGCGAAAAACTCCCCGCCGTGATTGTTGCGCCTTCCACCCCCATCGGCCCGCGCGACATCAAGCCCACCCCCACCGGCCGGGTGATCGTGGAAGCCGCCACGGGGCGCATGCCCGCCTTTGTCGATACTGGCCTCAATCTGGTGCATGTCGATGACGTGGCCCAGGGTCATCTGCTGGCTTTGGACAAAGGCAAGATCGGCGAGAATTACATTCTGGGCGGCAGCGATGTGGCGCTCCAGACCATGCTGGGCGACATCGCCTTTTTGTCGGGCCGCCGCGCGCCCAACTGGAAAATTCCCCGCGAGCCCCTTTTCCCCTTGGCCTGGGCGGCGGAAGGACTGGCCCGCGTCACCGGCAAGGAGCCGTTCCTCACCGTCGATGCCTTGCGCATGTCGCGCTATCGCATGTTCTTCAGCTCCGAAAAAGCCAAGCGGGATTTGGGCTATACCGCGCGCCCCTACAAAGAAGGTCTGCAGGACGCTCTGACCTGGTTCGGCAACAACGGGTACCTCAAATGATCGCGGGTATCCTGTTCGGTTTTGTGCCCCTGGCGGTCTGGCTTTATCTGCTGTTGTTTCGGAGCGGCTTCTGGCTGCTGCGGGAGCGCGATACCAGCCCAGTCCCGGAACCGGAAACTTGGCCATCGGTGGTCGCGGTGGTGCCTGCCCGCAACGAAGCCGACGTGATCCGGCAGAGCATCGGCAGCCTGCTGGCCCAGGACTATCCCGGCTCCTTCCGCATTGTGCTGGTGGACGATCAATCCAGCGACGGCACGGGCGAACTGGCGCGGGCGCTGGACTCAGAGCGCCTGACGGTGCTGAGCGGCACGCCGCGCCCCAGTGGCTGGACCGGAAAATTATGGGCGATGAAGCAGGGCTGCGACCATGCCAGCGCCAATGTTTTCGACCCCGCGCCGGAATTCCTCTGGTTCACCGATGCCGATATCGCCCATGGCCGTGACAATCTGCGCAGCCTGGTGTCGCGCGCGCAAGACGGCGGTAAGGTTTTGGTGTCGCTGATGGCGCGGCTGTCGTGCAAAAGTTACGCCGAGCATTTCCTGATCCCCGCTTTTGTATTTTTCTTCGACATGCTGTTCCCCTTCGGCGCCGTCAACAATCCCAAAAGTCCGGCCGCCGCTGCCGCCGGCGGCTGCATGCTGGCGCGGCGCGCGGCGCTGGAGCGCGCGGGCGGACTGGCCGCCATTCGCCACAACATCATCGACGATTGCGCCCTGGGGCGGGCGATGAAAAGCCAAGGCCCGATCTGGCTGGGCCTGACCGATCGCGCCGTCAGCCTTCGTCCCTACGAGCATCTGTCCGATATCCGTCATATGGTGACCCGCACCGCTTATGCCCAGCTCGGCTATTCGCCGCTGGTGCTGGGGGCAACCTTGCTGGGGCTGGCGATGGTCTATCTGGCGCCGGTGATGACGGCACTGTTCGCCTGGGGCATCTCGCAAATGGCCGGCTGGCTGGCCTGGATCATCATGGCGGTGATGTTCCAGCCGATCCTGCGTTTTTACCGCCTGTCGCCGCTCTGGGGGCTGGCCTTGCCGCTGATCGGCGTCTTTTATGCCGGTTTCACATTCCAGTCCGCCATCCAGCACTGGTCGGGCAAGGGCGGCATGTGGAAGGGCCGCGCCCAAGCGCAGAAGGCTGGGGAGCAGGCATGACCAACTCCGCAACCAGGGATGTGGCGCAACTTCAGTCCGGCAAAGGGCATAAGGACGAGAATTTCCCCGTCGCCTCGTTCCTGATCGCGCCCCGCCACCGCCCGCCAGTCCTGGCTTTCTACAAGTTCGTGCGCGCCGCCGACGATGTCGCCGACAATGCTTGCGCCCCGCCGGAAGAAAAACTGGCGCTTCTGGAACAGATGCGCGCCAGCCTGGTGGGGGAAAGCGATTTCGTGCCGGAAGGCGTCGCGCTGCGGTCCGCCCTGGCCGAACGCGGCCTGACACCGGACCATGCGCTCGATCTGCTGGAGGCCTTCCGCCGCGACTGCACCAAGCTGCGTTACCGGGACTGGGACGAACTGATCGACTATTGCCGCTACAGCGCCATGCCGGTGGGCCGCTTTGTCCTGGATGTGCATGGCGAAAGCAGGGATCTGTGGCCTGCCAATGACGCGCTGTGCGCCGCGCTGCAGGTGATCAACCATTTGCAGGACTGCGCCAAGGACTTTTCCGAGCTGAACCGGGTCTATATCCCCGAACCGCTATTGACGGCGGCGGGGATCGGCGTGGAGGCTTTGGCGGAAAGACGCGCAAATCCGGCTTTGGCAGGGGTTATCGCGGGCCTGGCAGGGCAGAATGCGGCGCTGCTGGAGGTTTCGCGGCCCTTCGCCCGCGGGATAAAAGACGGCCGGCTGGCGATGGAAGTCGACCTGATCCAGACCCTGGCCGATGACCTTAACCGCATGCTGATGAATCGCGACCCTCTCTCCCAGCCGGTGCATCATTCCAAGATGGATGTGGCCGCCTTGTTCCTCAAACGCTTTCCCGCTTTCGCCCTGATGCGCCTGACCCGCAAAACATAAAGATCGTCATCGAGACACGCATGACCAACGCAGAGAATATCGGCGCGCCAGCCGCCAAGGCCGTGAAAAAGAAAGCCAGCGGCAGCTCCTTCTATATCGCCATGCGGCTGATGCCGGCGCAGGAGCGCGACGCCATGTTCGCGATCTATGCCTTTTGCCGCAAGGTGGACGATATTGCCGATGACGGCGTGGGCACCCGCGCGCAGCGGCATGAAAAGCTGGAACAGTGGCGCAGCGATCTTTTCGATCTCTATTCCGGCAAGGTTGCACAGCAGGTCCGTTTCCTGGCGCCGGCCGTGGCGCAATACGGCCTCAGGCTGGACGATTTCCTGGCCGTGCTGGACGGCATGGACATGGATGTGGCGGAAGATATCGTCGCGCCAGATCTCGCCACCCTGGATCTGTATTGCGACCGGGTCGCCAGCGCCGTGGGCCGCCTTTCCATCAAGGTGTTCGGCATGGAGGAGGGACCGGGATTTGAACTGGCGCATCATCTGGGACGCGCCCTGCAACTGACCAATATCCTGCGCGACATTGACGAAGACGCCGCGGTCGGCCGGCTCTATCTGCCGCGCGAATATCTGGAGGAGATGGATTGCTGCCGCCAGATGGACCCGGCCGCGATCATCGCCCGGCCCCAGATCGACGCGGTGTGCCGGCGGGTGGCCGGGCTGGCGCATCATCATTACGATCAGGCCCAGCGCATTCTTGTGTCGCGGCCGAAGGGGCGGATCAAGACGCCGCGCCTGATGGGCGCGGTCTATTCCGAAATCCTGCGCGCCAGCGAGGCGCAAGGCTTTGCGCCGCCGCGCCGCCGCGTGTCGCTGCCCAAGTCGCGGTTGCTGTCGCTGGTGCTGCGGCAAGGGCTCTTTTCATGATGTTCGCATGACGGGGAAAGCCCCAGGCGCGCATAGCGCGCCCAAAGGTAAAGCCTTCGTCGTCGGCGCCGGTTTGGCGGGCTTGTCGGCCGCCACCATCCTGGCATCGCGCGGCGTCGCCGTCACCGTGATCGAGGCTGCCGGTCAGGCGGGCGGGCGCTGCCGCTCCTATTACGATGCCGCCATCGATGGCGTCATCGACAATGGCAATCACTTCGTACTCTCCGGCAATCGCGCGGTGATGGACTATGTGCGCGCCATCGGCGCGGAGCATGCGCTTATCAAGCTCGACGAAGTGGGCGTCTCCTTTGTCGATTTCCGCGACGGAGCGCGCTGGCGCATCGCACCGAACGACGGCATCGTTCCGTTTTGGCTGTTCGACAACAACCGCCGTGTTCCAGGCACCAAGCTCCAGGACTATCTTGTGCTCCTCAAGCTGTTGGCGGCGAACCCGGGCAAGCGCATCGCGGACGTTCTCGCCTGCAAGGGTGTGTTGTGGGACAGGTTGCTGCACCCGTTCTTTCTCGGCGCGCTCAACACCCAGCCGGAGGAAGCCTCGGCTCTGCTGGCGGGCGCCATCGTGCGCGGAACCTTTGCCAGGGGCGGATGGGCCTATCGCGTGCGCATTGCCCATCCCACCCTGGGGGTCGCCTTTGTCGATCCGGCTTTGTCATTCCTGCAAAGCAGGGGCGCATCCGTGAAAATGGGAACACGGTTGCGCGGCCTGAGCTTTGACGGGCGTCATGCCATGGCTCTTGATACGGCCGAGGCAGCCTTGCCGGTTGCGCTGGACGACGTGGTGGTGATGGCGGTGCCGCCCTGGAGTGCCGCCGACCTGATCCCAGGCCTTACCGTGCCGAACGATTTTCGCTCTATCGTCAATGCCCATTTCAAGATGCCTGCGCCCGCCGGCGCGCCGCCCATGCTGGGGGTGATCGGCGGCACGGCGGAATGGATATTCCCCTTCAAGGACCGTATCTCGGTGACGGTGTCGGGAGCAGACGCCATTGTGGACCAGGACCGCGAAGACCTTGCCATCCGCATCTGGGGAGATGTGAGCAAGGCGCTGGGCATCACGGCTCCCATACCTGACTCCATCCCTCCTTGGCAGATCGTCAAGGAAAAGCGCGCCACCTTTGCCGCCACCCCCGACCAGGATGCCCGCCGTCCAGGCGCCAAGACCCAGTGGCACAACCTGTTTTTGGCGGGCGACTGGACCCAGACCGGACTGCCCGCCACCATCGAGGGCGCCCTGCGGTCGGGCGAAACGGCGGCCGCTTTGGCCCTTAAGCATCTGCACTTATAGTGCCGTCATGAACCAGATGAACCCCGGTGAATTTGCGTCCCCTCCTTTGCATGACGTGGAAGGCGCCATCCGTGCCGCCACCGATGCGATCCTGTCTCAGCAGAGACCGGACGGACACTGGGTCTATGAGCTGGAAGCCGACGCCACCATTCCGGCGGAATATGTCCTGCTGGTGCATTACCTGGCCGAAACGCCCAATTTGGAATTGGAGCGCAAGATCGGCGTCTATCTGCGCCGCATCCAGGGCGCCCATGGTGGCTGGCCGCTGTATCACGATGGCGCCTTCGATATTTCCGCGACGGTGAAAGCCTATTTCGCCCTCAAGATGATCGGCGATGACATAAACGCGCCGCATATGGCGCGGGCCCGTGAGGCGCTCAAGGCGCGCGGCGGCGCCATCAAGGCCAATGTCTTCACCCGCATCCTGCTGGCGCTGTATGGCGAAACCAGTTGGGCCAATGTCCCCACCGTGCCGGTGGAGTTGATCCTGCTGCCGCGCTGGTTCCCGGTGCATCTGTCCAAGATGAGCTATTGGGCGCGTACCGTGATCGTGCCGCTGTTGGTGCTGGCGGCGCTGGGGCCCATCGCGCGCAATCCGCGCGGCATCCATGTGCCGGAATTGTTCGTGCCTGGCGTGCCGGCGGCAAGCCCGCGCGCGCCGCATCAAAGCGCCGGCTGGTCGTTGTTCTTCAATCTGCTGGACAAGATTCTCAAGATCGTGCCCTGGCCCAAAACCTTGCGCGCCCGCGCCATCGAAAGATGCCGCGTCTGGACCACCGAACGGCTGAACGGCGAGGACGGCTTGGGCGCGATTTATCCCGCCATGGCCAACAGCGTGATGATGTATGACGTGCTGGGTTATCCGCCGGATCATCCCGACCGCGCCATCGCCCGCAAGTCGGTGGAGAATCTGTTGATCGTCAAGGACAGCGAAGCCTATTGCCAGCCTTGCGTCTCGCCGGTGTGGGACACCGCCTTGGTCGCTCATGCCTTGCTGGAAACCAAGGATGGGCGCGCTGAACAAGCTGCCGAACGCGGCTTGGAATGGTTGAAACCGCTGCAGGTGTTGGATGTGAAAGGCGACTGGGCGGAAGAAAAGCCCGATGTTCGCCCCGGCGGCTGGGCTTTCCAGTATCGCAACGATTATTATCCCGACCTGGACGATACCGCCGTGGTGGTGATGGCAATGGACCGGGCCAAGACGCGCGACGGCTACAAAGAGGCCATCGCCCGTGGCGCCGAATGGGTGGAGGGTCTGCAAAGCCGGGATGGCGGCTGGGGCGCCTTCGACGCCGACAACAGCTATTATTATCTCAACAATATTCCCTTCGCCGATCACGGCGCCTTGCTGGACCCGCCCACCGAAGACGTGTCGGGGCGCTGCGTCGGCATGCTGGCGCAACTGGGCGCGAAAAATGATGATCCGCGTTTGAAGGCGGGCATCGATTATCTGATCCGTACCCAGCGCGATGACGGAAGCTGGTGGGGCCGTTGGGGCGTCAATTACATTTACGGCACCTGGTCGGCGCTGGCGGGTCTGAATGGCGCGGGGCTTGCGCCCGGCCATGCCACGATGAAGCGCGGCGCCGATTGGCTGGTGGCGATCCAGAATCCGGATGGCGGCTGGGGCGAGAATTGCGACAGCTACAAGCTGGATTACAAAGGTTATGAGCCCGCGCCGTCTACCGCGTCACAGACGGCCTGGGCGTTGTTGGGCTTGATGGCGGCGGGCGAGGTCGATCATCCGGCCGTGGTGCGCGGCGTCAATTACTTGAAAGCGACGCAAGAGCCGGACGGATTGTGGAGCCAGCCGCATTACACCGGCGGCGGTTTCCCGCGTGTGTTCTATCTGAACTATCACGGCTATCCCAAATTCTTCCCGCTCTGGGCCCTGGCGCGCTATCGCAATCTCAGATGCGGCAACAGCCGCCGCGTGGAATACGGCCTGTGATTAGCTCCACTTGTCATTCCCGGCCGAGCGTTGCGTTAGCAACGCGAGGGGGTGAGGAGGGGCGCGTGAAGCGCGTGAGCGGGTCCAGTGGACCCGCGAAAACGACGAACGCCGCGAGCCCAAGCGAGTGGCCGGACGGGAACCCAGGCGGGAAGACCGGGCTCAATCTTTCCACCTGGATCCCCTTCCCTCGCGCAAAGCGGTGCTTTGCGCTCGCCGGGGATGACAAGCGCACATGACCATCCTCGCCGTTACCGGCCTTGCCAAGGAAGCCAAGCTGGTTGGCGTCGCGGGGGTGGTGGCGGTGGCGGGCGGCGGAGACGCCGACAGCTTGATGGCCAAGCTCAATGCCCTGCACGGCGATCTGCGTGGGGTGATTTCCATCGGTCTGGCCGGCGCCTTGTCGCCACTTTTGAATGTGGGCGATGTGATAATCGCCGATCAGGTGATCACCGGATTGGAAAAATGGGACTGCCATGAAGGCTGGCGGGTGCGGCTGGCGTCGCGGCTGCCTTACGCCCATCAGGGCCAGTTGTTCGGCAGCGATGTGATCATCGAGAATCCCCAAACCAAAGCGGGTCTGCACACGACAACCGGCGCGCTGGCGGTGGATATGGAAAGCCAGGTCGCCGCGCGCTTTGCGGCAAGCCGCAACCTGCCGCTGGCGGGCCTGCGGGTGATTTCCGACGATGCCGGCCATGTGCTGCCGCCTGCCGCGTTGGTGGCGATGAAGCCGGATGGCGGCATCGCGCTGGGCCGGGTGCTGGGATCGCTTTTGAAAAGGCCGGGCCAGGTGCCGGCGCTGATCCGCACCGCGCGCAGCTCGAACAAGGCGTTCGCGGAATTACTCCGCTGCCTCGATCTCTGTGGTGTTGGAATTGCCGGCGCGGATCTCTGACATCTTGTGCTCGACATGACGCGAGAAGGTGAACTCGGCCGGGCGCTGCTTTGACAGGTCGATTTCCGGCGCCATCGGGCCTTCGGTCTTCACCCCGCGCATCAGGATCGGCAGCATCTTGAGCGGATGCCGAATCGCATCGGTGACGGCGGTGCCTTCGAAGCCGCAATGCACCATGCAGTTGGCGCATTTCTCATACTTGCCGACGCCGTATTTCTCCCACTCCGTGCCTTCCATCAGCTCGGTAAAGGTTTTGGCATAGCCCTCGCCCAGCAGGTAGCAGGGTTTCTGCCAGCCGAACACGGTGAGCAGCGGCATCGACCAGGGGGTGCATTCATAGGTCTGGTTGCCGGCCAGGAAGTCCATGAACAGACCGGAATTGGTGAACTCCCAATTCTTGCCGCCATTGCCGCGGCTGAGAATCTCGCGGAACATTTTCTTGGTGCGTTCGCGGTTGAGGAAGTGCTGCTGGTCGGGGGCGCGCTCATAGGCATAGCCCGGCGACACCGTCATGCCGTCCACGCCCATTGCCATCATTTCGTCGAAGAACTTGGCGGTCCGCTCGGGATCGGCGCCGTCGAACAAGGTGCAGTTGATCTGGGTGCGGAAGCCCTTGGACTTGGCCAGCTTGATGGCGGCGATGGCGCGGTCATAGGTGCCGTCCTGGCACACCGACTTGTCGTGCATCGCCTTGTCGCCATCCAGATGGATCGACCAGGTGAAATTGGGATGCGGCTTGTACTGGTCGATCTTCTTGGCCAGCAGCAGCGCATTGGTGCACAGGATGACGAACTTGTCGCGCGCGATATAGCCTTCGACGATCTTGGCCATGTCGCGGTGAAGCAAAGGTTCGCCGCCGGCGATGGAAACGGCGGGGGCGCCGCATTCATCGATCGCGTCCATGCATTGCTGCACCGACAGGCGCTGGTTGAGGATCTCATCGGGATAATCGATCTTGCCGCAGCCGGCACAGGCCAGGTTGCAGCGGAACAAGGGTTCCAGCATCAAGACCAGCGGATACTTGCCGCCGGACAGATGCTTCTTCATCACATAGGCGCCGATCTTGGCGGCCTGGCGCAGCGGAAGTCCCATAGCGTTAAGCCCTCAATTCGGCGGGAAGGCGGAACTCGATATGTTCCTTCTTGCCGTCCATCTGTTCCACTTCCACGTCTTCGATCCGGCCCAAGGCCTCGATCACATGGCGTACCAGTTCTTCCGGGGCCGAGGCGCCGGCGGTCAGCCCGACCACAGTCTTACCCCGCACCCATTCCGGCTTCAATTCGCTGCCGTCATTGATCAGATAGGAGGGCACGCCTTCCTCGATGCCGATCTCGCGCAGTCGGTTGGAATTGGAGCTGTTGGCCGCGCCCACCACCAGGATCACATCGGCGATCTTGGCCAGTTCACGCACCGAGGTCTGGCGGTTCTGGGTGGCGTAGCAAATGTCGCTGGTTTCGGGGCCGACAATGTCGCTGAAACGCCTCTTCAGCGCCGCGATGATGCCCTTGGTGTCGTCGATCGACAGCGTGGTCTGGGTGATATAGGCGACCGGCGTGGCGGGCGGAATGCTCAGGGCCGCGACATCGGCTTCGTTTTGCACCAGGGTCACCGGCGCACCGACCTGGCCCATGGTGCCTTCGACCTCGGGATGGCCGGCATGGCCGATCAGGATCAGGGTGCGGCCGTGCGCGACATAGCGCTTGCCCTGATTGTGCACCTTGGAGACCAGCGGGCAGGTGGCGTCGAGCACGGGAAGCCCGCGGCTGGCGGCGGTCTTGACCACGGATTGCGGCACGCCATGGGCGCTGAACACGGTGACGGCGCCTTCGGGCACTTCGTCCAGTTCCTCGACAAAGCGCGCGCCCTTGTTCTTGAGTTTGTCCACGACATGCTTGTTGTGCACGATTTCGTGGCGGACATAGACGGGCTCGCCATACTTATCGAGCGCCTTTTCCACGATATCGCTGAAGCGCTTCTTCAGGGCGACGATGATACCCTTGGTATCGTCGATCGAAAGCGTGGTCTGGGTGATATAGGCGACCGGCGTGGCGGGCGGAATGCTCAGGGCCGCGACATCGGCTT
>DATFEF010000031.1:0-20586 GCA_035251465.1 Rhizomicrobium sp. | reverse complement strand
CGGTCCTCCATCGCCGGGTAGAGCACTTCCTCGACCGCGGGATTGAGGCGATGGATCTCATCGATGAACAGCACATCGCGCGGTTCCAGATTGGTGAGGATGGCGGCCAGATCGCCGGCCTTGGCCAGCACCGGTCCGGAGGTGGAACGGAAATTGACCCCCAATTCGCGGGCCACGATCTGGGCCAGGGTGGTTTTGCCCAGCCCGGGCGGGCCGTGAAACAGCACATGATCCAGCGCCTCGCCGCGCGCCTTGGCGGCGGCGATGAAGATGGAAAGATTTTCGCGCGCCTGCTGCTGGCCGACAAAATCCGCCAGCCGCTTGGGCCGCAGCGAGGCCTCCAGCGTATCGTCTTCGCTGCGTTCGGGGGTTAGGATGCGGTCTGTCTTGGCGTTGGCCATGAATCAACCAAGAAACTTCTGAATTTGCGCCGCGACCGCGCGCGCATCCTTTGGCGGCAACTTGCCTATCCTGCGCAGAATCCGCGTCCCATCGACCGTGGCAATCTTCGCCGGCCGCACCAGGGAAGGCGCCGGCAATCCCGTCACGGTCAAATCGCTGACCGGGATATCGCTGCCCCAGCGGCGGTTTCCCGCGCTGGTGATCATGGCCAGCCACACAAGGCCCTGCTGGCGCTCCAGGCCCGGCGCGCTGATCACAATCGCGGGCCGGCGCTTTTCCGCCAGACGGTCGGCATAGGGAAACGGCACGACCACGACGTCATAAGGCGCGAACATGTCAGAGTTTGCCGAATGCCCGCTCATCGGCTTCGCTCCCCCATTCCGTGAAGGTGGCAAAGGGGTCATCGCCTTGGCCTTCCGCTTTTTCGATGATCACGCCCTTGGGCGTGATGCGATAGGCCACCCGGTCGCCCGCCTTCAGCCCCAGCCGGGCGCGCACCTCGCGGGGAATGACCGTCTGCGCCTTGGTCGTGACTTTGGAATAGGCCGTGGTCATGTCCGCCTCCTGTCTTACGGTAAGAAGTAAGACATCTTACCGAAAAAATCAACCCCGCGCCATGCCCCCACTTCCGAGAGATCTGAGGGCTTCCCGAATGAGCGCGCCGGTTTCGGCAGGTTCGCCCAAAGCCTGCATCGCCCGCGCCACAGCCTCGGCGGCCTTGGCATCGGCATAACCCAAATGCACCAAGGCCGACACCGCATCGCCTTCCGGACCGCGTGGCACGGCCGCAGCATGCGCAACCGCGTCTCCACCCGCCATCATCGCCGGCACCTTGTCTTTCAACTCGGTGGCGATGCGCAGCGCCAGCTTGGGGCCCACGCCAGGGGCACGGCCGATCATCGCCTTGTCGCCCAACGCCAAGGCCCGTTGCAAGTCGCGGGGCGAGAGGGTGGACAGCACCGCCAGCGCGATCCTGCCGCCGACATTCTGCACGGTTTGAAGCAGGCGAAACCATTCGCGTTCCTCGGCGCTGGCAAAACCATAAAGCTTGATGGCATCGTCGCTGACTTTCATCTCGATCATCAGGCTGGCATGCGCGCCCACGCCCAAGCGCGACAAGGTCGAGGCCGGGCATTGCACCAGATAGCCGACGCCGCCCACGTCCAGGATCACCGCATCCTCGGCGATGGAGTCCACGGTGCCGGTGAGCTTGCCGATCATCAACTGGCCACCATGCGAGCCGAAATCATCCGAGAATGGGTGGTGGAAAGATGGGCGTGCGCGATGGCCGCCGCCAGCGCATCGGCGGCGTCGGCTTGCGTGACGCCGCAGGCGGGCAGCAGCCGCTTGACCATGAACTGCACTTGCTCCTTGCCGGCATGGCCCGCGCCCACCACGCACTTCTTGATATGGTTGGGGGTGTATTCGGCGATCTGGAGCCCAGCCTGGGCCGCCGCCAGCAGCGCCACGGCCCGGGCATGGCCGAGCTTCAGCGCCGCCTGCGGGTCGCGGGCGACAAAGGCCTGTTCCACCGCAATCGAGGCCGGTGCGTGAGTCTGGATAATCAGCGCCAGCTCGCGGTGCAGGGTCATCAGCCGCATCCCCAGCCCGCTGGCGGTCTTGGTGGCGATCACGCCATGGGCAACATGGGAAAGCCGCGAGCCCGAGACATCGATCACCCCCCAGCCCATCTGGGCCAGGCCCGGGTCCAGGCCAAGGATGCGAATCGTCAGGCTCATGGCCTGTTTGTACCCTTTATGTTCGATTTTTCTACAAACTTCGGCGAATCAGGCCATTATTTTGGAATGATCGAGCTCCCTCCATCGAGACTTAATTCCCTCTACGCCAACCTAAATCTTGGGAGGTGGTCCCGCGAGCGGGCGTCAAAAGTGATTTCCAAAGAACTTGCGAAAAACGGTTGGGCCCCGATGTGCGATGCCCCTGAAGGCAAATACGTAGGTCTGATGCTTCGTGGTGATCTTTGCGGGCCTTTTGAGGGCGCGGGGGCCTTTATTTTGCAAGATGGTCACTGGAGGGTTGCTGGCACCGGCGCCAGCTATGATGCGCAAAACGCAATCGCTTGGAAACGATGGACGCGAAAAACTATAGCGCCAGAACCCCTTCCACCCAGAGGACGTCGGGGTTAGTCCGCCAATTTGGCCCTCGGCATTGGTATTTCCTCACCCTTCGACAAGCTCAGGGTGAGGAGTAAACTCGGTCCTCATGCTGAGCTTGTCGAAGCATGAGGTTGCGTGGCCACCAAAGCCGGTTACGGGTTCTTGGCAAAATCCAGCATCGCCAGGGCAATTTCCCGTTCGCCCATGATCACCTTATTGGCGCCATGGGCCAGAAGATGTTCCACCTCGCCGTCGAAATGCGCCCGCGCCACGATGGGAAGGCCGGGATTGGCGCGCCGCGCCTGTTCCACGATCTGTCCGGCCTCGAAGGCTTGCGGAATGGCGACGAACAACATCTTCGCGCACCCCAGATTGGCCGCCGCCAGCACCTCATCCTTGGCGGCATTGCCGCGGATATGTTCAATTGCAGGATCGCCCACCGCGCCCTCCTCCACCACCAGCAGCGGCAGGCTGGTCTTGATGCCGTCGGCGATCAGCCGTCCCACCCTGCCATAGCCCACCAGCACGGCATGGCCGGTGAGTTTGGTGGGCTCGGGCGCGGGGCTGGGCATGTCGGGCGCGGGCGGGACATGGGTTTCGCGCTGCGCCGCGAACGCAAACAACAAGGGATTGAGGAAGATCGATAGGATCGAAGCCCCCAGGATCAGGTCGCGGGCCTCACCCGGCAACAGCCCCAGCCCGATGCTGAGATCGGCCAGGATGAAGGAGAATTCGCCGATTTGCGTCAGGCTGACCGCGATGGTGAGGGCGCTGGCAGGTTTGACCCCGAACAGCCGCAGCAGCAGGTAACAGACAACGCCACCCGCCATCACGATGCCGAAGGTCAGCGCCAGCGCCACGGGTTCGCGCAACACCACGCGGGGATCGAACAGCATTCCCACCGAAACAAAGAACAACACGGCAAAGGCGTCGCGTAGCGGCAAGGATTCCTCGGCGGCGCGCTGGGACAATTGCGAACCCGCCAGGATCATGCCGGCAAAAAACGCGCCCAGCGCGATCGACACGCCGAACAGAACGGAGGCGGCAAAGGCCACCCCCAGCGCCACCGACAACACCGCCAGGCGGAACAATTCGCGGCTGCCGGTATGGGCGATGTAATGCAGCATCGCCGGGATCACCCGCCGCCCGACCACCAGCATCAATCCGGCGAACAGCGCCAGCTTGCTGAAGGTCAGGCCCAGGCTCTTGGCCAGCACCATCATGTTGATGTCGCCGCCCTTCAGCACGGCGGCGATGGGCGGCAGCAGAACCAGTACCAGCACGGTGAGCAGGTCCTGCACCACCAGCCAGCCGATGGCGATGCGGCCGCGCCGCGTCTCGGTGAGGCGGCGGTCCTGCAGGGCGCGCATCACCACCACGGTGGATGCCACCGACAGGCAGAGGCCGAACACCAACCCGCGCGCCAGCGGCCAGCTAAAGGCAAAGCTGGCGCCCACCCCCAAAGCGGTGATGATCGCCATTTGCAGGATAGCGCCGGGCACCACCGTGCCCCTGACCTCCATCAGGTCGTTTGGCTTGAAATGCAGCCCAACGCCGAACATCAGCAGCACCACGCCGATATCGGCCAGCTGCAGGGTGAGATGCTGGTCGATCACCACCCCGGGGCTGAACGGCCCCACCACCACGCCCGCCAGCAGATAGCCCACCAGCGGCGGCAGTTTCATCCGTTGCGCCGCCGTGCCCAGCACAAAGGCCAGGCCCAGGCCGATCACCAGCACGCCGATCAGGGGGGACATATGCTCCATGCCGCCACTATGGCGGCAGAAATGTTTGCCCGCTAGCGGCGCCGATGTCGCCGGTCAGGCTTGCGCCCCTCATGCTTCGACAGTCGTTAGCGGCAGCGTCGTGCGACCAGCATGAGGATTTGTCCAATATCCTCACCCTGAGCTTGTCGAAGGGTGAGTTTGTCGAAAGGTGAACAGGGATTCCACGACGCGCTAGAAGCGGAAGCCCCCAGGTTTCTTGGAGATGTCCCCGGCAAGCGTCAGCGGATAGCGGCGGCTGGAGACCCAACCATCTTCATCCAGGAACAACGCACCGCCCGGATCCTTGAACAGGGGATGGACCTTGCCCCGGTAATTCACCCAACCGGCGATCTCAGGGCCGGCCTCGAATTTGAGGCGCGAGATGGTCCTGATCCGGAAACCATTGCGCCGGACGGAGACGGTGACAGGTGGATTGACTCGCCGCAATCACATCTCCTCATGGCCTCATGGGAATAGCCTATTGCGATCCGCCTCGGCCGCCAACCAACTTCTGGCAACCTCCACAGCGCGAGGGATTTTGCGGCCTGAGCAGGAGCGGCGCGCGGAGCGTGCTTAACGCACGTGAGCACGCGCGACGAACTCAGGACGCAAAAGACCCGCGCTCCTAACCGCCTAACTTTGCTATCAAAGCATCAGACAATTCGTAATTGCCATAGACGTTCTGCACATCGTCGTGATCGTCCAGAACCTCGATCAGCTTCATCAAACTCTCGCCCGCCTCGTCGGCCACCGCCACCATATTCTGCGGCCGCCAGACAATGGCGGCGCTGGCGGGAGCGCCCAGCTTGGCTTCCAGCGCATCGCGCACGCCTGCGAAGTCTTCCATGCTGGTGAGGAATTCATGGCCCTCGGCGGTGGAGACGCATTCATTGGCGCCGCAATCCAGGGCGGCCTCCAGCATCGCATCCTCGCTGCCCTTGGCCAGGGGATAACCGATCGTGCCGACATGATCGAACAGGAAGCTGACCGAACCGGTCTCGCCCATCGCGCCGCCATATTTGGCAAAGGCGGCGCGGACATCGGCGCTGGTGCGGTTGCGGTTGTCGGTCATGGTTTCCACGATCAGCGCCACGCCGCCGGGGCCGCGGCCCTCATAACGGATCTCGTCATAATTTTCGGCATCGCCGCCGGCCGCCTTGGTGATGGCGCGCTGGATATTGTCCTTGGGCATGGATTCCGCCTTAGCGGCGATGATGGCGGTGCGCAGGCGCGGATTGTGCGCCGGGTCGGGCAGGCCGGACTTCGCCGCCACGGTGATTTCGCGACTGAGCTTGGCAAAGAGCTTGGAACGCTCCTTGTCCTGCTTGCCCTTGCGGAACATGATGTTCTTGAACTGACTATGGCCGGCCATTTTCGTCTCTTCGCTGCCCGGCGCCCAGATACAGGCCCAGGCCCCATGGTTTCAAGGGTTTCATCCCATCGGAGCTTGATATGACGCGATTTGCCCTTTTCGCCTTCCCTTTGGCCGCCTTGCTGCCGGCCGCCGGTTCGGCCCATGCCGCCGAACTGCCCTATGCCAAGGAACGAGTGGCGTGGGCCAAGCCCCAGGCCCCGTTCCATGTCATCGGCAACATCTATTATGTCGGCACGGCCGGGATCAGCGCGTTTCTGATCGTGACCCCAAAGGGCAATATCCTGACCGATGGCGGCCTGCCGGAGACCGCCGCCGATATCGAGAAAAATATCCAGACGCTGGGCTTCAAACTCCATGATGTGAAGATCCTGCTGAACAGCCACGCCCATTTCGATCATTCGGGCGGACTGGCGCAGCTGAAAGCCGATACCGGCGCGCAATTCATCGCCAGCGCCGCCGACCAGCCCTTTCTGGAAAGCGGCCACATCCCCTATGGCCCCTCCGCTCAGATCGACACCGCACCTATACGTGTCGATCGCGCCATGAAAGACGGCGAAAGCTTCAGCCTGGGCGGCGTCACCATGACGGCCAATGTCTTGCCCGGCCACACCAAGGGCTGCACCACCTGGACCATGCCGCTCACCGACAAGGGCGTGACGCATAAGGTGATGTTTTTCTGCTCAATCAGCGTGGCGGACAATCCGCTGGCCGGCACGCCGGCCTATCCCACCATCGTGTCGGACTATCGCGCCAGTTTCGCGCGACTGAAAAAGATGCAGGCCGATATCTTCTTTGCGCCGCATGGCGGCCAGTTCGACATGGAAGAGAAGCTGGCCAAGGTGAAGCCCGGCGCGCCCAATCCTTTCATCGATGCCGGCGAATTGCAGCGCTTTGCCGCCAGAGCGGAAGAGGCCTTCGACAAAGAATTGGCCCAGCAACAGGCGGCCGCCAAGCCCTGACAAAGCCCTTCCCACACCTCGCAGTCCGAGGTATATACCTCACATTTCGAGGTATGCGATGGCGAATGAAGCGTCCGGTTTCATGGCCGGGGTACCGGAACTGATGGTCCTGCGATTGCTGCGGGATCGCGAAATGTACGGTTATGAGATCGTGCAAGCGATTGCGGCACGTACGCTTCAAGTGGTTACGCCCGGCGAAGGCCTGATCTATCCCCTGCTGCATGGGCTGGAGAAAGAGGGCGCGCTGAAATCCCGCCGCAAGACGGTGAACGGCCGCAGCCGTGTCTATTACGCCCTCACGGCGCGCGGCGAAAAGCGCCTGAACACCCAGACCGACAACTGGACCGCGCTGAATGACGCGGTGGAGGCTGTGCTGGGAGGCAGCGCTTATGCCGTTTGACGCCGTGGCCGAGACCTTGCTGAAAGGCGGCGTGGCGCCGCGCCATGTGCGCCGCTATGTCCGCGAACTGGGCGAACATCTGGACGACCTGACCGCGCAGCAACACGCCGCGGGTTACGAGGGCGACGATGCGGCTGCCCGCGCCCGCGCGCGGTTGGGCGATAACGACAGGTTGGCGCAGGCCATGCTGGAACAGCCGGGCATGCGCAGCTGGCCGGCGCGATTGCCCTGGCTGGTGTTCCTGGTGGTGCCGCCCATCCTCACCACCGTGATAGGATTGGCGCTGTACGCCGCCGCCTATTTCATCGGGTACGGCGCGCCCAGGATTAACGCTTTCCTGCCTTTGCCCGAAAGCGCATTGGTCGGTTTCTCGACGGCGGCGATGACGGGGGTCACCGTGCTGGCGGCGCCGGCGATGGCGGCGTTGCTGGTCCTGCTGGCGCAGCGCCAACGGCTGAAGCTGGTATGGCCGCTGCTGGGCATCGCGCTGCTGGTGTTGCTGACGCCGCTATTTGATGTGTCGCACTACGGTCCCCACCAACATTTGCGGCTGGACTACGGCTTTATAATTCCTACCAACTGGTCCGCAGTGATGCGGCACTGGCCGGTGATGCTGAACCATCTGCTGGCGCTGTTGCCCGCCGCCTGGCTGATCGGACGCAGGAGGGCGGCATGAAGCGCGTCGCGCTGGCATTATTGCTGCTTGCGGGGCCTGCGCCGGCGCAGGAGATCGAACAGGTTACCGTCTATGGCGGCAGCCTCAGCGGTTTCTGGCGCATCGAATCCCAGATCGGGTTCCAGATGAACTTGCTGGGCCATGTCACCTGGGGCCCACTGCGGCCGGTCTGGTGCCGCTTCGATCACGGCGCCGACGGATATGCCAGCCACTGTTTTGCCGGCAGCGTGAAAGGCGGCGGGCTGGAGCAGGATGGGCGGCATTTCCATCGCGCCTGGGGCTCGATGCTGATGCGGTTTGCCTATGACGGGGAAGTGACCTCGCCCACCAGCATCGAAGGCCATTACGCCATCAAGCTGATGGGCATTACCGTCACCAACCCCGCGCTCGCGCATGGCACCAAGTTCGTGCTCCGGCCGGATGCGCCGGACGAGGCCGGCAAGGCGCACGTGGTACGCAGCGTCCTCAATGGCGAGGCAGTCGCGCATGACGCCGCGCTGGATGCCGACATCGCCGCGGCGCGCGGGTTGAAGCTGGGCGCGATCCAGAGCATCAGCTTCCTGGGGCGCCAGATCATGCCCGGCAAGGAGGGTCCCGATACGGTGCCCGATCCCAACTACCTGGCGGCCTATGCGGTGGAATTCGCCGATGGCGAGCGCATCTGCTGGCTGCACCAGGATGATGACGGCAAGCTGGCCGCCTTCCGGTGCCGCTGATCAGACTTCGGGAAGGCTGGCGATCAACCGCCCGCCCACCCGCACCGGCGCGATGCGCGCCGCCAGGCCATTGGCGCCGGTCTGCACGAACACGCCGCACAGGGTGGCCGGCCCGGTGGCGGGGGAAAAACGCTGCGACGAGATTTTCCGCGTGAAGCGTTGCAGCGGCTCGGCCTTGTCCATGCCGATCACCGAATCGTAATCGGCACAGGCCCCGGCATCGGTCTGGTAGGCGGTGCCGCCGGGCAAAATTTGCGCATCGGCGGTGGGCACATGTTGATGCGTGCCCACCACCAGGCTGGCGCGGCCGTCGCAGAAATGGCCCATCGCCATTTTCTCCGAGGTCGCCTCGGCATGCATATCCACCACAATCACGTCGGCGCCCTCGCCCAGGGGGCAAGCGTTCAATTGCGCCTCCACACTGGCGAAAGGATCGTCCAGCGCATCCATGAACACCCGCCCCATCACATTGACCAACAGCAGGCTGCCGTTCGGCGTCTGATAAAGATTGGCGCCGCGCCCCGGCGTGCCGCGCGGATAGTTGGCCGGGCGCAGGATGCGATCCTCGCTATCGATATAAGTGAGAATTTCCTTCTGATCGGCCCAGTGATTGCCGGTGGAGATCGCATCGATCCCCATGGCGAAAAATTCCTCGGCGATGGCGCGGGTGAGGCCGAAGCCGCCCGCCGCATTCTCGCCATTGGCGATGACGAAATCCAGCTTCAGGCTTTGGCGCAGGCCCGGCAGTTCGGCATGGACCACGTCGCGGCCCGGCTTGCCGATAATATCGCCCAGAAAAAGAATGTTCATCGCAAACGCCTGAGGCCCTGCTCGGTGAGAATGGCGTCGAGCGTCCTATCATGCGGCTCTGCGGGAATCGAGGATATCTCCTGCCCCGCATAAGCGATGCCGATGGCCGGCACCGTTAACCGTTCCAGGGTGCGGTCGTAAAAACCGCCGCCGGTGCCCAGCCGCTGCCCCCCCGCATCAAACGCCAGCAGCGGCACCAGCAGATGGGTGGGAACAACACGCGGCCAACTGTCCAGCGGTTCGTGAATCCCAAACGCCCCCGGCGCCAGCACCTCGCCATCAGGCAGGCGATGAAATTCCAGCGGCTGACCTTTGCCCGCCACGCGCGGATAGGCGATGTGGCAGCCCAGTTCGACCAGCCGTTCCAACAGCAGCGCGGGATCGGCCTCGTCCGGCAAGGCATGATAGCCGCCGACAATCGCGCCTTTGGGAATTTGCAGCGCCTCGGCATGTCGGGCGATTTTTTGTGCGAAATTCCCGCACGCCAAAGTCTGGCGCTTCTGGCGGGCGGCGGCGCGGAGGTCTTGCTTGGTGGTCATGCCACTGTTTCAACAAACGCAGGTCCGCCTCCCCCTTCGCGTGCGTAAGCACGCCCAAGGGGGAGGTGACTTCAACGTTCGAGGTGCGCGAAGCGCACCGAGAGTAAGTTGAAGTCGGAGGGGGCATTAAAGAAGGTGGACGGTACCGTATTCGCCGTTGGTATTGGATCTCATGGGCCTGCAAGTGCAGGTGGGCGCCATATAGTTAGGACCAGGGTCCAGACCAGAGACAGCTCCCGATGAGTACAATTAAGGCCCCTGGGCATCGCAACCTGACGCGCGAGACAGTGACCGTCCGCCCTTAATTTAGGCGTGTGCGAGCCGGGCGGCAATGTCTTCCAAGCGTTTCGAAGCGCTTTCCAGGGCGTCGGCGGCGGCGCTTTCCGCCTTTTCCGCCCGCAAATGCAAATTTTGTTTTTCGCCCTCGCTGGCATGACCGCCGGTCCCGGCCAGTTCATGATACTCATCGGCGATCAACAGCGCCGCCATCAGCAGCATGCGGGCGTCGCCCACCTGCCCCACCGAGCCCAACACTTCGCGCGCCTTGGCATCGACATGGGCGGCGAGTTCCTTGAGATGCGCTTCCTCGCCGTCGTCGCAAGCGATGGTGTAAGCGCGGCTGTTGACCATGACATTGACCAAAGGCATCGAGCTCTCCTATCGCGCCAGCGCGGCGCGGATTTCACCCATGGCGCCGTCCAGCCGGCCTTCCACTTCCTCGGTCAAGCCCGACAAAAGGCTCACTTCTTCTTCCAGATCGGCGATACGGGCGAGCAGCTTTTCGCGCTCCATCTCCAGTTCCGCGATCCGCTCCGGCAGCTTGGCGGCGCCGTCCAGGCTTTCTCCCACCGATGCCGCTGCGTTTTCCAATGCCTCCAGGGCCACTTGGAAGCGATTCTGGGCCAAATCGAGCCGGCTCATGCGACGCCCCATCCTCAATTTCCCCAAGACCTTAGGCCCTCGCGCCCCGATTCCGCAATCCGCAAGATCGCCATATCGGGCCATTGGCGGATTGCGGAATCGGGGCGCGAGAGAAATCATTGAATCCCGTGCCGTTTCGGGTCCGAAATTCGCCAATCATGGATATCGAGAGATTGCGAATTTCGGACCCGCGGCACGGGGAAAGGAAATCGGGTCAACCGATACGCGTTCCGGGCATGCCACAGACCTTGATGGGGCCCTTGACGGGGGCGGCACCCCCTCGCTAAGGCCACCCACCACCTCGCCGGGAAGCCCCAATGACCCTGCCCGATCAGACCCTACCGGAACAGAACAAGGTCCGCCGCCTGGCCAATGCCATCCGGATGCTGTCCGTGGACGCGGTGGAGACGGCCAAATCGGGACATCCCGGCCTGCCGATGGGCATGGCGGACGTGGCCACCGTGCTATTTTCCCGCTTCCTCAAGTTCAACGCCGCCGAACCCGGCTGGCCTGACCGTGACCGTTTTGTGCTGTCGGGCGGCCACGGCTCGATGCTGCTGTATTCCTTGTTGTGGCTGACCGGCTATCCCAAGGTCACAATCGAAGACCTCAAGCATTTCCGCAAAGTCGGCAGTCCCACCGCCGGCCATCCCGAGCATGGCGATCTGCCCGGTATCGAAACCACCACCGGCCCCTTGGGCCAAGGCATCGCCAATGCTGTGGGCATGGCGCTGGCCGAGCGGCTGCTCAATGCCCGCTTCGGCGACGAACTGGTCAATCACAAGACCTATGTCATCGCCAGCGACGGCGATCTGATGGAAGGCATCAGCCAGGAAGCGATCACGCTTGCCGGGCATCTGGGGCTCTCCAACCTGATCGTGTTGTGGGACCACAACAACATCACCATCGACGGCGCCCTCTCATTGTCGGATTCCACCAACCAGGCGGAGCGCTTCCGGGCGGCGGGCTGGACGGTGGACAGCTGCGATGGCCATGACAGTGCCGATATTTTCCGTGCGTTGGAAAAGGCACAGACCTCCGACCGCCCAGTGATGATCGCCTGCCGCACCATCATCGGTTTCGGCATGCCGGGCCGGGCGGGCACCCAGAAGGCGCATAGCGATGCGCCGGGCGCCGACATTGTGGCGGGCACACGCAAGGAGCTGGACTGGTCTTACGAGCCCTTCATCGTGCCGGACGATCTGCTCAATCAGTGGCGCGCCATCGGCAAGACGGGCGAGACGGCATGCAAGGCGTGGAAGGCGCGCAAATCCGCCAGCAACCTGGCCCAGGATTTCGACGATGCCGTCAATGGCGTGATCCCGCCATCGCTCGGCTCCGCGCTGGCGGCGCTGAAGGAAAAGCTTTCGGCGGAAAAGCCCAGCGCCGGCACCCGCAAGATGTCGGAAAAAGCGCTGGACGTGATCAATGCTGAACTTGCGACCACCATCGGCGGCTCCGCCGACCTGACCCCGTCCAACAACACCAAAACCAAGAATATCGACGGCGTAACACCGGGCAATTTCGCCGGCCGCTACATCCATTACGGCATCCGCGAGCACGGCATGTGCGCCGCCATGAACGGCATGGCGCTGCATGGCGGGATCATTCCCTATGGCGGCACCTTTATGGTGTTCAGCGATTATTGCCGCCCTGCCATCCGGCTGGCCGCGCTGATGGGCATCCGGGTGGTGTTTGTGATGACCCATGACTCCATCGGCGTCGGCGAAGACGGACCGACCCATCAGCCGGTCGAGCATCTGGCCGCCCTGCGCGCCATTCCCAACCTTTTGGTGATGCGGCCCGCCGACGGCGTCGAAACCGCGGAGTGCTGGGAACTCGCCTTAAGGAATGACGGCCGTCCCAGCCTGATCGCCTTCTCACGCCAGGACGTGCCCACGCTGCGCGACAAGCACACCAACGAAAATCTGTCGGCCAAGGGCGCCTATGAACTGGCCGGCGATGCGAATGCGAAAGTCACTTTCCTGGCCACCGGCACCGAAGTCAGCCTGGCGATGGAAGCCCGCGCCAAGCTCGCCGCCGAAGGCATTGCTTCGCGTGTGGTGTCCATGCCCTGCTGGGCTCTGTTCGAGGAACAGCCGGAGGACTATCGCAAGAAGATTCTCGGCCCCGGTACCGTCAAGGTCGCCATCGAGGCGGGCGCCCGCCAAGGCTGGGACCGCTATATCGGATCACCCTTGTTGGGGGAGGCTGGCGCTTTTATCGGCATGCACAGTTTCGGCGCCAGCGGCCCTTACAAGGACGTCTACAGGAAATTCGGCATCACCGCCGAGGCGGCCGTGGCCGCGGCAAAGAAATTGTTGGGGTAGCGTGCCGATGAAAAGGACTCACTCGCCGCGTGGACACGCGGCGGATGGGTGGCCCGCCCTCTCTTCTAATTGTAAAGAGGGTCGGGCCATGACAATTTTTAATTACGCGATGCGATGCATCGCGTTTAGGGAGTAAGGTGAATGGCACTGCGTGTTGCAATCAACGGCTTCGGCCGTATCGGACGTCTGGTTCTGCGGGCGATCGTGGAATCGGGCCGCCGCGACATCGAAGTCGTTGCGGTCAACGATCTGGGCCCCGTCGAAACCAACGCCCATCTGCTGCGCTATGATAGCATCCATGGCCGCTTTCCGGCCCAGGTGAGCGTGGATGGCGAGTTCATGATCGCCGCCGGTCACAAGATCAAGGTGACGGCCATCAAGAACCCCGCCGAGCTGCCGCACAAAGAACTGGATGTAGACATCGCGCTGGAATGTACCGGTATCTTCACCTCCAAAGAAAAAGCCAGCGCGCATCTGACGGCGGGCGCCAAGCGCGTGCTGGTGTCCGCGCCTTGCGACAGTGCCGACCTGACCGTGGTCTATGGCGTCAATCACGACAGACTGACCAAGGATCATCTGGTCGTCTCCAATGCCTCCTGCACCACCAACTGCCTGGTGCCGGTGGCCAAGGTGTTGCACGACGCGGTCGGCATCGAACGCGGCATGATGACCACCATTCACAGCTACACCAACGACCAGCCCTCGCTGGACCAGATGCACAAGGATCTGTACCGCGCCCGTGCCGCGGCGCTGTCGATGATCCCGACCTCGACCGGCGCCGCCAAGGCGGTTGGTCTGGTGCTGCCCGAGCTTAAAGGCAAGCTGGACGGCGTGTCGGTACGCGTGCCGACTCCCAATGTCTCGCTGGTGGATTTGAAATTCGTTTCGAAGAAGGCGACCAGCGTCCAGGAGATCAACGACGCCATCAAGGGCGCCGCGATGGGTCCCCTCAAGGGAATTCTGGAGGTGGTGCATGACAAGCTGGTGTCGATGGACTTCAACCACAATCCCGCTTCCTCCAGTTTCGCACTGGACCAGACCAAGGTGATGGACGGCACTTTCGTGTCGGTGATGACCTGGTATGACAATGAGTGGGGCTTTTCCAACCGCATGGCGGATACCGCGGTGGCCATGGGGAAGTTGATTTAATGCAACCTGTCATTCCCGCGTAAGCGGGAATCCAACTTCGGAAACCCGTCATCATAAAAAGTTGGATGCCCGCTTTCGCGGGCATGACAAATACAGGAAAAATAGATGGCATTCAGAACCCTCGATGACCTGAACGTGAAGGCAAAGCGCGTGTTGGTGCGCGCCGACCTCAATGTGCCGGTCTCGGGCGGCAAGGTGACCGACGCCACCCGCATCGCGCGTCAGGCCCCCACCATCCGCGAACTCGCCGAAGCGGGGGCGCGGGTGATCGTGCTCAGCCATTTCGACCGGCCCAAGGGCAAGGTCATGCCTTCCATGTCGCTGAAGGTCCTGCAGACGCCGCTGTCGGAAGCGGTGGGCCGCCAAATCGCCTTTGCCGAGGATTGCATCGGCCCCAAGGCGGAAGCCGCCGCCGCCGCCCTGAAGGACGGCGATGTCCTGCTGCTGGAAAACACGCGCTTCCACAAGGGCGAGGAAGACAATGATCCGGTGATGGCCAAGCAATTGGCCGCGTTGGGTGACATCTTCGTGAACGACGCCTTCAGCGCCGCGCACCGCGCCCATGCTTCGACCGAAGGCGTGGCGCGGCTTCTGCCCAATGCGGCGGGGCGCTCGATGCAGGCCGAACTCACCCATTTGCAAAAGGCGCTGGGCAATCCCGAGCGCCCGCTGCTGGCGGTGGTGGGCGGCGCCAAAGTTTCCACCAAGATCGCGCTGCTGGAAAATCTGGTGCGGCGGGTCGAAACCTTGGTGATCGGCGGCGCCATGGCCAACACCTTCCTGGCCGCGCAAGGCATCGGCATCGGCAAGTCGCTTTATGAGCCTGACCATCTGGAAACCGCCCGCAAGGTTATTCACATGGCGACGGAATCCGGCGCGGCAATTCTGCTGCCGACCGATCTGGTGGTGGCCAAGGAATTCAAGGCCGGCGCCGCCCACCGCACGGCTGCGGCTGGCAGCATTGGCCCCGATGAGATGGCGTTGGATGTGGGCCCCGACAGCATCAAGGCCTTTGAAAACCGCCTGCTGACCACCCGCACCCTGGTGTGGAACGGACCGTTCGGCGCCTTCGAAACCCCGCCCTTCGACCGCGGCACGGCGGCGGCGGCGCAAATCGTCGCGGCTGCGACACGGGCCGGTTCGTTGTTGTCGGTGGCGGGCGGCGGCGATACCGTGGCGGCCTTGGCCCATGCCGGCGTGGAACAGGATTTCACCTATGTCTCGACCGCGGGTGGGGCGTTCCTGGAATGGCTGGAAGGAAAAACATTGCCGGGAGTCGAAGCCCTGCAAACCAAATAGAGGAAATGGGAAATGAATCTGGACGAATTGAACGCAATCGCCAAAAAGATGGTGGCGCCGGGTAAAGGCCTACTGGCGGCGGACGAATCCAACAACACCATAGGCAAGCGCTTCGCCGACATTGCGACGGAAAACACCGAAAACAACCGCCGCGATTATCGCGAGTTCATGTTCCGCACCGAAGTGGCGATGAAGAATCACATTTCCGGCGTCATCTTGTATGACGAGACCATCCGCCAGAAAGCCAAGGACGGCACCACCTTGGTCAAACTGATCGAGGATGCCGGCGCGGTTCCGGGCATCAAGGTCGACACCGGTCCCGTGGCGATGCCCGGCTTCCCGGGCGAGGTTATCACGCAGGGCCTGGACGGCCTGCGCGAGCGTTTCGCCGAGTATCACAGACTGGGCGCCCGCTTCGCCAAATGGCGCGCGGTGCTCGACATCGCCTCGGGCATTCCGACCTATGGCGCCGTACATGCCAACGCCCAGGCGATGGCCCGCTACGCCGCGCTGGCGCAGGAAGCCGGCATCGTGCCGATCATCGAGCCGGAAGTGCTGATGGACGGCGACCATGATGCCGCGCGCTGCGAGGAAGTGACTCTGTTCGTGCACAAGGAGTTCTTCCAGCAACTCTTTATCGCGCGCGTCGCGCTGGAAGGCATCATCCTCAAGCCCAACATGATCGTGGCGGGCAAGAAAAACGCCAAGAAGGCGGGCGTACAGGAAGTCGCCGAGCGAACCCTGCGCGTGCTCCGCCGCACCACTCCGTCGGCGGTGCCGGGGATCGCCTTCCTGTCGGGCGGCCAGTCGGACATCGACGCCACCGCGCATCTGGACGCCATGAACAAAATCGGCGGCAATCCCTGGCCGCTGACCTTCTCCTATGGCCGCGCCCTGCAGGCTGCACCGCAAAAGGCCTGGGGCGGCAAAGAAGCCAATGTCGCCGCCGGCAAGGCCGCCTTTGCCCACCGCGCGCTGATGAACTTCAACGCCGCGCTGGGCAAATGGAAACAGGCGGACGAAAAGGCGGCCTGACCTTCTTCTCCCACCCTCCGACAAGCTCAGGGTGAGGAGAAATCCTCATGCTGAGCCTGTCGAAGCATGAGGATAACCACCCTTGAGTTCCTGCCGCCTTTACCTCGTTTCGCCGCCGAAGCTCTCGGCGGCGAATTTTTTGATCCCGCTGCGCGAGGCGCTGGAGGGTGGCGATGTCGCCTCCTTCCAACTGCGCCTTAAGCATGTCAGCGACGATGAGATCCGCCGCGCCGTGGACCTTTTGCGTCCCGCCGTGCAGGCGGGTGGCACCGCCTTCATCCTCAACGACCGGCCCGATCTGGCCGCCGAACTGGGCTGCGACGGCGTGCATGTCGGGCAGGAAGATGCCTCTTATGCCGAAGCGCGGCAGTTGCTGTCCGACGGCATTGTCGGCGTCACCTGCCACGACAGCCGCCATCTGGCGATGGAAGCGGGCGAGGCCGGCGCCGACTATGTCGCCTTTGGCGCCTTCTTTCCCACCCAGACCAAGGACCCCAAAACCCAAGCCGATATTGAACTGCTGCGCTGGTGGAGCCAAACCATGGTGGTGCCCTGCGTCGCCATCGGCGGCATCACCATCGCCAATGCGCCCACACTGATCGAGGCGGGCGCCGATTTCCTCGCCGTGTCGGCGGGGGTGTGGGAGCATCCCGACGGGCCGGAAAGCGCCGTGCGCGCCTTCAACGCGCTGTTCCGGTAACGGCTATTCCTGCTGGCAATACTGCTTTTGATGTCATTCCCGGCCGAGGCCAGCGCCGATGACCGAGGGGGTGAGCCTGCGGCGCCCGTAGGGCGTGAGCATGTCCTGTGGACATGCGAAAGCAGGCGAACGCCGCGAACCCAAGCGAGCGGCCGGACGGGAACCCAGGCATCAAACATCTATAGATTTTGGACACCTGGGTCCCCTTACCTCACATCGCCTGACGGCGATGTTCGCCGGGGATGACAAGCAGGGGCAAGGTTGCTAGAACCCGCCCGCTCTTTGAACCTGTTAGCCGTCACCACCCGCGCGCGGAGGCGCGAACCCTTATGGCCAAGATCACCGGCAACGAAATCAGCCCCGGCACCCTGATCAACCATGACGGTGGGCTGTGGATCGCGGTGAAGACCGTCAAGGTCAAACCCGGCAAGGGCGGCGCCTACAATCAGGTCGAGCTCAAGAATGTCACCACCGGCACCAAGCTGAACCAGCGTTTCCGCTCCGACGAAGCGGTGGACGAGGCCATACTGGACAAGAAGGATTTCCAATACCTCTACACCAGCGGCGACATGCTGACCTTCATGGACATGGAGAGCTATGAGCAGATCGAACTGGCCGCCGATTTTGTCGGCGACCAGGCCCAGTTCCTGCAGGATGGCATGAAAACCCTGGTGCAGCTGTATGAAGATAAGCCCATCGGCATCAAGCTGCCGGTACAGGTCACCCTCACCGTCACCGAAGCCGATCCGGTGCTCAAAGGCGGCACCGCCGCGCCGTCTTACAAAAGCGCGGTGCTGGAAAACGGCATGAAGATTCAGGTGCCGCCCTTTATCGGCGCGGGCGAGAAGATCATCGTCGCCACCGAAGACGGCTCTTACGTTCGGCGAGCAGAATAGAATTTTATCTCACCCTTCGACAGGCTCAGGGTGAGGAATAAAGCAAAATCCTCATGCTGAGCTTGTCGAAGCATGAGGGGATGGGAATAAAATGGTTTACACTTCGCCTGCCCTGAATGTGATGATCGCCGCGGCGCGCAAAGCCGGCCGCCCGCTGATCCGCGATTTCAACGAGTTGGAAAACTTGCAGATCTCTATGAAAGGCCCGGCCGATTTCGTCACTTCCGCCGACAAGCGCACCGAGAAGATCCTGATCGAGGAGCTCAGCAAGGCCCGTCCCGGCTATGGCTTTTTGGGCGAGGAAGGCGGGGCGGTCGAAGGCGCCGACAAGACCCATCGCTTCATCATCGATCCCATCGACGGCACCACCAACTTCATGCATGGCATTCCGCATTTCGCCATCTCCATCGGGTTGGAGCGCGAGGGACAGATGGTATCGGGCGTGATCTACAATCCGGTGACCGACGATCTCTACACCGCCGAAAAGGGCCATGGCGCCTATCTCAACAACAGGCGCCTGCGGGTGGCGGCGCGCAAGGAATTGGCCCCGGCCGTGATCGCCACCGGCCTGCCCTTCCTGGGAAAGGAAGGCCATGCCCGGGCCAGCGCCGAAATGACGGAAGTGATGAATGTGACGGCGGGCATCCGCCGTTTCGGCTCGGCGTCACTCGATCTCGCCTATGTCGCGGCGGGCCGGTTCGATGCGTTCTGGGAACGCGGCCTGCAAGCCTGGGACATCGCGGCGGGCATTGTGCTGCTGCGCGAGGCGGGCGGCATGGTCACCGACCTGCGCGGCGGCGCCGAGATGCTGACCCAAGGCACCGTGCTGGCGGCCAATGAAAACCTGCACCCGCAGCTGCTCAAGCTGCTGAAGAACGTGAAAGCCTGACGCGCCGGATCAAAACTCGATCACGGTGCGAATGCTTTCGCCCGCATGCATCAGATCGAAGGCCTCGTTGATCCGTTCCAGCGGCAATTTGTGCGTGATCAGCGGATCGATGCTGATCTTGCCCTCCATGTACCAGTCGACGATTTGCGGCACCTGGGTGCGGCCGCGTGCTCCGCCAAAGGCGGTGCCTTTCCACACCCGGCCCGTCACCAGCTGAAACGGCCTTGTCTTGATCTCCTGCCCCGCCCCGGCGACACCGATGATGATACTTTCCCCCCAGCCGCGATGGCAGCATTCCAAGGCCTGGCGCATCAGATCGACATTGCCGACGCATTCGAAGGAATAGTCCGCGCCGCCCTTGGTCAGTTCGACCAGATGCGGCACCAGATCGCCCTTGACCTCTTTGGGATTCACAAAATGCGTCATGCCGAACTGGCGCGCCAAGCTTTCGCGTGCCGGATTGATATCCACGCCCACGATCATATTGGCGCCCGCCATGCGCGCGCCCTGGATCACATTGAGCCCGATACCGCCCAGCCCGAACACCACCACATTTGATCCCGGTTCGACCTTGGCCGTGTTGATCACCGCGCCGATGCCGGTGGTGACGCCGCAGCCGATATAGCAAACCTTGTCGAAAGGGGCGTCTTCGCGGATCTTGGCCAGCGCGATCTCCGGCAGCACGGTGTGATTGGCGAAGGTCGAGCACCCCATATAGTGATGGATCTTCTTACCTCGAATAGAGAAGCGCGACGTGCCGTCGGGCATCACGCCTTGGCCCTGGGTGCCGCGGATCGAGGTGCAAAGATTGGTCTTGTGCGAAGTACAGCTTTTGCACTGGCGGCATTCCGGGGTGTAGAGCGGAATGACATGGTCGCCCTTTTTCAGCGAGGTGACGCCGGGCCCCACATCCACCACCACGCCTGCGCCTTCATGGCCGAAGATCACCGGGAACAGGCCTTCCGGATCGGCACCCGAGCGGGTGAATTCGTCGGTATGGCAGACCCCGGTGGCTTTGATCTCGACCAGCACCTCGCCGCACCGGGGCCCCTCCAGATCGACGTCCTCGATCACCAGGGGTTGACCGGCGGCATAGGCCACCGCGGCTCTTGTTTTCATTGGCAAAGCTCCCTTTGGACGGCGCAATGTGCGGCATTTGGGTAATGGTTGCAAAGTGTTAGATTACCGCTAGGCTGCGCTTTGGGCCCCTTTTTCGAGCTGCCGAATTCGATGCGTTTGACGTCAACCCTTGCTGTCGCGGCTTTGCTAGGCTTGGCTGTCCCCGCATTGGCGCAGACCGTGGATACCGGCCTGGAGGTGCGCGTCAATCCGCTTCCCGCGCGCGGCGGCGGCGTTCTGCTCTATCCGGGCGGAGAATATGCCCGCACCGTGCCGTCCCTGCTCTATCCCGGCGAACGCGGTGGCCCGATCCGGCTGCACATGCCCACATCGCGCCGCACGGCGGCGCGCGCCGCGCCCCGGCCTCAGATTGCCGAGGTTGCGCCCCGGCCCAAGCCCGAGCCACTCACCAAACCTGAACCAACCAAAAGGGTCGCCAGCGCCCAGCCGCCGCCGCAGATAACCCCTTTCAATGCGCCCGACTTCAG
>DATFEF010000013.1:0-2401 GCA_035251465.1 Rhizomicrobium sp. | reverse complement strand
GACATCGACGAATATGTGGTGGACGTGGCCAAGAAGGAGGGCCTGCCTGGCGGCCTCACCGCCCTGCCCGAAGGCGTCACGGTGCATCTGGCCTGTCACGCCCGGGCCCAGAATATGGGCCCCAAGGCGGCGGAGATGCTGAAAATGATTCCCGATACGCCGGTGGATGTGGTCGAGCGCTGCTCGGGCCATGGCGGCACCTTCGGGGTGGTCAAGCCGACCCATGACGTGGCCGTGAAGGTCGGCAAGCCGGTGTTCAAAGCGGTCAATGCCAAACCGCGCGGGCACATTGTTTCGGATTGCCCGCTGGCGGCCGTGCATATCGTAGCGCACACCGACACGCCGGCGCGCGAGCCCGAGCATCCCATCCAGATCATGGCCCGCGCCTTTGGCCTGAAGAGAGATTGAACGGCTCCTCACCCTTCGACAGGCTCAGGGTGAGGAGGAAAACTAAAATCCTCATGCTGAGCTTGTCGAAGCATGAGAGACAAGGTCGAACAAATGCCCGAAGCCCAGCGCAGGATCACGCAAGCCGACATTCTGTCGGCCGCCGAATATGACCAGCAGCGCAAGTCGCTGAAGGCCAACCTGATCCCGATGAAGAAGCTGCGCCGCATCGAGGTGGGGCCCTTTGCCACCTTCTATTTCGAGAATTATGCCACCATGTGGCTGCAGGTGCAGGAAATGCTGCGCATTGAAAAAGGCGGCGAGGAGCAGCTTCCCGGCGAGCTGGCCGCCTACAATCCGCTGATCCCCCAAGGCGAGGAACTGATCGCCACCCTGATGCTGGAAATCGAGGATGAAAAGCGCCGCAACGCCGTGTTGCTGACCCTGGGCGGGATCGAGGAAACAGTCTTCATGGAGATCGGCGGCGATACAGTCCGCGCTACGCCCACCGAGTATGACGACCGCACCACCGCGGATGGCAAGACCTCCTCGGTGCACTGGCTGCGCTTCAGGCTGACGGCGGATCAGATCGCCCGTTTCCAGAATGGCGGCGAGCGCGTGGTGCTGGGGCTGAACCACAAGAATTATGGCCATATGGCGGTGTTGAGCCCCGAAACGCGCGCGGCGCTGGCCAAGGACTTTGCCTGAGCTAGAGCAAGTTGGCTTCCGCTGCTCCAATCCGCAAAAATTAAAGCCGGATATGGCCTGAAAGAATTTCACGATAGCGTTCCGGGGTCAAAGCTTCATACCGGCCACCGGCGGAATCCAGAAAATACAAAGGATCGGAAATAGACGACGGATCAAAGCCCTGGCGCACCAAGTCTATTTTGCGCTGCTTGAAGGTAGCAGTGACCTCGATCCTGGGCGACAGCCGCAGAAAGATCGGCCTGGCATAGGGGGCCAAGCGCGCTTTCACGCATGACGATAAAACGTCAAGACTGAAATCGCCATCCGCCACCAGCGCCGCCATGCCGGCGCGGCCGTCCACGCCGGGCACCGTCACGCCATAGACATTGGCCTCGCGCACCCCCGGTACCGCCGCCAGCACTTCGCCCACTTCGCCGGTGGAGACATTCTCGCCCTTCCAGCGAAAGGTATCGCCGATCCGGTCCACGAAATAGAAATAGCCATGGGCATCGCGCCGCATCAGGTCGCCGGTGCGGAACCACAAATCGCCGCGCTTGAAAACGTCGCGCAGCATCTTCTTGTCGCTTTCGGCGCGGTTGGAATAGCCCTCGAATTCGCGCCCCGCCCGGGTGGAAATCCCGCCAAGCGTTTCGCCGACTTGGCCGGGCCCGCATTCGATGCAGAGCCCGTCCGGGCCCCGCACCGGCATTTCCTTTTCCACGTCGAAACGCACCACCCGGCTTGGCAGCAGCCATTGCAGATAATCCGGCACCCTGCCGACCGCGCCCACTGTGCCGTCGTAATTGAGCATCGAGACATTGCCCTCGGTGGCGCCATAAAATTCCACGATACGGGGAATGGCGAAACGGTCCTGGAACTGGCGCCAGATTTCCGGCCTGAGGCCGTTGCCGGTGATGGCCCGTATCTTGTGGCCCTTCTCCAAGGGCGAAGGCGGCGCATTCAACAGATAGCGGCAAAGCTCGCCGATATACTCGAAGATGGTTGCGTCATAGCGGTGCACATCGTCCCAGAATTCATGCACCGAGAATTTGCGCTTCAGGATCAGCGCGCCGCCGGAGAAAAACGCCATGCCGACGGCGCACACCCCGCCGGTGGAGTGATAGAGCGGCAAGGGATCGTAAATACGGTCACTTTGGCGAGGGCGAAGCGCGCCGACAAAGCCGCTCATCATGAACAGCATGCGCATATGGCTGAAATTCGCGGCCTTGGGCATGCCGGTGGTGCCCGAGGTATAAATGAAGAAGGCGCGCTCTTTCAGGGTGACGCCGGCGCGCGCCGCTTTGCCGGGCGAGGTTTCCGGCGCCGC
>DATFEF010000044.1:0-31189 GCA_035251465.1 Rhizomicrobium sp. | reverse complement strand
GCGGAAGTCGAGGCGAACCGTTTTGCCGGGCAGGGAGGGCGTATTGGGACGCATTGGGCTGGGCGCAGCCTTGACCGCCGAAGCGGCGGGCACGCGAACGCTGTCGTCGCCGGGGCCGACCATCGTGACGCCGTCGCGGCGAAGCGCGGGGGCTTGCGCCTGAACCTGATCGCGCAGCGGTGCGCCCTGAGCACCATAGGCCGTGGGAGCGGAAGCGCCGTCCGATAGGTCGCGCTCCATGGCGCGCCCAACCACATTGGCGCCAGTGGCCGCGCTTTCTTTCTCAAGGCGCTGGGCCATTCTTTCGATCAGATTCAAGGGATGAGCGGGTTTATCGGTCATAGCATTCCCCGCAAGGTCAGGCGGAAGGAGGCGTCCAGAGCAATCAGCACGACAAAATATCCGCAGATCAAAAGGCCCGCGCAAGCCGCCAGCGAAGTATAGGCGCGCCGGGCGTCCAGGCTGTCGTCCGCGCGCGCCAGACGTCCGACCACGCCGATGATGGGATAGTCGAACTCCGCGGCCAGCTGTTCCTTGGCAAAGAAGCGTCCGGCATTGATGCTGAGACCGATGGCGGTCGCGATGCCGGCGGCCAGGCCCAGCAGGATGACAACGGAATTCATCAGCGGGCGATTGGGCGAGACCGGGAAGGGCGCCTTTTTGGGCGGTTCGACAATTCGCACCGTGATGGACGATTGCTCGTCGTTGACCGACTGAGACAGTTTGGCGGATTCGCGCCGCGCCAGCAGATCCTGATAGGTCTTGTGAACCAGGTCATAATCGCGGTCCAGGTTGGCGAATTGCGCGCTGATTTCCAGCGCCTTGGAACTCAAATTCCTGGCGTGGTCGAGCATGGCCATGGCTTCGGAATAGCGCTGGGATTGGAACGCTACTTCGGTCTGCGCATCGGCCAGCTTGCTCTGGGTCTGGACATAGACCGGATTGGGGATCGACTGGTTGCCGGTTTCCTGCGACGGTCCCGCCGTCTGGGCCGCGGAAAGCTGGCCTTGCAGACTGGAAATCTCCCGCTGGACCGCTTTCACGTCGGGATGATCGTCGGTGAACCTGGATTTCAGATCCATCAAACTCTGCTTGGCTTCGGCCAGGCGCTGAAACAGGCTGCCGCTGCGTCCACCGCCGAAACCGCCACCGGAATTCAGGACGATCGGACTGGGGCCATCGATATAGACCATCTTCGGAACACTGGCGAGCTGCGCGCGCAGGCTCGAAAGACGGGCCTGGGCGCCGTTCAGCTGCTGCCGGGCCTCTTCCACCTTCTGGCGTGCCACGTCGGGCGTGATGTTGTTGGTCAGGACATCCAGATTGTCCTGCTTGAACTTAGTCCGGCGCGCTTCCGCCTGGCGGACCAGGGTCTCATATTCGTTGACCTTGGTGTCGAGGAAGGACTGGGCGCCCTCAAGATCGGTGCGCTTGCTGCCGATATTGGAGTCCACGAAAATCGACAGCAGGGTTTGCGATACGTTCAATCCCTTGTCGGGATTGCGGTCGGTATAGGAGAGCTCGAAGAGATTTTTGGTGTTGAGCGGCTTGATTTTGATATTGGACTGCAGACCCTCGACCTGTTTTGCCATTTCCGCGCTCGACAGGTTGGCGGCGTTGGGATTGGTGAGATGCACCACCTGCTCGAGATTGGGTCGGGTCAGGAGCGTGTTGAGCATCACCGACACCTGCTGTTCGGGGTCGGTCGTCACCGTCAGGCCCTTGAGCAAGGGGGCCATCATGGTGTCGGTGTCGACATAAATCATGGCGACGGCCTGGAATTTGTTGGGCAGCAGCGCGATCCCCAGCCAGCCGATCAGGCAGACGGCCCAGGTGACCCCCATGCCGATCCAGCGATAGTGCCAGGTTCCCGTGAGGTAGGTCCGAAGACGAATTTTCCAAGGTTGCATGCTGACTTAGCCCGATCTGGCATTGGCATCACAACCCACTGTGACGCCTGGAAGCGATTTTGCCCTGTAAGCTAGGTGTATACCAGACCTGTTAAACAAGTATTTCAGTCTTTCATCCAACAGGGAACCGGCCAACCAACTGACGTATAATCATTTTTGGCGGGCGGCAGCGATTTGTTCCGCGCGCGGAATGCGTGCTGGTAAACCATGGAACTCAGGCGGTATTTGGGCGCTTGCCCGCGGCCGAGGCGCGGGGCTTCGTTCACGCTGCCGTGCTGGACGGTCTTCGCGCGCTTAGCGAAACGGAACGAGGGTGCGCCAGCCTAGAAGCCGCGCATCCTTCGGTTCGGTCAAGCGGCTATGGGCCAGAGCGCGCTGGTGAGCGCGGAAACCGGCAAGGTGGTGCGATAAAGCGTCTTTTCGACGAACCAGACGCATGTGACGCTGGCGACATCCGATGCGGGATTGGTCTGCACGGATTCAATCGTCATGTCGGGGCCGCCTGACTTCAAGCAAACGACATCGCCGGCCTGAAAAGAATGCATGGGTCACCTCAGCTATAATTTGAGGCGAAGTATCACATCACACTGCTTGGCCATTCGTTAACGCCGGCGCACAGGCGGCAGGGCACGGCCTGCCCGCCGCGATCAACCCTAACCAGGCGTTAAAATGCGGGGCCTGCGTCCGGTACCGGTCTAATTTCCCAGGCGGCGTTCCCAACCCAGCGCCGTTTCCACGATCTTGTCCAAATCGTCGTAGCGGGGGTTCCAGTTCAGAAGTTTGGCTAGCTTTCTGGTGTCGGCCACCACGATTCCCAAGTCGCCGGGCCGCCGCGGCGCCAGTTCGACCGCCAGCGATTTTCCCGAGACCCGCTCGACGGCGGCAACCACTTGGCGGACGGAAAATCCGCGGCCATAGCCGCAGTTGATCAGAAGGGAGGAGCCGTCGCCGCGCAAGCGTTCCAGGACGCATTTGTGGATATCGACGAGGTCGGAAACATGAATGAAATCGCGCACGCCGGTACCGTCCGGCGTGTCATAGTCGGTGCCGAATATAGTCAACCGCGGAATTTTTCCGGTCGCCGCCTCGCAGGCGCGCTTGATCAGGTGGGTGGCGCGCGGCGTCGATTGTCCGGTGCGCCCGTCCGGATCGGCGCCCGCGACGTTGAAATAGCGCAGGATGCCGAATTTTATGCCATGGGCCGCCGCGGCGTCCTGCAACATCCATTCGGTCATCAGTTTGGAACGGCCATAAGGGCTCTCGGCCGCCGTCACGCTATCTTCCGCGACGGGAATGACGGCGGGCGTGCCATAGACCGCGGCGGTCGAGGAGAAAATGAAATTTGCCACGCCGTGGCGGATACAGGCCTCGATCAGGGAACGGCTGGCGGCCGTGTTGTTGGCATAATAGTCCAGCGGCTTTTCCACCGATTCCGGCACCACCACCGATCCGGCGAAGTGAATCACGGAATCGATCTTCTGGGTCTCCAGGATTTTTGACACCAGGGCTTGGTCGGCGATGTCGCCACGGACAAAATTGGTGCCGCGCGGCATGTTTTGTTCCACCCCGGTGCTGAGATTGTCGAGAATGGTGATTTTCTCGTTCTCGCCCGCCTGGATCAGGTGATGGGCCATATGGCTTCCGATGTATCCGGCGCCGCCGGTTATCAACACGCTCATCGTCGGAATGCCTCGAGCTTACGGATTGGTGGATCAGGCGCTGTCGGGACGCCCGACGCTGATATAGCGAAAACCCGCTTCACGCATCTGGTCGGGACGGTAGATGTTGCGCAGGTCCACCATCAAGGGCGTCTTCAACGCCGTCTTGACGCGCGCGAAATCCAGCGCCCGGAATTGATTCCATTCGGTGAGGATCACCACGCCATCGGCGTCTTGCAGCGTGTCGTAAGTGTCCGACCGGTAATCCAACGCCATGTGCTTTGCCGCTTCCTTCTGGCCTTCGGGATCGTAGGCGCGGATGGTCGCGCCAGCTTTTTGCAAATAGGGCACGATGACCAGTGAAGGCGCATCGCGCATGTCGTCGGTGTTGGGCTTGAAGGTCAGGCCCAGCACCGCGATGGTCTTGCCCTTAACGCCGCCAAAGGCGGTTTCGATCTTGCGCGCCATTGCCAGCTTGCGTGCATCATTGACCGCCACGACCGCTTCGACGATACGGCTGGGGGCGCCCAGTTCCTGCGCCGTCTGCACCAAGGCAAGCGTATCCTTGGGAAAGCAGGAGCCGCCATAGCCCGGGCCGGCATGCAGAAACTTGTTGCCGATGCGCCCGTCCAGTCCGATGCCGCGCGCCACGTCCTTGACGTTGCCGCCCACCTTTTCGCAGATGTCGGCCATCTCGTTGATGAAGGTGATCTTGGTGGCGAGAAAGGCGTTGGCGGCGTATTTGATCAGCTCGCTGGTCTCGCGGCTGGTGAAGACGATCGGGGTCTCGTTGATATAGAGCGGCCGGTAAACTTCCCGCATCACCTCGCGGGCGCGTTCGGTGTCGCAGCCCACCACCACCCGGTCGGGGCGGCGGAAATCCTCCAGCGCCGAGCCTTCGCGCAGGAATTCGGGATTGGAGGCCATGTCGAACTGCGCATCGGGGCGCTTGTTGCGGATGATTTCTTCCACCTTGCGGCTGGTGCCGACCGGCACGGTAGATTTTGTCACCACCACGGTATAGCCGGTCAGGGCCTCGGCGATTTCCTCGGAAGCGGCGAAAACATAGGACAGATCGGCATGACCGTCGCCGCGGCGGCTGGGGGTGCCCACCGCGATGAAAACGGCCTGTGCGTCTTTCACCGCGCTCTTGAGGTCGGTGGTGAAGGACAGCCGGCCGGCCTTGCTGTTGACCGCCACCACATCGTCCAGGCCCGGCTCAAAGATGGGAATGCCCCCGGCCCGAAGCGTCTCGACCTTGGCCGCATCCTTGTCGATGCAAATCACCTCATGGCCGAACTCCGACAGACAGGCGCCGGATACCAGGCCCACATACCCCGTGCCGATGATGGCGATACGCATGGAATCTCCTACCGATTGTGCTTTTTTTGGACTGGACGCGGTTCAATTACAAGCGGATTGCTGGAGGCCGGATGTTTCGCTGACAGTAAGACGAGACGGTGACGGGTGTGGTGCAATGCCCGACGGGTTTGGCAGACGCCATGTTAGCTGGCGGCGAAGTCAGCCAGGTCGCCGGCGAAGCGCGGCATCACCGCATCCCAGTCGCCGAATTTTTCCGGCCAATAGACACGCGTGTTGGCGTACCAAGGATATTCGGCGGTTCCCAACTGCGGCCAGCCTAGGCCCGCGGAGAGATACCACACCGGCGCGCCTACGCTGGCCGCGGTATGGGCGGCCGCGGTGGGGGCGGAAACGATCAGATCCAGCGCCTGGCAAAGCGCCGCAGTGCCGTCGATATCGTCTTTCAGGTCCAAGCCTTCCATCTGGTAGATCTCGACGCCGAATTTTTCCTTGGCGCGGGCGATGTCGGGAGCACTGTCGCCATATTGCAGATTGACGAAGGTGGTGCCCGGTGTCCGCAAGAGGTCGCCCCAGGCGTCGATGGGCGAGAAATACCTGGCCCGCTTGCCGGTCATCAGCATGGAGCGCCAACAGATGCCGATCTTTTTGCCGGGAAGCGCCGCCAGTTTTTCTTTGTAGGCCGCCCCCCGTGCCGGGTCCGGCATCAGGAAAGGTTTGTGCGGGAAGTCGGCCAGGGATTTGCGGTAATATTGCAATGCCGAGCCCATCGGCGCCCAGCAATCCGGCTTGTTGTCCTTGGAGGCGAAAGGAACAAGGCGCAACGCCTTGTTGCCATTCTCGTCGATCAGAGTGCGGTCGTCATAGGTGCCAACTTCCGCCTTGGGATAGGCACGCTGGAACAGGGGTATCAGGCGGGGGTCGACGCAAATTTGCAGCTTGCCGGTATCGCCGACCGCCGCCAGGACATCCGGGATGATGTTGGAGAACATGATCTCGTCGCCCAGGCCCTGTTCGCCGACCAGCAGCAGTTTCTTGCCGCGCACATCCTCGCCATGCCATCGGGGGGCGTCAATCATGTGATGGAAATAGCAGCGGAACCGCTCATTGTTGCGGATTTCATATTCGCGAAAGCCTTCTTCCAGCTTGCCCAAGCCGATCAGGCAAATGCTGCGCGAGTGCAAGGTCTCAATGCGCTCGGCTGGATCCACCACCAGTTCCAACGCCTTGTCGTAGGAGGCCAATGCCTTATCGAGTTGGCTGATATGTTGATAGGCATAGCCTAGATTGTGATAGGCGCGGGCAAAACTCGGCGCCAGGCGCGCGGCTTCCTCGTAAAAGATCAGGCTTTCGTCGGCCCGGCCGTTCTCGGCCAGCACGGTGGCCAGTGAATTCCACAAAATGGCTTCGCCGGGCATACGGAACAGAGCGGCGCGCAGGGTTTCAATCGCGTCCTCTTGCTGGCCCATGTCGCTCATCACGCTGCCCAGATTGTTGTAACCCAAGGGTGAGTCGGGGCAGGCGGCGATATACAGCTTGAACATCTTGGCGGCGCCGTCGGTCAGCTTGAGATTCCAGGCGGTGAGGCCGAGATTGATCAGCAGTTCGGGATCCTCAGGGTCCAGTTCGAAGGCGCGTTCGTAGGTGATCAGCGCCTTGTGCAGATGGCCCATGCGCTCCAGCGCCATGGCCAGCACATGAAAGGCTTTGGAATTTTCCGGATCGACGTCGGTGGCCTTCAGCGCCCATTGGCCCGCCTTGACGATGTCGCCCTTGCGCCAGGTGCGGATGGCCCGTTTGAGCGCCACATTGGAACGGTGGCGCTCCTTCTCCCGGACCACCTCATTGACCAGCTCTTCCAGCTTGTCGATCGCCTGAAGACGGGCATCCACCCCGGCAAGGGTGTCGAGTGTCGGCTGGGGCAGGGCGGCCATAGGACTCTCGGCTTGAAATCGGCCTGCATCAAAGCGGCTTAAGGTTAATCACTCGTCAATGAAATCGTTGAAAAATGGGGTATTCGCCAAGTCGTTGCTCTTTTGGCGGTAAAAATACAAAGCTGGGATTCCGATGAAAACTGCCCAACGCCTGGCCAAACACCCGGTCCATCACGGCCCGGTGATCGCGACCATGGACGGCTATGACGTGATCGAGTGCCAAGCCTGCGGCATTCGCCACATCGATCCGCTGTTCACCGACGAAGATCTCGCGAAATTCTACGACGGCGAATTCTACGAGAAGGAGCGTCCGGACTATTTCGAGCGCATGGAGGCGGACAAGGAATGGTGGATGTTGCGCTATCATCATTATTTCGGAATGCTGGAAGCGCATGCGCCCACAGACAATAACCAGCGGCGCATTCTGGATATCGGTTCGGGGCCGGGTTATTTCCTGGAAGCGGGCCGTGAGCGCGGCTGGCAGGTATTGGGTTTCGAGCCTTCCAGCATCGCCGCCGATTATACCCGCTCTCGCGGACTCGAGGTGGTCAACGACTTCTTCACGGCCGCCAAAGCCAAAGAGCATGGCACGTTCGACGCCATCTCTCTCAGTATGGTGCTGGAACATGTGCGCGATCCCATCGGGCTGATCGAAGAAGCGCGCAGCTTGTTGGTGCCGGGTGGCTTGCTGCTGCTGATCTCGCCCAACGATTTCAACCCGCTGCAGATGACCTTGTGGAAGCAGCTGGGCTTTCAACCCTGGTGGGTCAACCCCAAGCATCACCTGAACTATTTCGATACCGTATCGGCCGGACGTTTCCTCAAGGCGCGTCGGTTCGATGTCCTGCATCTGGAGACCAGCTATCCGCTGGAGAATTTCCTGCTGGCGGGCCGCAACTATGTCGGCAATCCGGCGCTGGGGCGGGAATGCCACAACGAGCGCAAGGCGTTCGAGATGACCTTGTTCCGCCACGACAAACCGCGTCTCGCGGCTCTCGCGGCCTCTTGGGCCGCGCAAGGGATTGGGCGGGAATTCATCATTCTGGGGAAGAAGCTGTGAAGATAGTTGGATTGGTACAGGCTCACTATCTGGGCTGGGCCGGCGCGCAGGATCTGTCCCTGGCGCGGATTGGCGGCAAATACGCCGTGGAAACGGTGATCGACCGGCTCCAGGCCATGTCGCAAATCGATTCTGTCACCGTCGCGGTGCCGGACGATCCCAGCAATGAAATCTTCCGCGAGATTGCGGTGGCGCGAGGCGCGACCTGCTTTTTCGGGTCGCGCGAGAATGTGCTGGCGCGCGTAACCGGGGCCCTGGACACGGAAGGCGCGGACGTCGCCGTGCATGTAATGGGGCAGCACTGCTTTGTCGATACCGCGCTGCTGGCGGACATGCTGGATTTCATGCGCGAAAAGCGCGCAAATTTCGTGTCGCTTCCCGATGCCTTCACGCCTTATTTCGCGGGCAAAGTCTATAGCCGTGCCCTGCTGGACGAGGTTGGCGCCGCCATCCGGGCCTGGCCCGGCGACCAGGCGATCCATTTCGCCCGCTACGCCGCCTTTATCGAACAGAACCGCGCCAGCTTCGGCGCCCTGGTCTATGAAAAGCTGCCGCAATATGACCGCGACTATCTGCTCAAGGTGCGCGACATGGCGCGGGAAATCTTTTCCGACGACCGCATGCATGTCGATGCATCGCAGGCCAGCATGGTTTCCAATCCCCTGTTTGAAAGCTACGAGTTCGCCCGGGGCCAGTTCGGCGCCAACGACCGCGTGCTGGATATCGCCTGCGGCAACGGTTACGGCTGCCGCATCCTGGCCGGCAATGTCGGCGCGGTCTTGGGCGTCGACATCAACCAGCCTCTGATCGCCGCCAACCAGCAAAACAACCGGCTCGCGAATATCTCTTACGATGCCGGCGACTGTTTCGCGCTTTCGCTGGCCGATGGCGCGGTCACCGGTGCCACCGCGATGGAACTGATCGAGCATTTGCCAGTGGATCAGGTCGATAATTTCGTCAAGGAAGTGCGCCGGGTGGTGGCGCCCGGCGGCAGCTTCATCTGCTCCACGCCGCAGAACAGCCATGGCGACATTCCGGTGGTGCCTTGGCATGTGAAGGAATACTCGCTCGCCGAGTTGCGCGCCCTTCTGGAGCGCCATTTCTCTTCGGTGAAAATCTTCTCCTCAAAGTCCGCCGGCCGCCTCAGCGAAGATTGCGACTGTGGCCAGAAAATGGTTGCCCTATGCCGCTAGTCAAAACGGAAATCCGCGACGCCAGCGCGCCCTGCGAGGGCGCCGATCTGGTGCTGGAGACGTTCCTGCGTCATCAGGTCAAACATGTCTTTATTTTTCCAGGCGGCACCATTGCGCCGATCCTGGACCGCGTCGAGAAGCGCTCCAGCATCGAGATTGTCTGCCCCCGCACCGAACAAGGCGCCGGCTATGCCGCGCTGGGCTATGCCAGGATGACCGGCGAGACGGCGGTGTTCATGGTGACCTCGGGTCCGGGCGTGACCAATGCGGTGACGCCGGTGGCCGATGCCTATTACGACAATATTCCGCTGGTGGTGATCACCGGTCAGGTTGGCACCGGCGATATGCGCGGCGATCTTCCGGTGCGCCAGCGCGGGTTCCAGGAAGTGGATACCATCGATTTGATGCGGCCCATCGCCAAGGCGGTTTTTCAGGTCAAGGACGTCCGTGACTTGTCCGATGTGATGGAGCAGGCATTTTTCCTGGCGGCTTCCGGCCGCCCGGGTCCGGTGGTGGTGGACCTGCCGATGAATGTGCAGCGCGGCGCCATCGACCCGGCCACTTGCCGTCCCCTCTCCCCGCGCACCGAGGTCGCGCCCTTCGTTCCGGCGGACAAGATCGAGCGTTTGGCGCAGTGGATCAGCGCCGCGGAGCGTCCGGTGATCCTGGCCGGCGGCGGCGTGATTGCCTGCCGCGCGCACCAGGAACTGCGGGCGCTGGCCGACAAGTATCGCATCCCCGTCACCATGAGCATGCCCGGCATGGGTGCCTATCCCTCCGGCGCGCCGCTGTCGCTGGGCCTGTGCGGCTATGCCGGCAGCCAATATGCCAACATGGCGATGTACAAGTCCGATCTTCTGATCGGAATCGGCACCACCTTCCATTTGCGCCAGACCGGCAGCTTGCCTGCCAAGACGGTGGAGCAGGGCCGTATCGCCCGCATTGATCTGGACATCAATGAACTGCGCCACAGCCGCGTGCCGCTGGACATGGATATCCATGCCGACGCCAAGGCGGCGATGGCGAGCTTGGATCGCGCCTTGCAGAAATTGCCCGCGCCGCGCACCGCCGCCTGGCTGGATCGGATCGCGGATTGGAAAGCCAAGTATCCCTTGTTGACCGGCAAGCCCGGTTCCCTGCCCAAGCCGCAAGACGTCATCGCGGCCGCCAATAGCGCGGTGCGCGGCAAGAAGGTGATCGTCACGACCGGCGTCGGCCAGCACCAGGTCTGGGTACCGCGTCATTTCGATTTCGATGCGCCACAGCGCGTGCTGTTGACGTCTTCGGGGCACGGCACCATGGGCTTCGATCTGCCCGCCGCGATCGGCGCCAAGATCGCCGAGCCTCAGGCCAGCGTGATTTGCTTTGTCGGCGACGGCAGTCTGCAAATGAACATCCAGGAACTGGCCACCATCGTCGAGCGCGGCATCGACATCAAGATCGTGGTGTTGGACAATCACGCGCTTTCCATCGTGGCGCAGTTCCAGCGCCAGAATTGGAAATCGCATCCCTCCACCGGCGACAAGTACAATCCCGATTTCGCGGCCATAGCCCAGGCCTATGGCATTCCTGCCGTCTCCATCGCCTCCAGCGAAGGCATGGCGGACAAATTCCGTTTCGCCCTGAACTGCAAGGGTCCGGTGCTGATCCATTGCCAGGTCGATCCGCACGAAGATCTGCTGCCCATGCTGCTGGGCGGCCACACATTGGACGACATGTCCAACGAATCGTCGTTCTGAGATGGCGGCGTCTTCCAAAATCGCGCTCAAAAACGCGACCAGACTCGCTCTGGTGACCGGCGCCGGTAGCGGCATCGGCAAGGCGACGGCCTTGGCGCTGTTGGGCGCGGGCTATCGCGTGGCCTGCGGCTATAATGCCAACCGGGCAGGGGCGGAGGCGATCCAAAAGTCTCATGCTGCGGCTTTTGCCGTGAAGATCGACATCGCCAGCCGGGCTTCGGTGAAGCGCGCCGTCGCCGCCAGCGCCAAGCATTTCGGTCGCGGCTTCGACATCGTGGTCAACAATGCCGCCTTGGTGCAGGAAAAGCCCTTCGAGACCATCACCGATGCCGATTGGGACCGCATGCTGGCGGTCAATCTGCGCGGCGCCTTCATCGTGGCGCAGGAAATATTGCCCGCAATGCTGGCCCGCAAATGGGGCCGCATCGTCAACATCACGTCCATCGGCGGGCAGTGGGGTGGCATGCGCCAGGTGCATTACGCGGCCGCCAAGGCGGGTTTGATCAATCTCACCCATTCGCTGGCCAAGCTCTATTCCGGCGGCGGGGTCACCGCCAATGCCATCGCGCCGGGCCTGGTCGCCACCGGTATGATCGCCAAAGAGCTGAAATCCAAGAGCGGCAAGCGCAAGGCGGCGCAGATTCCGGTGGGCCGCATCGCCACGCCGGACGAGATCGCCGCCGGTGTGGTCTATCTGGTATCCGACGCCGCCGGCACGGTCACCGGCCACACCCTGAACATCAATGGCGGATTGCTTATGTCATGAAGACGCTTTTGATCCTGGGCGCCGGCAAGGAGCAGGTCGCGGCCATCGCCGCCGCCAAGGCCAAGGGCATCCGCACCGTGGTGCTGGACTTCAATCCCAAGGCCGACGGTCGGGCCCTGGCCGATGAATTCCATCTGGTCAGCACCCGCGACAAGGGCGCCATCCTGAATTTCCTGGCGGGTTACAAGTCCCGCATCGATGGCGTGATGACCATTGCCAGCGATATCCCGCATATGGTGGCCGCCGCCGCCGAAAAGCTGGGCGTTCGTCACATCCCGGTGCCGGTGGCCGAACTGTGCGTGCACAAGCTTCGCATGAAGGAAAAGCTGCGCCAGGCGGGCGTGAATGTTCCGCTGTTCGCGCGCGTCCCCACCCTGGACGACCTCAATGCCTTCATCGCCAAAGCGGGCTTTCCCATTGTCATCAAGCCGGTGGACAATTCCGGCGCCCGCGGCGTGCAGCGGCTGACCGCGGGCATGGATATTGCCCGAGCTTTCGACTATGCGCGCGGCTTTGCCTATTCGGGCGAAGTGATCGCGGAAAAATTCGTCGCCGGACTGCAGATCAGCACCGAAGGCCTTATCCATGACGGCCTATTCCACTGCACCGGTTTCGCCGACCGCAATTACGCGCGGCTGGACGATGCCATGCCCTTCATGGTCGAAGATGGTGGCGATATTCCCACCGTGCTGAATCCGGTCCAGAAGAAACTGGTCGAAGTGGAATTTGAAAAGGCGGCCCGCGCGCTGGGTATCGACTGGGGCCCGGCCAAGGGCGATATGATTTTTGGCACCGACGGCAAGGCCCATGTGATCGAGATCGCGGCGCGGTTGTCCGGCGGCAATTTCTGCTACGACAAGGTGCCATGGTCCACCGGGGTGGATATCGTCGATATCCTGGTGGACATGGCGGTGGGCAATGATGTCGATCCCGCGCGCTTTGTGCCCACCCGCGCGCTGGCGACCTCGCAACGGTATTTTTTCCCTTCGCCCGGCACCATCCGCAAAATCGATGGCGTGAAGGCGGTGCAAGCCATGCCGCATATCCGCAAAGTGGACGTCTGGGCGCATCCCGGCGAGACGGTCGCGGCCTTGGAAAATCATCCCTCCCGGGTCGGCTATGTCATCTCTTGCGCGCCGACGCGCGAAGAAGCGGTCGCGGCGGCGCAGGCGGCGGTTGCCAAGGTTGCATTCACGGTGGAGGCCTGATGGTCAAGTTCATTGCCGAAGTCTCCAGCAATCATGCCCAGGATCTTGGCCGTTCGCTGGCCTTTGTCGATGCCGCGGCCGATTGCGGCTTCGACGCCGTCAAGTTCCAGCTGTTTCGCGTGGCGGAATTGTTCGCGCCCGAAATCCTGGCCAAGAGCGAACAGCACCGCAAGCGCGTGGCCTGGGAGCTGCCGCTGGCGCATTTGGAGCCGCTGGCCGCGCGGTGCCGGGAGCGCGGCGTGGAATTCTCCTGCACGCCTTTCTACTTGAAGGCGGTGGCGGAACTCCAGCCCTATGTCGCCTTCTACAAGGTGGCGTCTTATGAATTGCTCTGGAGCGATCTTCTCAAGGCTTGCGCCGCGACCAAGAAACCCGTGATCATCTCCACCGGTATGGCGATCATGCCGGAAATCCAGACGGCGGTTGCGACGCTGGAAAAAGCCGGCGCCAGCGACGTGACCGTCTTGCATTGCGTTTCGGCTTATCCTTCGCCGCCGGAACAATCCAACTTGGCGGCGATTGAGGCCATCCGCAAGGCGACGGGCGCCAAAGTGGGCTGGTCGGATCATTCGCGCTCTCCCGCCGTGATCGAGCGGGCGGTGCATCATTGGAATGCCGGTACGGTGGAATTGCACCTGGATCTGGACGGTAGCGGCGAGGAGTATCATACCGGCCATTGCTGGCTGCCCGGCGAGATTGCGCCGGTCATCCGCCGTATCCGCCAGGCCCTGACCGCCGACGGCAAGGGATTCAAGGAACCGGTGCCGGCGGAATTGCCGGACCGCGACTGGCGCGCCGATCCGGCGGACGGTCTGCGCCCGTTCCGCCATGTGCGCCAAAGCTGGTCACCCTGATGCCGGACCAGGAGGCGTCGCATCCCGTCGTCGCCGTCATTCAGGCGCGTATGGGGTCTTCGCGCCTGCCCGGCAAGGTGCTGATGCCGGTCGCGGGCAAGCCGCTATTGTGGCATATCATTCACCGGCTGAGGCAATGCCGCACGGTTGATTCCGTCGTGGTCGCAACTTCCGTCGAATCTTGCGACGATGCGATCGCGCAATTTTGCGCCGATGCGGGCGTGGTCTGCGTGCGCGGGCCGTTGCAGAATGTGCTGGAGCGCTATCGGCTGGCGGCTTTGAAGACCGGCGCCCGCACCCTGTTGCGGGTCACCGGCGATGCGCCCCTGATCGATCCGGGCCTGATCGACTATCTGGTCCATGGCCTGACCAAGGCGGGCGCCGATTTCGTCCAGCTCGAAGCGGGAGCCTTGTGCGCCCATGAAGGCGTGGATGTGTTTTCGCGGGCCGCGCTGGATTGGTTGACCACCCAAGCGGCGGATGATGGGATCGCCCGTGAGCATGTCACCAGCTATCTCAAACGGCGTCCCGACAAGGTCAAAACCGCCTACCTGCCGGCCTATCAACCGCTGGCCCGGTCGCACGAACGCCTCAGCATCGATATGCCGGAGGACCTGGCATTCCTGCGCGCGGTCTATGCCAGGCTCAAGGCCCCTGCCGGCGAGTTGCCGCTCGCGGCGGTTCTGCAGCTGCTCCAGGATGAGCCGCATTACCGGAAGATCAATGCCCATATAAGGCAGAAACCCGTCACCGAGGTCGAGCGTCCGTTCCTGGCGTCGCGGCTAGGCATCGGCACGGTGCAGTTCGGTCAGGCTTACGGCATTTCCAATCAGCGCGGCCAGGTCGCTTTCGAGGAGGCGCGCGCCATTCTCGCCCGGGCCGCGCAGGCCAGCATCGGCTTGCTGGATACGGCCGCCAATTATGGCGAAGCCGAGGAGGTTCTTTCGCGGATGGAGACAAGTGCTTTCCGCATCGTTAGCAAGACCATCCGGGTGGCGCACGGCGTGGAGGCGGTCGTGGCGCGCGCGCGACAGTCGGTGAAAAAACTCGGGCGTGTCGATCTGCTGCTGATCCATGCCGTGAGCGATTTGCTGGGACCGCAAGGTGCCGAACTGTGGCGGGCGTTGCAGGCGTTGAAAGCCGAAGGCGCCGTCGGCGGCATCGGTATTTCCGCCTATGTCGCCGACGATCCCGCGGGCCTGGCCGAACGCTTCCGCCCAGATGCCATGCAGGTGCCATTCAGCCTGCTCGACCAAAGACTGTTGCGCGACGGCTCCTTGGCTCGGTTGAAAGCGTTGAACGTCGAAGTGCATGCCAGATCGCTTTTCCTGCAAGGCCTGCTGTTCATGGATACGCTGCCGGAAAATCTGGCCTATGCCGCCCCCATGCTCACCGCGATACGCAACCGCATCGCCACAGCGGCGGCGACGCCGTTGGACGCCGCCCTGGCCTTTGTGCTGTCACGCCCGGAGGTGGATGTGGCGGTGATCGGAGTCACGGCGCGGCATCAATTGGATCAAATACTGGACATTATTGCCCTGCCGCCGCCCGATATCGACTGGGCCGCTTGCGCCTTGGACGATGCGCGGCTGCTGACGCCCTCGCTGTGGTGATTATTTCAATAGGTCCGCGACGTGCCGGGCAATCGCCAGCGACGCCGTCAGGCCAGGGGACTCGATTCCAAACAGATTGACCAAGCCGGGCAGGCCATGCGTTTGCGGGCCGTCGATACGGAAATCGGCATTGGGTTGGCCTGGCCCCGACAGTTTGGGGCGCGCACCGGCATAATCGGGCGACAGCATCTCCTCGCGGATACCAGGCCAATAGGTTGCGATGACGGGCGCGAAGCGGGCGGCGGTATCGGGTGACACGGTATAGTCGATCGCCGCCGGATCGTTGCTTGCCAGCCATTCGACATTGGGTCCGAAGCGCGCCCGCCCGCCCATGTCCAAGGTCACGTGAACGCCAAGGCCGCCTGGCTCGGGCACCGGATAGACCAGATGCCGGAACGGGCTTTTGACCGAAAGGCCGGCATAATTGCCCTTGGCCAGGAAAAGCGGCGGCACGACCTTTAATCCTTCGATGCGCGACGCCACCGACTGCGCCCACAGGCCGGCCGCATTGACCACCAGACGCGCCCGCAAGGCGATCTCCTCGCCGTTACTGCGGATTGCCAGAAGCCAGTCATTGGTTTCGCGGCGAATACCGGTCACGTGGCTGCCCCGCACCAGGGTCATGTCGCCCAGCAATGCCAGCATATATTGGTGACTGTCGATGATGCCGGTGGACGGAGAGAACAGGCCTTCGTCCGCCCGAATCTCAGGCTCCAGAGCCGCGATCTCTTGCTTTCCCAGAGGCACGAGATCGTCCACGCCATTGTCCTTCGCGGCTTTGGCAAGGGTGGCGAGCTGGGCCTGTTGGCCGGCCTGACCCACAATCAGTTTACCCAGCCGTTTGTGCGGCACCCCATGGGCGGCGCAAAAATCATAAAGCAGGTGTTTGCCCTCGACGCAGAGCCGCGCCTTCAGCGAGTTTTGCGGATAGTAGATGCCGGCATGGATCACCTCGCTGTTGCGGGCGCTGGTCTCCATTCCGATATGATCGTTTTTCTCCAGGATAAGGGTATCCAGCCCCGACAGGGTCAATTGCCGCGCCACGGCCAGTCCGACCGCACCGGCGCCGATCACCACGGCTTCGGATTCAAAGCTTTCCATGGCCGCTTCTTGCCGTGAAAGCGCGGTTGCGGCAACCCGGAAGAGCATCCCCCGTTGTACGGGACAGGCATTTGTGACGCTATGCGCCCATGTTTTTTATGCTGTCGAAGATATTCTGGATGCTGGCTCAGCCCAGCCACTGGCTGGGCTTTCTGATATTGGCCACCGCGCTTTCGCTGCTGCTGCGTTGGAACAGGGTGGCGGGATTCGCCGCTGCCCGGCGCTATCCGGGCGCGCGGCAGGCCTTCAGCGGCGGCTCCGGCGCACTGGGTGGCACGCCCTTCCCGGAAGCGGAAACCGTGCCGGTGCTCCTTATCCCGTCCTTAAATACCGCACCGCTTCGTCGCGGCCGAACAGATAGAGCAGCACGCGTAGGGCTTCGCCGCGCGGTGATTTGAGATCCGGATCGCGCGCCAGGATCAGGCGCGCGTCATCATGGGCCACGGCCAGCAGATCGGCATGGGCGGCTGGGTCCGCCATCCGGAAATCCTCCAGCCCGCTTTGGCGCTTGCCCAGCACATCGCCGGGACCGCGCAAGCGCAGATCCTCTTCCGCGATGACAAAACCGTCATCGGTCTCGCGCATGGTCTTGAGCCGTGCCTTGGCGGTCTCCCCCAGCGGTTCATGCCACACCAGGATGCAGTTGGATTTGCCGCTGCCGCGCCCCACACGGCCACGCAGCTGATGCAGCTGGGCTAGGCCGAAGCGTTCGGCATGCTCCACCACCATGATGGTGGCTTCCGGCACATCGACCCCGACTTCGATGACGGTGGTGGCGACCAGCAATTGGGTTTCGCCGGTCTTGAAGGTCAGCATCGCGGCGTCGCGCTCGGTGGCTTTCATCTTGCCGTGCACCAGCCCGATGTTCAGGCCCAGGGCCTGGCGCAACATCACGGCGCGGTCAGCAGCGGCGGCGAGGTCGATTTTCTCGGATTCTTCCACCAGCGGGCAGACCCAATAGGCGCGCTGTCCCCGATCCAGCGCGGTGCGCAGGTGGCTGATCAATTCGTCCAGCCGGTCGGCGTGCATCACCCGCGTCTCCACGGGCTTTCGTCCCGGCGGGCGGCCGGTGATCTTGGAGACGTCCATGTCGCCATAGGCGGTGAGTGCCAGGGTGCGCGGAATGGGCGTCGCGGTCATCACCAATACATCGGCAGAGCTTTGTTTATTTTTTTGGCCTTTGCTCTGCAGCTGCATGCGCTGATGCACGCCAAAGCGGTGCTGTTCGTCCACCACCGCCAGGCCCAGGTCCTTGAAGGTGACATCTTCCGAAAACAAAGCATGGGTACCGATCAATATGTCGATCTCGCCCGCCGCCAATTTCGTCAGGGTGGTTTCGCGTCCCGGCCCCTTTTCGCGTCCCGTCAGGCAGGCTAGCCGCACACCGGCCGCCTGGGCATAGGGCTCCAGCGACGCCAAATGTTGACGCACCAAGAGTTCGGTGGGCGCCATCAGTGCCGCCTGCAAGCCCGCTTCGACCGCCTCCAGCATGGCCAGCAGCGCCACGACGGTTTTGCCCGAGCCTACATCGCCTTGCAGCAGCCGCAGCATGCGCTTTTCGCTTTTCATATCCTGTTCGATCTCGCCCATGACATGCAGTTGCGGATCGGTCAGGGCAAAGGGCAGGGCGGCGATCGCCAGGGCCTTCAATTTGCCGGTGCCGCTGATGGCTCGGCCTTTCCCTCCGCGCAGATTGGCGCGGATCAACAGCAGCGCCAGTTGGTTGGCCAGAAGCTCGTCATAGGCCAGCCGCTGGCGTGCTTGCGTACTGGGTTCCAGGTCGCTGTCATGCGCCGGCATATGCGCCGCTGCCAGCGCCGCGCCGAAATCGTCCCACTTGCGCTGTTTCACAAAAGCCGGGTCTTGCCATTCCGGCAGCGATGGCAGTTTTTCCAGCGCGCCACGCACCGCCTTGGCCATCGGCCGCGGCGTCAGGCCGTCCGTCAGACCGTAAATGGGCTCATGCAGCGGAAAATTTTCGTCCGGCGTGACCACATAGTCCGGATGCGCCATTTGCAGCCGGTCTTTGAACCGCTCGATGCGGCCCGACAGCACGCGCCGTGCGCCCACCGGCAGCAATCCGGCCAGATAGTCGGCATGGGCGCGGAAGAACGCCAGTTCCATCAGCGATGTCGTGTCCGACACCATCACTTTGTAAGGCTGCGTCTTGACGCGGCCCGGCCGGTGCTCCAGCACCGTGACCTCCACCGTGGCGATTCTTCCTGTTTCGGCCGCATTGAGCTTGGGGCGGTAGCTGCGGTCCACCACCCCGACCGGCAAGTCGAACACCAGGTCCACCAGCCGGGGGCCGGCGACCTTGGCGATCAGTTTTTCCAGCTTGGGGCCCACCCCGGACAGGGTGCGGATGTCGGCGAACAGGGGAAATAGAATCGCGGGCCGCATGGCAGCAAAGATAATAGCTGCCGCCCGTTGTTCTCAAACAGGCGTGAGGCTATATCCCGCCCCATGACGGACCTCGAACAGGGTGGCTCTTCGGAGAACCGCCGGAAACGGCTTTTGTTTCGCGCCCAAAGGCGCGGCTTCAAGGAAGTCGACCTGATTTTCGGCGCCTATGCGGAACGCCATCTGGCCGGACTGGACGAGGCGGGCTTGGACCAGTTCGAAGCGCTGCTCACGGCGCCCGACCAGGACGTCTATGCCTGGCTGCGTGGTGCCGCCCAGCTGCCGCCCGAGCATGACAATCCGGTATTCGCCGGGCTGAAACGGATGTGCGCGCAAGTCTCGCCGCGCTGGAAGAATTGAATTGGACCGTCTCGACTACATCGCCAAGCATCAAACCCGCCTGAGCGTTTCCGGCGCGCCGCAAGGCTATGACGCCTATGTGGCGGCGCAAGCCGCGCGGCGGCGGGGCGGGCCGGTCTTGTTCGTCGCGCTGGATGACGTACAGGCCGACGCCGCGGAACGGGCGCTGCAATTCTTTGCGCCATCGCTGACGGTGCTGTCCTTCCCTGCCTGGGACTGCCTTCCCTATGACCGGGTTTCGCCCAAGCCCGACATTGAAAGCCGCCGTCTCGCCACCCTGGCGGCGCTGGCGCGCGATGCGGACAAGCCTGCCGTGATCGTCACCACCATCAATGCCGTGTTGCAGCGTGTACCGCCGAAAGACGTGATCGCTGGCGCGAGTTTCGCCACCAAGAACGGGGCGGAAGTGGATCGCGAGGCGCTGGTCGCGTTCCTGTCCGGCAATGGCTATGTCCGCGCCGGAACGGTGCGCGAGCCGGGCGATTTCGCGCTGCGCGGCGGCATTGTCGATCTGTGGCCGCCGGGCGAGGAGCAGCCGCTCAGGCTGGATTTTTTCGGTTCGACCCTGGATGCCATCCGCCGTTTTGATGCGGAGACCCAGCTGTCCGATAAGTCGGCGGTGGCGGAAATCGCGCTGTTGCCCGCCAGCGAAGCGCCGCTGAATGCCGCCGCCGTCAGCCGTTTTCGAGGCGGTTATGTCGCGGCCTTTGGCGCTGCAGGTGATGACCCGCTTTACGAGAGTGTCAGCGCCGGCCGCAAGACCCAGGGCATGGAGCATTGGCTGCCGCTATTCTATGAGCGGTTGGACACGCTGTTCGATTATCTGCCGCGTTGCCTGGTGATGCTGGGCCATCAGGCGGAGGAGGCCAAGGCGGCGCGGCTGGATCTGATTCAGGATTATTACGAGACCCGTGAGAAATTCCGCCATGCCAAGGATGAAAAGCATACGATCAAGGGTCCACCCTACAAGCCGCTAAAGCCCGCAACCCTGTATTTGACCGATGCCGATTGGAAGGCCGCGCTGGCCAAACAGATCGTGCGCGAGCTTTCGCCTTTTCAGGCGCCGGAATCCACCAACAGCGTGGATGCGGGCGGCCGCCAGGGGCGCGACTTCGCGCCGGAACGCCAAAAAAATAGTCAAGGCGGCAATCTCAATGTCTTCCAGGCCGCCGCCGATCACCTGAAGGCGCTGCAGGCCGGCGGCAAGCGCGTCCTGGTCGCCAGCTGGACCGACGGTTCGGTGGAGCGCATGGGCGGGGTGCTGTCGGACCATGGCGTCACGCCGATCCGCAAGGTTTCCGACTGGCCGGAAGCCTTGAAGCTCGACGCGTCGGCTTTCGGGATCGCCTGCCTGGGGATCGAACGCGGTATCGAGGGACCGGATTTCGCCATCCTGTCGGAACAAGACGTGCTGGGCGACCGCATGGTGCGCGCCGCAAGCCGCGTGCGCCGGGCGCAGAATTTTATCGCCGAAGCTTCATCCCTGACGCCGGGCGATCTGGTCACCCATATCGAACATGGCGTGGGCCGCTATCTGGGCCTGAAGGCCATCGATGCGCTGGGCGCGCCGCATGATTGCCTGGAGCTGCAATATGACGGTGGCAAGCTGTTCCTGCCGGTGGAGAATATCGAACTGCTGACCCGCTATGGCTCGGACGAGGGTGCGCAACTCGACCGGCTGGGCGGCGCGGGCTGGCAGAAGCGCAAGGCCGAGATGAAGGAGCGGGTGCGCGCCATCGCCGCCGAGCTGATCAAGATCGCCGCCGCCCGACAATTGAAATCCTTAGCCCCGGTCGAACCGCCCAGCGGCTTGTACGATGAATTCGCGGCGCGCTTTCCCTATCAGGAGACCGAGGATCAGGACAAAGCCATCACTGACACCATCGCCGACCTGGCAGCGGGCCGCCCGATGGACCGGCTGGTATGCGGCGATGTCGGTTTCGGCAAGACCGAAGTGGCGATGCGCGCCGCCTTTGTCGCCGCCATGGCGGGCGAGCAGGTGGCGGTGGTGGTGCCCACCACCTTGCTGGCGCGCCAGCATTATCGCGGTTTTGCCGAACGCTTCGCGGGCTTTCCGCTCAAGGTGCGGCAACTCTCGCGTTTCGTGGATCCCAAGGACGCCAAGGAAACCAAGGAGGCGCTGGCCGAAGGCACGGTGGATATCGTGGTCGGCACCCACGCGCTGCTGGCCGAAAGCATCGCCTTCAAGCGGCTGGGTCTGGTGATCGTGGACGAGGAGCAGCATTTCGGGGTGGTGCATAAGGAACGGCTGAAGACTCTGAAGGCCGATGTCCATGTCCTGACCCTGACCGCCACGCCGATCCCGCGCACCCTGCAATTGGCGCTGTCGGGGGTGCGCGACCTGTCGCTGATCACCACCCCGCCCATCGACCGGTTGGCGGTGCGCACCTTTGTCACGCCCTTCGATCCTTTGGTGGTGCGCGAGGCGCTGCTGCGCGAACATTATCGTGGCGGCCAGAGCTTTTTCGTCGCCCCGCGCATCTCCGACCTGCGCGAGGCCGAGGCCTTCCTGCAATCGGTGGTGCCGGAGGTCAAACCGGCGGTGGCGCATGGCCAGATGTCGCCCAAGCTGCTGGAAGAGGTGATGACCGCTTTTTACGAGCGCAAGGTGGATGTGCTGGTCTCCACCAATATCGTGGAATCCGGACTGGACATTCCCACCGCCAACACCTTGATCATCCAGCGTGCCGACATGTTCGGCCTGTCGCAGCTTTATCAATTGCGCGGCCGCATCGGACGGTCCAAGCAGCGTGCCTATGCCTATCTCACCACCCCGCCCGACAAGAAGCTGACCGAAACTGCAACGCGGCGGCTGGAAGTTCTGCAGTCGCTGGATCAGTTGGGCGCGGGATTCAGTGTCGCCAGCCATGACATGGATATTCGCGGCGCCGGCAATCTTTTGGGCGAGGAACAGTCCGGCCATGTCCGCGAGGTCGGCATCGAATTGTATCAGGAGATGCTGGAGGAAGCGGTGTCGGGCCTGAAGGAGGGCGGCGACGCCGAGACAGAAGATCAATGGTCGCCCACCATCAATCTGGGCGCCTCGGTGCTGATCCCGGAGGATTATGTCGCCGATCTCAATGTCCGCATGTCGCTCTACCGGCGGCTGGCGGGGATCGAGACAGGCACGGATATCGACCGTTTCGCCGCCGAACTGATCGACCGCTTCGGGCCGCTGCCGGACGAGGTCAAGCATCTGTTCGAGATCGTCACCATCAAGCAGCTGGCCAAGGCCGCCGGGGTGGAAAAGATCGATGCCGGGCCCAAGGGCGGCACCATTGCCTTCAGGGGCAATTCCTTCGCCAATCCGCTGAAGCTGATTCAGTTCATCAATCAGCATAGCGGCACCATGAAGGTTCGCCCGGATCAGAAGATCGTGGTCAGCCGGGACTGGCCCACGCCGGAAGACCGATTGAACGGGGCCAAGATGCTTCTAGGACAGTTGGCCAAGCTGGCCACATGAAGCCCTATATCGTGGCCGAAGGCGGTGTGCGGCTGGTTTTGCGCCTGACCCCGCGGGCTTCGCGCAATGGCGTGGATGGCGTCATTGCCGATGCGGAAGGGCGGCCCCTGCTCAAGCTGAGGCTGGTGGCGCCCCCGGTCGAAGGCGCGGCCAACGAGGCGCTGATTGCCTTTCTGGCCAAGACGCTGTCGCTGCGCAAGGCGGACATCACCATCCGTTCCGGTGAGACCAGCCGGATCAAAATCCTGCATCTGGCGGGGAATAGCGCCGCGATCCTGCAAAAGCTGGAGGATTGGCTCGGCTAAGTGGGAAGCACTTAAACGAAATCGCGTCGCCTCACCCTTCGACAAGCTCAGGGTGAGGAATCTCATCAAGCTCCTCATGCTGAGCCTGTCGAAGCATGAGGGTCGGATGGTGCCTAGAGTCTTGGTTTGCTGCGCGATTTTCCCGATTCGCTTTAGCCGCTTGCCAGTGGCATGGGCATTGCCGCGGCGGCCGGCCTGATCGCCTCCACCACCCAGGGCAGCATCTCGACCAGCGCCACGGCCTAAAGATTATTTGGCGGCGGCATCGCTTTGGTGCAGGCCGAAGATGTTCTTCTCAGTGTCTATCAGATAGGCCTGCCAGCCCACGCCTGGAATGGCCCATTTGGGCAGCGCGACCATGGCGCCTGCGGCAACGGCCTTTTCCACATAGGCGTCCACGGACGGCACCGACAGCGTCACCACATAGGCGTTGGGCGCCTGGCCGGGCGCACAGGTCCCCGGCCGCGCCAGCAGGCCGCCCATCATGGCGCCGGGTTCATGTGTCTCGATGCGCCAATATTCGGTATCGCTGCCGTGAAATTCGGTAAAGCTCCAACCGAACACCGCGCCATAGAATTTGCGCGCGCGGGCAAGGTCGTCGGCATGAATTTCAAAATAACCGGGCGCGGGCATGGGGTTTCCTAATATTGGAGGGTCAGTTTCTGGCCGCTGACGCTATAGGATTTCAGGCGCCTGAGGAACGCCATGCCCAGCAGCGAGGATCCCATCCTGGCAGTGTTGACGGAGACTTCGACATTGGTCAGCACGATGGGACCGACGGACAAATTTTCCACCGTTGTTTTTGCGCCATAGCCGATGCCGTTTGCCGAGCCGAAAGGCCGGTCGAATTTCAAATTGCCAAGATCGATGCCCGCCCGCTTGGCGTCCGCCGGGTCCAGCACAATGTCGGTGGCGCCGGTGTCGATCAGAAAGGCGATGCGCGTTCCGTTGACCGTGCCATAGACATTGTAGTGGCCGCCTTCGCCTTCGGACAGCGTGAGTTCGCGCAGTCCCGTTTCCACCGCATAGCCGGGCATCAGGTTTGACCGCAGCCTAAGGGCGAAGGCGCGCAATTCCTCCTGAAAGGAAAAGCCGATGATCAATACCGCGCCCACCGTACCCCAGGCCAAGACGTTGCGCGCCGTCTGCTTGAACTTAAATTCGCGTACGAACAACAGGCTGCTGGAAACCAGGGCCAGAATGGCCACCGTCTGCACCAGATAAGGATCGCTCCAAACCGTATCGCCGCCGGGAAACCAGTGGCTCATCACCACAATGCCGAGGCCCAGGGCCGCCAATACGCCCAGCCAAAGGACAAGCCCCAGGCGCGAGGCTTTTCGCTTGGGCGGCTCACCCCAAGGGCTTGGGCTGGACATGCTCAGCTATCCTTCGCCGTCCTAGCATCCCGGCGCTTCACTCCAGCTCCATGATCGCGGCGCTGCCGGCCTGGATGCGCTCCAGCAGCATGGGACATTCCGGCACCATGCGCTCCATCCAATAGCGGGCGCACATCAGCTTGTCCTTGTGCAGCCTGTCATCCTTGCCCAGCGATACTTTCGCGCTTTTGCCCCACATCAGCGCCAACATGGTGATGCCCATCAGCCGCAGATAATCGGAGGCGCCCGCGCCCGCGTCGTTGGGATTTTTCAGGCCATTGGCGGCCAGCCACATCGTTGCGGCCTGCAACGCCTCGGCGCCGCGCTTCACCCCTGCCACGAACGGTTTCATCGCTTCGTCTTTTTCATTTTCGCCGATCCAGCCGGTCAGCAGACTGAATAGCGCCATCGGCGCGGCGCCGCCCTTGCGTCCCAGCTTGCGGCCCACCAGGTCCATGGCCTGCACGCCATTGGCGCCCTCATAGGTCATGTTGATGCGGGCATCGCGCACGAACTGCTCCACGCCATTGTCGCGGATATAGCCATGGCCGCCATAGCATTGCATGCCCAGATTGGTGGCCTCGAAACCCATGTCGGTACAAAAGGATTTGATCACCGGGGTCATCAGGTCTTCCAGCAACCCCGCCGTTTCAGCTTCGGGACGCATGGACTGGGAAATGGAAATATTCAACGTCGTCCAAGCCGCCAGGGCGCGCGCGCCCTCCACAAAGGAACGGGCCTGTAGCAGCATGCGTTTGACGTCCGGATGCACGATCTCCAGATCGGCGGGTTTGTCGGGTTCCTTGGGGCCGGTCAGGGCGCGTCCCACCCGCCGCTCATGGGCATAGGCATAGCCGTTCTGATAGGCGACTTCGCCCAATCCGATGCCCTGGATGCCCACCCCCAGCCGCGCCGCGTTCATCATCCCGAACATGCCCGCCATGCCGGCGCTGGCGGAACGTTTCTCGCCGGGTTTGGGCGGGGTGGGCTTAGGGCCCAGCCGCCAGGCGATGGCGTCGTCGAAATTCAGCACACAGGTGGCTTGGCCCTTGATGCCCATCTTGTGTTCGATGCCGCCGGTATTGACGCCGTTGCGCGCCGCCATGGCGCCGTCTTCCTGGACAATGAATTTGGGCACCATGAAGAAATTGACGGTCGCCAGATCGTCATGGATCTGGCCTTTTTCATCGGGGATCTTGGCGATCACCAAATGAATGATGTTATCGGTCAGATCCTGATCGCCGCCCGAGATGAAAATCTTGGTGCCGTTCATCTTATAGGTGCCGTCGGGCTGTTCCACCGCCTTGGTCTTCATCAGGCGTAGGTCGGTGCCGCAGCCCGGCTCGGTCAGGCACATGGTTCCGGCCCATTCGCCCGACACCATCTTGGGCGCGATATGCTGCTTCATCCAGTCCGCACCCGTCGCCAGCAGCGCGCCATAGGCGCCCGCCGTCAGCATGGGATACATGGCCAGCGACTGATTGGCGCTCATCCCCATTTCGCTCACCGCCATGGTGAGGATGGGCGGCATGCCCGCGCCGCCCACGCTTTCCGGCGCGCCAAGCCCGCCCCAGCCCGCTTCGCTGTAGGCCTTGTAGGCCTCTTTGAACCCCTTGGGCGTACGGACGGTGCCGTTCTCGAAATGGCAGCCTTCCTCGTCGCCCGATTGGTTCAGCGGTTGGAGAACTTCCTCGCAGAACTTGCCGGCATTGGCGAGAATATCGTCCACCAGATCGGGCGACAGGTCGGCAAAGCCGGGCAGGTCGCGATGTTTCTCCAGTTCCAGCAACTCGTGAAACAGGAAGCGAAAATCTTCGACCGGCGCGCGATAGAGGGGCATGAGCAAATCCGTTTGGGAACCGGCCAGTCTTACCTCGGACGCGCTTGGCCCGCCATTGTGCAATCGCAACAGAAAGAAAGGGCCGGATGCGCGCGCACCCGGCCCTGACTGCCAAGTTGATCTTTTGTCAAATTGTCTTACTGCTGAACCGTGGCGTTGGCCGAACCGTTGACGCTGGCCGCCGCTTCCTGCTGGTTGAGCTGGCGCGTGGTCTCGGCTTCCGCCGCGTTGGCATTGGCCTGGGCCTTGCGCGACAGTTTGTCCGCGCTGGTTTGAGTCGAGCGGTTCACGCCGGCCGCGTTGTTGGCGATATCGGCGCTGTTGACATCGCCGCTGGCCGACACGCCGGGCGAAACACTGGCGCCCGCCGCGGCGTTGGCCTGGGCCTTGTCGTTCATCGCCGCCGCCGCGCTGTCGCCCGCATTGCTGGTGGTGCGCCGAGTGGTGCCCACCCCGGCATTGGCGGTGTTTTCCGCCGCCCTGGTGGTGCGGTTGATGGCGCCCGTTGCGGACGGTGTGGTCAGCGTGCCGTTGATGCCGGTGGTGGCCGACCGGCCCATGGCGCCGGCCCCGGCATTGGCTGTGCCGCCAGTCGTGCCGGAGATGGTGCCACCGACCGCGCCGCCCAACTGGGCGAAAGCCGGTGTGGCGACCATCGCGGCGCCGCACAGCAGCGCAGCCATGCAGGCTTTGTTCAAGATGCGTTTCATAACTTTCTCCTGGGTAAGGGCCAGCGGCCCGTTTGCCCCTGCGGACAAAACGGCTGAAGCGGCGAAAGTCTCCCTTCTCCAGGACGGAAACGAAGAATCTTTCGCGCCTTTTGACGCGCGACCTGGCAAAATCGGGGCAAATGGGGCAGAAGTTTGCCGCAAAGCAAGTTCCTGCGCGACCCCATAGCTCAGCAGGATAGAGCGGCGGTTTCCTAAACCGTAGGCCGGAAGTTCGAGTCTTCCTGGGGTCACCATTCGGAAAGCCACCCAATTGAGGCGATGGCCTTGCTACCAACCTGCAAATCCTTGGCGTATGAATGCTGTTCAGCTCTCCCGCGATGGTGAGAATTAGCCGGCCACCACGGAGGCGCGCGGATTCACGCTGCCGTAATTGCGCACCATGCGATCCACGTTGGCAAAGCATTTGTCCAGCTCGGGATAGGTCGCGCGCACATTGGCGAGGCCCTTCTTGTCCAGTATGGACGCCATTACCAGCACGGCACGGGTGTTCATCAGATATTCGTTGCCAACCATTGCCTTGCCGCCATTCAGCGGATCGTCTTTCAGGGCGGAAATCTGCGCTGGAGTCGGGCGCGCGCCGTTCGGGTCGTTTTGCTGATAAAGAAATGCCCCACCCCAGTCCAAGCGCTTTGCGGCGTTAAATTGGCCTTGATCCAGCTTGCCGTCAGGCCGCGTCACCCACTCAACGGTGTTGAGATAATAGGCGCCGCCCCAGCCGGGTGGATACCCGCTGGTGCCGTTGCTGCGCGCCACCGCATTGCCCAGCGCCCAGACATAAAATGGCGCCCAATCCGAATGGCCGGTCAACACGCCAAAGGCCAGAGACATCAGCATGTAATCGCATTGCCACGGCCCGAAGCGCTGTCCGCCCGAGACCAGACGGAAAGTCTGGTTGTTGGGGTCAATCATATACTGCTTGTAATAGGCAAGCTGGTTGTCGAGCAGTTTCTTCCAATAGGCCGCCGGATGGCACGTCGCCGGCAAGGTGCCTGCCGCTTCCGCATCTTGCGTGGCGGCATGCGCCATGAACAGGTTACGGAAGGCCCAGGCGATGCCACGCAGTTCACCATAGATCGTCGCGATTTTGCGGCCGCCGCTCATATAGCCGTCGGCAAGTACGGTGAAGTTCGCGCTGTATTGCAAATCTTCCAAGAAGCCCATGTCCAGGGTGGCGACGTGCGCCAGGTAAGACATCTCGCAGTAATGGGCCTGCTGCGGTGTCCATCCTCCGCCAAACTGGCGATAGCCCGGCGCAGTGGGGTTTGGCGTACCCGCAAGGAGCCACGGGTTGCCTTGCTTCGGCTCGGAATAGGAATTGGCCGCAGGGTATTTGATCAGATCGATAGGCTTGCCGGTTTTCTCGTCGCGAAAATGCATGGGGCAAGACCCCGCAGCCTGCGCCCAGGCCAGCATAGGCCCCGGCTTGCCGGTCAGCATGTAGGAAGCGCTTGGATCTGTGATCAATCCAATATCGGGCCGCTCACCCGTTGTGGGCATATAGATGGTGATACCGGCGCTATCCATCGGGCCCTTGAAGGTATAATTAGCCGTCTGACCAACCCTTGCGCCCGTATCCCCAAATGGGAACATGCGATTGGCGGCGACGATCTGGGCGGGCGTTCTTTTGGCCGCGAGCGGGGCCGGCCTGTAAGTCCATTCCGCATTCCACCAATGCTGCGGAATGTCGGCCTCGAAAACAACGCTCCCGCTATTCTCGATTTTCACATGATGAGCGCCCAGGTTATAGGGCGCTGGCTGAACATTGGCCTTCGTCAGATCGCCCAGCGCGCCGAAATGGAATACGATACGGCCGTCTTGGCGAAAGCCGACATAATAGGATGGAAGTGTGGGACCGCCGGGATAGGTGTAGGCCGCGCCATTCAGTGTGACCGTGACTTTCAAATTCGTGGCCGCATTCTGCGCGGATAGTCCGGTTATGCCGAGAACGCTGCTGGCCGCCCCGCCGGCCAAAATCCATCGCCGGTTCAGTTTACGGAAGGTTTTTGTCATGACAGGAGAGGATCTCATCCGCGCGGATAGTACAAGCCAGCTGCTTACTTTCAATTATATCACTGTGGCGTTTAGAAGCACCAATAAAATCAGAACCTAGAGAGACAGAAAGCTGTTGTTAACACTTGCACCAATGATAGACCGCGTCTCTACCGTTTCATAAGCTGGAGAAAACGGTCGGCTAGGCGACCGGCGAATTGCCGGGATGAAAACAGTGACTGCGCGCAGGACCGGCTGCTTTCGCCAAGCCGTTGGCGAAAGCCATCGTCTCCCAGCAACCGTAGGATCGCCTGCCGCAGACTGCCGGCATCGTGGCAGGGCACCACCAGGGCGTTCTCCCCGTCGCGGACATAGTCGCGAAGCCCGGCGGAGTCGCTGACGATCTGAGGTTTTCCCATCGCCATGGCCTCAAGAAAGGCGGTAACGCCGCCGGCGGTCAGCACCGGATGCAGCGGCATGACAACAAAACGAGCCCGGTCATACAGGTCGCGGAACTCGCGATCGGACAGGCGTTTGGTTATCACCGACAGGTTGGGATAACGGCTTGTATTTTCAGCCACGCGTTTGGTCTTGAGAACCAATGGAACGTCGAGCCCGGCAATCGCCTCGAGCAGCGTGTCATAGTCGCGCGAAATATCATCGCCGACCGCAAGAATGTAGTCGCCCTGCTGTCCGGGATTCTGTGGCGCATAAAATTCCGCATCGACGTGCGCGGGAATGAACTCGACCAATGCGCGGGTTTTGTAGCGCGTGCGGATATGGGTCACCTGGTCGGAGCCGAGCGTGAAGATCGCGGAGACCCGCGGAATGACCAACCGCAAAATCAGGTTGCGCAATCGCGAACCGCCGCCGACGCCGATGTCGACGATGACGATGGGCACGCGGAAGAGCCCTATCGACCGCAGCAGGGCCAGGCAAAGGGCGCCGGATTCAAAATAAGAAAGGACGACATCCGGCCGTGGCCGGCATAGCAGGATCTTCAAGGCCCGCAGCGGGTCGATCGCCTTCAGCATGGAAGGCTGCCCCGCCAGCGGGTTCCACGGCTTCTGGTTGACGTCGATGAACTCGACGGTAAAGCCAAGCTTTTCGAGTTCGATGATCACGGCTTGGCCACCGCGCTCGAATTCCACGCCCAGTCCTTCGGGGACCGGTCCGCGCCGGTTGGCGGGAAGCACGAAGACTGTCGGATTTTTTTGCTGGCCGCTCGAGGCGGCCCGGAGTTTTTCGCTCTGCGGATCTTGCAATGCCATGCCCCACCTTGCAGTTACTTATAATATGGATTGACGCTTTTGCGAAGATTCAAGATCCGATAATTCCCGCATTCGCTACAGGTGGCCATATGGTTGATTGTGTGGCGGGCATTCCTCATAGTGGATCAGCTAGAGCCAAGTATATGGGCGGCCCTGGCAGGCCCCATGGGGGGCACAGATGTCATTCAAGCATGCACTCTTGGCAAAGGCGAATAGCGCTTTGAACGCTTTCAATTTGCACGCGCTGCCTCTTCATGAATATCGCAGCATGAAGATTGCATACAAAGGTCCGGTTTGGACACCGCCGGCACTCCCAAATTCCGAGATTGAATATTTGCAATGGTCTAACCCTAGCTTGCTCTCTCTCGAAAATCGCTATGCAAATCATCCGGCGTCTTCACACACGCAATGGAACAGCGAGATTCTGCAAGCCCAGATTGACCTGAAGAATTTTCGTGGCGACAATCACTATGTTTATCAAACTCGCTACAGCCCGACAGCCGCCACGTATTATGTAACGGCCTATTATGCTCGTGACACCGATAAGCTGGACCTTTTTGGTCGACTGAAGGAAGACGGTATTTTCGGTGCTTATACGTTGCCGTTTGACAATGACTATGTGATCAGTCGCGATCTGCTGGACTCGATCAATCAAGCAAATGTTATTGCCCGGCTGTTGCAGCTATCCGCCAATGATTCCTTCAAGGTGCTCGATATTGGCGCGGGATATGGACGTCTTGCGCATCGGCTTGCTGAAGGTTTGCCCAATGCCCATGATCACTTGCACGGACGCTGTGCCGATCTCGACTTTTATCTCGGATTACTACCTGAATTTTCGGGGCCTTTCTGGGCGTACTGAAGTGGTTCCCCTTGACCTTGCTGACAAAGCGCTCTCTGGCCAACAGTTCGATTTGGTAACCAATTTTCATAGCTTTTCGGAGTGCAAGCAAAGCGCAATTGGCTGGTGGCTGGACTTGTTGCAGACTGTTAAATGTAAAAAGCTGCTGACTATCCCCAATGCCCCCGATCGTTTTCTATCGACCGAAGCCGATGGAAGTCATGTCGATTTCATGC
>DATFEF010000001.1:0-26127 GCA_035251465.1 Rhizomicrobium sp. | reverse complement strand
GCCCGAACCCTGCAGGCCGACCATCAGAATGGGCGCGGGCGGCGAGCCGATATTCAGCGCGGCATTTTCCTGGCCCAGGGTTTCGACCAGGACGTCATGGACGATCTTGATCACCTGCTGGCCGGGCGTGACCGAGCGGATGACATTTTCGCCGAGGGCGCGCGGGCGCGCCTTTTCGATAAAGGTCTTGACCACCGGCAGCGCCACATCCGCCTCGATCAGGGCGGTGCGGACTTCGGCCAGGGCGGCGTCGACATCGGCTTCGCTCAGGGCGCCACGGCCGCGAAGCTTGTCGAAAACGCCGGTCAGGCGGGATTGTAAACTCTCAAACAACCAATAACTCCAAGCAGTTATACCCCAGGGGGCGCACCTGCGCTGCCTGGGGGCGATCCCCCGCGCCGGGCGGGGGACCGGAAAACCTTGGGTTTTCCGGAAAACGGGGCGGGTTTTAGGCCCCCGGCATGACGCTGTCAAACCTTGAGGCCAGCGTTGAGGCCAGTGATGAGACGAGTGTTTCAAACCGAAACAGACTCAATCGGGACAAATAAAGGCCTTTATGACCCTTACCCTGCCAACTCTGTCTTGGGCTCGCACGCCGCCGGGCGTAAACTGGGCCGGAAGGGTGTGTCTTGCTGTCGTCATTGCAATCGCATGAGTTCCAGGACGCGCTGGATGCCATCGCCGCGATTCCGGCGGTCGGCACGATCCTGGAAGTGACCTGCCGCACCACCGGCATGGGCTTTGCCGCGATCGCCCGCGTCACCGGCGAACGCTGGATATGCTGCGCCGTCAAGGACGATATCGCTTTCGGCCTCAAGCCCGGCGGCGAATGGAAACTGGAAACCACCATCTGCAACAATATCCGCGCCAGCCGCCAGTTGGTGGTGATCGACCATGTCGCGGAGGATCCCGATTTCCGGGAGCATCACACGCCTTTGCGGTACGGCTTTCAGAGCTATATTTCGCAGCCCATCATCCTGCCCGATGGCAGCTTCTTCGGCACGCTCTGCGCCATCGATCCCCGTCCCAACAAATTGAAGACGCCGCCAGTGCTGGCCATGTTCAAGCTGTTCAGCGATCTGGTGGCGTTCCATCTCGACCTGCATTTCAAGCTTGCGGCGAGCGAAAAGGAGAATGCGCGGCTGCACGAGGGATTCCGCGCCGGCCTGGGCCACGACATGCGCAATACCCTGGCCGCCATGGAAGCCGGCACCCGGCTGTTGCGCAAAACCACGCTCGATCCCCGCGGCGCGCTGATCGTGGCGGAAATGCAAACCAGCGCGCAGAAACTGTCGCAGCAGATCGCCGACGCGATGCGGGGCGACTAGAGCCAGTTGACAGGTTCCGCCACCCCTTCGATGCTCCCGCCAAAAGAACCGGCCGAAAGCCAAAGAGGAGCCCATGACCCATCCTATCAATCGCCGCCTGATGCTGGCGGGCGCTGCCGCGCTCGCTCCCAATCTTCCGTCGCTGCGCGGCGGGGCCTACGCCCAAGACAAGCCGCAGTTCGGCACGCCCCTGTCGGTGATCACCAATCCGCCCCGCGATTTCGGCCCCAATGCGCCGCCACCCGCCTCGCCCGATCCCGATATCGTCCGCGCCGATCCCAGCTTTGGGGGATTGCTGATCGGCCAGGAAACCATCCGCCGCGCCGTCACCGGGTTTCATTTCCTGGAAGGCCCCACCTGGTCGTCGGTGGGGCTCTACACCATCTTCAGCGACGTCAAGAACGACACGCTTTATCGCCATCTGTGGGAGACCGGCCAGGTTTCGATCCTGCGCCGGCCTTCTTTCTCGACCAACGGCAACAGTTTCGATTTCCAGGGCCGCCAGCTTTCCACCCAGAATTATTTCCGCCGCGTGGTGCGCTGGGAGCTGGATGGCTCGATGAGCATCCTCGCCGACAGTTTCGAGGGCAAGCCGCTCAATTCCCCCAACGACCTGGCGCCGCACAAGGACGGCAGCGTGTGGTTCAGCGATCCGCGACATGGCGGCAGTCTGGCGGAAGGTCATCCCGATGACGGCGACGGTCCCAACAATCCGGGGGGCTTGCGCGATCCCAAGATCGGTCACAGCGGCGTGGGACTGATCGGCGGCATGCATCAAACGCTGCCGGCGAATATTTATCGCGTCGATCCCAGCGGCAAGGTCGAAGTGGCGGTGCCGTTCGAGACCGGGTTTAACCCCAATGGCCTGTGCTTCTCGCCCGACTATGCCAAGCTCTATACCATCCGCGGCGGTAGGATATTCGTGGGCGATATTGTGGGGACCAAGGTCGCCAATCTGCGCCTGTTCACCGATTGCATGGTGGACGGCGTGCGCTGCGGGCCCGATGGCATGCGCGCCGACAAGGCCGGCAACATTTGGGCCAGCTCCTCGGCGCCGCTGGGCTATTGCGGTGTCACAGTGTGGAATCCGTCCGGCAAGCTGATCGGCCGCATTCGTCTGCCGGAGAGCTGTGCCAATGTCTGCTTCGGCGGGCCCAAGCGCGACCATCTGTTCATGACCGCCACCCAGTCGCTCTATTTGCTGCGGGTGAATATTCAAGGCGCAGCCCCCGGCTGAGGGCCGTAACCCTAGGGCTGGACATGGCGCGGATCCGCCATACCGGATCGTCCGTTTATGGGTGAGGCACAGCCGGCAAAGGCGGTCAAATCGATCCAGTGGATCGATTTGAGTGTCCAACGCCGCGAGCTAGGGCGAGCGGCCGATGGTCCGACGACGCGCCATGCGCATATCTGGGCAGGGAATTCCTCCGTTTACGGACCTGTGACGGGGCCTTAAGGTGGCCCAGAAGTTCCACCCGAAAGTTCCCCCATGCCCAAATTGCCCGACATGTCCGCCTCCGCCGTCAAAAGCCGCGAGGCCCTGACCAAAATTTACAAGGCCTCCAAGCCCAAGGAGGCGCCCCCGGCGCCGCCCAAGCCGCGCATGGCCAAAGGACGCTAGCAGGCAAGAAGGCCCGCCATCACCGGCGGGCTTTTTCTTTGACCGCCTGGGCGCGAGGAATTTTGCGGCGTGAGCAGGAGTGCCGAGCGCCGTGTACAAGACGTACACAAGCGATGGCACGACGAACTCACGACGCAAAAGAACCGCGCCTTACGGCGTCAGGCCCAGCTTCTGCGCCAAATAGACGAAAGACAGGCCCCACATCTCGGCCGACTGCCGGTGATCGGCGGCGGCGGCATGGCCGCCATCGGTGTTTTCATAAAACAGAATTTGATGGCCTTGGCGCATCATCTTGGCCGCCATCTTGCGGGCATGCACCGGCGTGACGCGGTCGTCGCTGGTGGCGGTGACAAAAAACACCGGCGGATAGGTCACGCCCGCCTTCACATTCTGGTAGGGCGAATAGGTCAGAATGTAATCGCGCTCCGCCGGAATCGCCGGATCGCCATATTCGCCGATCCAGCTCGCGCCCGCGCCGATATGGCCGTAGGCGATCATGTCGATCAGCGGCACCTGGCACACCACCGCGCCGAACAGCTCCGGCTTCTGCACCATCACCGTGGACACCAGCAGTCCGCCATTGGAGCCCCCCATGATGCCCAACTGTTTGGGTGTGGTCAGGCCGCGCCGCGCCAGATCCGCCGCCACCGCTGCGAAATCGTCATAGGCATGCTGGCGCTTGGTCTTGAGCGCCGCGTCATGCCAGGCGGGCCCGAACTCGCCGCCGCCCCGGATATTGGCCACCACATAGATACCGCCCTGGGTCAGCCACAGCCGCCCGAAATTGGCGCTGTAACCGGGGGTGAGCGAAACCTCGAAACCACCATAGCCGTAAAGCACCGTGGGCGCCGGACCTTTCAGACTTTTGGGCCGGGTAACGAAGTATGGAATTTTGGTGCCGTCCTTGCTGACCGCCTCGAACTGTTCGGTGATCAAATGCGAAGCATCGAACCGCGCCGGCAACGACTTGATCGGCCGCGGCGCGTCATTGCCGCCATCGAAATAGAGCGTGGTGGGCGTCAAATAATTCTGGAAGCTGAACAACGCTTCCGGCCCGAAATCATTGGCGGAAACGATGTCCGCCGATCCCTGTCCCGGCAAGTTCAGCACCTTGTCACGCCACCCGGTGCCATCAGCGGTGAAGACATGTACCGCGCCGATCACATTGTCGGTGATGACAGCATAGATCTTGTCGCGCCCGGTGCCCACGCTTTCAATCGACTGGCGCGGCCCCGGCGCGAAGATCACTTGCGGGCTCATTTGACCGGGTTGGGCGCCGTCACGAAAGGCCACCAGCGCGCCTTTGGGCAGGCTGACGCCAGCCTCGTCGAACGGCTGGCGCAGGGTCGCGATCCAGGCGCCGTTGAAAAAGCCTTTGACATCGGCGGAGCGCGGCATGGCGAGTTTGCGCACACCGCCATTCTCCAAGACAAAATAGTCGCTTTCGAAGAAGCTCACCGCCCGCACGACCAGGCCGGTATCGCCCGCTTTGGTGTGGAAGGTCGCGGGCGAGGACACCACATCGCCGGCCTCGCCCTCATACAGGGTCTTGGCCGCTGTCAGGGACTCGCCGCGCCGCCATTGCTTGACGATACGGGCATAACCGGATGTGGTCTCGCCATCCTTGGCGGTGGCGAACAAGACTATGTCATCGGTCAGATAGCTGGCATCGGTCTTGGCCTCGGGCATGGCAAAGCCGTCAGAAGCGAGGCTTTTGGTCTTCAGGTCATATTCGCGGATCGCCACGGCATCGCCGCCGCCGCGCGACAGCCGGATCAGGCAGCGTATCTCGCCCGGCGAACATTCCGCGCTCTTGAAGACCCAATTTTCCTTTTCCGTTTTCGCCAGCGCATCCACATCCAACAACAGCTCCCAGCGCGGCGCGGGATTGCGATAGTCCGCGATGGAGGTACGCCGCCACACGCCCTTGGGATTTTTGGCGTCCTGCCAGAAATTATAGACAAAGCCGTGGCTGAGATTGCCCATCGGAATGCGGTCGATGGCATCCAGCACCTCCAGGATGGAGTCGTAATTCTTCCGGTAGCGCGGATCGGCCTTGAGCAGTCCCAGCGACTTGGCGTTTTGCTCTTTCACCCAGGCGAGCTGTTTTTCGCCATGCACCTCTTCCAGCCAGGCATAGGGATCGTCGGGAGCGGAGGAAGATTGGGGCACGGCTAAGGCTCCTGTGGCCAGGACGAAACCGAGCACGGAACCGAGCAGCAGGGCAAACAGGTTCACGCGCATGGGTTTGTCCGGCAATTGACAGCCGCAGCATGGAAATTTTCCAGCGGCCAAGCAATCAAAAAGGGCGATGGAAAAGGCGGCCACAGCCAACTATAAGGCCCCCATGACCGCTTTTGTGAAAATGCACGGCCTGGGCAATGATTTCGTGGTGTTCGACGCACGCGAACACGCCATCGGCATGGACGGCGCCAAGGCCAAGGCGATTGCCGACCGGCATTTCGGCGTCGGCTGCGACACGGTGGTCCTGATCCACCCCGGCGGCGCGGAGACCGATGCCGGCATCCAGTTCTACAATGCCGATGGCTCGGAATCGGAATCCTGTTTCAACGCGACGCGCTGTGTCGCGAGGCTGTTGCTCGACGAACGCGGACTGGCGCGGGTCAAGCTTTCCACCAAGGGCGGCATCTTGACCTGCAGCGATGCCGGCAAGCGATTGGTGATGCTGGACATGGGACCGCCCAGGCTGGAATGGCGCCAGGTTCCTCTGGCCAGCGAGGTCGATACGGTGAATTTCCCCCTGGATGTCGGCGGCACCGTCCTGCCGGCCAGCGCCGTCTCGATGGGCAATCCCCATTGCGTGCTGTTCGTGCCCGATGCCCAGAAGGCGCCGGTCGCCCAACTGGGCCCCAGGATCGAAACCCTGCCCTTTTTCCCCAACCGCACCAATGTCGAATTCGCCCAGGTGCTGGATCGGGCGCGCATCCGTATGCGGGTGTGGGAGCGCGGCGTGGGCATCACCTTGGCCTGCGGCACTGGTGCCTGCGCCACCGCCGTCGCCGCCATGCGGCGCGGGCTGGTGGACCGCAAGGTTGAACTTTTGCTGGATGGCGGCGCGTTGACCATCGAATGGCGCCAGGCCGATGATCATGTGCTGATGACCGGTCCCACCGCCCTGCCGTTCCGCGGCCGGCTGGAACTGGACAAATTGTGATTGCCGCAAAATGACGGTCGAGGTCGTCACCTTTGGTTGCCGCCTGAACGCCTATGAGAGCGAGGCGCTGAAAAGCCGCGCCGGCGAGGCGCAATTGCGCGACACCTTGGTGATCAACACTTGCGCCGTGACAAGGGAAGCGGTGCGCCAGTCGCGCCAGGCGATCCGCCGGGCCAAGCGCGAGAATCCCGCGCGCCGGATCATCGTCACCGGCTGTGCCGCCCAGATCGAGCCTCAGACCTACGCCGTCATGCCGGAAGTGGATGCGGTATTCGGCAACCGCGAAAAGCTCAGCGCCGAGGCTTATGCGGATTTCGGTGTCGGCACCAGCCAGAGAATCCGCGTCAACGACATTATGAGCGTGACGGAAAACGCGCCGCAGATGGTGGATCATACCGATGATGTTTTTGGCGGCAAGACCCGCGCCTTCCTGGAGGTCCAGAATGGCTGCGATCATCGCTGCACCTTTTGCGTGATCCCTTTCGGCCGGGGCAACAGCCGCAGCGTACCCTTGGGCGCGGTGGTGAGCGAGGCCCGCCGTCTGGTGGAAAAGGGCTTTGCCGAGATCGTCTTGACCGGAGTCGATCTGACCTCCTATGGCGGCGACCTGCCCGGCGCTCCCTCCTTGGGAAGGCTGGTGGAAAAATTGTTGAGTTTGGTGCCGGAACTCAAACGCCTGCGCCTGTCGTCCATCGACGCCATCGAAGCCGACCCGGTCCTGATGCGCATGATCGCGGAGCAAGAAAGATTGATGCCGCATTTTCATCTTTCGGCCCAGTCGGGCGACGATCTGGTCCTCAAGCGCATGAAGCGCCGGCACAGCCGCGCCGATGTGGTGCGCTTCTGCGACCTGGTGCGGCGCTACCGTCCCCAAGCCGCCTTCGGTGCCGACCTGATCGCGGGCTTTCCCACCGAAAGCGAAGCGATGTTCGAAAACAGCCTCAATCTGGTGAACGATGCCGGACTGTCACGCCTCCACGTTTTTGCTTTTTCGCCCCGGCCCGGGACGCCGGCGGCCAGAATGCCCCAACTGCCGGGCGCCACCGTCAAGCAGCGCGCCACCAGGCTTCGTCGGAAGGGCGAGGCGGCACTGAGAGCGCGTCTGGACTCAATGATCGGATCGCACCACACCGTGTTGATGGAAAGAGGCGGCATCGGCCGTACCCCCTGCTTCACACCGGTGGAAATCGGCGATATCGCGCATGGCACCTTTCTGGACGTGCGCATCACGGGCCGCAGCGGCGAGCATCTGACAGGTTTACCGCTATGAGAACCTTCGGCGCCGCGCCGCCGCCGCCCACCTTTTTCGACCGCCTGAAGTCCGGCCTGGCCAAGACCGGCTTGGGCGAGATCCTCACCAAGAAGAAACTGGATGCCAATACCATCGCGCAGCTGGAAGAGGCGCTGATCCGCGCCGATATGGGCGCGGGCCAGGCCAAGACGCTGGTCGCGGCCGTCGCCAAGGGCCGCTATGACGCCGAAATCACCGAACGCGAGCTCAAGTCGGTTCTGGCCAGCGAAATCGCCGCCCTGCTCGCCCCCGTGCAAAAGCCGCTGACGGCGCAGGACGGCATAAAGCCCTTTGTCATCCTGGTGGCGGGGGTCAATGGCACCGGCAAGACCACCACCATCGGCAAGTTGGCCAAGCGGCTGGCCGAAGGCGGGGCCAAGGTCACCCTGGCGGCGGGCGATACCTTCCGCGCCGCGGCCATCGAGCAGCTTGGGGTCTGGGCGGACCGCGCCAAGGCGCAGTTCGTCGCCACCAAAGCCGGCGGCGATGCGGCGGGCCTCGCCTTCGAGGCTCTGGAAAAGGCGCGCCTTCAGGACAGCGATATTCTGATCATCGATACCGCGGGCCGCTTGCAGAACAAGGCCGGGCTGATGGCCGAATTGGAAAAAATCGCCCGCGTGATCAAGAAGCTGGATGCTGGCGCCCCCCATGCGGTGCTCCTGGTGCTGGATGCCACCACCGGACAGAATGCGCTGAGCCAGGTGGAGGCCTTTTCGGCCTCGGTGCCGGTCACCGGTTTGGTGATGACCAAGCTAGATGGAACCGCCAAGGGCGGCATCCTGGTCGCGCTGGCGGGCCGCTTCGGCCTGCCGGTGCACTATATCGGGGTCGGCGAGGGCGAAGACGACCTCCAGCCCTTTGTCGCCGCCGATTTTGCCCGCGCCCTGGTAGGGGCCGATGTCTCGCATGAAGGAAGAGGCTCATGAACCCTCAAGTCCGGCGGTTGGCCCTGGATTTCGGACCGCTGATACTTTTCGGGGCAGTCTATTTCGCCTCGGGCAAGAATATATTTGCCGCCACCGCCGTCCTGATACCGGCCGTGCTGGCGGCGCTGGCGATCGGCTATAGCCTGGAAAGAAAGCTGTCGCCCATGCCGATCTTCACCGCGATCGTGGTGGTGACCATGGGCGGATTGACGCTCTATCTTAAGGACGACGCTTTCATAAAAATGAAGCCCACCATTGTATACGGTTTTTTCAGCGCGATATTACTGGGCGGGATGGCGTTCAACAGCCTCTATATCAAATATGCCTTCACCATGGCCTTTGAACTGAATGAGGAAGGCTGGCGCAAATTGACGGTGCGCTGGGGCTTGTTCTTTCTCGGCCTCGCGGTCCTGAACGAAGCGGTATGGCGCAACTTCTCCACCGCGGTCTGGATTTATGCCAAAATCGGCATGATCGGTTTGACGTTCCTGTTCGCCATCGCACAGGCCCCCCTCTTGATGAAACATCAGATCCCGCACGCGGGCGAGGGCGACAATGCGCAAGAATGATGCGCAAGCGGCATGATGCCGCGAGGACTATCTTGTTAAAATTATTGGCAGCTTCGCGGCGATGGTGCGGCTAAGTCACGGTCATACCATGCGTTGTGCTGCGGACGCGCACAAACCACGCGGACGGCGGCGTTCCATATGCGAGGGGTGAAGATGGTTGATCACACCACACCTCCTTTGCAAAGATGGGCCGACAAAAATTTGCGCATGGACTTCTGTACACAAAACCGTTTTAACTTTGGCTTCCGGACCGCGGCACCTTTCCTGTAACCCGAACACGGGGCATGATTGAGAGCAACGCGACGGGTCGAGCGGCAGTATCGAACTAAGGGGTTATGGATGATGAAGGGGCAGCGCAGGCCGGGGAATGGTTTTGACCTTTCCGAAGCCCCCTCTCACCTGATCCGCCGTTGCCAGCAATTCTATGGCGACCTTTATGCGCGCGAGGCGGGCGGCAAGGAATTGACCAAGCAGCAGTTCACCTTGCTCTGCGCTCTGGAACAGAATGACGGCACCAGCCAAACCGCATTGGTCGAGATCACCGGCATCGATCGTTCGACGCTTGCGGAGATGGTGCGGCGGATGCTGGAAAAGGGCCTGCTGTCGCGGGAACGCACCGAGGAAGATCAACGCGCCAATGCGGTGGCGATCAGCCCGGCGGGCCGCAAGGCGCTACGCGGCGCCCGCAATGCCGCCGACCGGGCGGAACGGGCCCTGCTGGAGGCCCTGCCCCAGCCGGAACGCCAGAAATTCGTCAAAGCCCTGTCTCAGATCGCCCACGCGGCCGAACAGCTGAACGGCGACGTCCTCCGCCCGATCCGCCGCAATGTCCGGCGGCGTAAAATCGGGGGCTAATCCCTTAAACCGTGATGTCGATATGCTGGCCCATCCGGGCCGGGGCAGCCGTTTGAGGCTGGGCTGGGGTGGCGGCCGGCGCGGTCTGTTTCAGCGGCAGGGGCGAAAAACCTTGGGCCGGCGCGGCGGTTTTTTCCAGGGAAGCCGCGAAATTTGCTTGAGGAGCGGCCTGCGGCACCTGCAGGCGGGCACGGGCCTCGCGGGCGGCCTGCTGGGCGGCAATCAAGGTGGCGCTGACTTGCATTCCCCCAACCTGACAAAACAGGGTTAGGAAAGTGTTGATGCCCCGGCAATGGATCTGCCCTTAGCGGTTGGCTTGCGCCGCCTTGATGGCGGGAACCACCTGCTGCGCCAGCACATCTTCGGTGAGTTGGCCGACAAATTTCAGGCGGATGATACCCTTGCCATCCACCACATAGGTCTCCGGCACGCCATAGACGCCCCATTCGATGGAGGCGCGGCCGTCATCGTCGCGGGCGATACGGTCGAAAGGGTTGCCCACCTCGTCCAGGAAGGCCCGCGTCGCGGCCGGCTTGTCCTTTTGCGCCAGGCCGTACACCGCCACCCCTGGCAGCTTGCTCAGGATGTCCAGTTGCGCAGCCTCCAGCCGGCAGGGCGCGCACCAGGAAGCGAAGACATTAACCACACTGACATGACCGGCGGTGAGGTCGGCCGGCGTGAAAGCGGCGCTTTGTGCGTCCAGGGCCGGCAAGGTCAATCGCGGCGCGGGCTTGTTGATCAAAACGGAAGGAATGACGCTGGGCGCGGGCGACCACAGGCTCTTGAACAGGAAAAAAGCCAGAACCGCGAAAGCTGCGATGGGGACGATTGCAATCCAGCGCTTCATGGTTGGCGCGTTTCACGGCCGGCTTCCAGAGCCGCCAGCCTGGCTTTTGCGCGCCGCCAGGCCAGGAGGGTCCAAAGCGTGATGCCTCCCAGCACCAGCACCGACACGCCATAGGCGGGCCAGATGTATACAGCATAGATTCCCATATCGAAATTCAGAGGGTCGAAGTTCATCGCGCCCCCGCCTGCATCAGATTGCGCGCCCGCCGTTCCAGGATGGCGGTCCGTATGCGGATCATCCATAAAGTGCCAAACAGAAAAGCGTATCCCGCCATCATCAGCAGCAAGGGCGCCAGGAAGACCGGCGCCATTTTGCCGCTGACGATGCTTTCACCCTGATGCAGGGTGCTCCACCATTCCACCGAAAATTTGATGATGGGAATATTGACCGCACCGACCAGCGCCAGGATCGCCGCGGCGCGCGCCGCGCGGATTTCATCCTCGATGGCGCTCCACAGCGCCATATAGCCGATATAGACAAACAGCAGCAGCAGGAAACTGGTCAGCCGCGCATCCCATACCCAATAGGTGCCCCACATCGGCTTGCCCCAAAGAGACCCGGTGATCAGGCCCAGGACCGTGAACAGCGCACCCAGCGGCGCGGCGGCGCGCGCCGCGGTGTCCGACAAGGGATGCCGCCATACCAGGGACAGAAGCGAACAGAGTGTAATGGCGCCATAGACGCTCATCGCCATGGTCGCGGCCGGGACATGGATGAACATCAAGAGCACGGTACGGCCCTGCTGGTAGTCGGGCGGGGCGCTAAAGCCCAGATAGAGGCCCGCGCCCAGGCACAGCAAAGTGGCGATGGCGGTAAAAGGCAGGACCGCGCCGGACAGCCGCATGAAATGGTGCGGATTGGCATAGCGGAACAGAAAATTCATCTAACCACCCAAATTCAGTCGGACACTGGCGGCAGCCGCGAAGGGACTTAGCAATATGGCGGCAAAGGCAAAAGCCGCCAAAAGTCCCAGGGCATTGCCGCTGGCCAATCCGTCCAGGGACAGCGCCACCGCGCCGGCGCCGAAGATCACCACAGGCGACAACAGCGGCAGGATGATCAAGGGCAGGATCAACCCGCCCCGCTTGAGAGACAGCGTCAGGCTGGCGCCGATGGCGCCCACGGCGCTGACCGCCGGGGTGCCGATCAGCAGCGAGACAAACAGAATCCCGGTCGCGGGCGGAGCCAAGTTGAACAGCAAGGCCAGCAAGGGCGACAACAGGGTCAGCGGCAGGCCAGTGGACAGCCAATGGGCGGCGATCTTGGCCAAGGCGGTAAGTTCCAACGGCAAGGGGGAGAGCGCGATCAGGTCCAGGCTGCCATCCTCGAAATCGCCCTGGAACAGCCGGTCCAAGGACAAGAGCGCCGCCAGGACCGCCGCGACCCATAGAATCCCGCCCGCCATCCGGGCCAGCAGGCGCAGGTCCGGGCCCACGCCCAGCGGCACCAAGGTTGCCACCAAGGCAAAGAAGGACAAAGCCAAGGCGGCGCCTCCACCGCTACGGGCGGCGAGTTGGATGTCGCGCAACAACAGGGTGCCAAAAGAACTCAAGAAGGGGGCCTCACAGCTTGAGACTTTCATTGCCAAGCCCCAGGGGCTCATGGGTGGCGGCGATGATGATGCCGCCGTCGCCGCAATGGCGCGCCATCAGATGCGCCACCAGGCGCTGGCCGGAGGCGTCCAGGGCGGCGAAGGGTTCGTCCAACAGCCAGAGCGGACGCCTGCCGGCCAAAAGCCGCGCCAGCGCCAGCCGCCGCTTCTGTCCGGCACTGAGATAGCGGCAAGGCAGATCCGCCTGGCGCGCCAGCCCGACCTGTTCCAACACCGCGCTGTCCGCCTTGTGGCCGTACAGACTGGCAAAAAAATTGAGCTGCTCGCGCACCGACAATTGCGGCTTGAGGCCATCCTGATGGCCCAGCCAGCCGATGGCCCTGCCGCGCTCCTCGGCCTCGTCATTTTCATGGCTATCGATCTTAACCACGATGCGGCCCGCAACAGGGGCAAGGAACCCGGCAATCATCCGCAGCAAGGACGTCTTGCCCGCGCCATTGGCGCCTTCCACCGCCAGGGCTTGCCCCGCCGTGACGCGGAAATTCAGGCCGTCGAACAGCTTCTTGTCGCCGCGCGCGCAAGCAAGATTTTCGGCGGTGAGGGATGAGATCATACTGGTTTCCTTACAACCTCACCGCAGGTCAAGGAAGCCTGTTGAATTATCTTGGTATTTTGAGGCAGCCATCTCGTCGGAGATGTTGGTTAGTCGTTTAGGCCCGCCGCCATGCATTTCGCTTTGAGGATAGGTCAATTCCCAAAACCGTCCGTCGTTCGGATCACGATAAAGGACTTCCCAAGCACCTGACTCAGGGCTGATAGAAATCTCTTCCAGGTAGCTGCCGATCAGTTTTTCAATCCGCTGCTCGACGGCATCGCGCGTCACGCGGTTACCATCAAATACCCAGCTACCGATCAGATCGCTTTCGTCCGGCTGAATACTCATCTCGATTCCTAACCATGGCGCGAGGAATTTTGCGGCGTGGGCAGGAGCGTCGCGCGGAGCGTACGAATAGTACGTGAGCACGCGCGACGAACCCACGACGCAAAAGGACCGCGCCGATGTCAATACATATGCTGGCCACCATTAATGGACAGAGTCGACCCAGTAATGAATCCCCCTTCATCGGCCACAAGAAAGAGAACCCCGCGTGCGATTTCTTCGGCCTTGCCCAGCCGCCCCACCGGAATGCGCGCCACGATCTTGGCCAGCACTTCGGCCGGCACCGCCGCCACCATGTCGGTGTCGATATAGCCAGGCGCGATGGCGTTGACGGTGATGCCCTTGGCGGCGCCTTCCTGGCCCAGCGCCTTGGTGAAGCCATGGATGCCGGACTTGGCGGCGGCATAATTGACCTGGCCATATTGGCCCGCCTGGCCGTTGATCGAGCCGATATTGACGATACGGCCGAAGCCGCGGCCCAGCATGCCGTCCCAACCCGCCTTGCACATATTGTAGCAGCCGCCCAGATTGGTATCGATCACCTCGTCCCAGGCCTGGCGGCTCATCTTCTTCATGGTGGCGTCGCGGGTGATGCCGGCATTGTTGACGATCACCTCCACCGGACCGAGCTCGGCTTCCACTTTCTTGATGCCCGCCGCGCATTCCTCGAAGGACGAAACATCCCATTTGTACGACGCGATGCCGGTGCGATCGCTGAACGCCTTGGCGCGCTCGTCATTGCCGGCATAATTCGCCGCCACCACATAACCGGCCTGTTTCAACGCGACGGAAATCGCCTCGCCGATGCCGCGTGTCCCGCCCGTCACCACCGCTACCCGTGCCATATCTGTCCTTTGCTTTCTATTGGGAAAGCAGTTAGGCCCCATTTTTGGGGCGTTTCAACCGAAAGTGATGCTGCGCTGCACTCTTGTCATGCCCGCGCAAGCAGGCATCCAACTTCCTCGTAAAATCGTGCGTCGAGTAGAAAAAGTTGGATTCCCGCTTTCGCGGGAATGACAAAAGAAGCTAGCGTTCCACCGTCAACGCAATTCCCATGCCGCCGCCGATGCAGAGCGTCGCCAGGCCTTTTTTGGCACTGCGGCGGCCCATTTCGAACAGCAAGGTGGTGAGAATGCGCGCACCTGACGCGCCGATGGGATGACCGATGGCGATGGCGCCGCCATTGACATTCACCTTGGCCGGGTCCCAGCCCATATCCTTGTTCACGGCGCAGGCCTGGGCGGCGAAGGCTTCATTGGCTTCCACCAGATCCAGATCGCCGGCCTTCCAGCCCGCCTTCTGAAGCGCCGCGCGCGAAGCCGGAATGGGCCCGGAGCCCATCACCTTGGGATCCACGCCCGCCTGGGCCCAGGAGGCGATACGCGCCAGCGGGGTCAGGCCGCGAGCGGCGGCATCCCGGGCAGCCATCAGCACCAGCGCGGCGGCGCCGTCATTGATGCCGCTGGCATTACCGGCCGTGACACTGCCGTCCTTGGTGAAAGCCGGCTTCAGCCCCGCCACCGCCTCATAGGTTGCGCCGTCGCGGATATATTCGTCGTTTTCGACCACCGTGTCGCCCTTACGGCCCTTGACGGTCACCGCGACGATCTCGTCCTTGAAACGGCCGGCCTTTTTGGCGGCTTCCGCCTTATTCTGCGAGGCGACTGCGAAACGGTCCTGCTCCTCACGGGTGACCTGCCACTGATTGGCGACATTCTCCGCCGTCATGCCCATGTGATAGCCGTTGAAGGCATCCCACAGCCCGTCACGGATCATGGTGTCGATGAAACTGAGATCGCCCATTTTTTGCCCCGCGCGCAAATAAGCGGCATGGGGGGACAGGCTCATGGATTCCTGCCCGCCGGCCACCACGATCCTGCTGTCGCCCGCAGCGATCGCCTGCGCGCCCAGCGCCACGGTGCGCAGGCCCGAACCGCACACCATGTTGATGCTCCAGGCCGGTGTGCCAATCGGTATGCCCGCCGCGATAGAAGCCTGGCGGGCGGGATTCTGGCCCTGGGCCGCCGTCAGCACCTGACCCAGGATGACTTCGCTCACCTCTTCCCCGGAGACCTTGGCGCGTTCCAACGCCCCCCGGATCGCGACCTCACCCAGCCGATGGGCTGGCACGGTTGCGAAGGCGCCGCTGAATGCGCCCACGGGCGTGCGCGCGGCGGAAACGATGACGACATCTTCCATGAGGAACCTTCCGTTGACGGACTTATCCATATTGCCTCGCGCAAAATGCCGCGAACGCGGGCATTGGTAAACTGGGACGAAAATACCATTTGTAATCAATTATTTAAATGAAATCTGACAAACTGTCCGGTGTTGCGGCTGCTAAATGGCGCTGGACTCCCGCGCTGCGGGGTGGTGTCTTTACTGCTATCGGGTGCCAGCAGGATGGCGTGTTACAGCCGACAAGGTTGGGGGAAGTCGCGTGTCAGAAGAAAAAAGCAAGGCCGAAGGGCCGGTGATCATCAAGAAGTACGCCAACCGGCGGCTCTACAATACCCAAACCTCCTCCTATGTGACCTTGGATCACCTGGCGGCGATGGTGAAGGACGGCACCGAATTCGAGGTGCAGGATGCGCGTACCGGCGAGGACATTACCCGCTCGGTGCTCACCCAGATCATTTTCGAGGAAGAAGCCAAGGGCCAGTCGCTGCTGCCGATCAAGTTCCTGCGCCAGCTGATCCGCTTTTACGGCGACAGCCTGCAGGCTTTCGTGCCCGGCTATCTGGACATGAGCATGGACGGCTTCACCAAGAACCAGGGCGCGATGCGCGACCGCATCGCCGAGGCCTTGGGCGGCGGCAATCAGATGGTGGAAAATCTCACCCGCCAGAACTTGCAAATGTTCGAGAATGCCATGGCGATGTTCACCCCTTTTGGCGCCAATGCGGCCAAGGGCGGGGAAGGCAAGTCCGCGCCCAAGCCGACAGAGGATATCGCCAATCTCAAGGAAGAGATGGAAGCCATGCGCCGTCAGCTTGCCGAGCTGAGCCAGCGCAAGTGACTTTGTTTTTTTGTCGCGTGGCCGTTTGAAAAACGTCTCAGCGTTCGCACGCCATGGCTTTGCGGCCATGCTCCAGGGCCCTTTTCGGGGGCCCCTCTTCTTAGCCGCAATCGCCCTGCTGTCGGGCTGCGCCGCGCCCATGACCACGCGCGAGGCGCAGGGTATCGCCCGCGAACGGCTGGTCAACTATTGCAAGGGACGCTGCGGCACCTTCACCTTGGCGCGCACGCAAAAGATCAAGAAACGCTGGCTGGTCGATTTCGAGGCGCCGCGCCAGAAATTCACCGTCATTGTCGAAGATAACGGCAATGCCAAAGTGACGGTCTGGGATAAGGCCTTACAAAGATAATTTCGTTCGAGCCGCGCATTTCGCGCGGCGACCTTCCGCATCCGACAGGTTCCTTCCCCCGCGAGCGAAGCGACAAGCGGGGGAAGGTGTCACAGCGAGGTGTCTGCGGAGCAGACCCGAGCTGTGACGGATGGGGGAAAACAAAAAACGGTTACTGATCCCAATCGGGATCAGTAACCGGTTCTCCGAAGTGGAAGCCCTGGAAATAATCGACGCCGAAACTCTGCAGCAGCGCGGCATCCTCGTCCGAGCCCACCCATTCCGCCACGGTCTTGATGTCGAAGTTCTTGGCCAGCCCCACCAGGGTCCTCACAAAGACCTGGTTTTCCGGCGACTGGCCGAGATCCTTCACATAGGAGCCGTCGATCTTGACGGTATCGACATGCAGCATCTGCAGGTTGCGGAACGAGGTATAACCGGCGCCGAAATCGTCAATCGCCACCCGCACCCCCACTTCGCGCAATTGCGATACGAATTGGGCATTTTCCTCGAAATGATGCAGGGCGGCGGTCTCGGTCAGCTCCACAATCAGGCGCGGCGCGACCTCTTGGGCGGCGCGGATATACTCCACGAAATCCTGCAGCCAGGCCGGGTCGGACGCCGCCGTGCCGGAAACATTGACCGCCACGGTGACGCGGCTGTGCATCTTGAGGGTAGCAACCGCCGCTTCCAGCGCAAAACGGTCCACCATATGCACAATGCCCATCTGTTCGGCGGCGGGCACGAAATGACCGGCGGTCAGGATGCTGCCATCGGGCTTGACCATGCGCAGCAGACATTCGTAGTGCGAGACCTTGCGCGAACGCGCCGCCACAATGGGCTGATAGGCCAGCTTGAGACGGTTTTCCTTGAGCGCCAGCACCACCTCATCGGCGATCTGCATTTGGCGCAGGCGCGCGGTCTCGCGCTGCGGCGACAGTTGATAGGTGGCGAAACCGTCGCGGCCATTGGCGCGCGCTTTGTCCAATGCTTGCTCGGCCCGCAGCATGGCTTCCTGGCTGGTGGAAGCGGCCTGAGGCAGCCATACCGCGCCGACCGAGCAAGTCGCCGCAACAAGTCCGCCGCGGGATTCAATACCGGTGGCGCGCACCGCGGCGCGCAGCCGCGTCGCGACCATGTCGATTTCCTGTTCCTGACAGCTCTTGAGCAGAACGCCGAACTTGTTGCCGGCGGTGCGGCCGATAACGTCGCTGCCGCGCAAGGCGTGGGCCAGGCGCTCGCCCACCGCCAGGATCACTTCGTCGCCGGCATCGAAGCCGAAACTGTCGTTGATCATCGCCAGACGATCGACCGAGGCGACCAGGAAGGCGCAATCGCGGTTTTCCGCCTTGGCGGATTCGATCGCCTGGGACAATTCCTCGCGCAGCGCATTGCGGTTGAGATGGCCGGTCAACTCATCGCGTGTCGCCAGATAGCTCAGGCGGCGCACTTCGCGCGAACGCTCGGTGGTGTCGCGCATCAGCCCAACCAACCGCGCGGTTTTTCCGCTCTCATCGGGCATGCGTGTGCCGGTCAGGGTAAAATTGACCGCGCCCAAAGCGCTGGCGAACTCGATATCGGCCAGGAAGAAATTGGAGGTTGGCTCACGGGATTCCAGCACCGCTTGAAGCTCGCGGCGGCGTTCCTGCGGAACGCCGTCCAGAAAGCTGCGCGCCTTGGTGGCGTCCAGATGCAGCGGCAGGATGTCGGTGGCGCCGTCCCAACGGATGGTGCCGGACGCGATGTCCCAGTCGAAGGCGGCACAGCCGGCAGCCTGGGTCGCCAAAAGCAACCGCAGCTGGTCTTCCAGCGTCCCCAGTTGGACGAGTTCGTCTCGTTTTTGCAATGCGGCGTGCAGCACAACCACCATCCCCGAGGGCCGGTTTCTCCGGACCTTGCGGGGACAAGTATGGCGGGCGCGAACTTAAAAAAGCACAAACCCAATCCTTCACCCGCCATGGAACAAAGCTTGCGTTTTGTACCTATATGCGTGTGACCGGGCCCTTTGATATAAATCTGCGCAGCGGCATTAAGCTTTTGGCCGCTTCTCCCCGCGCATGCGAAAAACCAAGCGGTTCCAGCACGTTGGGGCAACAGCCGCAAGACTTTAACGCGCAGGAACAAAAACCTGCTTTTCCCGTTCGAGTCGAGCCGCTGTGCCAAGACGAAACGCCCCGCTTCGAGCCATTATGGGACGGCCCCAGATTGTTGCCGGCTTTTGCCGCCCAACTGATCGGCCAGCTCCATATGGAACGGCGCGACGCCAGCCTGTCGGTGGAGACCGCCTATGGCCGTATCCGCGACCCGCGCCGGGCGCTATTGCTGGATCGCAAGAGCTGATTTTTGGGCGCATCCCACCAGCGCGGCGGCGCAAAGCAGCAGAAAACCGCCGCCGGCCCCCTGTTCCAGCAAAGCCAGGCCTGATCCCAACAGCGCCAGTCCCGCCAGACAGGCAATGACCGCAATGCCGTTCAGGGCCGCCGCGATGATTGCCAGGCCGGCAACGGTCACGGGTGTGAGCGCCAGCATCGGCGCGTTCCACAACATCGCGCCCAGCCCGCCGACCAGGCTCGCGACCAGCGCCAGGCTTGCCGCCAGAACCGGCAAGGGCGTGGCGAACCGCGCCAACGCCGCGATCATCAGCGAAGCGCTGGCCAGCGGCAGCAGGAACAAGGCGGTCTCGTTCGCGATCCCAAGCGGCAGCGATGCCGCGACGCAAGCCAGCAGGACGGCGGCGAACCGCAGATAGAGCCGGGCCCGGGCCGGCAGCGATCCGGTGATGATCCAAGCGCCAACACTGGCGGCGAACAGCGCGCCGGCACACAGGCTGTTGAAAGAATCAAGAACCATCGGCGTAATGATGCGCCCATGACTTCATAGGCGCGAGGAATTTTGTGGCGTGAGCAGGAGCGCGGAGCGACGTGTACAAGACGTACACGAGCGATCGCGCGACGAACTCACGACACAAAAGAACCGCGCCTACGCCGCCAGCAGATTGCGCAGGACGTAAGGCAATATCCCGCCATTCTTGAAATAAGCCACCTCGTCGGCGGTCAAGATCATCAGATAGAGCGGCAGCTTGAACGACGAGCCGTCGGCGCGATGGACAAGGGCTTCCATCTTCTGGCGCGGCTTGAGGGTGCCCGACAGGCCGGGAATATCCACCACTTCGCGCCCCGTGAGGCCGTAATCCTTACGGGTCTTGCCGGCTTCGAAACAGAAGGGGGCAACTCCCATGCCGATCAGGTTGGAGCGGTGGATGCGTTCAAAGCTTTCGGTGACCACCGCACGCACGCCCAAAAGCTTGGGGCCCTTGGCAGCCCAATCGCGCGACGAACCGGTGCCATATTCCTTGCCGCCGAACACCACCGTGCCGTGACCGTCCTTCTTATAGGCCTGGGCGGCATCGAAGATGGACATGGTCTCGCCCGCCGCGTCAGGGCTCGCGTAATAGATGGTGTTGCCGCCTTCGGCCCCGCCCATCATTTCATTGCGGATGCGGATATTGGCGAAGGTGCCGCGCTCCATCACTTCATGGTTGCCGCGGCGCGAGCCATAGGAATTGAAATCCTTCTGGCTCACCTGATGCTCGGTGAGATAGACGCCGCCCGGGGCGGTGGGCTTGATGTTGCCGGCCGGCGAGATGTGATCGGTGGTGATGCTGTCGCCGAATACCGCCAGCACGCGCGCGCCTTTAATCTCTTCCACCGGGGCAGGCTTGATCTGCATGCCGTCGAAATAGGGCGGGTTCTGCACATAGGTCGAACCGATATCCCACTGATAGGTCTGGCCCTTGACCAGCTTGACCTTGCGCCAATTGGCATCGCCATTGAACACATTGCCATAGCGCCTCTTGAAGCTGGCCGGCTTGACCGCCTTGGCTATGGCGGCAGCGATTTCCTTGGGCGAAGGCCAGATGTCCTTCAAATAGACCGGCTTGTCCTTCTGGTCATAGCCCAAGGGCTCGCGGGTGAGGTCCATATTGACCGACCCGGCCAGCGCATAAGCCACCACCAGCATGGGCGATGCCAGATAATTGGCGCGCACTTGCGGATGTACCCGGCCCTCGAAATTGCGGTTGCCGGAAATTACCGCCGCCGCCACCAGATCGGCCTCGGTGACCGCTTTTGCCACGGCGTCCGGCAATGGCCCGGAATTGCCGATGCAAGTGGTGCAGCCATAGCCCGCCAAGGTGAAGCCGAGCTTGTCGAGCGCCTTGTCCAGTCCCGCCTTGGCGAGATAGTCGGTGACCACCTGCGAACCGGGCGCCAGCGAGGTTTTGACCCAGGGCCGCACTTGCAGGCCGCGCTTGACCGCCTTTTGCGCCACCAGGCCCGCGCCGATCATCACATTGGGATTGGAGGTGTTGGTGCAGGAGGTGATGGCGGCGATCACCACATCGCCATGGCCGATGGAGACTTCGCTGCCCTCCAGCTTGGCCCGCTTGCTGGCGCTGTCTTCCTTTTTCCAGGTATTCATCAATGCTTCCGCGAAATTGCCGGCGATGCCCGACAGCGGCACCCTGTCCTGGGGCCGCATTGGGCCGGCCATGCACGGTTCCACACTGTTCATGTCCAGCGACAAGGTGTCCGTGAACACAGGATCCGCCGACTTGGCGTTGCGCCACAGGCCCTGCGCCTTGGCATATTTTTCCACCAGCGCCACGCGCTGAGCCTTGCGGGCGGTGTTCTTGAGGAAGCGCACGGTTTCCGCATCGATCGGGAAGAAGCCGCAGGTGGCGCCATATTCCGGCGCCATATTGGCCAGGGTGGCGCGGTCTTCCAGGCTGAGTTCATCCAGGCCGGGACCGTAATATTCCACGAACTTGCCCACCACGCCCTTCTTGCGCAGCATCTGGGTGACGGTCAGCACCAGATCGGTGGCGGTGACGCCTTCGCGCAGCTTGCCGGTCAGCTTGAAACCCACGATCTCCGGGATCAGCATGGAGATGGGCTGACCCAGCATGGCGGCTTCCGCCTCGATGCCGCCCACGCCCCAGCCCAGCACCGCCAAGCCGTTGATCATGGTGGTGTGGCTGTCGGTGCCCACCACGCTGTCGGGGAAAGCGAGTTCGACGGCTTTCTTGCTCTTGGGATCCTTGGATTTGCGGGTCCAAACCGTCTCGGCGAGATATTCCAGATTCACCTGGTGACAGATACCGGTGCCCGGCGGCACCACGCGGAAATTGGCGAAAGCCTGCTGGCCCCAGCGCAGGAAGGTGTAGCGCTCCTTGTTGCGCTCATACTCGACGGCCACGTTTTTCTTGAAGGAATCCTTCTTGCCGAAATTGTCGATCATCACGCTGTGATCGATCACCAGATCGACTTCGGCCAGCGGATTGATTTTTTCCGGATTGCCGCCCAGTTTCTTCATGGCATCGCGCATCGCCGCCAGGTCGACCACCGCGGGCACGCCGGTCAGATCCTGCATCAGCACGCGCGCGGGCCGAAAGGCAATCTCGCGGTCGGACGTGCGGGTCCGGGCCCAATCCGCCACCGCCACGATATCGTCCCTTGTGACGGTCTGGCCGTCTTCATAGCGCAGCAAATTCTCCAGCAGCACCCGCATGGAGTAGGGCAGCCGGGAAATTCCCTTCAGGCCGTTTTTCTCCGCCGCAGTGAGGCTGAAATAGACATAGCTCTTGTTGCCGACCTTCATCGTCTTGCGGCACTTAAAACTGTCCAGGCTCTGCATTGCGAAAATTCCCTTCGGCTAGGGTGAAAAAGGAATCCCGTTTAGTCATAATTCGGCCCAAAAGAAAGGCGCGAAACCGCCTCACCCCGCAGTTGCGCCCAACCGCTTCGCCGCGCTCCTAGTGCATTTGTTAAGGACGGCAATGGCGGTTTCGTCTTGCCGCTCGGACTAAAAAATGCCCCATTGGGGTGTCATTGTTTCGTGAATTGAGGGGGTTGGCGCTGCCAACCAAGGCGGCAACGACCGCCACGGGACGCATCGTGAAGATAGTTTGCACATCGCTGTTTCTGCTGCTTGCGGGCACGCTGCTGGTCCAGGCCCAGATCGACGCCCCACCCGGCACACCGCCGGGCATGGCCTCGCGGTTGGCGGCCGACCGCGTGGGCGCGATTAAGGTCGGCCAATACAATGCCGGGGACAGGGGCAGCTTTACTTTGGAGGCCTATGGCGGGGCCAGATACCTGCTGCGCTTTGCCGGTCGCGGGGAAAGTTTCGTTCTCACCACCGAGCGCGGTTCCCTGGGCGTCAAGCTGCTGAAATATGACACCGGCACCGTGGCTTTGCGGGTTTCGGTGTGGGGCGGGCTGACGCTTTATACCCAGGATGCGCCGCAGGGTACGCCGGCAACGTTTCAAGGTTCCGCGCCGCCCTTGCCGGTTTTGGCGATCAACAATGCCGAGTTGCAGGCCGCTTTGAACGACGAGGCCAATCACCTTGCTTATGTCCAGAATATTGCGCTCAAATTTTCCGCCGATCCGGCGGTGCTGGCGGCCGATCCCGAAACGCGCGGCCGCGCCTTTGACGCCTTGGTCAACGCCGCCATGGGCATCGAGCGATTTCTGACCGCGACACCGGCGGCGCGGCCGTTGCTGGTCAAGCGCGTCAACAGCGTCAAGGTGGTGGAGGGCGGCAAACCCACCGTCGCCCTTTTGGGCCAGACCCTGATGGTCAGCTTCGTGCCCAGCGAAGGCCATGAAGGCCATGCCTCGTCCCTCGCCATCCAGCAGGAGCTGGGCAAACTGTTCGCGGGAACACCGCCCGACATGGCAACGAAGTAATTCCCCCTCCGGCCTTCGCAACTTTGCCGTGGTGCTCGGCTAACGCCTGCGCGCCACGGCGTTGCTACGGCCACCTCCCCCTTGCAAGCGCGCTAACGCGCGCGCCGGGGGAGGTGTGGCCGGAGTTCTTACAAGCAGCTATTTCGACATCACCGTCACACGCCCGACGCTGGTGTCGCCCGTGATCAGATTGTCCTTGGCATCGAAAGCCCAGTAGGTGGCCTCCGAGAACTGGCCGGTGCCGATACCCATGCCGTTGCCGACCGCACCCAGCACCTTGCCGTCACGGTTCAATTTCAGGAACTGGCCGTCCTGGCCGCTAGCCATCCAGGGATTGCCCTGATGGTCGAAGTTCACGGCAGAGGCCCGATTCTTCATCTGCAAGGTCTTCTTGAAACGGCCGTCCGCCGTATAGACCACGATGCGATACTGATCGCGGTCGCCGAGCCACACATCGCCATTGCGGGGATCAATCGCCAGTCCATGGGCGGAATCGAACTTGCCCTGCCCTACCTCATTGCCGAACCACTGGCCGACATACTTGCCGTCCTTGGTCAGGTGCAGGATACGCGCCACGCCTTCCTGGTTGGCCGGATCGGGGCTTCCCACGTCATTGGGGCTTTCACTGGCGTGGCCGCCGGCGATGTAGACATCGCCATTGGGGGCAAAGGCCAGCGTCACCGGCTGCCACAACAGGCGCTGGTTCTTGGATTCCACCCAGTCGCCGCGACGCCCCTTGATGCCGAGCGTCATCAGCAGCTTGCCCTGGGGCGACAGCTTCATCACCGTGGCCTGGCCGGTGTCGGTGATCCAGACATTGTCATCCGGGTCCACCGCCATGCCATGGGGCTTGTCCTGATGGCCGATCTCACTTTCGGGCACTTCCAGAACCAGCTTGTGCTGGGAATCGAATTTCATCAGCTGCACCACGCCGGCGGGACTGCGCTTGAACACCCACAGATTGCCCTTGGAATCCAACGCCACCGAGGGAACGCCGCCAATCCCCCTGGGCACGACATAGGGATAGGAAAATTTATAGCCCATGGTCTGGTCGTAAGTGACCCGCGCCAGGTCCGTGTTCTTAAAACCGTTCTTGCGAGTGCAGATCGGGGAATGGGCGCATGGGGGACCGGCAGCGGCGCCCGGCACGCTCGCGTTCTGGCCCCGCTGGTCGGGTGGAATGACATTTACGGTGCCGTCGGCATCCACCAAGGCGAAGCCGGTGGGATCGTACGCGGAAGGGAGCAGCTTCCAGGCGGGCGTGCCGTCCTGCGCGGGCTCGGATTGAATCGCCAGACGGCTGGCCTGGCTGAATGCCGCGCTTGTCATCAGGCCAAGCGTCAATACGGTAAGCATCAGTTTTTTCATGCACGATCCCCTGGACTTTTTGTTTGTTATTGGCGCGATGATGCGCGGCCCACGCCAGCGCCGTCAATCGGCAATGCACCACGCGCAAGCGTGTGCGCTGCAATAACGAATGGCTTACGGCGTGAAAGTTTCCGGCGCGATCTCGAATTTCGAGAACTCAAAACCGGGCGCCACCGTGCAGCCGGCAAGCGTGTATTCGCCCAGGCTCCGCGCCGACTGCCAAGCCTGTGGCGGCACCACGATCTGGGGCGCCTGGGCCTCATCCACATTCGGGCCCAGCACATAGATCTGCCCGCCGATCCGCAGTTCCAGCGGCGCGCCGCGATAAAAGTGCCAGACTTCGGCGGCATCCACCCGGTGCCAGCGCGACACCTCGCCCGCCTTGAGAAGAAAATAAATCGCGGTGGAATGACTGCGGCCCTTATCGCCCGGAGCATCCCGGCCCGCGGGCGAAGGCCCGCAATCTCTAAATGTCTCGCGGAAATATCCGCCCTCGGGATGCGGCGCCAGATCGAGAAGTTTGATCAGCCGGTCGGCTTCGCTGCTCATTCGCTGTCGCTCATTCGCTTAACGCTCGGCCCACCACTCACTCGCCGTCGCTCATTCGGCGGTATATTCCAGGCCGAAGATGGTGATCGTGGGTGACGCCAATCGCAAACCCCGACTGTCCGTATCCGGACGAATCATCTATTGCTGCCATTCATACATTGTTCAGCATGGGCTCCTAACGGCCGTTTTTCGCGAAAGTCCTGTCATGGCCCTGATCGACCCGACCTTGCCCGGCAGCACGGCACCCGATCCCGCGCGCACCCAGCAAACGCCCGTTGCGCCCAGGGCCGTTCCCCATGTCGCACTGGCCCGCCTGTCCGTGCTGCGCGGCGAAGCGGACCGCGATCTTAGCCTGCTCAACTTTCTGGCCCGCGCTCCGCAAGCCTGTCTCGTCTTGATGGTGGCGGGCACGGGCCTGCTCGTCTGGCAGCACCTGCGCGCCAGCAATGCTCCCTTGGAAAGAGAATTTATCTGGGTGCTGACGGTTCTGACCGGCATCGTCGCCATGACCGGTCTTCATATTCGCAGCTACGCCCAGGGTGCGGCCCGGATCCCCTTGCCCAAGGCCGTCGCCGCCTTGGGCCGGCTTCTTTTCTATACTGGCGCGGCCTGGGGTTCTGGAACTTTGCTGGTGATGCCGGATCTACCAGCGCCGCTGCTGGCCATAGGCTTCGCGGCCGCACCCAGCCTGGCCATCACCCTTCTGCTTGGCGATCGGGCGGCGGCCTTTACCGCCCCCGCGATCCTGAACATCGGCGCGTCCTACGCGTGGACCGGCGGCCCGGGCTTCGCCCACTCGGCGGCGGCCAAGGCCGGCGTGAAGAACCTGGTCGAGACCCTGGCCGTCGAGTGGGGTCCCTACGGGATCCGGGTCAACGGGCTCGTGCCCGGCCTGTTCCCGCACGACGACATGACCGCCGACATCCGCGGCAACCTCGACCGCACGAGCGAGAAGGACGCCTGCCAGCCCGCACTGCGGGTCGGTCGCCTGCGCGAATTGGGGTGGG
>DATFEF010000050.1:0-36550 GCA_035251465.1 Rhizomicrobium sp. | reverse complement strand
CTTGAATCGCGGAAACGTGAATGGGCGTAAGATTGGTGTAGGACGAGGCGAAGTTGTGGTCCGTCTCGTTCTGGCGATAGCGATACTCGCCGAACAGGTCCACATCGGGCGCCACGGTGACCGCGAGACCGGCAATGGCCTGCCACTGGAAGGCGCTGTGGGCGCCGCGGAAAATATCGAAGGACGTGCCGTTGGTGCGCAGCGCTCCGCGGACACCGCCTATGCCGATACCGCCGCCGACCGTGAACTTCCACTGGTCGTCCAACGGGATATCGTACAGCAGGTTCAGCATGCTGGAGGTGATCTGATTGCCGCCGCTGGCGCCGCTTGGCGCGACGGTAGACGCGCCGAGCGACAGATCATGCTGGGTAAAGGCCAGCTCGGTTTCCAAGCGCCAGCCGGTATCGGCCCATTTGTAGCCGATGGCGATCGCGCCGATGAAATTGTCGCTGGAATCGGTCTTCTGGGTGAAGGAGGGAGACTGAACGGACGTGCCGCGAATTCCCGGCTGGTTGTCCCAACCACCGCCCAGACCCAGGTACCAGCCATCGCCGGCCAGTGCAGGCGTAGTGAGAGCCGTGGCGGCAGCAGTCGCCATGGCGAGCAAACGAAGTTTCATGTTTTTACCCTCGCTAAAAATATCCATTGGCGAGGTGCCCCCCGCCCAATCTCGCAAAATTTACCGTAGTGGTTATAACGTCGGTTCCCGGATTTGTCTCCAAGCCAAACGCTGCTTTGCGGCAGATAAGTGCACGCTTTCCCAGGTTTTATTCAGGCCCTGTGACTCGCTGGCAACAGTCGAAAAGGTGAAATGTTCCAACTGTACACCCGTCCTTTTCTGACAGTTTTTCAGTTTGTCGGTCCTGGATGATCGGGCGCATGGGTGGCTTTTTGAATTTTGTTAAATATTATCAAATAGATAACTGTAATTTCTGGGCGCTATTGGGGAATGAATGGCTGACGGCGCTTTGACCCGGTTACTGGCGCTGCTGGACTTGGCGCAGAACGAACAAGACGTCTTCTCTGGCCGTTCACCGGACGAATCGATCCAGCGCGTGTTCGGCGGTCAGGTCCTGGCCCAGGCGCTGGTGGCGGCCATGCGCACGGTGGCACGGCAGCGTCCCTGCCATTCCTTTCATGCTTATTTTCTGCGGCCCGGCGATCCCAAAATCCCGATAACCTATCAGGTTGACCGCTCCCGCGACGGCGGCAGTTTCACCGCGCGGCGCGTGGTTGCCCTGCAGGGGGCCGCGCAGATTTTCATCCTGGCCGCCTCGTTCCAAAAGGTTGAAAGCGGTTTGGAGCATCAATCCTCCATGCCGGTGGTACCTGATCCGCAATCCCTGGAAGACGATCAGCAGGTGCTGCTGCGCGATCCCGGGCTGAGACCTGACATCCGCCGATGGGTGTCGCGCGAGCGCCCATTCGAGACCCGTTCCGTATTGAGGCGCGGTCCGTTCGAAAATTCGGGCGACCGGCCGGCGCGGCCGCCGGTGGATCATATCTGGCTGAAGACGCGGGGCCCGGTTCCCGACAATGACGATATCCATCGCGCTTTGCTAGCCTATGTCTCCGACATGTCGTTGCTGGACACGTCGCTGTTACCGCACGGCAAGAGCATCTTCTCCGGCATGCAGGTGGCGAGCCTGGACCATGCCATGTGGTTTCATCGTCCGTTCCGCGTCGACGATTGGTTGCTCTATGCCCAGGATAGTCCTAGCGCCTTTGGCGCGCGCGGTTTCAATCGCGGCGCTATCTATCGGCGTGACGGCACGTTGGTGGCGTCAGTCGCCCAGGAAGGCCTTATCCGGCCGCGTTGGCACGCCGATTCTATTTAATTGGGGCGCTGGCGCGCCCCGGGGCGGCGTGACGGGACGCTGGTTGCTTCAGTGGCGCAGGAAGGCCTTATTCGCCGACACGGAAAATGATCAGGGGCAGCCGCCGGTGGGGGCTGCAATCTGCAAGACGCGGCGCGGCTTGGCGTAGAAATTGTTGGTGAAGGTGATACCCGCGGCGATCACCTTGGTGGTTGGCGAGGAATATTTATAGGCGATTTCGGCGATCACAATACTGCCCTTGTCGGTCATCAGAGGCTGCGGCAAGGGATAGGTGTCACCGATAGCTTTCGCGGTCGGCAGGGTTCCGTTGCCATTTTGGGTGCAAGTCCAGGCGACCTTGCCGGACAGATGATCACCAGTGGGAGCGCCGCTACCGTCATCGATAACGCTGGTGATGCGAATGGTCGGCTTGCTCGAACTGGGGTCCGCCGGATCGTAGTATGGATAGAGAATCGTGCCGGCGGCGCTGTAGACATTGCTGATGTCGGCTGTGGTCGTGGTGCTGGCCTGGGAAATCAAGTCGCCGGCGGTGCTGGCCATCAACGAGACATCGGACCGGCAGATAAGCGCCATGGAACTTTCCACCACGCCGAAGAACAGGGTGATCATGATCGGCATCAGCATGGCGAATTCCACCGCCGCCGTTCCATCCTGGTTGGCGGCGCACCGTGCCGCCTTGCGCGCATGCGCCCAAATGCCGATCTCGCGGATGACGCGCAACATGTTCAGCAGCCCCCCACATTGTTGACATAAGGCTCGTTGCGGAATGCCGCGGCGGTAGACAGCAAGTGATCGGAGCCGCTCATGTTGGACAGCAGAAAGCCCAGGAAAGGCGTCGCGATCGGCCAGCGATAAAAGGCCCGCACCAGCACCACGTCGCAGGCCTTGCCGGTGTCGAAGGCGGTCAGGTTGGGCAGATTCCCGCCCCCATCCAGCGGCGAGGAATTGCTGACGCCGCCAAAACCGGCGCTATAGGCCTTGACGTCGAATTGCAGGTTGCTATTGCCGCCGGAATCCTTGTTGCAGACATGCAGCAGGGCGATTACATCATCGCAGATCTGTTTGCGAAATTCGTCGGCCGTTATCCCCAGGCAATTGCCGCCAGAGTCTTTGCTGAAACACGCGGCTTGGCCGGTCTTCACAAGCCGCGCCGCATCGTTCACGGCATTTTGCAAGGTGGTCTGGGCAAAGAATACCACGCCCGTTTCGATGGTCGCCATCAGTATCAAGAGAAATACGGGCGCGAGCATGGCGAATTCGATCGCCACCGCGCCCTTGTTGGCGTCGGCGCGCATGCGCCGGCAAAAGTTTTGGAAACGCGTTCGAATGGCCATGGCGGGATTGCGCCCCTTGCATTTGCCTTTTCTAAAACCGAACCGCGCCGGAACGAAGCCAAACAGGGCGTTTTGCTCAACAAGGGGTTAAGCACATCGTTACAGTGGTAACGCGGCGGAAAGGATTTCAACCGGTTGCCCGGCCGCGTTAATGGTTTGAAGGTTTTTCTTAGGGATCGCGTTACCGGCTTCCCGGAAATCAACGGCATATTCAGGTTTTTTGGCGGAAACTGGCAGCCTGAACAACGCGGGGCAGCCCTATGAGCCGTACACGGAAACTGATTGCCACGGCGCGCGACTTTTTGCGGTGCAAACGCGGCAATATCGCGATGATATTCGGCGTCGCGGTTGTGCCGATCATGATCGGCGCCGGCGCGGGCTTGGATTTCGCGCGCGCCATGATGGTGCGCCAGCAAATGGCCGAGGCGCTGGACGCCGCCGCTTTGGCGGTGGGTTCGACGCCCGGGCTGGACTCGGCCAAGGCCCAGGACTTGGCGACGAAATATTTCAATGCCAACTACACGGTGGATGCGGCTCAGTATGGCAGCGTGACCATCGACCCGCCGGTCTATGACGCCAAGGGGTCAATAACGCTCACAGCCAAGAACAACATGCCCACGATGCTGATGAGGATTGTCAGCATCAATGATATTGCTCTCTCGACCACCTCAACCGTGGTGTGGGGCCAGACCAAATTGTGGGTGGCGCTGGTGCTGGACAATTCCGGCTCGATGTGTGAGCCCCTCGCTCAGCCCTGCATCAACACCACCGACACGACGACCAAGATCTGGCAGCTCAAGGACGCCACCAAGACCATGCTGACCAAGTTGCAGGCGGTTTCCACCACGCCGGGCGATGTGCGGGTGGCGATCGTGCCTTTCAACCGCGAAGTCGATGTCGGCACCGCCAATGCCGCCGCCAGCTGGCTCTATTGGGGTTTCTGGGAAGCTGAGCCCGCCAATGCCAACCTGAACGGCGTCACCGATCTTAACGGTCCGAATGACTCTTGCCCCTTCAAGTCCAGCACTCACGGCTATTCCTGCCAGGCGAGCGCGAGCAACGGCCCCGGCGGCAACAACATCACGTCCGGAGGCTTGATCTGCCCCAGCATGGACAATGGCAATTTCAACGCCGATCACATGAGCCACTATTACAATGGCTGCTACACCAGCACGGATACCGGCGCCGTCACCACTGTCTCCTCCGGCTCAGGAGTAAGCTGCACCGTGAGTGGCCACGAATACAACAACTGCAGTTGCAGCGGCAGCGGATCCAGCAAGGTGTGCAAGGCCAAGAATTATCTCCATGCATGGGTCAAGAATGATCACAACACATGGGGCGGTTGCGTCACCGACCGCGTGCAAGATCATGACATCAGCATCACCACGCCCTCCAGCGCCGACACCACCGGCTTTCCCGCCGCCAATCCCAAAAATCCGGTCAGTTCCACCAACTGCATGTATGCCGATACCTCGGCATTGGGATATGACTGGACGAGTCTCGCCTCCCAGGCCGACGCCCTGCAGGCCAAGGGTTCGACCAATCAGGCAATCGGTATCGCGCATGGCTGGGAAATGCTGGTCCCCAGCGGGCCCTTCGGCGCGCCCGCGCTTCCCGCCAATACCACCCGCTACATCATCCTGTTCAGCGACGGCCTCAACACCCAGAACCGCTGGTGGGGTGACGGTTCCACCGAAGGCACCACCGAAGACGGCTATATCGATGCGCGCATGAATCTGGCTTGCGCCGCCGCCAAGGCGGATGGCGTGGTCATCTATACGCTCTATGTCCATACCGGCGGCGGCGGCAATTCCGCACCACTTGAGAACTGCGCCTCCGATCCGTCCAAATATTACGACCTAACATCGTCCGCCCAGATCGCAACGGCTTTCGCCGACATCACCAAGAAGATCACCAATGTGCGCGTGAGTATGTAATGTCTCTCGCGTACCAGGTCCTTGTCCAAATTCTGCTGACCTTGTGGCACGTGTTGCCGTGGCTTGTGGGGCTGGGGCTGGTGTTTGCCGTCCTGTCGCGCCTGTCGCCCTGCAATGAAGGCAAGCCATGGTGGGAAAAGCGCGGCCTGATGACGGATATCAGCTACTGGATCTTCGTTCCGATTTTCACCCGCTATCTGCGCATTTGGGTGACGGTGGCCCTCACCGTTGCCCTGTTTCACATCAGCGATGGCCAGAAGATCGCGGATTTCTATGCGCATGGCCATGGCCCGCTTTCCCGCCTGCCGCTATGGGTTCAAGGCCTGCTGTATGTCGTTCTCGCCGACTTCGCGCTCTATTGGATTCATCGCGGGTTTCATCGCGGATTTTTGTGGAAGTATCATGCCGTGCATCACGCATCCGAGGATGTGGAATGGATCAGCGCGTCGCGCTTTCATCCGTTAAATCTCGCGCTGGGCGCGGCGTTGGTGGATATCGTGGCCTTGCTATGCGGCGTCGCGCCCGACATTTTCATCGTGGTCGGCCCGTTCAACATCATCACCTCATGTATGGTTCACGCCAATCTCGACTGGACTTTCGGGCCGTTGCGTTATGTCTTCGCCAGTCCGGTCTTTCATCGTTGGCATCACGCCAGCGCGGTCTGCGACAAGAATTTCGCGGGGACATTTGCGCTATGGGATGTGATGTTCGGCACCTTTCATATGCCGGCGCACGCGCTGCCCGGCAACTATGGCATCGCCGACAAGCAAATGCCCGACGGACTGATGCGGCAGCTCATCTATCCGGTCTTGCAACGCGATGCGGCCGGACGGGCCACATAGCCGCCCTCGTTGGCGTGGCTGTTGCTATGCGGAAATTAGTTTCTAGCTTCCGCCAGACCCGCCGCGGCGCGCGCCGTGGCTTGATGCGTCGTCATCTGGCCATTGACGGCGTCGGCATCTTTGCCGTCGCCGGGCATCGGCGTCGGCTCGCAGCGCCCACCGGCGCAATTCAAGGTCACGCGCTGGACGCCGCGATTGAGGGTCACGGTACCGCCGCCTTGGCTGCCCGTCACGGTGACATGGGTGTTGAAGACCATCACATTATCGCGATTCAGCGCCATGATATTGGTGCGGCCATAACCTTTGCCCTGCACAAAGGCATGGCGGGCGTCGATCATGGTGACGTCGGCGATGGAGGGATTGCCGACATAAACGGTCGATACCGGCGAGCGGAAGGTGAGGGTGTGGACTTCGTCCAGCGCCAGTGCCACGGCGTCGTTCTTGCCCGCGGCATAGACGGGTGAGCTGGCGATAAGGGCGGCGGCAAAAAAGGCACGGCGCATGGCGGACTCCGGCATAATCGAGGCGGCCAGATTAGGTCCCGCGCCATTAAATAAGCCTTAAGTTTCAGCTTCAGAATGCTCGCAGTCGCGGAGAAATAACCCATTCTTAAATGCGCCCTGACATGCTTGACGAATCCTTATCTGGCTTTAAATGAAGAAAATTTTCCTCCTGGCGCGCACCGGCGATTTTCTCACCCGCGAGCGCATGGCGCTATGGGCGGGGGGGCTGGTCCTGGGGCTATTTTTTTGCGTTTTATATCTGGGCGTCACCGCCCATGGCCTCAACGACTATGCCGGCCGTCCGCTGGGAACCGATTTCTCTAATGTTTATGCCGCGGGCGTTGCGGCCACACATGGCAATCCCACCGCGCCGTTCGATCCCCAGCGTCAGCTTGCGGCCGAGCGGGCGATATTCGGTCCTGAAACGCCATTCTATGGCTGGCATTACCCACCTTTCTTCCTGTTCGTCGCGACCGCCTTGGCGCAGCTCGGCTATATCCACGCCTTGATCGTCTGGCAGGGCGTTTCGCTGCTGCTTTATCTGGGGGCTATGAGCCTCCTGCTTCGTCGCAGCGCGGCGCCAGCGATGATGCGTGACCGGCTGTGGATTCCCCTCACCTTGGGATTCAGCGCGGTCTTTGTGAACTTGATCCATGGACAAAACGGTTTTCTCACCACGGCACTGTTCGCGGCGGGCCTGGCTGTGTTGGATGAGCGCCCTTTTATCTCCGGCGTGCTGTTCGGTCTGCTTTGCTATAAGCCGCAATTTGGCGTGCTGATTCCGATCGTGCTGTTGGCGACGGGACGCTGGAAATGTTTCGGCGCCGCTGTGGCCACCGTTGCGTGCCTTTCTGCCGCGGCGACGGCGAGCTTCGGCTGGCAAGTCTGGCCGGCCTTTTTGGAGTCCATGACCTTCACACGCACCGTCGTGCTGGAACAAGGAAATACCGGTTTTCACAAGATCCAAAGTGTGTTCGCCTGGATACGCATGTGGCATGGACCGGTTTGGCTCGCCTATGCTGCGCAAATCGCGGCCGCCGTGATGGTGATTTTCGCACTGCTGAGGATTTGGCAAGCTTCCATCGCCATCGGATATCAAAAAGCCGCGCTGTGCGTCGCGGCGCTACTGATCACGCCCTATTGTCTGGATTACGACCTGATGCTTTTGGCGCCCGTGATTGCGCTGTTGGCCGCTGAAGGAAAAACCCGCGGTTTTTTCGATTACGAAATTCTGTGTTTGGCGATTCTCTGGCTGATGCCGATTGCCGCGCGAAATTTCGCGCATGCTACCTTTATCCCGCTCGCCGTGCCCGCCATGCTTTTTTGCTTCGCGCTGATCTATCGGCGGTGCGGACAGCAAAACGGCCGGGGAAACGCGACGCCGGCGGCCAAAATCATGCCATGGTAAACAAATGATCAACGAACCCGGTCCGAGCCACGGCCAGCCCGACGTTTGCGGTGAAAACCCGTACAACATTAAAAAACTATCTGTAACAGGATTAAGCCCAAATTAAGCCGGGGGTTCTTAGTGTGGGAGATGTCCACAACGAACGAAAAGAGTTCGTCCGGGGTTGGGCATCCTAGGGTGTTACTAAAGTGGAGACTGAAATGAATCTCATCTCGCGTTTTATCCGCGATGAATCGGGCGCCACCGCCATCGAGTATGGCCTGATCGCCGCTCTCATCGCTGTTGTCATTATCACCGCCGTGAAAACCGTCGGCACCAGTCTGACAGCGACCTTCACTACCGTTTCGACAAACCTGAAGTAAGGCTGCCGCACGGTATTTCTGGAACGGCCGCCTTTCAAAAAAGGCGGCCGTTCGTTTTTCAAGGGTTCGCGGATGCTTGCGGAAATTTTGGTTTTAGGCGCATTGCCGCTCCTGCTGGCGCTAGCCGCGGGATGGGATGTCGCAAGCTTCACAATCCCCAATTTCATCACCTTGGCGCTGATGGTTGCCTTTGCAGTTTTCGCGATCGCGGCCGGGCTGTCTCCCGCGGTCATCGGCTGGCACGTGCTGGCGGGGCTTGCGGGGCTTCTGCTCGGTTTCACCTTATTCGCCCTGGGCTATATCGGCGGCGGAGACGCCAAGCTCTTTGCTGCCGTCTTGTTGTGGCTGGGTTTGAACGACCTTCTGCCTTATGCGCTTTTGGCCAGCATATTTGGGGGCCTTCTCACGCTTGGCCTGATGCTTCTGCGCCAATACCCGTTGCCGGCCGGTCTCTCCCGCCAGGACTGGATCGTGAAGCTGCATGATGCGCGTTCAGGGGTTCCCTATGGCGTGGCGCTGGTCGCCGGCGCCTTTTTTCTGCTGCCATCAACGGAAATTTTCCGTCTCGCGGCAAGTGCTTAACGACGGTTCAACGCGACCCCCGCGCTTCTTGCGTTGAATTTTAAACAAGTTCAATGCGAAACAATTGTTTTATAAGGCAATTGCGCGGCTCCATCTTAAGCAATTTCTAAAGGGTTGCATGGTGAATTGTCACCAAAGGAGCTGCCCTCATGAACCCCCAACGCATCATCGTGCTTGGCTTTGCCCTCGTAGCGGCCGGTGGCGCCGCATTTCTTGTGCGCGGCATGCTGGGCGGCGGTACGCCAGTCGTTCAAGCCAAAGCCGCGCCCGCCATTGCGATGAGCGAAGTTCTCGTCGCCAGCACCAATCTTTCGCCGGGCCAGGCGCTTGCCGTCGACCAAGTGCGCTGGGAGAAGTGGCCGTCTTCGGCGGTCGATCCTTCCTTCATCACGCATGATGCTTCGGTCAGCGAAGAGCAGCTGGTAAAGGGCGCTGTTGTGCGCGCGATAATTTTGCCGGGCCAACCGATCACCCAGAACGCGATCGTGCATGGCGATGCGTCTGGTTTCATGGCCGCGACGCTGAGCGACGGCATGCGCGCCGTATCGATCGCGATCTCCACCGACTCCGGCGCTGGCGGCTTCATCCTGCCCAACGATCGCGTGGACGTCATTTTGACTCGCAAGGCCGATGGCAACGGCAATCGCGGCTCCGCCAAGACGATCTTGTCCAATCTGCGCGTGCTCGCGGTGGACCAAACTTATCGCCAGGAAAAAGACGCCCGCACCGTGGTCGGCAAGACCGCAACCGTCGAAGTCTCGCCCGAGCAGGCGGAAGTGCTTTCCGGCGCCGGCATCTCGGGATCGCTGTCGCTGGCGCTTCGTCCATTGCGTGAAGGCAATGTCGCCAGCCTCGATGATCCGGCGCGCAAGCGCCGCGCCGCCGCGACCTATGACGGCCCCGTCTCTGTGATCCGTTACGGCATGGCAGGCGCCAATCGGCAGGAGAGTCCGCAGTGATGTTCCCCAACAAAATTCTTTTCGCTTTCGCGCTGGCGCTGGTTGCGCCTTGCGCCGCTTTCGCGGCTCCCGCGCGTCCCATTCTGGACGAAGCCAATGCCAAGATCATGGCCATATCCACCCGTGGCGCGGCCACGCATCAACGCCTGACCTTGCCACTGGATAAGGCGGCCGTGGTGCAGCTCGATGCCGATGCGCGCGACGTGCTGGTGTCCAATCCCGACCTGGTCGACGCGGTGGTGCGCACGCCGCGGCGCATCTTCCTGCTGGCCACCAAAGTGGGTCAGACCAACGTTTTCTTCTTCGACGCCCAGGGCAAGCAGATCCTGGCGCTGGATATCCGCGTCGAGAAGGACGTGGTGGACCTGTCCAGCCTGATGAAGGCCAGCTTGCCCAACTCTTCCATCCAAGTGCAGGCCATGAACGACAATGTCATCTTGACCGGCTCGGTCTCCAGCGCTTTGGAATCCACGCGCGCCGCCGATCTGGCGGCCCGCTTCACCGGCGACGAGAAGAAGGTCATCAATATGATCGGCATCGCCGGCGGCCAGCAGGTGATGCTGAAAGTCCGTATCGCGGAAATGAACCGCAATGTCGCCAAGCAGTTCGGCGTGAATCTGGCGGGCGTCAAGATTGCCGGCGGTTCGACGCCGCTGGCCTTTTCAACCGCCAACCAATTCAACCTGGTCGGTCAGGCGCTGAGCGATCTGTCCGGCGGCCAAGCGGGACGGGTCTGCGGTAACGGAAGCACCAACCCCAATCCCTTTAGCGTGCTGGCCAGTGCCGGCGGCGTCTGCAATATCAACAACAATGTCCAGGGCCAGCTCAAAGCCTTGGAGCGCGTTGGCCTGGTGCATATGCTGGCCGAGCCCAACCTCACCGCCGTCAGCGGCGAAACCGCGAAATTCCTGGCCGGCGGCGAATTTCCCGTCCCGGCCAGCCGTGACCGCGACGGCAACGTTTCGGTGATATTCAAGCCATTCGGTGTCGGCCTCAGCTTTACGCCGGTGGTGGTGGCGCCGGGGCGCATCAGTCTGCAGATTTCCAGCGAAGTGAGCGAACTGTCCAACACCGGCTCATTCACGCTGTCGGGAGCCAGCAGCGCCCAGGGCCTCACCATTCCAGCCCTGACCGTGCGCCGCACCGCGACCACGGTCGAATTGCCGTCCGGCGGCAGTTTCGCGGTGGCCGGCCTGATGCAACACAATACCAAGCAGGTGATCGACGGATTTCCGGGCGTGAAGGATCTGCCGGTACTGGGCGCCCTGTTCCGCAGCCGCGATTTCGCCGACGACACCACCGAACTGGTGGTTCTGGTCAGCGCGTATCTGGTTGAGCCCACCACGGAAGCCGCGCTGGCTGCACCGACCGACGGGTTCGTGCCGCCGTCCGATCCGGAAACCATTCTGCTGGGCCGCTTGAACGCGGTCTACAAGAGAAAAGATGAAAAGCCGGTCTCGCCGCAGGCTTCCGCGCCTGTCGGCTTTGTCGTGCGCTAGGAGGTTGTCATGAAGCCTGATTATTTTCTTCGCGCCGCCGCTCTCGGCGCCATCCTGATGGCGGGCTCCTGCTCCACCACCGATCCCAATTCCGTGGTTTGGGAAGATGGCGCCCGCAACCATCCGATCATGGTGGAACCCAGCTACCGCGACCTCAAGGTGCAGTTTGTCGGCGGCGCCGACGGCATGAGCGCCGAAGATGCCATCAAGTTCGATTCCTTCCTGGCCGACTATCGCGTCCACGGCAATGGCAGTCTTGGCATCAGCGTTCCCAATGGCCCCGCCAGCCGCGCCGCTATCACCTTCTTTGGCGAACGCGCCGCGGCGACCGGTATCAGCCGTGACAAGATTCTGGTCTCGACCCGCGACGCCGCCAATGGCGATGGGCGCGTGGATGTCACCTATATCGCCTACACCGCCCGTACCGCGGCTTGTGGCAACTGGTCCGAGAACGAATCCTTCACCATGGACAACACCACGCCCAAGAGATTCGGCTGCTCGGTGCAGCAGAATATCGCCGCCATGGTGGCCGATCCCCGCGACCTGCTGGGTCCGGGCGCCATGGGTCCGGTGGACACGGCGCGCCGCGCCGTCGTGATGGACCATTACCGGAAGGGTGAAGTCACCCAGGCTGCGAAACATTCCGCGGACGCCGGCAGCGAACAGTCCGCCAGTGCCTCGAATGTCGCTCAGTAACGCGTGAAACGGAACCAAACATGAGTAAGCCCCCGCAAGTCGAAAGTTTTGGCGCCGCGCCGCACGAACGTCCCGTGCCGCGCATTTCCATCCATGCCTTTTGCGAATTTCCCGATACCGGGGCCGCCTTGCAGCGGGCCGCCGCCGATCGCCGCCTGTCCAAGGCGCATTTGCAGGTGCAATTGGGCGGCGTCGATGCCGCCGTCCAGCATTATACCGGCCAGATCACGCCCAATCTGCTGGTGGTTGAGACCAAATTGCAGGGCGAGGAAGCCCTGCTGGAACTCGACCGTCTGGCGGAGGTCTGCGATCCCGCGACCAAGGTGGTCGTGGTGGGCCGCAGCAACGATGTCGAACTCTACCGCGAATTGATGCGCCGCGGCGCTTCGGAGTATCTGGTGGCGCCCTTGTCGCCGCTGCAGTTGATCGAAGTGATTTCGGGCCTTTATCTGGATCCCGGTTCGGCTCCGATCGGCCGCGTGGTGGCCGTGATCGGCGCTCGCGGCGGCGCGGGTTCTTCAACCTTGTCGCACAATATCGGCTGGTGTATCGCCGAGGAACTCCACATCAACACGACCGTCATCGATTTGGATCTGCCTTTCGGCACCGTCGGGCTGGATTTCAACGATGAAGCCAGCCAGGGCATTTGCGATGCGCTGAGCGCGCCCGAGCGTCTGGACGACGTCCTGCTCGACCGTTTGCTGATCAAGCGCGGCGAGCATCTTTCCCTGTTTGCCGCTCCCGCCGTTCTGGATCGTGAATATGAAGCCTCGCCGGATGCGTTCGAGACGGTGATAGACGCGGTGCGCCAATCCATTCCCTGCGTCATCCTGGACCTGCCGCACGGTTGGCAGCCTTGGATCAAGACGGCGTTGCTGGCGGCCGATGAAGTCGTGATCGTGGTGACCCCGGATCTTACCAGCTTGCGCAACGCCAAGAATATCATCGATCTGGTCAAGGGCGCCCGTCCCAACGACGCCCCGCCCCGTCTGGTGATCAATCAGGTCGGTGTTCCCAAGCGTCCTGAAATTCCCGCCAAGGACTTCGCCGAGACCATGGGCCTGGATCCCTCCGCCATCATCCCCTTCGATCCCGCGGTATTCGGCCAGGCCGCCAACAACGGACAGATGGTGATGGAAGTGATGCCCAAGGCTCCGGTCGCCGAATCCCTGCGTCAACTGTGCCGCGCCATCACCGGACGCACCATGCAGGGCGTGGCCGCCAAGAATACCGTGAGTATCTTTTCGTTTCTCAAGGGTAGGAAACGGGCATAGGAATGAGCCATTTCGGCAAGCGCAACGGTTCCGAGCCTGCTTTCGGAAAATCCGCCGCACCCGCGCGCGAGCCGGCGAGCGCGGTGCCGCGCGTCAATGCCGCCGTAGTGGCGCCCCCGCCCGTACCTGCGGCGGCGCCGGCTCCACAAACCGCTCCACAGCCGTCCAAACCCGTCGTGCGGGCGGTGACCGACAGCCGTTCCGAAGACTATTACCAGATCAAATCCACGATTTTTAATGCCCTGATCGACACCATCGATCTGGCGCAGCTGGCGCAGCTCGATCCGGATTCGGCGCGCGAGGAAATCCGCGACATCGTCAACGAGATTATCTCGATCAAGGCGGTGGTGATGTCCATCGCCGAGCAGGAACATCTGCTCCAGGACATCTGCAACGACGTTCTGGGTTATGGGCCGCTTGAACCGCTGCTGGCGCGCGACGATATCGCCGATATCATGGTCAATGGCGCCAACCGGGTCTTCATCGAAGTCCAGGGCAAGGTGCAGCTCACCAATATCCGCTTCCGCGACAATGCCCAGCTGATGAATATCTGCCAGCGCATCGTGTCGCAGGTCGGCCGCCGTGTCGACGAATCCTCGCCGATTTGCGACGCGCGCCTGTTGGACGGCTCCCGCGTCAACGTCATCGGGCCGCCGCTGAGCCTGGACGGGCCCACCCTGACCATTCGTAAGTTCAAGAAAGACAAGCTGAAGCTGGAAGATCTGGTCAAATTCGGCTCGATCAGTCCCGATGCGGCGCGGGTGCTGCAAGTGATCGGCCGCTGCCGCTGCAACATCCTGATCTCCGGCGGTACCGGCTCGGGCAAGACCACGCTTTTGAATTGTATGACCGCCTATATCGACACCGAAGAGCGCGTCATCACCTGCGAAGACGCCGCCGAACTTCAGCTCCAGCAGCCCCATGTGGTGCGGCTGGAAACCCGCCCCCCCAACCTGGAAGGGCAGGGCCAGATCACCATGCGCGACCTGGTCAGGAACTGCCTGCGTATGCGCCCCGAGCGCATTATCGTGGGCGAAGTGCGCGGACCCGAGGCCTTCGACCTTTTGCAGGCGATGAACACCGGCCATGACGGCTCGATGGGCACGCTGCACGCCAACTCCCCGCGCGAAGCGATGGGCCGCTTGGAATCCATGATCACCATGGGCGGCTTCTCGCTGCCGATGAAGACCATCCGGGAAATGATCGTCGGTTCCATTGACATCATCATCCAGGCCGAGCGCATGCGCGACGGTTCGCGCCGCATTACCAAGATCACCGAAGTGATCGGCACCGAAGGCGATGTCGTGATCACCCAGGACCTGGTGTCCTACGAGATCACCGGCGAGGACGAGAGCGGCAAGCTGCGCGGCAAGCATGTCGGCTCCGGCGTGGTACGCCCCAACTTCTGGGAGCGTGCCCGCTACTACAATCTCGAAAAAGAGCTGGCCGACGCCCTGGACAAGGTCAACCAATGATCGTGCTGGTCGGCATTCTGCTCGCGCTCGCGCTTGGTGGCGCGGCGTTCGCGTTTTCCGGCGGCGACGCCGTCACCCAGAAGCGGGTTGCCGCAGTGGCCAAGCCGGCCGGCAGCGCGCGGGGCCGTGGCGCAAATCCGACCCAGGATGCCGCCCAAAAACGCAAGAACGTCGCGGTGATGCTTAAGGATGTGGAAAAAAACCGTGCCGCCAAGAAAGAACGGCCCACCATGCGGCGCCGGCTGGAACAGGCCGGCTTTCCCAAGGCCAGCCCGCGCACCTTCTGGATTATTTGCGGTATCGCCGCCTGTATCGCCGCGGGCGTCGCGATCATGACCCATCAGAGTCCGCTAGTGATCGCGCTGGCGATGTTCGCGGTCGGGCTTGGCCTGCCGCGCTGGGTGCTGAGCTTCCTCACCAATCGCCGAAGGAAGAAATTCACCGAAAATTTCGCCACCGCCATCGACATCATCGTGCGCTCGGTCAAGTCCGGCCTGCCCACCAATGAAGCGTTGCGCATCGTGGCGCGCGAGATTCCCAATCCGGTGGGCAGCGAATTCCATGCCCTGACGGAAAGCATGAAGGTCGGCGTCACCTTGGACCAGGCCCTCAAGCGGATGATGGAGTCCATGCCCACGCCGGAAGTGGGCTTCTTCACGATCGTCATGACCATTCAAAGCAAGTCGGGCGGCAATCTGTCGGAAGCCTTGGGCAACCTCGCCGCCGTGCTGCGCGACCGCAAGCGGTTGCAGGGTAAAATCAGGGCCATGTCGTCGGAAGCCAAGGCCAGCGCCATGATCATCGGTTCGCTGCCCCCGGGCGTTATGGGCATCGTCTATCTCACCACACCCGCCTATATCGCCAAGCTATTCACCGAACGCGCCGGCAACCTGATGCTGGCGGGCTGCGTGATCTGGATGAGCTGCGGCATCCTGGTGATGCGCAAAATGATCAACTTCAAGCATTAGGCGGTGAGAGGCTTTCAATGGACACCGTCATGAATCTGTTGTTCGACAAGAGCTTTTTGGCCATGCTCTTTGTCGGCATCCTGGCTTTCGCCACGGTACTCACCCTGGGCGTTCCCTATCTGGAAGGCAACGGGCTCAACGAGCGCCTCAAATCGGTGGCCGCCCGCCGTGAGGAATTGCGCGCCAAGCATCACGCCGCCCTGAACGCCAAGCGCGGCACGCTGCGCATCGAACCTGTGTCCTACATGAAAGCGACCCTGGATCGCTTCAAGCTGGGCAATGTGCTGGAAAGCGAAAACACCCGCGAAAAGCTGTCCAGTGCCGGCTATCGTGGCCAGGCGCCGCTCATCGCTTTCATGTTTTTCCGTTTTGTGATGCCGTTCATCGTGTTCGTCGTCGTGCTGTTCTACCTGTTCGTGATCCTGCATCTGGGCTGGTCGCCGGTGCAAAAGGTCGGCGCGGCCTTTGTTGGCGCCCTGATCGGCTTCTATCTGCCGGACATGTTCGTCGGTAATATGATCGCGCGCCGCCAGGCGTCGATCATGCGCGCTTTTCCCGATGCGTTGGACCTGATGCTGATCTGCGTGGAATCCGGCATGTCGATCGAAAGCGCTTTTACCCGCGTGGCGGCGGAGATTGGCACCCAGTCCGCCGAACTGGCCGAGGAACTGGCGCTCACCACCGCCGAACTCAGCTATCTTCCCGACCGCCGCCAGGCCTTCGACAATCTGGCCAAGCGTTGCGGTCATCCCGGCGTCAAGGCGGTGGCCACCGCCCTCAACCAGGCCGAGAAATACGGCACGCCCCTGGGTCAGGCGCTGCGCGTCACCGCCGTTGAAAACCGCGAGGGGCGCATGCAGGAAGCCGAGCGCAAGGCCGCTTCGCTGCCCGCCAAGCTGACGGTTCCGATGATTATCTTCTTCCTGCCGTGCCTGTTCGTCGTCATCATGGGCCCGGCTATCTTGACGATTAAGAAGATGATGTAGCGCGGGTCTTTTGCGTCGTGGGTTCGTCGGCCGTGCTCACGTACGCTAGGTACGCTCCGCGCGGCCTCCTGCCCACGCCGCAAAATCCCTCGCGCTGCGTTCGCGGAAACAGATTTAGCGTGTTGCCGCCTATCGCCAATGCATGAGTGTTTGATCTCGCTTCCGACGCGACGCTTGACCATTTGCAATTTATCATACATAGTATGACATATTCTGGCGAGCGGTTCACGATGGTTTGTAACGTCAATGCTTCTGGCACTCGCCTGTTCGTTGGGCGCGGCAGATGCAGCGCCTAAAACCAATACAGAAATCCTGAACGCTTGGCTCACCGCATACAACAAAGGTGATGCGGCAAGCCTAACCTCGTTTCAGAAAGATTATCTCGGAAAATCCAATATCCGATTTGAAATGGATAGCCGCGAAGAAACCGGCGGGTTCACGCTGAAAAAAATAGAGTCGGATGAGCCATCTCAACTTACCGCGCTGATCCGCGAACATGATCGTTCCGCATTTTGGCGCGTGACGTTGAAGCGCAACGATTCGGCAGCCCCAGTCCTTCGCGACGTCAACTACCTTCCCGTGGTGGTTTCACAAGATGAAGCTCTTGCGGCTCTTTCCGCATTTGGTGACAAGATGGCAGCGGCGGACAAGTTTTCTGGCGTCGTCACTATCGTCAGAGGCGGTGAGACGATCTTTGCGAAAGCCTGGGGATTGGCCGACCGTGCCGCACGAAAGCCCGTCACATTGGACACGCCATTCTATTTTGCTTCACAAGGAAAAATGTTCACCGCTGTTTCAATATTGCAGCTGATCGAGGCGGGGAAGCTTTCGCTGGACGATCCAATCGGAAAATACCTCACAGATTATCCCAATGCCGATATGGCTAAAGTCACAGTCCGCCAGTTACTCACACATCAAGGAGGCACAGGCGAAATGGGGATCCTGGAGCCTCAGGATGCGGAAAACCGCGAAAATGTGCGCAGTATCGCGGGCATCATCGCCCTCAACGGATCGCGTGGCCCTGCTTTCCCGCCTGGTTCGAAGTTTGAATATTCCAACTATGGGTTTTTGCTTCTAGGCGCACTGGTCGAGAAGATCAGCGGTCAATCCTATTATGACTATGTCGAGGATCACATTTTCCGGCCTGCCGGGATGTCGCACACGAGCTTCCCGCTGCGCGAAGAAACCGGCCTGGCCATCGCCTATACGGGCAGGGACGGTGGTTCCCTGCGATCCGCGATGGACCAGCTGCCCTGGCGGGGTACTCCTGCGGGAGGTGGCATCTCTACAGCATCCGATATGCAGCGCTTCGTGACTGCGCTGAAAGCAGCAAAGCTGATATCGCCCAGCATGCTGGCTGAGGCCACCAAAAAGCAGGTCAAGGAACAATTTGGTTATGGGTTCATTTCGTCAGCGTTCCAGGGCTTCCCGTATTGGGGCCACGGCGGTGGGGCAGAAGGCATGAGCTTAGTTCTGAACTATTACCCGATGAACGACACAACTTTTGTCTGCGAGAGCAATCGCGATCCACCGATCTGTGACAGGCTCGCTTTTAACTATCTGTTCCGTTCCCCAAAAGCGCCCTGATCCTTGGATCATTTGGCTGGATGTGATGTTTCGCAAAAAAGGCGCGGAGCAATCCGCGCCTTTTGATATGCAGGGAGTGTCGGATCAGTAAGCGTTGGCGCTCATGCGTAGACCGGGGATCGCATCCTTCGGCTGGCCTACCGTCTTGACCAGCGGCTTGGCGTCGGCGGCTTTTATGGGCGCGGACACAAGCACCTTGGGCGCGGCCTCCGGCTTGGCGGCCTCGGCGGCCTTGACGGGGACCGGTGCCGCCATTTTCAAGGTGACGGAGGCTACGGCAGGCTTTTGGACGTCCGCCGCCTTGACGGGTGCGGGCATGGCTATCTTGGAGGTGGCCACGGGTTTGGCCTCTACGGCTTTTACAGGGGCAGGCGGCGTTGCGGCCGGTTCGGCGATCTTGATCGGAGCCAATGCCAGTTTGGCAGCGGTCAGGGGGGCCGGCTGGCTGAACTTGACCGCCACGGCTTTGACCGCAACTGTTTTCACCGGCGCTGGCGAGGTCACCTTGGCGGCGACAACGGGGGCTGCTTCAGCGGGCCTGACCGGCGTGGGTTTAACTTCGGCAGTCTTTGCGAGTGCCGGCGGCGTCACCTTCGCGGTGGCGGCGGGGGCGGTCGCGATGGGCGCGGGTTCAGCGGCCTTCACCGGCGCAGGCGTTACCGGTGCCTCCACCGGCTTGGCCTGAAGCGGCCGCGGCGCACTGGTGGCGGTGCCGGACGAAGGCTTGGCGGCGGTCTGGACCGGGCCCGCCAGCGGATCCACCGGCACCTTCTGCATCACAACGCGATTTTCGCTTGGCGCGACAGGCGTCGCCGGGACGCTTGCGACAGCAACAGGAGCCCGCGGCGCGGCCTGGGGAACGGGAGCGGGCGCTGGCGCTTGCGCGACCTGCGGTGCAGCCGATTCCGGCGCGATGGAACGGATCATGGCGATGTTACGCGCGATCATGGCGTCCCGGCTGCCCCCGGCTTTTTCGGCGCGGGCGGCCAAGCCGCGCGCCATTTCGGGATCCTTGGCCAGCATGCGCGAAAGCGCATAGTTGCTGAGGACGCTGGGCTCTTCCGGGTTGAGTTTCAGCGCCTGTCCGTAATTGATCTGGGCGCTTTTCTGATCGCCGATCTGATCATAGGCCACACCCAGGGCCGAATAGACCGTCCAGTCGTTCGGCTGCAATTGCTGCGCGCGGGTCAGGAAGTTCACCGCATCGGAAGCGCGTCCCATCGCCGCCAGGGTCTTGCCATACTCGCTGATGACGCGCGAATCGTCACCCGCCACCAGCATCAACTGGGACAGATGCTTGATCGCTTCGGGATAGCTGCCGGCCAGCCGCAGCATCTGCGCCTGGCGGATGCTGTCATCCAAAGTGGTCGCGGGCTGCGCCGCATTTTTTGCATCCGCCTTGACGTCGGTCTTGGCGGCAGGCGTGGAGTCGGAATCGAACCATCCTGCCTGAGCGGGAACGGCGATGACGCTGCAGCCAAGCATAAGCAGGGCAGCCAAATTCGCTCTACGGATTGCGGAAACAGCCATGGGGGCAACCTTCAAAGAAACGCTGCCGCGACTGTGCCAGCCCTCCAGTCAACAAAGCCTTAAGTATATCTGCGCATATGGAAGCAGTGTCGAGTCAGCTATCATGACCTACAGGAGTTGCCGCGAGTTGCTCATGAGCCCTTCGTCCGCACCGTCTTTTGCGCAGCCCGCAACCCATACCATCCGGTTAATGCCCCACTGTTGACGTAAATAAAGGATTAACTTTTCCGGTCATGTCCGAGCGCTTCCTGGCCATAGCCGCTCTTGTTGCGTTTGTCGCGCTGGTGATCGGTGCGTTGCTGACGGGCGGCAATCTGGGCATGGCGAATTCGGGACCGGTGCGGGTTTCCTTCCAGATCGCCACGGGCTCGACCGAGGGCGTCTATTTTACCGTCGGCCAGACCATGGCGGGACTGATCAGCCATCCCCTGGGCGTGGGCCGCTGCGATACCGCCACGGTCTGCGGTCCGGCGGGCGTGATCCTGTCGGCGCGCATCAGCGAGGGCTCCACCGACAATCTGCGGTCCGTCAATCAAGGCCTGGTGGATTCCGGCTTCGCCGATGGCGATGCGATTGCCGCCGCGATGGCGGGCCGCGGCGGCGCCTTCCGCCGTCCGGCGCGGCATTTAAGGGTGATCGCCGCACTGTTCCCGGAAGAGACGCATTTGGTGGTCGCCGCCAAATCCCCCATCCAATCGGTTGGCGATCTGCGCGGCATGCGGGTTTTTATGGGTCCGCCGAACAGTGCATCGCTGCTGCGCGCGCGTGCCATCACGGCGGCCTATCGCATACGGGTGCGCGAAGTGGTCTCCGATGAAAGCGGGGCGCAGATGTTGAAGAATGGCAAGATCGACGCCTATTTCGCCGTGGCCGGCGTGCCGCTGGATTCGATACGCAATCTGCTCACGCAGCATGTGGCACGTTTGGTGCCGGTTGACGGCGAAGGCCGTGACCGGCTGATCGCGATGACGCCGCAGCTTTCCGCCGCCACCATTGCGGCCGGTGCCTATCCCGGCACGGGAGCGGTCGAGACCGTGTCCACGCGCGCCTATTGGGTGACAAGCGACAGCGAGCCGGACGCCCTGATCTATGGCATCACCCGGGCGCTGTTCAATCCGGCGAACCGCGACGCCTTGGCGGCCAGCCATCCCAGCGCGCGGGGAATCGGGCAGAGCATAGCCGCCAACAATTTCCCCGCGCCGCTGCATCCCGGCGCGGCGCGTTTTTACCGCGAAATGGAAAAGCTGGCGGCGGATTTAATTCCCTAGAGCGTGATCCGATTTCCTTGAAACCGGTCCGATTTTCACCAATTGCGCTTTAGGTGATTCCGGCGTCCACTTCCGCCTGCGCGGCCTTGCGCCATTCAACCATCGCCGGCAAGGCCATTACCCGATCCATATAGGCACCGACCGGCGCGGATGTTTCCACCCCATAAGTGAGAAAGCGCGACACGACCGGTGCATACATGCAGTCGGCCACCGACAAATTCCCGAACAGAAATTTGCCCTTATGATCCGCAAGCGCGCTTTCCCACGCTGACAGGATGCGTTCGATCTGGATTTTGGTCTCGGGGCGCAGTTCGGGCATTTCCTTCTTTCGGGCAAAGTCCATGGTGAGCTGGTCGCGCACATCCGCAAAGCCGGAATGCATTTCACAGGCATAGGACCGCGCGGTGGCGCGCGCTGCCCCATCCTTGGGCCACAATCCCGCTTCGGGATGGCGCTCCGCCAGGGTCTCGCAGATCGCCAGACTGTCCCAGACCGTCAAGACCTTTCCGCCCTCGTCGATCTTCAATACGGGTACCTTTCCGGCGGGGGAATGTTTGCGGATCTGCTCGCGGGTGGTCGGCGCCTCGGTCTGGCGCAAGCGGATGTCCTCCACCGCGAACGGCGCGCCGGTGGCTTTGAGGGCCACATAGGGGCGCAAGCTCCAGCTCGACCAACCGCGGGTGCCGACAATCAGGGTATAGCGAGCCATTATGGTATCCTTGCGATTACCAGCCCGGATTCATAGAGTCCTGCGCATCCAACTGTAAGAGCGATTTATGCATCCCAGCCTGGCAAGCAACGCCAAACACGCCATCCCGCTTCACGCCGTGCTGGCCAAGGACGCCAAAGCTTGGCTGGCAAAACAGCGGCGCGCGGGCCTGGTGATCGCGTCGGGCTTCGCCGGGGCAGCGGGCGCGCTCGCCGCCTTGCCGGATGCCAAAGGCGGCATTGCCGCCTGGGTGCTGGGTTTGGGCGAGGGGCGCGATGCTTTTGCGCTGGCGACGGCGGCGGAAAAACTTCCGGCTGGTCTCTATAGACTGGGTGAGGTGCCGGATTTTTGTGGCGGCGCGCAGGCGGCCCTGGCCTGGCTGATGGGCGGCTACAGCTTTGATCGCTATAAGAAGAAGACTGCGCGCAAAGCCAGGTTGATAGTACCGCCCGGTATGGACGGCGAGGAAATCTCGCGCATCGCGGAGAATCTGTTTTTCGCCCGCGACTTGGTCAATACGCCCGCCAACGACATGGGGCCGGCCGAACTGGAAGTCGCCGTCCGCGCCTTGGCCAGAAAACACGGCGCAAAAGTCGCGGTGGTCAGCGGCGCGGCGCTCAAAAAGAATTATCCCCTGATTGCGGCGGTGGGCCAAGGCTCGGAGCGTGCCCCGCGCCTGATCGAACTCAATTGGGGCAAGGCCAATGCGCCGCGTGTCACCTTGGTGGGCAAGGGTGTGTGCTTCGATAGCGGCGGCTATGACCTCAAACCGTCCGCCGCCATGCTGACCATGAAGAAAGACATGGGCGGGGCGGCCTGCGCCCTGGCGGTGGCCGGCATGGCGATGGGCGCCAAGCTCAATTTGAATCTGCGGCTGCTGATCCCGGCGGTGGAAAATTCGGTGTCGGGGACGGCGATGCGTCCTGGCGACGTTTTTACCAGCCGCAAGGGCCTGACGGTGGAGATCGGCAATACCGACGCCGAAGGCCGCCTGGTCCTGGCCGACGCCTTGGCCGACGCCGACGACCAAAGACCGGATCTGCTGATCGACATCGCCACCCTGACCGGCGCCGCCCGTGCCGCGACCGGCATGGAGCTGCCGCCTTTCTTCTCCGATGACGACAAGCTTTCCGCCGACTTGGCGCGGATCGGCGAGGGCGTTCAGGACCCGCTATGGCGTCTGCCTTTGTGGCGCGGTTATGAGGACACCTTGACCAGCCGGGTGGCCGATCTCAACAACAACCCCGCTTATAATTATGCCGGTGCGATCACCGCCGCCTTGTTTCTGGGTCGCTTTGTGAGCAAGACCCAAAGCTGGGCGCATCTGGACATTCCCGCCTGGATCGACCGTGCCAAGCCGGGCCGCCCTATCGGCGGCGAAGCCAATGGCGCGCGCGCGATTTATGCGCTGCTGAAGGAACGTTATGGCCGATAAGAGGGTAACTCCGGCGCGGTCCGATCTGGCGGCGGCGCATCTCAAAGGCGTGGTGGACGCACCGCGTTATGCCGCGGGCGAAAAATTTTCCATCCGGGCCGGCCGGGCCAGCCTGCGGCTGCGTCCCAGCGACGATGCCGCCCAGGACAGCGAATTGCTGTTCGGCGAAATCTTCACCGTCTATGACAGCGCCCAGGGCTGGGCCTGGGGCCAGGCGGCCGATGATCTTTATGTCGGCTATTTGCGCCAGGATGCGCTGGCCGAACCGTTCAAGACCGAGGCGCGGGTCAGCGCCTTGATGGCGCCGGTTTTCTCCGCCGCCGATCTCAAAACCCCGGTGCGCGATCTCTTGCCGCTCAATGCCGCCGTGCCGGTGTTGGCGCGCGCAGGCGATTATGTGAATGTGGGCGCAGGTTTCGTGCACCGGCGGCATCTGGCCGTGGAGACCCAAAAGGACTTTGTCGCCGTCTCCGAACGGTTCCTGGGCGCGTCCTATGTTTGGGGCGGCAAGACGGTGGCCGGTCTGGATTGTTCCGGCCTGATCCAGACCGCCTTGCAGGCGGTGGGCAAAGCCGCGCCGCGCGATACCGACATGATGGAAAAGGCACTGGGTGATGCCGTCGCGCTTTCCGATGTGCGTCGCGGCGATTTGATTTTCTGGAAGGGCCATATGGGCGTGATGCTGGATGAAACCCGGCTGCTGCACGCCAACGCCTTCCACATGGCGGTGGCGATCGAGCCGTTGGCCGAGGCGATGGCGCGCATCGAAAAGATCGCGGGCCCGGTGACGTCGATCAAGCGGCTTTGACTTTCGCATTGGCGCGGATCTCGCGCACCGATTTGTCCCGATGGGCGATCCATAGGAACAGCCGGTTCAGCAGCGAGAGGCCCCACGGCATTTTGCGCGCCACATCCAGGAACAGCACCACCCGCACCTGGTCGGTCTCATTGGCGGCTTCGTGCAGGAAGGTGTCGTCGAACAGCACGGCTTCGCCGTCATGCCAATGGTATTTTTCGCCCTGGGCAATCGCCGCGCGGTCGCCGGTGCGCGACTGGGCCTGGGGATTGATGCGAATCCAGCATGTCTTCTCGCGGTTGTTGCCGGGAATCATCACGCCCAGGTGATAGCGTACAAAGCCCTTCCAATAGCCCCAATGCGCCTTGATGTGCTGGCGTGGCTCCAGCACCGAAAAGAAGGCGGTATAGACGCCGGGTATGCCGCGCAGCAACGCCGCGGTCCTGGGCGCCAGGGCGCAATTCTCCTCTATGAAGGTGCCGGACTTGAACATGAAGCTCTTCCAGGCGATCTGGTGGATGCCGCCGGAGGTGTAGCTGGTCAGTTCTTCCATGCCGGGAATGCGTACCCGGCTTTGGATAAGCCGCTCGCATTCGGCGCGGATGACCGGATAGTTCTGCGCCAAAATGGAAAGCTCGGGATACTCGCTGAGATCGCGCTCAAAAGCGGGAAGCTTGCGAAAGGTGCCGCGCTGCTCGGCGCGCACGAACAGTTCGGCCGCCCAATCCTTGATCCGGCTCGCCAGCTTCGCCATGCGGTCAATAGCCCCGATTCAAGTCCACGACATTCTTGAACGGCGCTCCGCTTTCCGCGCGGGCGACGCAATCCACCACAAAGGCGGCGGCATTGCGCGGATCGGTGATGCCGGCGATGTGCGGTGTCACCGTCACCTTGGGGTGGGTCCATAGTATATTGTCCGGCGGCAGCGGTTCGGTCTGGAAAACATCCAGCACCGCGCCGCCCAGATGGCCGCTGTCCAGCGCCGCCACCAAATCCTCTTCATTGCAATGGCCGCCGCGTCCCACATTCATCACCCAGGCGCCTTTCGGCAGGCCCGCGAATAGCTTGGCGTTCATGATGCCCTCGGTTTCCGGTGTCAGCGGCAGCATGCAGACCATGATATCGCATTGGGCGAGGAATTGCGGCAGTTCCTGCTGCCCCGCGAAGCTGGTGACGCCGGGCACGGCCTTGCGGCTGCGGCTCCAGCCCATGACCTGGAAATCGAACATCAGCAAACGCTCCGCCGTCACCGCGCCGATATCGCCCATCCCCAGGATTCCGATGCGGACCTCGCGGGTGGGGCGCGACAGCATGCGCTGGCGCCAAGCCCGCTGCTTTTGCGCGTCATCGAAGCCGCGCTGATGGCGATGGATGATCAGGCTGTGCATGGTGACATACTGGGCCATCTCGCGCTGCAGCGTTTCGTCGACAAAACGCACCACCGGCAGATGGCGGGGAAATTCCGGATCGCGCAGAAAGCCGTCGACACCAGCCCCCAGCGAGAAGATCGCCTTCAGACGGGGCAGGGTTTTGAGAAATCCATGCGGCGGACGGAAGCCGACGAAATAATCGATCTGCTGCGGCGCATAGTGATCCTTACCGTGCAGGAAGCTGTTGAAACCCGCATGGCCGAACAGCGCCTTGCTCAGCGCATCCCAGCCTGGCGGCAACAGGAACAGCACATGGGGCTTTCCGGATAGCCCGGTCACAATCCGTCCCGTCCCGTTTCTTCAATGGGCCTTGGGCGCTTCCGGCGTGGCGGCGGGCTTTTCTGCAGGTTTTTCCGCTGCTTTGGGCGCGGGCGCCGGAATAGGGGCGGGCGCGTCGGCATTGGAACGCAAATAGGCGATCATGTTGATCCGGTCTTTTTCGCTGCGCACACCCGCGAAGCTCATCTTGGTGCCCGGAATGTCGACACCCGGCGCCTTGATGAACTTGGACAGCTCGTCATAGGTCCAGTTGCCCGGCTTGGCCTTCATGGCGCTGGAATAGGCAAAGCCCTCATGCGAGGCGCGCGCGCGATCGACCACGCCGAACAGGTTGGGGCCGATCTTGTTGGGGCCGCCCTTGGTCAGGTCGTGGCATTGCGCGCACTTGACGGCAGCCGTCTTGCCGGCCGCGATATCGGCGGTGGGCAGGACCGTACCCCAATCCGGCATGACGTCCTCGACTGGCGCGCCACCGCCGGCGGCGGACGCTTCGACAACGCCTTCCACCACATAGCCGGGCTTTTCGGGCTTCTCGGCTTCATAGACATGCTCGGCCACGAGACGGACGACGAAGATAAAGATCGCCGTGCCCAGAACCGCGCCGATGATCTTGTTCCACTCGAAGGAATCCATGGCTCTCCCCACAGCCGGGGAAAGGCCCGGCGAAATACGGGGCGACATTACCCGCCGCCGTCCTCGCGTCATTGCGGCGAAGCGTCGCATAAATTGTAAGCGGTATCTGGTTTTAGCGCCAATCCCGGCCTACACAGACAGCCTATGGAACCGGGATAAAAGCCCCGGCTCCACGACTTCGCCCGAGACCCATGAAGCCCATACTTTTGATCCCCGCGCGCATGGCCTCGACCCGGCTCCCCGGCAAGCCGCTGGCCGATATTGGGGGGGTGCCCATGATCGTGCGGGTCTGGGCCCGCGCCATGGCCGCCGGCCTGGGGCCGGTGGTGGTGGCGTCCGCCGAAAAGGCGATTGTTGCGGCGGTGGAGAAGGCGGGGGGGCGGGCGGTGCTGACCGACCCGGCGCTGCCATCGGGTTCGGACCGCATCTGGGCCGCCTTGATGTCAGCCGATCCGCAAGGCGCCCATGACGTGGTGGTGAACCTGCAAGGCGACTTGCCGGCGCTCGATCCCGAGCAGCTCAAGACCGTGGTGGCGGCCCTGGCGAAATCCGGCGCTGATATCGCCACCCTGGCCGCCCCGATAGACAATGCGGCCGACGAAGCCAATCCGGCCGTGGTCAAGGCGGTGGTGGCCTGGGACGCGCAGGAACGGCTGGGCCGGGCCCTCTATTTCACCCGCACCCGGGCGCCGGGCGGCGAAGGCACGCTCTATCACCATATCGGGCTTTATGCCTATCGCCGCGAAGCCCTGGAGAGTTTTGTCGCCCTGCCGCCCTCGGCCCTGGAGCAGCGCGAAAAACTGGAGCAATTGCGGGCGCTGGAAGCGGGCATGAGCATTGCGGTGGCGCGTGTGGACGAAGCGCCCTTGTCTGTCGATACTCCCGCCGATCTGGAAAAAGCGCGGAAGCAGTTGTCGTGACCAAAGGCATAAAAGCAATCGATGAGGCCAAACGGGTCGCCTTTCAGGGCGAGCCGGGCGCTTATGCCAATCTGGCGGCGCGCCAGGCGATCCCGCACGCCATCGCCATACCCAAGCCCACCTTTGAAGACGCCATCGAAGCGGCGAAATCCGGCGATACCGATCTGGTGATCATCCCGGTGGAGAATTCGCTGATCGGCCGCATCGCCGACATCCACCATCTGTTGCCGGACTCCGGCCTGCATATTGTCGGCGAGCATTTCCTGCCCATCCGTCATCAGTTGCTGGGGTTGAAGGGCGCCGGCCTGGACGACATCAAAAGCGTCTACAGCCAGGCGCCCGCGCTGGCGCAGTGCCGCACCCTGCTCAGGACGCGCAAGCTTGTGGCGCATCACTGGTACGACACCGCGGGCGCGGCCAAGCATGTCGCCGAACTGGGCGATAAAAGCGTTGCCGCTATCGCCTCCAGCCTGGCGGCGGAATTCTATGGCCTTGTGATCCTCAAAGCCGATGTCGAGGACGAGCATCACAACGCCACCCGTTTTTTGATCATGTCGCGCCAGGACGAGCGCGCGCCCAATCAGGGCAAGGTGGTCACCAGCCTGGTGTTCCAGGTCAAGAACGTCCCGGCCGCGCTCTACAAGGCGTTGGGGGCTTTCGCCACCAACGGCGTCAATATGACCAAGCTGGAAAGCTACCAGTTGGGCGGCTCTTTCAATGCCACCCAATTCTATGCCGATATCCAGGGCCATCCCGAACAGCCCCATGTCGCGCACGCGCTTGAAGAGCTGGCCTTCCACACCGCCAGCCATACGGTGATGGGCGTCTACCCCGCCCACCCCTTTAGAGAAGATATGCCTTAGCCGTCGCTTGTCTTTTGGCCTCCAGGTTCGTCGCGCCATCGCTCATGCACGTTGTTGTGCACATCGCTCGGCGCTCCTGCCTGGCGACCAAAATCCGGCGCGACATTCCTGTTAGGAACGAGTCCAGTCTTTTATCAAGTGATGGGCGATGGCGATGGTGGCGGGCAGCTTTAACGTGTCTTCGATTTGATGCGCCAGCCGGGCCCGGGCCTCGTCTTTGGTGAGCCAGCGCGCCGCTTCGATTTCATGGCCGTCGATCGTAAAGTCGCGGCTCAAGGCTTGCGCATAACAGCCCAGCATCAAGGATGAGGGAAACGGCCAGGGCTGGGTGGCGTGGTAGCGCACCGTGCCGGCTTCCAGACTCACTTCTTCCCGCAATTCGCGCCGCACCGCTTCTTCCATGGTTTCACCCGGTTCGACAAAACCGGCAAAGGCGGAAAAAAGCTGGGGCGGAAAGCGCGGGCTACGTCCCACCAGACATTCTTCGACCCCATCTTCGGTTTTGAAGATCGGCAGCATGATCACCACCGGATCGGTGCGGGGAAAATGCTCGGCGCCGCAAGCAGGGCACAGCCGGCGATAGCCGCCGTCGCGCAGCTGTGTGGCCGCGCCGCAATTGGGGCAGAAGCCGTGGCGTTTGTGCCAGTCCAGCAGGGCTTTGGCTTGACCCGCAATGGCGGTGTCGCGCGCCGGAAGCACAAAGGCGCTGGCGCGCATCTCTTCAAAACAGCCTTCGCCCAGCCGCGGCTCTTCGCCGTCCGAAAGATCCACAGCAAACAGCGGCTGGCCACCATCCAGGCCCAGAAAAATGGTGCAGCATGTCCACCAATCCTCGCGCCAGGGCAGGAAGCCCGCATGCTGTTTCACCACAAAGGGACGGTTTTGCCGGAAGGGCAGAAACAGGCCCGCCGCGGCTTGCTCCGCCAGCCAGGCTTGGTCGCCGCGCCGGTGGCTGGCGCGGTCGAGGGGATTGCCGCTGAAGGCTAGGGGGGCTGTCACCGCATACATTTCCGGGGATGGCAAATTGACAAAAGGACCAACTTTCCCGAATTGGCACAATCTTCTTAAACCCCAATTCACGCCCTATGCCTATGGTTTTGGCCGAAGAAGGGCTGTTCATGTTGCTTGTCCTGGGTTGCGTTTATTACCAGCATGATTTGCGCTTGCTCGCCGCGGCGGCATGCGTCTGCATTTTTGCCTGCATCACCGCGCGCGCCATGGTGCTGCGCGCTGGCGCTTCGCAGGAGACGCAGACACGCATCATTTGGCTTTTGGGCGCGGGCATGGTGTCGGGCGCGGGCGTCTGGGCCACGCATTTCGTCGCCATGTTGGCCTATGACATCTCCCTGCCGATGCGCTTTGACCTGGGCCTCACCTTCCTATCGGTGGTGATGGCGATGGCGATTTCGGCGGCCGGATTTGCGCTGTCGTTCAGCCGGGCCGGGGGTGCGGTCGGCGGCATGGTGGTTGGCAGCGCCGTGTTGGCCATGCATTACACGGGCATGGCGGCGCTCAGGCTGCCGGCCGAGGCGATCTGGAATCACCAGCTCGTCGCCGCCTCGATTCTGATCGGGGTTTCCGTCGGCGGACTTGCCGGCCATTTCGCAGTGCTGCCCCCGACCCGTTTCAGGAACCTGGTCACAGTGAGCTTGCGAGTCCTGGCGATCCTAGGCGTTCATTTTACCGCAATGGCCGCGGTGCGGTTCCTGCCCAGCTCCGGGGCGCAGGATATCCATCCCCTGGCGATGTCCCCGACCACCATGGCGGTCCTGGTGATCGCCGCGGGCATGTTCATCGTGGGACAGGCCTTGGTCATGGTGCTGGTGGACCGTCATCTCGCCATGCGCGCCAAGGGCGAGGAGCAGCGCCTGCGCGATCACATCGCCGAACTGGAACGCACCCAGCGCGCGCTGGAGAAAACCTCCGACGAGCTGGTGGTCGCCCTGGGCAAGGCGGCGGAAGCAAGCAAAGCCAAGTCCGAATTTCTCGCCTCCATGAGTCACGAACTGCGCACGCCGCTGAATGCGGTGATCGGTTTTTCGGACGCCATGGTGATGGAAATCTTCGGTTCGATGGGCGCGCGCTACAAGGATTATGCCTGCGATATCCGCAGCAGCGGCGCGCATCTGCTGTCGTTGATCAATGACGTGCTGGATCTGACGCGGCTGGACGCCGGTCAGGCCGAATTGCGCGAAGAAGTGTTTGACCTGCCCGAACTGATCGGCGAATCCCTGCGCATGATCCAAAGCCAGGCTCAGAAGGCCGATATTGCTTTGTCCACCGGCATCGCGGACGGGCTGCCGGCGCTGAAGGCCGACAAGCGGCGGCTCAAGCAGGTGCTGGTCAACCTCCTCTCCAATGCCGTGAAATTCACCCCGTCCGGCGGCTGGGTGCGGATTTCCGCCCAGCTCAGCGAAACGGGTTTGACGCTGGCGGTTGCCGATAACGGCATCGGTATCGCGGACGAGGACATTCCCAAGGCCCTGGAAGTGTTTGGCCAGGTCGATTCCTCCCTGGCCCGGAAATATGAGGGCACCGGCCTGGGCCTGCCTTTGTCCAAGCAGTTGATGGAATTGCATGGCGGAACCCTAAGCCTGGAAAGCCGGGTGAATGTTGGAACCACCGTATCGGTAACCCTGCCGCGGGAACGGTTGGTGGCGCGGGCCCTGGTCGCCGCCTGACCGACTCGCAATTTTCGGCTCAAAACCCTATATAGCCCGCGAGAGTCCGGCGGACGAAGCTGTCGCCAACCCGGTCAGGTTCGGAAGAAAGCAGCCGTAACGAATTTGCTTCGGGTCGTTCGGGCTCTCACCTACCCACAATTTCCCGTTAAATCGCGCACCCGTCGGTGCGACCTGTTGCTATAGTCGCCCCATGGCCAACACCACCGTCCAGCCCTATCGCGTCTTGGCGCGCAAATACCGTCCCACCGACTTCACCGGCCTGATCGGGCAGGAGGCGCTGGTGCGCACCCTGTCCAATGCCTTTGCCACAGGGCGCATTGCCCATGCCTTCATGCTGACGGGGGTGCGCGGGGTGGGCAAGACCACCACCGCGCGCATTATCGCCCGCGCGCTCAATTGTATTGGCGCGGATGGCAAGCGCGGCGAGCCCACCATCCATCCTTGCGGCGTCTGCGAGCCCTGCGTTTCGATCTCCGAATCGCGCAATGTCGATGTCCAGGAAATGGACGCCGCCTCACGCACCGGCATCGACGACATTCGCGAGATCATCGAAGGCGTGCGCTATGCCCCGGTCGCGGCGCGCTACAAGGTCTATATCATCGACGAAGTCCATATGCTGTCCAAACAGGCCTTTAATGGTCTGCTCAAGACCCTGGAGGAACCGCCGCCGCATGTGAAATTCGTTTTCGCCACCACCGAGATTCGCAAAGTGCCGGTGACGGTCCTGTCGCGTTGCCAGCGTTTCGACTTGCGCCGCATCGACAGCGCCGAACTCGCCGCCTATCTGGCGAGCCTGGCGGAAAAGGAAAAGGTCGGAATCGAGGAAGGCGCGCTGGCCCTGATCGCCCGCGCCGCCGAAGGCTCGGCGCGGGATTCTCTGTCCTTGCTGGATCAAGCCATTGCGCATCGTGGTGGAAGTGGGGGCGAAGGCGAAATGATCACCGCCGATACGGTGCGCCAGATGCTGGGCCTGGCCGATCGCGGGCGGGTGCTGGATATTTTCGAAAAACTGATGACAGGCAAAGTGTCCGAGGCCCTGACCGATCTTTCCGGCCTGTACGATGCCGGCGCCGATCCCTTGGCAGTGATGCAGGATCTGCTGGAAACCACCCATTTCCTCACCAGGGTGAAGGTGGCACCCGCCGCCCAGGGTTTCTTCGATGGCGGCTCGGGCGAGGCCAAGCGCGCCGCGGACCTCGCCGCCAAACTGTCGGTGGCCGCGTTGACCCGGACCTGGCAGATTCTGCTCAAGGGTCTGTTCGAGGTGCGCGACGCCACCCGCCCGATCTCGGCTTGCGAGATGGCCTTGATCCGCCTGGCCTATGCCGCCGAATTGCCGCCGACCGACAGGCTGGTGAAGGATCTGCTGGAGAATCCGCCTGTCCCGCGCCCCTCTTCTCCCCCTCCCCCCGCGGGAGGGGGCACGCGCGCAACCGCGCGCGTGGGGGAGGGGGGCGTTGCAATGCGCTCCATGGCGCAGCCGGCGCCCGAATCCGCTCCCACCGCCTCCATCCGCAATCTGGAAGACATTGTCGCCTTGTGCGAGCCGCGTTCGGAATTGCGGGTCAATCTGGAACACAATGTCCATCTGGTGCATCTGGAGCCGGGACGGATCGAGATAAGGCCCACCGCGCGGGCGCCGCGCACCCTGGCCAACGACTTGCAAACCAAGCTGCGGGCCGCAACCGGCGAACGCTGGACGGTTTCCATCGCCAGCCAGGGCGGCGCGCCCACGCTTGCGGAACAGAAACAGGCCGCCAAAAGCGCAAGGTTCGAAGCGGTGGCGCAGGAGCCGATGGTGCGCGCCGTGCTCGATCGTTTTCCCGGCGCGGAAATCGTGGCGGTGCGCGATACGGTCGCCGTCGAAGTCGCCGCGCCCATGCTGGATCAAGACGAAGAATGAAAACACATGCTGTCATCCCCGGCGAGCATCGCGGCGCCAGCCGCGATGTGAGGGAAGGGGACCCAGGTGGAGAGATTGGGTTTGATCTTACCACCTGGGTTCCTGTCCGGCCGCTCGCTTTGGCTCGCGGCGTTCGTCGCTTTCGCGGGTCCACTGGACCCGCTCACGCGCTATGCGCGCTGCTCCTCACCCCCTCGCATTGCTTGCGCAATGCTCAGCCGGGAATGACAGGAGAGCACTGATGCCCGCCATCGGTTCTGAGATCGAGCGGCTGATCCAGCTGCTGGCCAAATTGCCGGGGCTCGGTCCGCGCTCGGCGCGCCGCGCGGCGCTGGCGCTGCTGAAAAAGCGCGACACGTTGCTGGAACCGCTGGCCGACAGTCTGCGCGAAGCCGCCGATGCGATTCTGACCTGCGAAAATTGCGGCAATCTCGATACCCAGTCGCCATGCGCCATCTGCAGCGACACCCGCCGCGATCCGCATATTCTCTGTGTGGTGGAGGATGTCGCCGACTTATGGGCGCTGGAGCGGGCGGGGGTGTTCCGCGGCCGCTATCATGTGCTGGGCGGCGCCCTGTCGGCGCTGGACGGGGTGACGCCCGAACGGTTGAATGTCGGGCAGCTGCTGGAACGGGTGAAGGATCGGGTGGACGAAGTGATCCTGGCGATGAACGCAACGGTCGAAGGCCAGACCACGGCGCATTATCTGATGGATCTGCTGGGCGATAGGAAAGTCACCCGCCTGGCGCATGGCGTGCCGGTGGGCGGCGAACTCGATTATCTGGACGAGGGCACGCTGAGTGCTGCCTTCAAGGCGAGGCGCGCCCTTTAACGGAGTGCCTGCGGTACTTCCGGCGGCGCCAATTCGACCTTTTCGATCCGTTCGGCCCGGCTGGTGATCTTGCCGGTGGAGATCAGGATATTCTTGATATCGGCATCGGCCTGGTTGAAGTGGCTCTGCAATTTCAAGACCCGGTCGGACAGCAGCCGCACATCGTTCAGCAGGGCGCCGACCTCTTGCTTGATCAGGTCGGCCTGCTCGCGCATGCGGGCATCCTTCATCACCGTCTGGATGGTGTTGATCGCCAGCATCAGGATATTGGGCGAGACCACGATCACATTGGCGCGATGGGCTTTCTGAATTATGTCGCCGAAACCGTCATGCAAGTCGGCATAAAGCGACTCCGAAGGCACGAACATGATCGCCGGCGTCTGCACCTCGCCGGGGATCAGGTATTTCTCCGCAATGTCATTGACGTGCTTGGTGACGGTGGCGCGCACTTGGGTCAGCGCGGCCTTCTTTTCTTCCTCAGTGACGGCGTTGCGCAATCCGCTAAAGCCTTCGAGCGGGAATTTGGAGTCGATCACCAGCAGCGCCTTGTTGCCGGGGATGCGGATAATGCAGTCCGGCCGGTTGCGGTTGGAAAGGGTAAATTGGAAATCGTAGAGCGTGGAGGGCAGACCATCGCGCACGATTTCTTCCATTTGCGCCTGGCCGAAGGCACCGCGCGACTGTTTGTTGGACAGAACCTGTTGCAGACTGACCACCTGGCCCGACAAAGCGGAGATATTCTTCTGCGCCTCGTCGATCACCACCAGCCGCTCGCCGATACCGGCGATGCTGGCGGCGGTCTTGGTGGCGCTGTCGGTCAGGTTCTCCCCCATGCGCTTTTCCAGCGCCTCCAGCCGCTCGCCCAAGGTGCGGGTCAGGGCTTCCTGCGCCACCACGGTGGCGCTGAACTGGCCGCCGATTTCGCCTTGCTTGGCCAGCAAGGTATCCAGCCGGGGGTCGAGCGGAAGCGGTTGGCCCTGCGGCTTGCGCAGGGCGAAGGCCAGAATCACCGCGCCCAGAACCATAGCGGCGGCCAGCAAAATCAGCGCTAATTCCATGAATCCTTGACCCAAAAGGGCTGAACGCCTATTTCCAGCCCATGACCGTCCGTCCCATTCTAACCGCCCCCGATCCGCGTCTCCAAGCGATCTCCACCGATGTGGAGGCGGTGACCGCCGAGACCCGCGCCTTGATCGATGACATGGCCGAGAGCATGTACGCCGCCGACGGCATCGGCCTGGCGGCGGTGCAGATCGGCGTCCCCAAGCGGGTGATCGTGATCGACCTGGACCAGAAAGAGGGCAAGAAAAATCTCCGCGCCTTCGTCAATCCCAAGATCACCTGGGCTTCGGAAGAGATGGCGGTGTTCGAGGAAGGCTGCCTATCGGTGCCGGAAATCTGGGACGATGTCGAACGCCCCGCCCGCATCAGGTGCGAATATCTGGACCGGGACGGCCACAAGCAGGCCCTGGAGGCCGATGGCATGCTGGCCACCTGTCTGCAGCATGAGATGGATCATTTGAACGGGGTCTTGTTCATCGATCATCTGTCGCGTCTCAAGCGCTCCATGGCGATCAAGAAGCTCACCAAGGCGAAAAAACTCAAAGAGACTGCCTGATCGCATGGCGCTACGCCTCGCATTCATGGGCACACCCGATTTCGCGGTGCCCACCCTTGCCGAGCTGATCGCCCAGGGCCATGAGGTTGCCGCGGTCTATTCCCAGCCGCCGCGCCCCAAGGGCCGCGGCATGGTGCTGGAGCCGGGGCCGGTTCACAAATTCGCCGACAGCGCCAAGCTGCCGGTGCGCACGCCGCTGTCGTTGAAGGATGCGGACGAGCAGGCGGCCTTTGCAGCCCTGGAACTCGATGCCGCGATTGTCGTGGCCTATGGCCTGCTCTTGCCCAAACCCATTCTGGAAGCCCCGATGCTGGGCTGTTTCAATCTTCATGGCTCGCTGCTGCCGCGCTGGCGCGGCGCCGCCCCTATCCAGCGCGCGGTGATGGCGGGCGATGCCGAGACCGGGGTGATGGTGATGCGGATGGATGAAGGGCTGGATACCGGCCCGGTGCTGATGGCCGAGCGGGTGCCGGTGGGTCGTAAGACCAGCGGCGATCTGAGTGCCGAACTGTCGCGGCTGGGCGCCGATCTGATGGTGCGGGCGCTGGGCGCGCTGGAGCGCGGCGCCATCCAGCCGCATGCGCAAGCCGGGGAAGGCGTCACTTACGCCAAGAAGATTGCAAAGGAAGAGGCCCGGATCGATTGGCACCGTTCGGCGCGTGAGATCGATTGCCAGGTGCGCGGTCTTTCGCCTTTCCCGGGGGCGTTTACCGAGGCCAATGGCGAGCGGTTGAAGATTCTCTATGCCGAACCGGTGAGCGGCAGCGGTAAGCCGGGCGTGTTGCTGGACGATGAACTGACGGTTTCCTGCGGTGAAGGTGCCTTGCGTCTGGCCAAAGTCCAGCGCGCCGGAAAATCGGTCATGACGGCGGCGGAGCTGCTCAAGGGCTTTGCCCTGCCGCGCGGCACGCAACTGGCCTGATGCCCCGCTATCGCCTGACCCTGGAGTATGACGGCGAGCCCTTTGTCGGCTGGCAGCGCCAGGACAATGGTCCTTCGATCCAGGGCGCGCTGGAAGTGGCAATCGAAAAACTTTCGGGCGAGCGCGTGACGGTGACCGGTGCGGGCCGTACCGATGCCGGGGTGCACGCCCTGGGACAGGTGGCGCATTTCGATCTGGTCAAGGCATTCGAGCCCGGCAAGGTGCGCGATGCTTTGAACCACTATCTGCGGCCCGACCCGGTGGTGGTGCTGGAGTCGGGTGCCGTGGACGGCGAATTCCACGCCCGCTTTTCCGCCACGGCGCGGCATTATCTGTTCCGCATCTTGAACCGCCGCAGCCCACCGGCCTTGGAAGAGGGCCGCGTCTGGCATGTCAGCCCGAAGCTGGATGCCGAGGCGATGCATGCGGCGGCGCAGTTTCTGGTCGGCCAACACGACTTCACCACCTTCCGGGCCGC
>DATFEF010000048.1:0-18027 GCA_035251465.1 Rhizomicrobium sp. | reverse complement strand
GAACACCGCACTGAAATCGAAAAAGAACGTCGGATGCCGGCGGCCCATAGAGTCTCGATCTCCGGTGGAGATATTTCTTTGGGTACTCATGCCTGTTCTCCTTGCTAATGGCCTGCCTTTGAGATCCTTGGCCGTGCGGGTCCGAAACGATTTTTGCGACATGGTGAACTTCGCGCCTATTGTGCCACGCGCGGCGCGGCTTCCGGCGCAATGAAATGAGCAATCGGCAAACGCGACAGCTTGCAGTCCCTGGCCCAGCGCAGGTCATTGTAGATGGAAGTGTCCGCCAGGATGATGGCGCAATCATAGCTGTGGCCTTCCGCGTGATGCGCCAGCATGCTTATCAACTCGCCGGCGAATTTACCGCGTGCGCTTCGGTCTTTGCCGACGAAATCATCAGCGAATTCATCATGATCGCCGAGCTTTTGACAATTGCACGCAATTTTTTGAATGAGATAAGTAACGCCGTTACTGTTGCGGCAAATGGCGGCGCCCTGATCGTTGGCCACGAGAACCAGTGTTTCCAGCATTTTATGCGTCTCCGGCATGTCGATTGCCCAAGACTAGGCGATCCAGGACGGCGGCGGCGTGAGATTGTGTAAGATTGTGTCGACCGCCACGCATCCACAGAGCGCTATTCGTTTACAGAATGTGAACCATCGCTTGGTTATGGTCCATGCGCCGGAGACCAAATGGGAAGCAATCAGGGCGGCTGATGGCCGTTGGTGACCATGTCTGCGTTTTATCGTCGGAATATTCTGCACGATCAGAGAGGCGCCATTTCCGTGGTTGCCGCGCTATCCATCACGATACTTCTGGCGATCGCCGCCATCGTGGTCGATACCGGATCGCTTTATTTCGCGCGCCGCAATCTTCAGTCCGCCAATGACGCCGCCGCCCTCGCAGCGGTACAGAACCCGGGCAGCGCCGATGCCGTCGCGGCCGCGGTCTTCGCGCGCAACGGCTATTCCGGTACGACACTGACGGTGACCACGGGTGTCTATACCGCCGATGAATCGCTCAGCGCTGAAAATCGCTTTGCCGCGGCGAATTCTGGCATCAATGCCGTGCGCGTTCGCGCAACGATGCAACAGCCTTCCTATTTCGCGCCTTTGTTCGGTCTTGCCCAAGGTTCCACGCTCACGACCCAGGCAACCGCGGCCCGCCTTCCCACCGCATCCTTCGGAGCCGGCACCCGGCTGGCCCAACTGAACGGCGGACTCATGAACAGTTTGCTGGGCCAGTTGTTTGGCTCCAGCCTGTCCCTTTCACTGGTCGATTATCAGGCTCTGCTGAGCACCAATGTTGATGCACTGACCTTTTTCAATCAACTCGCCACCAATATCAACGTCACCGGCTCCTATCAGCAGCTCGCCAGCGCCAACGTTACGATGGGCCAGATTATTACGGCACTTGCGGAAACCACCGCGACCGCAGGCGCCGTAAATGGCGATGCCACCGGCGCGCTGATCGCGCTTCAAAGCCTGCAATTGCAATTGGCCGGCGGCACGCAGGTGCAACTGTCGAGCGTGATCGACTTGTCGCCCTTGAGCGGGCGGACCATCGGCGGCATCGCGCCCGGCGACGGCCAGGGCCTGCAATTGAATCTGCTGAGCCTGCTATCGGCCGGCGCGCGCAGTGAAGCAAGTGGGCGGACAGTCAATATGGGCACGGCGCTCAGCGTGCCGGTCACCAATTCCTCGGTCAGTACGCGTCTGGCGGTCGGCAGCCAAATGACGCAAGTGTCGGACGCCCATGTGGGAAGCAGCATCCAGACCTCACAGATCCGGATTGCGATGACGGCCACTCTGACCAATGTCAATCTGGGCGTCGCCACCGTCACCGTGCAGGTGCCGGTTTATTTGGAATCGGCCTCCGGCCTGGCGACGCTGATCGCCACGCCCTGCGTAAGCGGGGGAACACTGGCCCAGATCGACGGCACCTCCGGCGCCACCACGGTTCAGTTCGGGACCGTCAGCGACGCCGCCCTGAAGGATTTCTCGGCTTCGGTGGCCCCGGTTGCCACGCCCATTGTCAGCATTTCACTGTTGGGCATTCCGATTCAGGTCAATGCCACCGGCACCAGCGGCGTCGCCGCCTCGGGCCCACAGACTCTATCCTTCAGTCAAGCCGAGATAGACGCCGGCACGGTGAAATCCGTGCCCAATGGCGGCGCGACGCCCTTTGCCACGCTGGGCAATGGCATGACGCTTTCGACATCGATTTTGGCCGATCCGGGGATTCTCGCCGGCCTGCTGAACAGCCAGCTATCCACCCTGACCGCGGCGCTGAACCCGGTGGTCAACAACCTTCTTGTCCAGCTTGACGCGCCGACCGGCAGTCTGATGACGACGCTGGGCCTTGGACTTGGCGTCCTCGACGTCCGTGTCTTCGATGTCAGTTGCCGCACTCCAACCCTGGTAGGATGACCATGCCGAACAACGCCCTGAACGTGTCTTCAATCTCCAAACCGCAGATTCTGATTTGCGACGACGACGTGGAATTTTCCTCCGAATTGATCGAAGCCCTGCAGGCCCGGGGCTTCGCCGCCACCGCGTTGCTGACGCTCTCGGCGATACGCGCCGCGATTCTCTCGCCCAGCATCCTGCTGCTGGATGTCTGTATGCCCGAGCCGGATGGGATCGAGATACTCAAGATGCTCGGCGCCCATGAACGCAAACACCATTTCAAGATCGCGATGGTGTCGGGCTCGGACGAAAGCATACTCGCCAGCGCAGCCAAGATTTGTGAAGCTGAGGGCCTCTATCTGCTGGGTGCGTTCCACAAGCCCGTCAACATCCGGGAGCTTTGCGAATTGCTGGAAGATGCTGGAGTGTATTGACACCAGCGCAAAGTGGACATCCCGGCTTAGGTTCGCTATTCGCCCAATGGACCCGTTGGTATGGTCCGAAGGATTTTCTACTGGCGGGCGGCAACCTGTAATCGCCCGGAATGTCACTTCGCCGGATAAGCTGACCTCGGACCGGCGCGGGGGCAGACCACGCACTTGTGGCGCACGAAGCCAAGCCGGCGAGACCCGCAAGGCCCGCGAACAGAAGTGCGAGAGGCGCGGGCTCAGGCACCGTCGCGACGGTTACCGCCGCCAGTCAACCCTTGATCGCGATTCCTTGTTCGCCCACTTTGATGGTGGCGCAAACATGGCCCCTGGCCGGGCGCTGGCCGAAATAGGCGCCACGGATGCGCACGCCGCCGACCAGGATCGCGTCGTCGCGAATGACCGCTTGGGGCGCCGTTCCGCACAGAAAACGCCCACGGATACGCACCGCATTGGGATTGAGATAACGAACGTACAAGACTTCCTGATCGAAGCGGTCCAGAAGGACGATGGAATGGGGATCGGGGCGGAACGGTCGCAGTTGGAGCGGCATGGTGGGCTCATAGACATTGTCGTTCACGCTGAAAGCCACATCGCCATTGAAGTCATAGAAATGGGCCTTGACCATCAGGCCCTGGCCCACACGGCGCAGCGCCATCGCGGGGCAGTCGGCAACCTTCATCGGACGGAACGGGCCCGGACCGGTACCAACCGCGCGATCGGTGCCGAATGCCATGACCAGGGTTTTCGGGCCGATTTTTTCGGCACAGCTCGCGCCAGGCGTTGCTTCGCTCGCCGGCAATAGCGGCCCGGTCGGTGGCGGCGGTCTGGTTGCCAACCATGCGCCATAGGCGACAAGCGAGGCGCCAATCGGCATAAATATCCCGCCCACAATCCATGGCGATGGCAGATCGCGAATGGCGAGCTCATAGGCGAGCAAGAGCGCCAGCGCGTTGACCAGGCCCAGGACCGCGGCAATGCCGAAGGAAAGCGGGGACGAGCCGGAAGAGAATCCCCAGATCAACAGACCCGTGAACAGGACCCGCAATGCGGTCCGCAACCATGGCCAGCGCGGTTCGGGGAACACTATGCGATAGGGCCTTTCCATATGTCATACGCTGTATTCATATGGAAAGGGCGTCAACACTTGACAGGCAGATTATTTTATCTACTCTGTATGGGTTATGGAAACGCCCTGATGGATTCGTTGGGCCAGTTCGAGCAGATCGTCCTCACCGCCATCCTGGCGCTGGACGACAATGCCTATGGCGTCACCATCCATGCCAAGGTCGAGGAGTTGTCGCGGCCCAAAAAGGCCGCGCGCGGGGCGGTCTATGCCACGCTCGACCGTATGGAGGACAAGGGACTAGTCTCCTCCTGGCTGTCGGAACCGACCAAGGAGCGCGGCGGCCGTTCCCGCCGCCACTATCGCATCGAGAAATCCGGCGCCAAGGCACTGCGCGAATCCGCGCGCACCGCCCAGCGCCTGGTCGAAACCATCGCGCAAAATCTTGGGGGGCTGGCATGGAAGCCGCCCGGCTGACCGGTCCGCCCGATTGGCTGGAGCGGATCGTGTTCTTGGCGATCCCTCCGGCCGCGCGCGAAGAGGTGGCGGGTGATTTGTGGGAGACCTATTGCGGCCCCCGCCAGTATGCCGCCGAGGCGCTGCGCACGGTGCCCTTCGTCATTGCCAGCCAGGTGCGGCGCAACCTCAACCTGCCCGCAATCCTGCTGCAGGCGGCGCTGATCTTCATTTTCCTGGGCGGCCCCCTCACCCTGATCCTGTTGCCTGCCTTGGCTCTGCACGGCGCCTATCAGCAGACAATGCGTCCCTGCCCCCGGCGCGCCATGCGCGAAGCCATCCTGCTGTCGTCCGGCATGATGGTGTTGCTGCTGTTGATCATGTCGGTCTGGTTTCCGTTGGCGGGCAGACCGGGCCTGGATCATTTCACCTGGCTGAATCTGTTCCTGCTGAGCCTGCTGCTGTCGCCTTTTCTCTGCATGTTCCGGGCGGGCCTGATCCTGCAGGGCGACCGTTATAGGCCCGCCTGTCCTTGTGCGTTGCAAAAGAGTGAGTTGCAAAAGGAAGATCTGGCCCGTGACTATCGCCAATTTCAGCACGCTATTGTCCGGCGCAATCTGCTGGAGGCCTCGGCGCTAACCACAGTGGCGATTGCCGGCATCTGCTTCGCTTGGAACGGCCTGTTGACCGGATTGTTCCTGCTGGCGGCTCTCTATCTGTTTCTGGATACGGCGCCGCGCGCTTTTCCGGCGATGGATGATTTTATTTCTCTGCGGGCGCGCTATCAGCAGACGCTGGCGCACCAACAGCAACTGCGCTGCTTCTTGTGCTGGCTGTGGGTTTCGCCAGTCCTGGTGACGCTTCACGCCCGGCTGGTGGCCGAACATGGCTTGGCGGCGGGACGGCCCATCGCGGCCATGCTGGACTGTGTCGCGGCAGTCATTCTGTGCTTCCTGGCGACGGCGCTGAATCGCGACTATGGCGGCCGTATGCAGGAGCAGATCGGGCTGCTTGATCGCGTGCGCGAGAAAGTCAGCCCGGCTTGCCCCTAGCCAGGCTTAACGGTCAGCCGCGCGCCTTTGACGCCAACCACAATCACCCGCATGCCCGAAGCAAGCGCGCCATCGCCCTCCAGCTCCGCGGCCCATTCCTTGCCATCCACGAACACCCGGCCCTGGCGGCCTTGAAAATCGCCGGCCGCCACACCATCCAGGCCCGCCATGCGGGAACGCGTATCATTGATGTCGCCGCCGGTCAGGACGGCCTGCGGGAAGAGCCGGCGCCCCGCCAGGGTGGTAACGATGGTCAGAATGGCGAAGATCACCAGCTGCATGTTCATCTCGAAAGGAAACACCAGTCCCAGCACACCCATCGCCGCCGCCGAAGCGGCGGGCCAGAGCAGCCATCCCGAACCGGTCGCCACTTCCACCGCCAGCAGCACCGCGCCGATCGCCAGCCACAGGGCGAAGGGATTTTGCAGCAGCCAATCCATCTCAGCCTCCGGTCCGGGGAACGGAAGGCCGGGGCGGCTGCGGCGCGGGATTGCCGCCCATCACGCTTTTCACCAGCTCGCCGATACCGGCAATGGAACCGGTGATGCCGGCCATATCGGCGGGGACAATCACCGTCTTCTGTTGCGGACTGCGCGCCAGCTCGGCAAAGGCTTCGACATATTTCTGGGCAATAAAGTAATTTATAGCATTGACGTCGCCCTTGGCGATCGCCTCGGACACCAAAGTGGTGGCTTTGCCTTCCGCCTCGGCGGCGCGTTCACGCGCCTCGGCGTCGCGAAACGCCGCTTCGCGCCGGCCTTCGGCTTCCAGGATCGCCGCCTGCTTGGCGCCCTCGGCGCGGGTGATGGCGGCCTGCCGCTCGCCATCGGCTTCGGTGATCACGGCGCGGCGCTCGCGTTCGGCCTTCATCTGCCGGGCCATGGCATTGGTGATGTCCGGCGGCGGCACCAGATCCTTGATCTCGATACGCGTCACCTTCACGCCCCAGGGGCTGGTGGCATGATCGATGGTGGAAAGCAGCCTGGTATTGATCTGGTCGCGCTGAGACAAGACTTCGTCCAGGTCCATCGAGCCCACCACGGTTCGCAGGTTGGTTTGCGACAATTGGGTGATGGCGTAGTTGAGATTGTCCACGCGATAGGCGGCTTGGCCCGCGTCCATCACCTGGACGAAGACGATGGCGTCGACCTGTACCGAGACATTGTCCTTGGTGATGACATCCTGCTGGGGCACCTCCAGCACCTGCTCCATCATGTTTATGCGCCGGCCGATGCCCTCGACAAAGGGTGTCAGGAAGGCGATGCCTGGGGCGAGGGTGCGGCTGAAACGGCCAAATCTTTCGACGGTATATTCCCGGCCCTGGGGTACGATCTTGATCGCACGCAGCAGGATGATCACCGACAAGGCGACCAGGACAAGTGCGACGATCTCCATGTTTCCCTCGAATAGCCAGCGAACCGGGCTGAAACTTATCCGAACTCCGCTTCCATCGCAAAATCTGCTAAGCTGGCAAATACGACAATGGCAAATACAGATCAGGGGTAAGGAATGAGCGGAACCAATCGAAGACATGCACTGGGCGCGGTGGCCGGCCTTGCCGGACTGGCGGCATCACCGGCGGCCAAAGCGGCGCAGAGGGGAAAGCCTCGTCCCACGGCTGAGAGTTTGTCAGATTATGCTGTGAATCTGGATACCTGGTTCCGGCAGGTGCCGTTCGAGCAGCGTTTTGCCCTGGCCAAACAGCACAATTTCAAATTCATCGAATTCTGGCCGGCCGACCGTAGCAATGGCACCAAGGCCGCCGCCATACGCGACTTGTGCAATGCCAATGGCCTGACGGTGGTGCAGTTCGCACCCGCCTGGCCCAACTTCGCCGATCCCGCCAAGCTGCCCGATCTGCTGAAGACGACGGAAGCCGCCATCGCCGATGCCCGGACCTTGGGCTGTACCCAATTCACCGTCACCGGCCATTCCCTGATTGAGGGCATGAGCCGCGAAGCACAACTGGCGGGCTATCAGGCCGGGCTGACGCGCATGGCGCCGATGCTGGAAGCCGCCGGCATGACCGCCTTGGTCGAGCCTTTCAACCGGGTCAATCACCTCAACCATCTGCTCAACGGATCGCAGCCGGGACTGCCGATGATGCGCGCCATCAACTCGCCCTGTGTCAAGCTGTTGTGGGACTTCTATCACATGCAGTTGGAGGACGGCGATCTGATCGAGAAATTCACCTCGGGGATAGACCAGGTGGCCTATGTCCAGATCGGCGATGTGCCGGGCCGCCACCAGCCAGGCACCGGCGAGGTCAACCATGCAAACCTGCTCAAGGCGGTGCGCGCCGCCGGTTATCGCGGCAAGATCGGGCTGGAATTCATGCCGCTGGATCGGGACGATGCCAAGGCGGTGCAAGCCATGTTGGATTTAAGCGTCAGCTAAAGCGCTACCAGTTCAACAGTTTTTGCAGGTTCCCGCCCTTGGCCTTGGCGAGGTCGGCCGCCGAATAACCCTTCATGTGCAGGCCGGCCAGCTTGGGTGAGGCACCGCTCCACACCACGCGTTCGGGACCATATTCCTTGATCAGGCGCCGGGTGAAGGGCATCACGCTTTCGAAATTCGGCGCGTCGGTGGCAATATAGTCTATGCCCGACAGCTTCATATAGACGTTGGGCAGCTTGGCCAGCTCCAGCATATTGGCATATTCGTAGGGATTGCCCAGCTTGGGTTCGCCCATATGATCGATCAATACCTTGCAGCCGGGAAAGGCGCGGATCGCGTCGGCCGCCTGCAGCGCATAGTTCGGGCCGATATGCAGCTCGATCACCAGGCCTGAATCCACCGCCTGTTTCCACAGCGCCCGGACATAGCCGGCGGCAAAGGACTCCAAATACATTTCCTTGCCGCGATGGGCGTGGAAGCGGGTGGAGACGATGCGCGGTTCCTGCTTCACCAAGGCCGCCAGCTTCTTCGGCGATTCGGGATTCTTGGGATAGAAAAGGCTGGTGGCCTTGAACTTTCCGGGCGCGGTGCGGCGCAGACAGTCCAACACCAATGCGTGATCGTCGCCATAAGGTTCGGGCTGCACCAACACCGCCTTGTCGATGCCGAATTCCCGCATATGCACTTCAAAGGGCCACAGCGGGTCGGCCGGCAGCTTGCTGGTGTCGGGCGTGTAGACGGCGTTGGGATGGAACGGATACTTCGCCACATTGGCGCTGAACATATGCGTATTCCACTCGATCACCGGCGTGCCGGCGGCAAGCGCCGGGCCACCGGCCAGAGTGGCGGCACCCATCAGGGACATGACTTCGCGGCGATTGACCATGTTCCACCCATCGCATTTGCGGATTGGCAAAGGGATACCATGCCCGGCGGATGCAAGAAATATGAATAGAAAAGACCCTGCACCGCAGCGAACGGTACAAAAGCCTGCAGCATCACCAGCGGCGCGCAACCGAGAAGCCGCTTACGCCGCGATGCTAGCTGCGCTAGCTGCCGCTGTGAAGTGAGGCGCGAATCCGGCCCACCGTTTCCGGCGAGACCGGCGGCGCCTGGTTGCCCCAATTGTTGCGGATATAGGTGAGGATATTGGCCACCTGCTCATTGTTCAGGCGCCAGCCCAAGCTGGGCATGCCGGGTCCGGTGGGGGCTTTGGCCGTCGCCGCCGCCTTGCCGCCCGCCAGCACCATTCGCACGACCGTATCGACGCGCACCTGGGTGATATTGGCGTTGCCCGCCAGCGGGGGAAATACCGCGCTGCCCTTGCCGTCGCGGCCGTGACAGGCCGCGCAGCTGATATCGTACGCCACCGCGCCCGCCTTCATCTGCGCGTCCACGCCGGTAGCGGCGCCGCCATTGCCGCGCGACGGCGGCAGATCCTTGAGATAGACGGCGATGGCGCCCAGATCGGCGGCCGTCATCTGCGAAGTGGAATTTTCCACCACTTCGGCCATCGGGCCGGACGCCATGGAGTGGCGGTTTCGCCCTGTCCCCAGATATTCGACAATATCGGCGGCGCTCCATGCGCCCAGTCCCGTATTACGGTCGCCGGTGAGATCGGACGCAAACCAGCCTTGCAGGGTTGCACCTGCCAAGACGGGACTTTTGTCGGCGCCGAACATGTTCTTGGGCGCGTGACAAGCGCCGCAATGGGCCGGGCCGTTCACCAGATAGGCGCCGCGATTCCAGTCCTTGCCCTTGGCGGAATCTTGGGCGATCGGCTTGGGATCGAAGAACAGGGCGTTCCAGCCCAACATCCCGATGCGAAGATTAAAGGGGAAACGCAGCTGGTTGACGGTGACGCTTTTCTTCACCGGCTTGACGGTTTTCAGGTAAGTCCACAGCACCGCGACGTCACGGTCCTGCATGTGGGCGTAATAAGAATAGGGCATCGCGGGATAGAGTCGTTTGCCGCCCGGCGCGATGCCCGCCTTCATCGCCTGGCGGAAGTCCTCGGCGCTGTAATTGCCGATACCGGTTTCTTTGTCCGGCGTGATGTTGGGCGCCACCAGCTTGCCGAAAGGGGTCTGCAGTTCCACGCCGCCGGCCAAATCCTTGCCGTGACAGCCTTCGCAATCGCCTAGAACCATCTGATATTTGCCGGCGGAATCCGCCGCGGGTGCGGGTGCGGCAACAGCGGAAAAGGCGGCGGCCAGAAGAAGCATGGAGCGCCAGCGGGGTTCGCGGCGCCAACGTGCGAACGAGCGGCCAATTGAATAAGTCATGCCGGCACCAGCGCACTGGTCTTGGGATCGCTGCCCATAATCGCCCTTCCTGTATTGTGGGTGCGCCGATAGGGCACCGCATCCTTCTTCGGCGGCGCCATCAGACCTGCCCGTAGATCGAAACCGGGCCGTGCGGATAGGGCTGGTTGTGCTTGTCGATATGGTCGCGATAATCGTAGCGCGCGCCGGGAAAGCCGATCATCTTCCAGCTCGCCATGCCTTTGTTGCCGCCATAAAGCGGATCGGCGAAAAAGCCCTCCATGGTGTTCTGCAGCATCAGCTCGAAAAATTCCTTGGTGCTGAAGCCGGGCTTGAGTTTCAGCTTGATCTTGCCGCCATCCAGCCCGGCCAGGACTTCGTCCTGCTGCTCCGCCGTCAGGCTGCGGAAATCTTTCTTGTAGGCGGTGTTGGTGTGGTCGTTCAGCGCACGGAGCCCCAACCGGTACCGCCCCGATGGCGTGAGGTCGCCCTGATAGCCCTGGGTGGGGAGCCCCGGCATGAAAGGTCCCTTGGTGTAAAGACGGCTGGACTGGCCGAAGGCACCGGCAAGCTGGCGGTCGATGTAAATCGCGCAGCCGCAATCCTTGCCGCCCGGCGAAAGATGATCGCCGGGAATGAAGCGGTCGACGATGGCTTCCACCGTCGCGGCCTCGCCCGGCGTGAAGAAATACCAGCCCAGCGGATTGACCGGCCTGGGCGGCTCACCCGCAAAGGGCGACCAGGGCATGGTGCCGGAAAGGCTCTTGCCGTCCGCCGAGGCCGCCAGGATCGGTAAAGCCGCGACCGAAGCCAGCAGGCGGCGACGGTTAAGCCCGCGCGAAGTCTTTTGCATACTCAACCCCTTCGGCCTTCACGACCTTTGGCGTTCGGCCGGGCAAAAGCTCCCCTGAGGCTTTTGCGTATTCCGCCCTCGACGCTCAAACGCCAGCTACGGCCGCCTTCCCTTGCGATTCTGGTTCTTGCTGGGAATGATCCTATGTGCGAGTTCCACAAGGATCAATTCGCCCTCCCATATTGCAGGTGCGAAACCAGCCGCCAATTTGGGCAGCGTGAAAATGCATGAAATACCGGGAACTCAGCAGGTTCCCGGAACGATGACAGGTTAAACCGCATTTCCTGGTTGGGCTGGTACAAACCCCAAGCTTGGAGAATGACATGGCGAACCAGAACAATCCGTCTGGCCAAAAGGACCAGCAGCAAAAGCATCAGAACCAGCCGCAGTCCGGCCAGCAGAGCGGCCAGCAGCAGCGCCAAGGCGGGCAGCAATCCGGCCAGCAGGGCCAGTTGGACCGTGACCAACAGTCCAGCAAGTCCAGCGATCAGCAGAACAAGCAGCGCTGAACCGGCGGCAAAAGGGGGTCCGGGAAACCGGGCCTCTTTTTTTCGCGGGAACGGCGATTGTATTTTTCGCGACAAAAGATCAATGTCGCGGGCGGATGACAAAACGCCTCAAAGCCAGCCGCCTGCAAACCGAACTGGCGCGCCGTATCCTTGCCTTCCTAAAAAAAGAAAATGCGCAGCCCGGCCATCATCTGGTCGAGTTGGAGCTTTGCGCCACCTTCGGCGTCTCGCGCACGCCGGTGCGCGGCGCCCTCAAGCTTTTGGAAGCGGAGGGTTTCGTGGCGCCGCGTTCCGGCCGCGGCTTCGTTCTGGCAAAGATCCCGGGCCCGGTTGGCGATGACGAGGGGCATGACGAACAGGATCGGCGCCTGTTCGACGCCCTGGCGCGGGCGCGCCATGCGGGAAAATTGTCCGATCAGTTCACCCAGCAGGAGATCGTGCGGCGCTTCGATGCCCGGCTCGCCACGGTGATGACCGTGCTGCGCCAGTTGGCGGAGCTGAGCTTGGTGGAGCGCAAGCCCGGCAATGGCTGGGCTTTTGCCGGCGATGCCGCGCGCATCCTGAATGAGAGCTATGCCTTCCGGCGTGCGCTGGAGCCGCAGATCCTGCTGCAACCCGGATTCACGCTGGATCGCGTCTGGGCGCAAAAGGCCCGCACCCAACATCAGAAGCTGCGCAAGAAAAACTGGCGCGCGGGCGATGGGGCCGGTTTTCACGGCGTCAATGCGGATTTTCATCAAGAGCTGGCGCGCTGCTCGGGCAACCGCGCCATGCTGCGGGCGATCCAGCGTCAGAACCAGTTGCGCGATTTCCTGATCGGACAATCGGACTATCCGATGGAGCAGGCCCACAACGCCATCGACGATCACCTGGAAATATTGGCGGCGCTGGAGGCCGGCTCTGCCGACAAGGCGGCCGCGCTGATGCTGCATCACCTGACACAGAGCGCGAGCCAATCCCAAAAAGACGAAGCGGGAACCGCCGCATAGAGCAAGTTGGGACAGATGGAATCGACTGCATTGGGTTGCGGCGAGCGCCCGCACTGTCACCGCGAAGGCGGCCCAAGGCGAGCGCAAACCCCGGTTTTTCAAGAATTTCCGGGGGCTACGGCGTTTTCATGCGCCCGGGAACCCGGCTGGCGCGTTGTATCTGCGAGACACGGAGGATTGTCGGGCCATGCATGTCGATGTCATCACCATCCAGCCGCTTGTCGCCTTGCTGTTCGGAATCCTGATTTTGATTCTGCCGCGGCTGCTGAACTATCTGATCGCGATCTACCTGATCTTCATCGGGCTGATCGGCCTGTTTCCCCACATCTTCACCACTGCGATTTAAGGAGCACAACCATGCAGACGCATCACCACAAACCGCACGAAAAAATGCCGGAGCATCACAGCACCGACAAGCAACCGAAAACCAAGGAAGAAAAAATCGACGCGCAGATGGCCGACAGTTTTCCGGCCAGCGATCCGCCGTCTTTCTCGGGCGGCAATCACATCATCGGCGCGCCGGCGGGCCGCGAGAGCGAAACGCCGGGACCGGACACACAGGCGGTGCTGGACGCGGAAAAGAAAGTGAAATCCGGTTCCGCCGCGCAGTCAAAAAATTATTGAGCGATCGTTAAAATGCGAGGGATTCTTTTGACCAGTTGTTAAGTGGCGTTTTCCTAGGCTGCCCGCGCTGGGGGCGGCAAAAAGGAGCCGCCTTAATGAAGAACTTTACGCCTGAATATGCCGATGACCGGGCCTTGCCGCCACCCACTGGCGTCGTGGTCCCGTTCAACCTTCCTCCCTCTTATACGGTGCGATGGGTGCCTCGCCGCAAGGCGAACGTGGTCGCGGCCGTGCATGCGGGAATCTTAAGCATGACGGATGCCTGCTTCCGCTACCGCCTGTCGCCGGAAGAATTTCTGGAATGGGAACGGCAGTATAAGGCGGGCGAACTGACCCGCCCGCGCGCCTCTCCGAAAAAACCCGCACTGCACTGAAGCCGGCAAAGTCAGCCGGCCAGTGACCGAAACGTCAGCCGTCCAGGGCGCCCAGCACTCCGTTTTCCGTAAGGATCTGCGGCAGGATGATGGGCGCCTTGGCGCCTGGCGCATAGTAAAGATAGAGCGGCACGCCGGAGCGGCCGTTTTCCTTGAGCAGGGCGGTGACGGCCGGATCGCGGTTGGTCCAATCCGCGACCAGATAAGCGACATGCTTGGCGGCGAAAGCGCTTTTAACGCTGTCCCGCGACAGCACCGCCTCCTCATTGACCAAACAGGTGATGCACCAGGCGGCGGTGGCGTCGATAAAGACCGGGCGGCCCGCGGCGCGCAAGGACGCCAGCTTAGCGGCACTATAGGCCTCACCGGCCTTGGTGCTTTGGGCGGCGGGCGCGACGCTGATGTTGCGCAACAGGCTGACACCGTAAAGGCCTAAAGCCAGCACAATCAAAGCCGCCGCCATACCGATGCCGCGCCCAAGGGAGGTTAGATTTCGTGTCACGCTCCAAAGCCAGGCACCGAGTGCCAGCGCGATCGCTGCACCCAACAGGATGGCGACGCCGGACGGGCCGGCTTGCTGCGACAAGACCCAGGCCAGCCAGGCGGCCCAGGCGTACATGGGAAAGGCCAAAAACTGTTTGAAGGTCAGCATCCAGGGGCCGGGCCTGGGAATAAAGGCCAAAGCGCGCGGCCAGATGCCGAACACAAGGAAAGGCAGTGAAAATCCAACGCCCAGCGAAACAAAAACCGCCAGTGCCGAAAGCGCGTTTTGAGATAGAGCAAAGCCCAAAGCCGCCGCCATGAAGGGCGCGGTACAGGGCGCGCCCACCGCCGCCGCCAGCACGCCGGTGAAGAACGCGCCCGACAAACCACTGCGACTTGCCAGCCCCCCGCCCGCCGTGATCGCACCCACTTCAAACAGGCCCGAAAGGTTGAGCCCCACCGCGAATACCAACAGCGCGAAACCGGCCACCGTGACCGGCGATTGCAACTGGAATCCCCAGCCGATGCTTTCGCCGCCGGCTTGCAGCAGCACGATCGCTAGACCCAAGGCGGCGAAGGACAGAATCGCGCCCGCCGCATAGGAAAAGCTTTCGCTGCGGCCGTGAGCACCATGATTGGCCAACGATAGGGCCTTCATCGCCAGGATGGGCAGCACGCAGGGCATTACGTTCAAGATCAATCCGCCGATCAGGGCGAACAGCATCGCCAGCCACAGAGTGAGTTCGCCGCTTTGGGCGGGAGCAGCATGGAATTGCGCGGCGGGCACTGCGCCGGCGGGCACGGCGATTTCCAGCGCCTGGATGGAGCCGTCGGTCGAGGTGAGTACCAATAAGCCTTCCAGCAAACCGCTGACTTTGGCGCCTGGCGTCAGACGCAACACCAGCCCATCCTTGGCATAGCCGATGGTTTGCGGCGCAGCGTTCTTGATCAGGCCGGCGCGGCCGGGAAAGAAATCGGCGCTTTTGGGATGCGCCGCCGCCAAGGACGGCGCGGCGACGTAGAGATCAAGATTCTGACCGAGCGCATACGTCATCTTCCACGGCGAAGCCACCGGCAGAAGCGCCCGCGCCGCCGCGAAATCCCTGGCCACCGCCGGGTCTGCCTCCTGTTTGCCCACCGGCAGAGTCAGAGTCAGGGTGGCGTCTTCCGGCACGCAGATCTGTTCGCAAACCAGCCAACTGACTGCCGCCTTGATCGTGACCGTGCCGCCGGCATCGGCGGGCGCGGTGAGCTTGATCAGAAACCAGGGCGTGCCTTCGTAGCCATAATCCATCAGCGGCCCGACCGGCAGCCGCTTGGGACGTGGCCATTGAATGGCATCGGCCTTCCAGCCCGGCGGTAAGGTCCATTGGATCTCGGTGGGCGCGCCGGCGTCGCCGGGATTTTTCCAATAAGTGTGCCAGCGGGGCGCGATCTTCTCTTCCAGTGCCACCGTGATGCTGCCGCCGGGCGCAATGGCCTTGTCCTCGGCCACCAGCCGGGCATGAACCTTGGGACCTGTGTCTTGCGCTTTGGCTTCGGGCGCCAAAGCCGGAGCGGCGATCAACCAGGCGAGAAAAACAAGAAGATGCCTCATGGCCCTGCCCTATAAACCCTCGCCATGCTATTCGCCAGTTCAGGACGGCCATTACCGTCTTTTGCGGCCAAAATCGGGATCAGATGCGGATTACGGGCGGAAAATTGGGGGGACGTAGGCTGGTGACGCCGGACGATGCCCGCGTGCGCCCCACGTCCGACCGCACCCGCCAGGCGATTTTCAACATGCTGCGGCACAAGGATTTCGGCATCGGTTTTGCGCTGGAAGGTGCCGCCGTGCTCGACCTGTTTGCCGGCACCGGGGCGCTGGGGATCGAGGCGATCAGCCAGGGCGCGCGCTGGTGCCTGTTGGTGGATGACAGCGCCGACAGCCGCGCCCTGCAGCGCGAGAATGTCGAGGCGCTGGGTCTGACCGGCGCCACCCGCATCTGGCGGCGCGACGCGACAGACCTAGGACCCATCGGCCCTGCGGCGGGCGGTCCCTTCAACTTGGTGTTTCTCGACCCGCCCTATCGTAAGGAGCTCATCCCCAAGGCGCTCAAGAGTCTGAAGGGTGGCGGCTGGCTGGCGGACAAGGCGCTGCTGGTGGCCGAAAGCGATGCGGGCGAAGCGATCGATCTTGCTGGTTTCACGCTTCTGGACGAACGCGACTATGGCGAGACACGGCTACGGTTTCTAACGCCGACCGAATAGCTTCTCGATATCCGCGAGCTTGAGCTCGACATAGGTCGGGCGACCGTGATTGCACTGGCCGGAATGGGGCGTGGCTTCCATTTCCCGCAGCAACGCATTCATCTCATCGGCATTCAGCCGCCGTCCGGCGCGCACGCTCATATGACAGGCCAAGGTGCCGGAAACCTCTTCCAGCCGTTCCTTCAAAGACAAAGCATTGCCGGTCTCGGCGATCTCATCCGCCAGATCGCGCATCAGGCCCTTGACGTCCAACTTGCCCAGCATCGCAGGGATCTCGCGCACCACCAGCGCATCAGGCCCGAAGGTCTCGATCACCAGGCCCAGCTCCGCCAATTCGGCGGCACGGCCCGCAACGCGCGCGACTTCCGACGGATCCATCTCCACCACTTCTGGGATCAACAGAGGCTGGCGCGCGATGCCGCCATTGGCCAGGGCCTTTTTCATCCGCTCATAGACCAGCCGCTCATGCGCGGCATGCTGGTCCACGATCACAATCCCGTCGGTGGTCTGGGCAACGACATAGGTTCCATGCAACTGGGCGCGGGCCACACCAAGCTGATAATTCTCCTGCGGCACGGCCTGGATGGCCGCCTCTTCCACCTTGGCCGACATCGGCGCGTGGAACATTTGCGGCGCCGGCTCGCGCAGCACCGCGAAACTGTTTGCTGACGGATAGGATGGTGGCGCCTGGCGCTGGAACGCCGCCTCAACTCTAAATGAATCAAGCGCGGACGATGCGACCGTGGTGGAAGCGCGATGGCCCGCCTGGCTAAGTGCGTGTTTCAAGGCGCCCACGATCAGTCCGCGCACCAACCCGGCATCGCGGAAGCGCACTTCGGTCTTGGCGGGATGAACATTCACATCCACGAAACTGGGATCGCAATCCACAAACAGCGCCAGCGCAGGATGGCGGTCGCGCGCCAAAAAATCGGCATAGGCGCCGCGCACCGCCCCCACCAAGAGCTTGTCGCGCACCGGGCGGCCATTGACGAACAAAAACTGCATGGCAGCATTGGCGCGGTTGTAGGTGGGAAGTCCGGCATAGCCCGACAGGCGCACGCCTTCGCGCACGGCTTCGACCGCTGCGGCATTGTCGCCGAAATCGCGGCCCATGATCTTGGCCAGGCGTGGCAACCGGCCATCCATCAGATCGGGTTCGGACGGCAGATCCAGCGCCTTGCGCCCGTCCAGCGTCAGCGTGAAGCCGATACCGGGCCGCGCCATCGCCAGCCGCTTGACCATGTCGGTGATCGCCAGGTCTTCGGATCGGGTGGATTTGAGGAATTTCAGCCGCGCCGGGGTGGCGTAAAACAGTTCGCGCACTTGCGCACGGGTGCCGTGCTGGCCGCGGGCGCGGAAGGCCGCCGGGCGCGGGCCTTCCACTTTGCCGCCATCGACCTTGATTTCGGCCGCCTCGCCTTCCTTGGTGCGGCTGGTCAAAGTGAGCCGCGCCACCGCGCCGATGGAAGGCAAAGCCTCGCCGCGAAAACCCATGGTGACGATATGCGAAAGATCGTCCTCGCCACCCAAGACCGGCAGCTTGGAGGTGGCATGGCGTTCGATCGCCAATTTGAGATCATCGGCCGACATGCCGCTGCCGTCATCTTCCACCAGCAGCAGATCAGCGCCGCCATTGGCGGCGGCAATGTCGATGCGGGTGGCGCCCGCATCCATCGCATTTTCCACCAGTTCCTTGATCGCGGCGGCGGGCCGTTCGACGACTTCCCCGGCGGCGATACGGTTGACAGTACCTTCAGAGAGACGACGAATCTTCATTCGTATACTTTACCCTCCCCATGAGGGAGGGTCGAAAAATTCGAGCATTTCGCGAGAATTTTTCGGGGAGGGGTCATTGCGGCGATATTTCAAAATGA